>NZ_JABMEG010000001.1:2786587-3483234 GCF_013179735.1 Permianibacter fluminis | reverse complement strand
TTGGCGACCATAGCGAGTGGGAACCACCCGATCCCTTTCCGAACTCGGAAGTGAAAACACTCAGCGCCGATGATAGTGTGGGCTTGTCTCATGCGAAAGTAGGTCATCGCCAAGCTCTTAATGCAAATGCAAAAGGCCCATTCCGCAAGGTTTGGGCCTTTTGCTTTGCCTCGAAAAAGCTCGGTGTAAACGCCAGCTTTCGGCGCCGTTAGCTGCACCAGTCCTTCCTGCATCTTTCCGCAAAGTCCAGCCAGTATTCCGCCGCAACCGGGCATTTTGGGGGCTGACTTGTGAAAAAGCGCGAGCTCGTGCACGCCCTTCGTTGGCCTCACACAGTGCCAGACCGGCAAAACTTTGCCGCCCGGATTGAGGCTGTCGAGGCTGACCAAAGCTCCGCTCGGCATGCTGCCAAGCGACTGCTAAAAGCACGTCAGGGGTGATGCCAATCAGCAAATTTCTCGGGGAAAAGCCACTTTTCTACCGGTCGGCGGACCTTGATTTGGGTCAATGGAACGGGCGGAATTTGGCTGTGCAAGCGTGTGTACAGGTCTCCTGACTGGCATTGCGGCGTTCCCGTACTACACTTTTTTGGCAACTGAGGACCCCATTTTCTCAACCCGGCTGACGAGGTAAGACCAAAATGCAGTGGCTGTCAGGCCTGTCGATCCGCAAAAAAGTGCTGGTTATCCCAATTGCCGGGGCCATTGGTTTCTCTTTCTATCTGCTATTCAGCTATTGGACCGCCAGCAACAACGTGGTGGTGCTTGAGCGTGCCCGCGATGTCCAGTTCCCTATTCTGCAAGCCGCTGAAAAGCATCTGGTGACGCTGCGGCAAGTGCGCGATGGGCTACAGGCCGCGGTTTCTGCCGGTGAGGCGGATGCCCTAGCTGCAGTGAAAACCAACGCCAGCAATTTGGAGAAGGACATTGCCGATCTGACGTCAATTGACCGGGAAGCTGGCGAAGATGTGGACGTGATCAGCAAGGCGTTGCGGCGTTACCTGGACAGTTCGATAACGCTGTCGGATCAGATGATCAAAGGCACCGCTGACTTCGGCAACATGGAAGCGCAGGTCGCGCAAATGACTTCAACCTTCAATGCGGTTGAACAGGCGTTGAGTTCGTTCCGGGACAAGCAGCGGGCAGCGTTTACCGACAGTATCGACAGCGCCAATGCCTCGGCCCAGCGCACCGTGGTTGTAGGTTTTGCCGTTGGCGTGGCAACGGTGGCTTTGCTCTTCATTATCGGCATGGCAATCGCTTCTGCGTTGCGACGGAACATCGCCAACGTGGTCGATTCGCTGAAAGATATTGCGCAGGGAAATGGTGACCTTCGTCGCCGTATCACGAAAGAAAGTGAAGATGAAATCGGCGAACTGGTCGAGTGGTTCAACGCTTTCATTGCCAAGTTGCAGGGCATCATTGGCGATGTCGTCGCCACCGCGCTGCCGCTGGCTGATTTGGCCAAGCAACTGAAGATGGCAACGACGGAGACGCTGTCGCAAGTTGACGAGCAGCAGAACGGCGGCCGCAGGGTGCAGGATGCCGTCAATGAAATGAACTCTAGTGTTCAGGCCGTTGCGCAAAGTGCGGCGGATGCGGCGTCGTCGGCACAGGAAGCCGACGGCCAAGCCAAAGCCGGTTTGCGCGTCGTCAAAGACACAGTGCAGCAAATCGAGGCCTTGGCGCGCGATGTGCGCTCGGCAGCGGATGTGATCAAACAGCTGGATGCCGACAGCGCGTCGGTCGGCATGGTGCTGGATGTCATTCGCAATATTGCCGAACAAACCAACCTGCTGGCCTTGAATGCGGCCATTGAAGCGGCGCGTGCCGGCGAGCAGGGCCGCGGTTTTGCGGTGGTGGCGGATGAAGTGCGCACCTTGGCATCGCGGACGCAGCAATCGACGTCGGAAATTCAGACCATGATCGAGCGGCTGCAAAGTGCTGCTCGCAGCGCGGTCGATGTGATGAGTAAGGGCACTCGTCAAGCCGAAGTCAGTGTCGCCAATTCGGGCGCAGCAGGCAGCAGCCTGGAGTCCATCACGCAGACGGTCGCCAGTATCTCCAGCATGAACGGCCGCATCGCCGAAGCGACGGAACAACAGCAACGGGTGGCTCAGACCATCGTGCGCAGTGTCAGTGAAATCAACGAGCATGCGGCCAAAACCTCCTCCAGTGCCGGTCGCATGGCTGATGTCAGCAATGAGCTGGCGGGCTTGGCCGGCAAGCTGGAGTCGGTGGCAAGGCAGTTCAGTATTTAGCTGGTTGTGTTCGGAGCAGTTGTCAGGGGTTGTATGGGGATTGTTTCGCGCGCTGGAGCAGTTTGACTTCACTGCCGGAATAATTGCTGGGACGGGAAAGGAGTTGAGTGATGAAGAAATGCCTATTGCTCGCGGGGGCCGCGCTGCTGTCTCTCGGCGCGCTTGCAGATGATGTGCAGGTATCCGGCTTTATCAATGTCGGTGGCGGTATGTTGGATGACGAAGATGTCAACAACGACGGGATACTCGATAATAGCTACGCAGGGTATACCAGTGAAGACATGACGTTTGATTCCGATTCGACCTTTGGTCTGCAGGTGTCAAAACAAGTTTCCGACAAGTTGACTGCGACGGGGCAGATGGTTGCTCGTGGCTCGCTTGACTATGAATTGGATGCCGCCTGGGTTTATGTCAAGTATCAGGTCAACGACAATTTCAGTTGGCGCGCCGGTCGGTTTCAATCACCGTTCTATTTCTATTCCGACTTCCTGAATGTCGGTTATGCCTACCACTGGATACGGCCACCGGTTGAGGTCTACAACATTCAACAGCGTTCGGTGACTGGTATTGATGGTCTGATTGACTTCAGTGCCGGCAACTTTACGGGTTCATTGCAGGTTTACACTGGTGCTGAAGACGGGGACCAAACCTTGGCCTCAGGTGCAGCAACTCGGCGACATGTCCGAAATCAGTATGGTTTGGTGTTTTCTGGAAACTGGGAATGGCTAAGTTTCCGGGCGGCACACCACGAAGCTGATGTAACTATTGAAACTGGTCCGGTTGATATTCTTCCAGGAGTGCTGAGTTTCGATGACTTTATCAGTAACCAGGCAGGGACTGGCTTGCGAGATCTCGGATTCAATGCAGCAGCGGACACGCTTGAACCTGTTGATGACAAATTTACATTTGACAGTGTCGCGTTGGCGATTGATACGGGCACGTTTGTCGGTATGTATGAGACCTCTAAGCTAGACGGAAGCGACACCTTTGCCGGTACGGACAAGCGCAGTTATCTCATGCTTGGGGTCAGGGCAGGTGACTGGATGCCCTACGTCACCTTTGCCAAGGCCGATGATGAAGCCGCAAATGCGCTGGTTGGGATACCTGTAATCCCTCAGACTGCACAGATCAGAACGGTAATCACATTGCTGACAGAGTCATCCGTTGATCACCATGAAACGAAGACGATTGGTGTTCGTTGGGACTTCACGACATCTGCAGCTTTCAAGCTGCAGGTTGATGATATTGACTACGATAGCGACTCCGGCGTTCTCGCGGATGAATCGCAACGCCTGATCAGTTTCGCTGTGCAAACCGTGTTTTGAGCGAGGTGACCTATGAAAAGCTGCAAATTTTTCGCCGTCGCTCTCGTTGCTTCACTGGTTGCTGCGGTAGCTCAGGCTGAGGTGTCTGTGGTGGTGCATCCGAGTTCGCCGGCGGCGAGCATGAGCGAGGATGACATCAGCAAACTGTTTTTGGGCAAGTCGAAGTCGTTTCCCAACGGCGATACTGCAGTGCCGATCAATCAGAATGAAGGCTCGGCGGTGCGCGACAAGTTCAATGATGCTGTCGTCAAGAAGAACGCCAGCCAGTTGAAGGCCTATTGGTCGCAGCTGGTGTTTACCGGCAAAGGCACGCCGCCGAAAGATGCTGGCGATGATGCTGAGGTCAAGAAGTTGGTGGCAGCCAACCCCAACATGATTGGCTACATCGACAGCAGTGCGGTTGATGGCTCGGTGAAGGTGGTTTACAAGATTCCTTGAGGATCTCTGCGTTAAAAAGAAAAGCGCCTTGTGGCGCTTTTCTTTTTTGTGCGGGCGTTACACCTTGCATCGACGACCGCGTTTAGTTTTCACCACGCAGCCTTGTTGCCGAGCCAATTCACGCTGGCTAGGTTGATTCGCGCTGCCGCAACCAACCCGCAATGCTGTACCGCTCGCGCTTCGCGTCGGTCACTTCGTGTGGCACGGCGTCGCTCAGGAAGATGACCAGCGTGCCTGGCTCGGGCACGACGCGGCGAATGCAGTGTTCACAGTTGTACAGTTGCAGCAAACCGCCGTCGTCTGCTTGCCATGCTTCATTCAGATACAGCACGGTCGAGACTCGCCGACTATTGCTGCCGCGAAAGCTGTCGAGGTGACGTTTGTAGAAACTGCCGGGCGGGTAACAGGCGTAGTGGGCTTCGTATTCGCTGAGGCCGAGCAAGAGTCGCCGGTTGAGTGCTTGCTGGAGCGCGGCCATCACGGCCAGCCACTGCTGCTGAATGGCCGTTTCGCCGGTCAGCCAGGCGGTCAGATCAGTGCGCAGGGCGCTCGACAGCTGCCGCGCCGTGCCGCGTCCCACCGCCGCGGGTTGCAGCCGGCCGTGCTCCCGCCATGCCAGCAGTTCGGTCCGCAGCGCCGTGACGGCTGCGGAGTCGATGGCTTCAGGAATGACCAGAAAGTCGTCGACGGCCAGTTGCTCGGCTATCAGTGCAGGCAAATCGGGTTGACGTAACATGCGGAAGGGGTGGCCAAAGCGAGTGAAATATCCGCGATATTCTAACGCGAGTGCTACTGGCCGGCTTGGGCGGATGGACCCGGCAGCGGTATGATCCAGCCAACCCCACGAGTCACGAACCGGGCCCACGGGTACCGGTCAGGAGCAGAGCAGTCATGAGCGCCAACGTAGCCGGCGACAAGCCCAAGCTGATCATATTTGACACCACACTGCGGGACGGCGAGCAAAGCCCCGGTGCGTCAATGGACAAGGACGAAAAGATTGCCATTGCCCGTCTGCTGGAGCGGATGAAGGTTGATGTGATCGAAGCCGGCTTTGCCATTGCCAGCCCCGGCGATTTTGAGTCGGTGCAGGCGGTCGCGGCTGCGATCAAGGATTCCACTGTTTGTTCGCTGTCGCGGGCGCTGGACAAGGACATCGAGCGGGCCGCAGAAGCGCTGAAGCCGGCTGCGCGTGGCCGCATTCACACCTTCATCGCAACGTCGCCAATCCACATGAAGTACAAGTTGCAGATGGAGCCGGACAAGGTCATCGAACAGGCTGTGCGGGCAGTGACCAAGGCGCGCAACCTGATGGATGATGTCGAGTTTTCCTGTGAAGACGCGGGTCGCTCCGAACCGGATTTTCTCTGCCGCATCATCGAACAGGTGATCAATGCCGGCGCCCGCACGATCAATATTCCGGATACCGTTGGCTATGCCATGCCGCGACAGTACGGCGCCATGATTCGCGATTTGATCGCGCGGATTCCGAATTCCGATCGGGCCATTTTCTCGGTGCATTGCCATAACGATCTGGGCTTGGCGGTTGCCAACTCGCTGGACGCGGTCATGAACGGTGCCCGTCAGGTTGAATGCACCATCAACGGTTTGGGCGAGCGGGCCGGTAACGCCAGCCTGGAAGAGATTGTCATGGCGGTGCGCACGCGCAAGGACTTCTTCCCGGTTCAGGTCGATGTCGACACCACCCAGATCGTACCGGCATCGAAGCTGGTGTCGCGGGTGACCGGTTTCCCGGTGCAGCCCAATAAAGCAATTGTCGGCGGCAATGCGTTCGCGCATGAATCCGGCATCCATCAGGATGGCATGCTGAAAAATCGTGAAACTTACGAAATCATGCGCGCCGAAGATGTCGGCTGGAAAACCAACCGCATGGTGCTCGGCAAACACTCGGGCCGCAATGCATTCAAGAGCCATCTGGCCGAGCTCGGCGTGAATTTTGCCAACGAAGCGGATTTGAACGCTGCGTTTGCCCGGTTCAAGGATCTGGCCGATAAAAAACACGAAGTGTTCGATGATGATCTGCTCGCCATCGCCAAAGACAGTCAACAGATTCAGGTCAATGAAGGGCTGCGTCTGGTCAGCCTGAAAGTGCACAGCGAAACCGGCGAAACGCCGGCAGCAAGTTTGGTGCTGTCGATCAACGGCAACGAAAAGCAGGCCAATGCCCAAGGCAATGGCCCGGTCGATGCGGCTTATCGGGCCGTCAATGATCTGGTCGGTAGCGACGTCGCGGTGCAGGAATTCACCGTCAATGCCGTCACCAAAGGCATGGATTCGCAAGTCGAGGTGAACGTCCGCGTTGAGCACGACAACCATATCGTGACCGGTCATGGCGCCGACATGGATATCGTGGTGGCGTCGGTGAAAGCCTATCTGCATGCGCTGAATACTTTGCAGACCATGGAATCCCGGCTGCATCCGCATGTGGCAACGCACTGATATGAAGACTGGGCGAGCCGCTCGATGAGCGCTGCGGAAAACATGCAGGCGCGCAGCGCGGCCTTGCGCCGCATGGGCATTGTCGAGTGGTTGCCGCGAGTGACGGAAAGCGCGCTGGCTGAAGAGGCGGTGTCGCAAAACGGCGACGACAGCGTCGTTGCGCAACACACGGTGTTTTTTTCGCAGCAGGGCGCGCGTCCCGTTGCGGTGGAAGCATCGGCGCCGGTTGCGGTGCGGCACGTAGCAACAGCCAACGTGTCACCACTCGTTGCAGCTCCAGCCAGCGTATCGCCAGTCAGCGCGACGGTCGAACGCAACCCCACTCCGCAAACCGTTTCTTCGCAAACCGTTTCGCCGCAAAGTGCGTCTGCGCAAAGCGCGCCGGTGAGCATGCCGTCGTTGCGCGGTCGTTTGCTGCGGGCTGGCAATCAGGCGCCGATTCTGGTGCTCGCGTTGGCGGAAAAAAATCAGCGCGATGCCCTGCTGCATCCGGATACCGGGTCAGGGGCGCTGCTCAATGCCATGTTGGCAACCTTGCCCGCTGCGACAGCGGTGGCAGTGATCGGTGTCGAACGTGGCGAGCCGCTCGCTGTGCCTGCTACCATTCTGGTGCTCGGTGAGCGCAGTGCTCGGGCACTGCTCGGCAATGACATTGCCGCACCGCTGCGCGGTCGCGTGCATCTGTTTGGACAAAGCCGTGTCGTGGTCAGTTATCACCCGGATGAAGCTCGGCAAAACGCTGCGCTGAAACGCCTGGTTTGGGATGACTTGCGCCTGCTGGCCGGGCTGGTGCCGCCGCCTGCGCCGGAGTCACCTTGATGCGGTCACTGGGCAATGGCCTGGTGCTCAAGCCGTTTGCAAAATCGGATCTCGATACCATCCACGCGGTTGAACGCCGCGCTTACGCCGTGCCATGGAGTTACGGCGTTTTCTACGACTGTTTGATTGCCCGCTACGACTGTCAGGCGCTTTGGCGCGGTGAGCAGCTGCTGGGCTATTTCGTCGGTCAGCGGGTGCTGGATGAAGCGCATCTGCTCAACCTGTGCGTCGATCCGGATTGTCACCGCCAGGGCCTTGGCGAGTTGTTGCTGCAGGAATGGCTGCTGCTGGCCAGTGGCTCTGGCTGCAAAAAGGCATTGCTGGAAGTCCGGGTTTCCAACGTCGGCGCACAGACACTGTACCGCAAGGCCGGGTTCCAGCAAATTGGCTACCGCAAAGGCTATTACCCGGCGCTGGAAGGGCGTGAAGACGGCATCGTGATGGCCTTAGCACTACCACAAGCGCTTTCCGCTTCGGTTTGACTGCGGCTGCATCGGCTCTGCCGGGCAACGCACTGAGCTTTTACCCGGATTCGCCCTGATTCACCGGGATTCCGAGCAGCCAGAGGCTGCTCGGCTCCGGTATAATTGCGCTCCAATTTTCCCCGGATTTGCCGTTCCATGAGTCAGCACCAGTCCGAAGTGGCGCGTCGTCGCACCTTCGCCATCATTTCCCACCCCGACGCCGGCAAAACCACGATGACCGAAAAGCTGCTGCTGCACGGCGGTGCGATTCAGGTGGCGGGTGCGGTCAAGAGCCGCCGTTCGGCCAAGGCGGTGACCTCGGACTGGATGGAGCTGGAGCGGCAGCGGGGTATCTCGGTGACCACGTCGGTCATGCAGTTCCCGTACAAGTCCTGCGTAGTCAATCTGCTGGACACGCCCGGCCACGAAGATTTTTCCGAAGATACCTATCGCACGCTGACGGCGGTTGATTCGGCGCTGATGGTCATCGACGGCTCCAAAGGTGTCGAAGACCGGACCATCAAATTGATGGAAGTCTGTCGCCTGCGCGACACGCCGATTCTGACGTTCATCAACAAGATGGATCGCGATATCCGCGAACCGATTGATCTGCTCGATGAAGTCGAGCGGGTGCTGAATATCCAGTGCGCGCCGGTGACCTGGCCGATTGGCATGGGCAAATTCTTCAAGGGCATTTATCACCTGACCCGTGACGAGGTGTATCTGTATCAATCCGGTCTCGGCCATACCATTCAGGAACGCCGGGTGATCAAAGGTTTGCACAATCCCGATCTGGATGCCGCGATTGGCGATCTGGCTGGGCAATTCCGTGACGAACTGGAATTGGTGCGTGGTGCCAGCCATGAATTCGATCGCGAGGCGTTTTTGGCCGGCAAACAAACCCCGGTATTCTTTGGCACCGCACTCGGCAATTTCGGTGTGGAAGAAATGCTCGACGGTCTGGTCGAGTGGGCGCCGCCGCCAACCCATCGGGTTGCGGTGCAGCGTGATGTCAAAGCCGACGAGGAAAAATTCACCGCGTTCGTGTTCAAGATTCAAGCCAACATGGATCCGCAGCATCGCGACCGCATTGCCTTTGCCCGGGTCTGCTCCGGCAAATACACGCAAGGCATGAAAGCCTTTCATGCCCGCATCGGTCGTGATGTCAATATGGGCAACGCGCTGACCTTCATGGCGCGCGATCGCGAACATGTTGAAGAAGCGTATCCCGGTGACATCATCGGTCTGCACAATCACGGCAGCATCCAGATCGGCGACAGCTTCAGTGAAGGTGAGCTGCTCAAGTTCACCGGCATTCCGTACTTTGCCCCGGAATTGTTCCGCCGGGTTCGGCTGAAAGATCCGCTGAAAAGCAAGCAACTGCAGAAAGGCTTGATTCAGTTATCGGAGGAGGGCGCCACTCAGGTGTTCCGGCCGCTGAACAGTAACGATCTGATTCTCGGCGCGGTTGGTCTGCTGCAATTTGATGTGGTGGCCTATCGCTTGAAAGGTGAATACAGCGTTGAAGCGGCTTATGAGCAAATCAGTGTCAGCACGGCCCGGTGGGTGCGCTGCGACAACGAGAAAAAACTCGAAGAGTTCAAAGAGAAGTGCTTCGACAATCTGGCGCTCGACAATGCCGACAATCTGACCTATCTGGCGCCGACCATGGTGAACCTGCGGCTGACCATGGAACGCTACCCGGATATCAAATTCTACGAGACCCGCGAGCACGGTTGAGCCCGAAATGTTGGAGCGGCTTTAGCCGCGACGTGTTTTCACCATGTCGCGGCTAAAGCCGCTCCCACGGTCCTCATTGAGCAGGAAGGCATTGTTCTCACATGCTGCAACTGATCGACAGTCACTGCCATCTCGACTATCCGCCGCTCAGCGACGATGCCGATGCGCTGCTGGCGCGCTGTGCTGCCGAAGGCATCAGCCGCATTGTGGTGCCGGCAACGACAGCGGCGCGCTGGCCGGCATTGGTGGCGTTTGTGCGGTCGCGGCCGATGCTGGCGCTGGCGCTCGGTCTGCATCCCATTTATCTCGATGAACATGGGCCGGCGCAGATTGCCGATCTGGCGACGTGGGTACAGCGCGAGCGGCCATGCGCCATCGGTGAAATCGGTCTCGATTATTTTGTCGAAACGCTGGATCGGGAGCGGCAACAGCAACTGTTCGAGGCGCAGCTTGCGGTGGCCGAACAGGCCCATTTGCCGGTGATCCTGCATGTGCGACGCTCGCATGATGCGACCATCGCCACCCTGAAGCGGCGCAAATTTACGCAAGGTGGCATCGTTCATGCGTTTGCTGGCAGCGCGGAACAGGCGCGCGAGTTCATCAAACTCGGTTTCAAGCTCGGCTTCGGTGGTGTGATGACCTATGACAGCGCCACGCGCGTGCGCAAACTGGCGGCGAGTTTGCCGCTTGATGCGATCGTGCTGGAAACCGATGCGCCGGACATGAAGCCGGCCGATTGGCCCGAGCCGCATAATTCGCCGTTGGCGTTGGTCGGCAATTTTCGCGCCCTGTGCGCGCTGCGGCCGGAGCCGGCGGAGCAGATCGCGGCTGTCACCAGCGCCAATGCGCGGCAGGCGTTGCGTTTGTAACCTCATGAAAAGTCCGCCGTGGCGGGCGTTTCGTTTCTGAATCGTACTCAATACTGATAGAGAGTCGTTATGGACGGTCTGTTTCAACGTACCCATATTCTGGTTGGCGACGAAGGCATCGCCCGCTTGCAAAACAAGCATGTTTGCCTCGCCGGGCTTGGCGGTGTCGGCTCTTTTGCCGCCGAAGCGTTGGCGCGCAGTGGCATCGGCGAACTGACCATCATTGATCACGATGTGGTGGCGGCTTCCAACTTGAACCGGCAATTGGTGGCGCTGAACTCGACCGTGGGTCTGTACAAGGCCGATGTGATGGCGGCGCGGATTCTCGACATCAACCCGACTTGCAAGCTCAATGTCATCAAGGAGTTCCTGAAGGCTGAGAACATGCCGGCTTTCATGCTGCAGCCATTTGATTACGTGATTGACGCCATTGACAGCCTGAACAGCAAGGTCAACTATCTGAAAGCGGCATTTGATAACGGCCGACCAGTGATCAGCTCAATGGGCGCTGGCAACAAGCTGGATCCGACCCTGATTCGGGTCGGTGATATCCGCGATACCGAAATGTGCACGCTGGCCAAGCACGTCCGGCGGCGGCTGCGGCGGATGGGTGTCAAGAAAGGCATCAAGGCCGTGTATTCGCTGGAGCACCCGCGCGATCCGCTACCACCGGAGCCGACCTCGATTGGCCGGGCCCGCGCGGTCAATGGCACCATCAGCTACATGCCGGCTATCTTTGGTCTGACCGTGGCCGGTGTGGTAATCAAGGATTTGCTGGAGCAGGCATAACATCGCCGCTCCGGTTCCATCATACTGATATGAACGACAAGAACGAGCGAGCAGGCATGGGCAAAGAGGCGGTTGCAAACAAGGATCGACCGATCCAGACGATCGAGTTACTGGACGCCTTGCATCGGGAAGGCTTGCTCAACGATCAGCAATTGCAAACGGCCAAGCTGCGGGTTCGTTCCGCTGGCGCCAGTGCCGAACCGGCCATTGCCCAGATCGCCAAACTCGATCTGAAAACCGTACCAGCGCCGCACCACATTCTGTCGCCGGAATACCTGACCGAATGGGTCGCGACCAAGGCCGGCATGCCGTACTACCGGCTCGACCCGCTGAAGATCAACGTCGATGCTGTGACCTCGGTGATGTCGCTGCAGTTTGCCCAGCGGCACAAAATTCTCTGTGTCGAGGTCGGTGAAAATTTTGTCATCATTGCCACCTCGGAACCGAAAGTCACCAGCTGGGTCCCGACCCTGCAGCACACCATCCGCAAGGATATCCGCTTGGTGCTGGCGAGCCCGGTTGCGATCAAGCGCTATCAAACCGAGTTTTATCAGCTGTCGCGCTCGGTCAAAGGCGCCAATCAGGAGGGCAGCGAATCCAAGGTTGGCAACTTCGAGCAACTGATCGATTTGAGCCGTGCCGGCGAGGTCGACGCCAATGATCAGCACATCGTCCGGATCGTCGACTGGTTGCTGCAATACGCGTTTGATCAGCGGGCTTCTGATATCCATATGGAGCCGCGTCGGGAAAAATCTTTTATCCGTTTCCGCATCGACGGCGTGCTGCAAAAAGTGTACGACTTGCCGGCTGCCATCGGTCAGGCCGTGCTTGCGCGCTTCAAGATTCTCGGCCGCATGGACGTGGCAGAAAAGCGTAAACCGCAGGACGGTCGGATCAAGTCACGAACACCGGACGGCCTGGAAGTCGAGTTGCGCTTGTCGACTTTGCCCACAGCATTCGGTGAAAAACTGGTCGCGCGTATTTTTGACCCCGGTGTGCTGGTGCGGCAGTTTGCCGAACTGGGCCTTGAGCGGCAGACAGAAAAGAAATGGCTGCAGCTCATCAGCAACAACACCGGTATCGTGCTGGTAACCGGCCCGACCGGTTCCGGTAAAACCACCACGCTGTACACGTCGTTGAAGCATCTGGCACAACCGGAGGTGAACGTCTGTACGGTGGAAGACCCGATCGAAATGGTGGAAGGTTCGTTCAACCAGATGCAGGTCAATCACGATATCGATGTGACCTTTGCGACCGGTGTCCGGGCGCTGCTGCGTCAGGATCCGGACATCATCATGATCGGCGAAATCCGCGATCTGGAAACGGCCGAGATGGCCATTCAGGCGTCGCTGACTGGCCACCTTGTGTTGTCCACCTTGCACACCAATGACGCTGCAACCGCCATCACCCGCTTGATCGATATCGGCGTGCCGCCGTACATGATCAATGCGACCGTGCTGGGCGTCATGGCGCAGCGACTGGTGCGAACGCTGTGCCCGCATTGCAAGCAGGAAGTCAAAGCCGATCCCAAGAAATGGCAGGAGTTGGTGCATCCTTTCAATGTGCCGATGCCGGAAACCATTTACGAACCGAAAGGTTGTCATGAATGCCGCGACACCGGATATCGTGGTCGCCAAGGTATTTACGAGCTGATGATCCTGACACCGGCATTGCAGCGCCTGATCAAGCCGGGCTGCGATGTTGGACCGCTGCGCGAGCAGGGCCTGAAAGATGGAACGCAAATGTTGCGCATCAGCGGCGCCTACAAAGTGGCCGGCGGCTTGACCACCATCGATGAAGTCATCAAGGCAGCGCCACCGGTGGAGCAAATCGGCAGTTGATCGGTGGCTGATCGGCTGCTGATCGGCCCGGCAGAGCGCCGCACATGTTCTCAGAATTGCTATAACCCCCTCAAAAAAAAGCTAAAGCCATGAATGCCAACCACACCTATTACCGCGCCAGCTCGGCTGGCGCGGCGTTCCCTGCGCTGCACGGTCGCAAGGATGTCGATGTCGCGATCATCGGCGGCGGTTTTGCCGGGTTGGCAACGGCCCTGGGTTTGCAGGAGCGGGGCGCACAGTCTATTGCGCTGCTGGAAGCTGAGCAGATCGGCTTTGGCGCATCCGGTCGCAATGGCGGATTTGTCTTTGGCGGCTTCAGTCTCGGTAATGCCAGTCTGATTCAGCAGCTGGGCCGGCCGCGCGCACGCGCCTTGTATCAATTGACACTCGATGCGGTCGAGCTTATTCGACAGCGGGTGGCGCGCTACCAGATTGCCTGCGATGTGAACCCGTCCGGTGTCTTGCTTGCCAACTGGTTTGATGATGATCGGGTGTTGCAGCAAGTGCGGACGTTCATGCTGCAAGAATTCGAAGTGGATTGGGCGCCGATATCGCGCGAGCAGAGCCGAGACTGGTTGCGTAGCGAGCGTTATTTCGGTGCGCTGCACGAGCGCAATGCCTTTCATTTTCACCCGCTGAAATATGCCCAGGGGTTGGCGGCTGTGCTGGCGTCAGCGGGCGTTGCCGTGCATGAAAACAGCCGGGTGCTGACCATCGAATCAACGTCTGGTGGCCATGTCGTCAAAACCGCGAGTGGCGAGCTGCATTGTCGGGAACTGGTGCTTTGCTGTGGCGGTTATATCGGCCGCTTGTATCCAGCGCTGGCGCGCGCCGTGTTGCCAATTGCAACTTATGTCATGACCACGGAACCGCTCGGTGAACGTCTGGCCAGCGCCATGCAAACGCAGGCTGCGGTCTATGACACCCGCTTTGCATTCGATTATTACCGACCGCTGGCGGACAGCCGCTTGCTCTGGGGTGGTCGCATTTCGATTCGCGATCGGGCACCGGCTGACGTCGCCCGTTTGTTGTATGGTGATTTGCTGAAAGTGTACCCGCAGCTTGCAGGTGTCAAGGTTGAACATGCCTGGAGCGGCCTGATGAGTTACGCCCGTCACGAGATGCCGCAGATTGGCCAATTGCCGAACGGCATACGCTACGCGATGGGGTTTGGCGGCCATGGCGTCGGACCGACGACGCTTGCCGGTGAAGTGCTGGCGCAAGCCATTCATGAAGGCCGACCGATGCCGGACGGTTTGTCTCGTTATGGTTTGGCGCCAACCTTTGGTCCGCTGGGTTTGCTGGCGGCGCAGCTGACCTATTGGTATTACGAGCTGCGCGATTGGTGGCGGCAGTAATCAGGAAACGGAAGCGCAGACCAGCACGCCAACAAGAACGCCGGCGAGAATGGGCGCAGGCCGATCGAACCAGCGGAACTCACTCTTGGGCTTGGTTACGGTTTGACAGGCTCGGCAAAATCAGCCGTTGAAAATTCGCTCAGTGCTTAAATAAGAAAAAGGCGCGTTTGCCGAAAAGCAAACGCGCCTTTTTCATTTCAAATGTTGTTGCTTCGGCAGACGTGCTTCGGTTCAACCTTCCAGGCCAGCCAAGCGACGCTGATAGCGGCGCAAAAACTCGCTGCTGAAGCCATTGCTGTCCGGCACCTCGGCGGTTTCATGAACATATTGCCGTAGCACGATGCGGGCAATGTCTTTGGCTGCCGACAGCGAAATGTATTGGGTGGCATTGCAGGCGTGGAAAGTCTGCTCGATGCGGCCCTCAAGCTGTTGCACGATGCCATCCATCGCCGAGGAAAATTCGGTACGTGCCTGATGAAACTGCTGCATTTCCGGACTGACCGGTTTGCTGCCGGAGGGCTGCTGGCTGATCAGGCGAATAGCGAGATAGTCGTAGAACGCCGGTTTCAACCGAATGCGCTGAAACAGCTGCATCATGTTCAGCCGAACGGTATGGCTGCCGCCGGTGAACGCCAGATGAAACGCCGTTTCCGCCAGCGCACGCTGACAGGCCTGGGCTTCCTGTTCGTTCTTGACGCCGGGGGAGCGCGTCAACAGCACGAGCTCTTCATGTTCCGGCAAACGCTGGAACAATTCGGCACACAGCTGCGCCGCCTCGGGAACAAGGTGCAACGCAGATTCTTCAGCGCGATGGGCGAGCCAAAGTCGAGTAACCCGGTCCGGCATGGCCGGGGCGGGGGATTGCGTGAGCGATGCCAAAGTCATGTCCTTGCAGACAGCTACAACAGGCAGCAACCGTTTTATACCAAAGCGGCTACATGTCTGATGTGACGCTGCTGGCAAATCGATTTACCGTCATGACAACGACTGCGGAGAGCACCAATTGTGCTATTGGTGCCAGTCCATGCGGATATTTGACCTCACCTTTACGGGTTCGGTTTCCGGTCTTCGCCGGGACCGCAAAGATAGCAGGATTGTCGCGCGAAAATGTGAAGCAGGCTACGGAACTTGGCAAAGTTGTATGGTTGCTGCACTGCAATTGTATCTTTATGTACAGATGCGCCGAAAAATCGGCAATCCGTGCCGCTCTGCAGGCAAAAACAAAACCGCCGCGCAAGGCGCGGCGGTTTTGTTTTCATGCGGATGATTCTGGTTGCGCGCTATGCGCGTGGCCTCGTCGCGACTCAGCGCGGACCGCGGGTATAGTCTTCCCAGTAGTCCGACTCCATGTCGTCAAGCGACTCGCTCCAGTCTTCGGTTTCCTTGTTGATGTCGAGGTCGTCTTCGTCCTCGTCATCATCGTCTTCTTCTTCGTCTTTCTCGGCCAGATCTTCGAGCTTCTCGTCGTCGAGATCGTCGCCGAGCTCGTCTTCAAAGTCGTCGAGCTCGCCGTCCTCATCCAGCAGACTTTCGTCTAGGCCGCCGGTTTCGTCCAAATCATCTTCCTCGAAGCGGGAACGGGGCATGGGGGTCTCCTGTCAGGGAAATCGCCGCGGGCTGGTTATCTGGCAGATTGGCATAGGTGCCTAAGCAAGATAGCCGCCCGCTGGCCGTTCAAAGGTTGGGGTATCGCGTTACTTGGCTTTGTTTTCTAGCTTAGCAAACGAATCTTTCAAGCCAATGGTGCGGTTGAACACCAAATGGCCGGGCTTGCAGTCATGGCGGTCGGCAACAAAGTAGCCTTCGCGCTCAAACTGGAACCGGGTTTCCGGGGCGACATTGGCCAGCGACGGCTCAACCCGGGCGCCGGTGACCACGGTCAGCGAGGCCGGGTTCAGCGCCGTGGTGTAGTCGTCCAGTTCCCAGGGCCGCAGTGTGGTGAACAGCGGCTCGTACAGGCGTACCTCTGCAGGCAGCGAGTGACTGGCCGAGACCCAATGGATCACGCCCTTGACCTTGCGGCCTTCCGGATTTTTGCCGAGCGTGTTGTGGTCGACGCTGGCGCGAATCTCGGTGAGCTTGCCGGTCGCGTCCTTGATGGCCTGTTCAGCCTTGAGCACATAGCTGTTGCGCAACCGGACTTCCCCGCCGAGCAACAGGCGTTTGAAATCCTTGTCGTCGGTGGTTTCGCGAAAATCATTGTGATCAATAAACAGTTCGCGGGTCATGAACAGTTTGCGTTCGCCCATTTCAGGCTTCTGCGGGTGGGCATGCGCGGTCAGCTCCTGCACTTGCTCAGCCGGCCAGTTTTCGATCACGACCTTGACCGGATTCAGTACCGCCATGGCGCGACCGGCATTCTGGTCCAGATCGTCACGAACGCAGGTTTCGAACTGCTGCAGCTCGACCACGGAATCCTGTTTGGTCACGCCGATGCGTTCACAGAACAGCCGCAGCGCGGCTGGGGTAACGCCGCGACGGCGCAGTCCCATGATGGTTGGCATGCGTGGGTCGTCCCAGCCGCTGACCACTTGCCGTTGCACCAATTCGTTCAGCTTGCGCTTGGAGGTGAGCATGCCTTCGAGCTGCAAGCGGGCAAATTCAATTTGCTGCGGGTGGCACGGAATGGTGATGTTGTCGAGCACCCAGTCGTACAGGGGCCGATGATCTTCGAATTCCAGCGTACAAACCGAATGGGTGATGCCTTCCAGCGCATCGGAGATGCAGTGGGTGTAGTCGTACATCGGGTAGATGCACCAGTCGTCATTGGTGCGCCAGTGATGCGCCCGACGGATGCGGTAAATGACCGGATCGCGCAGGTTAATGTTGGGCGAACTCATGTCGATCTTGGCGCGCAGCACCTTGCTGCCGTCAGCGAATTCGCCAGCGCGCATGCGCCGGAACATGTCCAGGTTTTCTGCCACCGAACGGGAGCGATACGGGCTTTCCTTGCCGGCTTCGGTCAGCGAGCCGCGCATGGCGCGCATTTCTTCCGGGGTGGAGTCGTCAACATACGCCAGACCTTTCTGGATCAGCTCCTCGGCGTATTGATACAGCTGCTCGAAATAATCCGAGGCGTAGCGTTTTTCACCGCTCCAGCTGAAGCCAAGCCACTCCACCGCTTCGGCTATCGAATTGGCGTACTCGATGCTTTCTTTTTCCGGATTGGTGTCGTCGTAGCGCAGGTTGCAGCTGCCCTGGTAATCGCGGGCCAGGCCGAAATTCAGGCAGATGGATTTGGCGTGACCGATGTGCAGGTAGCCATTCGGCTCCGGCGGAAACCGGGTCACGACCGAGGTGCGTTTGCCGCTGGCCAGATCGGCATCAATGATCTGGCGAATGAAATTGCTGGGACGCTTTTCGGCATCACTCATGGGTCGCGCTCTGTGTGTTTGATCAAGGTCTTTATGTCGTCAGGACTCACCGGAAACCGGGGCTGATCAGCAATGAATTCCGGCCGGGCCGGAAAAAGCGGCGCCATTGTACCCGAGCTGCCGCTCGACGCGGAGCCGGAAAAACGCTGGCAGAAAAAAACCGCCCCGGCCACGGCCTGATCCGAGGATAGGCCATGACCGGGGCGGTTGGGGGTGCGCGTTATTTCTTGTCGTAGGCGTAGACAATCGGGCCGACTTTGGCGCTCGGGTCCTGACGCAGCTCGACTTCGCGCTCCAGCAGCAGGCCACCGGCGACTTCGGCGTTGGCGCCGATTTCGATCACTGGCTTGTCGTCATCGCAGCTGAACAGGCACCAGTTGCCATGCGGTTTGCGGACAATCAGCTTGCCTTTGACCGTGCTGCCGGCCAGCAGCGAGATGTCGCCGTTGACAGTTTCGATGTCCCGCTCAACCGAGGTGCCGGTCAGCTTGATGGTGCCGTTGACGGTTTCCAGACCACCGCTGACGCGGCCGCCGTTATCAAACTTGATGGCGCCGTTGACGGTTTCGATATCGCCATTGGCCACCACATCGCGACCGGCCTCGATATCGCCATTGACGGTTTCGGCACCGCCGGCGCTGACCCCGTCAGCCAGGGTGATGTCGCCGTTGACGGTATCGGCATCGCCAACCTTGCTGCCGGCGCCGACTTCGATATCGCCATTGACGGTGTCCAGGTCGCCGGCTTCGGCGTCACGGCCAATCTCGATATCGGCATTGACGGTGTCGATGTCGCGGGCTTTCTTGCCATCCGGGACATCGTGCGCGTGCACGGCAGGCAGCGTGCACAGGCCAATCAGGGCGGCCAATATCAGCGCGGTCGGGCTCAGGACAAAAGGCTTGCTACGCATGGTTCTCTCCTTGGGGTATCGGCGAATCGGGCGGCTTTGGCCGATCGCGCGGGTTTTAATCAGGGGCGGCAGGGGCCGGTACAGTGACCTAAGCAGCCGCTGTGCCAAGGTCGGGATTGCTGGGTAAGACGCTGACCGGCAAGGGAAAGGTTTAAACGCCGGCAATTTAAATTGGCGAAATTGACCAGCCCAGTGCCGAAAGTCACTAACACCTGTCCCTGAAACGGGGCGCCGGTTCCGGAAGCGGGACTGCCTGATCGAAAATTGTCTTGACAAAGCGATATCAAAATAATATCAATATGCTCAGCCGGGCCGGAAACCCGGTTTGGAATCCAGGAGACTTGCCATGACTCAAGAAATCACCCGTTCGTGCCGGTCCGGCTACGGCATGTTGGTGCTGCTGCTTGTTGCCCAGATTGTCAGCATCGCGCTGGTGATCGAAATGCCGCCGATCATCAAAGTGCCGGCAGCCTTGCTGGCGGCGGCGGTGTTTATCAGCTGGTTCGGCTTTTTCATGGTCAATCCGAACGAAGGCAAGGTGCTGCAGTTGTTCGGCTCCTATGTCGGTACCTGCCGTGACCCCGGCCTGCGCTGGGCCAACCCGTTCTACGCCAAGCGTTCGATTAGCTTGCGGGTGCGCAATTTCGACGGCAGCAAACTGAAAGTGAACGACGCCGAAGGCAATCCGATTGAAATCGGGGCGGTCGTGGTCTGGCGAGTGGTCGATACCGCCGAAGCGATTTTCATGGTCGATGACTACGAAAACTTCGTCAGCATTCAAAGCGAAGCGGCGCTGCGCAATCTCGCCACCAGCTACCCGTATGACCAGCACGAAGAGGGCGTGATTTCGCTGCGTAGCCATTCCGGTGAAATCGCCGATGAACTGCGCAAGGAAATTCATAATCGGCTGAGCAAGGCCGGGGTGGAAGTGATCGAAGCGCGCATCTCGCATTTGGCTTACGCGCCGGAAATTGCCAACGCCATGCTGCGTCGGCAACAGGCAACGGCGGTGATCGCGGCGCGGCAGAAAGTGGTTGAAGGTGCGGTCGGCATGGTCCGGTTGGCGCTGGAACAACTGAAAGCGCAAGGCGTGGTCGAACTGGATGACGAGCGCAAGGCCGCGATGGTCAGCAATCTGCTGGTGGTGCTGTGCTCGGAGCAGAACACCCAGCCGGTGGTCAATACCGGTTCGCTGTACAGCTGAGGTAGCCGCCATGCGTTGGGAATACAAAGTGCACGCGTTTGATGGCAAGCATTTCCTGTCCGGTAAATTCAAATGGGATGACTTTGAAGGCGATTTGAATCGTCTTGGCAGAGAAGGCTGGGAGCTGGTCAGCACCGTTGATACCAACAGCTATCGCGGTGCTACCGGCGCGGTGGTGGCCCTGTTCAAACGTGCCGTTTGAACACGGTTCCGACCGCCAACGCCTAGATAACGGCCGCACGTCGCAGAGAGGAATGGCTCAGGTGAAAACATGGCTTCCGATACTGGCATTGGCCATTTCCAGCAGCAGCATGGCGCTGGAATTTCGCAGCCAGCCGCTGGAGTTGAAGTTGCCGGACGTGACGCTGCGCGGCAGCTTCGAGCAGCCGCTCACCACCGCGCCGACGCCGGTGGCGTTGATTATTGCCGGCTCCGGTCCGACCGATCGGGACGGCAACAGTCGCATGATGCCCGGCCGCAATGACAGTTTGAAAATGCTGGCGCAGCAGCTGGCCGCGCAAGGCATCGCGACGCTGCGTTACGACAAGCGGATGATCGGCGAAAGCACGTGGGCGCAACCGGATGAAAGCCAGTTGCGGCTCGACACCTACGTCAATGATGCCGATGCCTGGCTAGCCGAACTGGCGCGTCGCGGTTTTGCCAAACCGTTTCTGATTGGTCATAGCGAAGGCGCTTTGCTGGCGACGCTGGCGGCGCAGCGCCGAACGGTGGCGGGTGTGGTGTTGCTGGCTGGCGCCGGTCGGCCTGCTGATCAAATCCTCATTGAGCAATTGCAGCAGCAGGCGCCGCAACTGGTGCCGGAGTCGCGTCGCATTTTGAACGAATTGAAAGCGGGTCGTCTGGTGGCCGATGTGCCGGCCGAGTTGCAGGCCTTGTTCCGGCCGAGTGTGCAACCGTATATGCAATCGTGGTTGCGCCGCGATCCGGCGCTGGAGCTTGCTCGGCTGACCCTGCCGGTGCTGACGATATCCGGTGACGCCGATTTGCAGGTCGGTGCGATTGACGCGGCCGCGCTGGCGGGCGTGGCAGGTGTGCAGTCGCGGCGTATTGCCAATATGAATCATGTGCTGAAGCAGATTGCAGCCGCCGATCTGGCGGGTCAGCAAGCGAGTTACAGCAATCCGACCGTGCCACTGGCGCCGGAACTGGTGCCAAGCATCGTCGAATTTGTCCGCCGGGAAGCGGCGCGGCAGGGGAATGCGCCGTGAGCAAAAAAGCCTTCGCGTTGCGCGTCGATGCCCAAATCCTGGATGCCATGCAGCGCTGGGCTGACGATGATTTGCGCAGCCTCAATGCCCAGATTGAATGGGCGCTGCGCGATGCACTGCGCCGCGCCGGCCGGGTCAAGGCAGGCAGTCCGGAGCCGGTGAGCTTGCCGGACGAGGCTGATCGCCCCTCCGGCAAGACCGGTAAGGCCGACAAAGCCGACAAGGCCAACGAAGACTGACCGGTCGGGTGGTGGCTCTGGCCTGTCAAACGGGCTGGTGAGCTGCTGTTGCTGCTTTTACTATCGTGGCGGCCCTGAGTTTTGATCGGGCTTTCATGTATGACGACCGGGGCCCAGCAGCCCTACCGCAGTGCGAGGAACAAATGATGCGTGCCTGGATTGCCTTGATCCTGATGTTGATGGCGCCGCTGGCGCCGGCCAGCGAGAAGACTGATGCCGCCGTGACGGCCGCCAACCGCTGGCTACGTCAGGTCGACAATGGCGAGTACCCGGCGGCCTATGCCGCCGCCAGCGCGCTGATGCGGCAAAAAGTCGCATTCGACGCCTGGCAGGGGGCGATTGCCCAGTCCCGGACGCCGCTCGGCATGGTCCACAAACGCGAACTGACCTATGGCGCCCTGCAAAAAGAATTGCCCGGGCTGGCCCGCGGTGACTATGCCCAGCTGCGCTTCCGGACCGATTTCGCGACCAAGTATGAAGTCACCGAAAGCATCACCATGATGCTGGACAGCGATGGCCAGTGGCGCCCCATCGGCTATTTCATCAAGTAATACGCCGGTGCGGACCCGGTCCGGCGCTTATGACTTTCGGTTGTGGCCGGACAATTGTCGCTTGACGCTGCCGGTAACCCTCGGGTAGTTTCGCCGCATGAACGCAAACATGATCAACAACAAGGCTTGGCGCTGGTGGTGGCAACACCCTCAGGCGGGCCTGCGTGCGCGTTAATCCCCGGTGTGAATCCGCGATTAGCGTGTGAAGTTTGCAAAAGGCCCGCCATGTGCGGGCCTTTTTATTTTGTGCTTTTTTCCACTGCAACCACTGATGAGTTGAACCCAACAATGAAACTGACGACTCCTGTCTTATGCAATCAGCGCGGCTGGCGCTGGTGGTGGCATGTCCGCACGCGGGCAGGGGGCGTCATGCGCTGAAAAAAGCGCTTGCAGCAACCTGAAAAGGCCCGCGTACCCCGCGGGCCTTTGTCTTTTTGGCCCGCGATTTTGCAAAACGTCATTTCACAAACCAATACGAACCCTGAAATCTGAAGACAAGGAGCCATGCCATGATCGTCGTATTGAAACCGGAAGCCAATGAAGCCGATGCCTTCCGTCTGATGCAGCAAATCGAAGCCCGCGGTCTCAAACCGTTGTACATGCCGGGCGTTGAGCGGGTCGTGCTCGGTGCGCTCGGTGATGAGCGGGTGCTGAACGAACTCAATCTGGAAGGCGACCCGCTGGTGGAGTCGGTCAAGCCGATTCTGACGCCCTACAAACTGGTCAGCCGCGACATGCGCGGCCATGACACCGTCGTCAACATCGGCAAGGTCGCGATTGGCGGCGAGCGCATTGTTGTGGTCGGTGGCCCGTGCGCGGTCGAAAGTGAAGATCAGCTGCGCGAAACCGCCGCTGCTGTGAAAGATGCCGGTGCCCGCGCCCTGCGCGGCGGCGCCTACAAACCGCGCAGTTCGCCGTACAGCTTTCAGGGTCACGGCGAAGAAGGCCTGAACCTGCTGCAGAAAATTTCCGGCGAAAACGGCCTGCCGACCATTTCGGAAGTAATGGACACCGGTGATGTCGAGCTGTTCGTCGAGAAAATCGATGCGCTGCAGATCGGCGCCCGCAACATGCAGAATTTCCGTCTGCTGCGCGCAGTCGGCGAAACCAAAAAACCGGTCGTGCTGAAGCGTGGCCTGTCCGCCACCATCGAGGAGCTGTTGCTGGCGGCGGAATACATCGTCGCCGCTGGCAACCCGAACGTGATTCTGTGCGAACGTGGCATCCGCACTTTTGAAACCGCCACCCGTAACACCCTCGACTTGAACGCCGTTGCCTACCTCAAACAGAAAAGCCATTTGCCGGTCTTGGTTGATCCCTCGCACGGCACTGGCATTCGCGAGCTGGTCGCGCCGCTGTCAAAAGCGGCGCTCGCCTGCGGCGCCGATGGTCTGCTCATCGAAGTGCACCGCAATCCCGCGCAGGCGCTGTCGGATGGCAAACAGTCACTGACGCCGCCGCAGTTTGCTCAGTTGATGAAAGAGCTGAAGCTCATCGCCGAAGCCGTCGGGAGAACGCTGTAATGCCTGCAACGCCGCCAAATGCGCGCGCCGATTACCGGGTGCTGAGCCGGCAACTGACGCTGGCCGCTGCGCCGGTCGATTTGTTCGCCGCGCTGACCGATGACGGTCGCGCCGAAGGCCACTTTCTGCTGGAAACGGTCGACAACGCGGTACCGGTTTACGGCACGGCCGATACGCAGATCGAAACCCGGACTGGCAAAAGCCTGCTGCTGTTGTCGCCGTGTTTGAAGCTGCAGGGGCAGGGGCGCACGGTAACGCTGACCGCGTTGACGCTGAATGGTCGTGCACTGCTGAACAAGCTCAGCGCTGCCCTGACGCTTGCGCTTGATTCGGAGTCCGAAGCAACGTTGAGCTTTGCGCCGAGCGCAGCCGGTGTCGATGAGCTTGCGCGCCTGCAGGCGGCATCGCCATTCGATGTGCTGCGTGCCGTGTTGCAGTCGCAGAAACCACATGCCAGTGACGATGGCAAGGCGTTGTTGTTGACCGGCGTGTTTCCGTTCGAATCCATCGAACTGTTCGAGCAGTTCGCGCCGTTTGTTGCGACCAGTGCGCAGGGCAGCGACAGCTTCACGCTGTACGTGCCGGAAATTCTGGTGCAGGTGCCGCGCGACGGTCACCCGGCGCAGGCGAGTGCGCTGGTCATCGAAGGCGAGCAGGCCGAACGGGTGGAAAACGAATTGAGTCGGCGGCTGGCCCAGCTTGCCGAAATGGCTGGCAAGCTCAAGGCCGGTGTGGCACCGGCCGCTGTCGCCGTTGTTGCTGACAGCGAGGTCAGTGTCAGCGACGCTGCGTTTTGCCAGCAGGTGCGTCAGGTGCAGGAACATCTGCGTGCCGGTGATGCGTTTCAGATCGTCATCTCGCGCCGCTTTGCTTTGCCCTGTGCCAAGCCGCTCGCGGCCTATCGGGCACTGCGGCAGGAAAACCCGAGTCCGTACCTTTTCTACGGCCACACCGGCAGCTTCGTGCTGTTCGGTGCCTCGCCGGAATCGGCGGTGAAAGTCGATGGCGCGAGCCGCGTGCTGGAAGTGTGCCCGATCGCCGGTACCCGTGCCCGCGGTCGTGATCGCGACGGCAAGCTCGATTTTGATCGCGATGCCCGCATTGAAGCCGAGCTGCGCGCGGACAGCAAAGAAGTCGCCGAACACATGATGCTGGTCGATCTGGCCCGCAACGATGTCGCCCGCATTTGCCAGCCCGGTAGCCGCCGCATCAAGCAATTGCTGACCGTCGAGCGCTATGCCCGGGTCATGCATCTGGTGTCGCGCGTCAACGGCGTGCTCAAGCCGGAGCTCGACGCGCTGCACGCGTTCGCGGCGTCGATGCCGATGGGGACCTTATCGGGCGCGCCGAAAATCCGTGCGATTGAAATCATCCGACAAATCGAACAACAGCCGCGCGGTTGCTATGGCGGCGCGGTCGGTTACCTCGACGCGGCCGGCAACATGGATACGGCGATCGTGATACGAGCCGCGGTGGTGCGCGACGGTGTCGCGACCGTGCAAGCCGGCGCCGGCGTTGTGCTCGGTTCTGATCCGCAGGCAGAAGCCGATGAAACCCGGCGCAAGGCCGAGAGTGTCCTGCGCGCGATTGCCAGCGCCACTGCCGCTGAACAGCCGGGAGCTTGATGTTATGAATAATCAGACCGTGACTACTCAAATTGAGACTACCAAAATTAAGACAATTCATTTCGTTCGCGATGTCCTGCTGGTCGATAACTACGACTCGTTCAGCTACAACCTGGTCGAAGAATTTTCCTGTCTCGGCTGTCAGGTCACCGTGCTGCGCAACGATGTGACCGTTGAACATGTGCTGCTGCGGCTGGCGGCAATGCAAGATCCGCTGCTGGTGCTGTCGCCGGGGCCGGGCACGCCACAGCAAGCCGGCATTTGCATTGCGCTCATCAAGGCCGTTGCCGGCCGTTATCCGATGCTGGGGGTTTGTCTGGGACATCAGGCGATGACGGTGGCATTCGGTGGTGTCGTTGGCCGGGCGCCGCAGCCGCTGCATGGCGAACGCTGCACGATTCAATGTGAACCGCATCCCTTGTTCAGTGGTTTGCCCAGGCAGTTGATGGTCGGTCGCTATCACTCGCTGGCCGCGACTGAAGTGCCCGCCGATTGTCAGGTCATCGCTGAAGCGTTTGATGCCGGTGCCTTCCGGCCGGTGGTGATGGCGATGGTGCACAAGCGCTATGCCATCGCCGGTTTGCAATTCCATCCGGAATCCATCCTGACCACTTATGGTCGTGATCTGTTGGCCAACGCGGTGCAGCTACTGAGAGAACCAACGAGCAAGGAGAACGCGGTATGAATCCTGTGCTGGAACGCGTAGTGGCCGGTGCAGATCTGAGTGTGCAGGACGCCGAGCAGGCGTTCACCCGGATCGTCCGCGGCGAAGCCGATGTGATTGAAATCAGCGCGCTGTTGATTGCGCTACGCACCAAAGGTGAAACGGCCGAGGAAGTGGCTGGCGCAGCGCGCGCCTTGCTCGCGGCGGCGGTGCCATTTGCCACGCCGGCGTATGATGTCATCGACTGCTGTGGCACCGGTGGTGATGGCATGGGCACGCTGAACGTGTCCACTGCTGTTGCGTTTACGCTCGCCAGTCTCGGCGTGCCGGTGGCCAAGCATGGCAATCGCGCGGTCAGTTCGCAATCCGGTTCCACGGACGTGCTGAAAGCCTTGGGCATCCAGTGTGAACAAACTCCGGAGCGCGCCCGGGCCTTGCTGGATGAACATCGGCTGTGCTTTCTGCACGCGCCGCAGTATCACCCGGGCGTTCGTCACGCCATGCCGGTGCGACAGGCCTTGAAACTCCGCACATTGTTCAATCTGCTCGGGCCTATCATCAATCCGGCCCGGGCCACTTTGCGCCTGATGGGCGTTTATGATGCCAAGTACCTGCCGCTGGTGGCCGAAACGCTGCGGGAAATTGGTGTCAGCCGCGCCATCGTCGTCAATGGTGGTGTGGACGAATTTGCTGTGCACGGGCCAAGCCAGTATGTCGAATTGCGGGCCGGGCAATTGACCTCGCAGCAGCTGAGCCCCGAGCAGGTGGGGTTGGCACTGCATCCGATCGCGGCACTGCGCGGTGGTGATGCGGCTGCCAATGCCGCCGAAATTGTCGCGGTGCTGCAGGGCGGTGGTCGCGCGGCATTTCGAAATGCGATTGCGTTGAATGCCGGCGCCGGGTTGTATGTGGCCAATCAGGTCAGCTCGATCGCCGCGGGTGTGCAACAGGTGCTGGCAGCGCTGCGTGATGGCCTGCCAGCCCAAACCTTGCAGACAATGCAGCGGGAGTGTCCGTATGTCGGTTGAACTTCAGTCCCAGGGCTTTTCTTCACCGGAATTGCAGCGGCTGGCCGAGCGCGGTTTGCGCAAACCAGAGTCTGATGATGTCGCCGGGCAAGCAAGTACGTCGGCAGCGGTGAGCAAAATGCCGGCACCGGTTCTGGCGGGCCCGGAGCGCAATATTCTGGCTGAAATCGTTGCCAACAAACGGCTCGAATTGGCGCAGCGCCGTGGCCCCATCGAACACCTGCACCGGCCGGCAGCATTCGGTCCGGTCCGCGATTTTCGCGCAGCGCTGAGCCAACCTGGTCACCGCTTCATCATGGAATGCAAGCGTGCGTCACCGTCGCAAGGCGTGATTCGGCGCCAGTTCACCTTGGCGGAAATTGCCAAAGCCTATGACGGTATTGCCGATGTGGTTTCCGTGCTGACCGACGAAACTTATTTTGGTGGCCATCTCGATCATCTGGCCGACGTGCGTGCACTGACCGCCGCGCCCTTGCTGCGCAAGGACTTCACCCTTGAGCCGTATCAGGTGCGGGAAGCCTGGGCCTACGGCGCCGACGCTGTACTGCTGATGCTGTCAGTGCTTGACGATGCCACTTACCGCGATTGCGCGGCTGAGGCCAAGCGGCTTGGTCTCGGCATTTTGACCGAAGTGCATGATGCCGCCGAGCTGCAGCGCGCCATCACGCTGGGCGCCGAGATTATCGGCATCAACAATCGCGATCTGAAAACGCTGAACATTGATCTGGCGGTGACCGAACTGCTGGCGCCGCAAGTCCCGTCCGACCGCCTGGTGGTCAGCGAATCCGGCATCGGAAGTCATGCCGATGTGCAGCGACTGTCCGGTCATGCCAAAGCGTTTCTGGTTGGCTCCAGTCTGATGAAAGCCGAACGGGTAGATCTGGCGGCCCGCCAATTGGCATATGGCGCGGTAAAAATTTGCGGTTTGACCCGGCCCGCGGATGCTGAGACGGCTTACCGGCACGGCGCCAGTTTCGGTGGTTTGATTTTTGCGCCGGAATCGCCGCGCCGGATTTCATTGCCGCAAGCCAAATTGGTTCAGCAGGCGGCGCCGCTGCAGTATGTGGGGGTGTTTACCCGCAACGACATCGACGAGATTGTCGCTATCGCGCGCGAGTTGCAACTGTTTGCCGTGCAGCTGCACGGTGAGCACAGCGAGACCGATATTGTCACGGTCAAGGCGCTGTTGCCCGGTGTCGAAGTCTGGAAAGTCGAGCGTGTCAGTGGTGCTACGGCAGTGAGCACGCCCGACAGCAGCGCGACGGCGGCCGATCGGCTGTTGTTTGACAGTGGCCATGGTCAGGCCCGTGGTGGTAACGGCACTGTATTTGATTGGCAGGTCTTGCCGCCATCACTGCCGCGCGCGCGCCTCGTGCTGGCAGGTGGACTGACGCCGGACAATATTCACGCCGCGCGTGCCACCGGTGCCGGGGTGCTGGATGTGAACTCCGGCGTCGAGACTGCCCCCGGCATCAAGGATGAACAAAAGCTGACGGCGCTGTTTGCCGCGCTGCGAGAGTAGATTTTTGTAGGAGCGAGCTTGCTGGCGATTCATTGGCTATCGCGCGCAAGCTCGCTCCTACAGCAGAAGTTCAAACAAGAGCAAAGTTTCAGAAAAGAACGAAAGTTCAGACAATCGGATTACTGACATGACAGTTGCACACGAAGACATCACCCGGTTCGGCCCCTACGGCGGCCAATATGTGCCGGAAATCCTGTTGCCGGCACTGGATCAGCTGACCGCCGCGTTTCACGAGGCGCAGCGTGATCCGGCTTTTCATCAGCAGCTGAACAAGCTGCTCAATGATTACGCCGGCCGGCCGACACCGTTGTATGAATGCCGCAATTTTCTGCGTGATACCCCGGTGCGGGTGTTTTTGAAGCGCGAAGACTTGTTGCACGGCGGCGCCCACAAAACCAATCAAGTGCTGGCACAGGCACTGCTCACTCAGCGCATGGGGAAAAAGCGGGTTATCGCCGAAACCGGTGCCGGTCAGCACGGCGTCGCGACCGCGTTGGCTTGCGCGCTGCTTGGTCTGGAGTGCGTGATTTACATGGGCGCAAAAGATATCCAGCGTCAGCAGATGAACGTGTTCCGAATGGAGTTGTTCGGCGCCAAGGTGATTCCAGTCGAGGCGGGCAGCGCGTCCTTGAAAGATGCTGTCAACGAAGCGCTGCGCGACTGGGCGGCCAGTTTTGAAACCACGCACTATTTGCTCGGCACCGCGGCCGGACCGTATCCGTTTCCGCTGCTGGTGCGGGAATTTCAGCGCGTGATTGGCAAGGAGGCGCGCGCGCAGATCCTTGAGCAAATCGGCAAGCTGCCGGACGCGGTCATTGCCTGCGTTGGCGGTGGTTCCAATGCCATCGGCATTTTCAGCGATTTTGTCCCGGATGCTGCGGTCAATCTGATTGGGGTCGAACCCGGCGGTTATGGCATCACAACCGGCAAGCATGGCGCGACGCTATGTGCCGGCCGGCCGGGTATTTTGCATGGCGCGTATACCTATGTGATGCAGAACGCCGATGGTCAGATTGAAGAATCGCATTCGGTTTCCGCCGGTCTCGATTATCCGGCGGTCGGCCCGGAGCACGCCTATCTGCAGTCCACCGGCCGCGCCCAGTATGTCGCAATCAATGACGAGCCGGCGTTGGCGGCGTTTCAACGTTTGGCGAAAGAGGAGGGCATCATTCCGGCACTGGAATCGGCACATGCGCTCGCCTATGTCGAACAACTGGCGAAGACGGCGACTGAGCCGATGAATGTCATCGTCAATCTGTCCGGTCGTGGCGACAAGGACTTGAACCATGTCCGCAGCGTGCTCGACGCTGCGCCAGCGCATTGAGGGGTGCCGCCATGAATCGCTATCAAAATCTGTTTGCCCGCTTGCGTGATCGCAACGAGGGCGCGTTGATTCCGTTTTTGATGCTCGGTGATCCGAATGCCGAGCAATCGTTTGAACGCATTTGCGCCGTGGTCGAGGCGGGCGCGGATGCGCTGGAGCTCGGCATTCCTTACAGTGATCCGGTGGCCGACGGCCCGACCATCGTCGCGGCGGCCAATCGCGCGCTTGCCGCTGGCGTCACACCACCGCTGGCACTGGCCTTGGTGGCTCGTGTGCGAGCCAAATATCCCAGCCTGCCGATCGGTTTGCTGGTCTATGCCAATCTGGTTTACGGCGCCGGTGTCGAGCACTTTTTTGCCGAGGCCAGAACCGCTGGTGTCGATTCGCTGCTGATTCCGGATGTGCCACTGCGCGAGTCGGCGTTGATACGTGAAGCCGGTGCTAAGCACGGCATCGAGAATGTGTTCATTCTGCCGCCCAATGCCAGTGCGGAAACACAGGCGGAAGTCGCGCGCTTGTCGCAAGGTTATGTCTACTTGTTGTCGCGCGCTGGCGTCACCGGTAGCGAAACGGCGGCGCAAATGCCTCTGGAACATTTGATCGCCGGTCTGACGACTCAGCAATCGGCACCGGCGATACTCGGCTTTGGCATTTCCACACCCGATCAGGTGCGCGGTGCGCTGGCCGCTGGTGCCGCCGGCGTCATCGTTGGTTCGGCGCTGGTCAGCCGGCAACGGGGCGTGGCTGCCGAGCAGGTGCCGGCGACATTGGCGCAGTATGTGACGGAGTTGAAGCAGGCCACCCGCCGCTGAACCGGGCTTGCCCTGTCATCGTCGCTTGTCTAAGGTAACTGGCATTGGGCCGCACCACCGGGGTCGGCCTCACTGCCGGGTACGTCCGATTCGGGCGCGCCGCTTTCGACAAGGACCGTGCAATGAGCTCACATCAATGGCAATTCTTCCGTTCCGGCGGCTTTGATCAGGTCCGGCTCGATCGCATCAGCGATTGGCAACAGCTCGCCACACTCGATCAAAAATTGTGGGCGGCACTGGCTTGCCCGACCCAGGGGCTGGAGTTTGATGCCCGCACGTTGGCCTATATCGATCTGGATGGCGATGGCCGGGTCCGTGTACCGGAAATTCTGGCCGCGGTGAAATGGGCCTTGGCCATGCTCAAGCAGCCGGAAGTTTTGCTGCAGGGCGAGGCCTTGCCGCTCAGCGCCATCAACGACGCCAGTGAAGAAGGCGTCAAGCTGCTGGCATCAGCGCGGGAAATGCTGACCAATCTCGGTCGCAGCGAAGCTTCGTTGCGGGTCGAAGACACCGCCGATCTGGCCAGGATATTTCCGGCCAATCGCGCCAATGGTGATGGCATCGTCCCAGCCGAATTGAGCAACGATGCCGAGGTCAAACAGCTGATCGCCGACATCATCAGTTGCCACGGCGCCGAAACGGATCGCAGCGGTGCACCCGGCATCACTCAGGCCAAGCTCGATGCGTTTGTTGCCGATGCCAACGCTTACGTTACTTGGGCTGCTGGTCTCGGTGCCGAGCAATTGCCGTTTGGCGAGCAGACCGCCGCGTTGTCGGCGGCGCTCACTGCTGTGCGTGCCAAGATTGATGACTATTTCGTTCGCTGTGATCTCGCCAGTTACGATGCCCGTGCCGTGCAGGCCCTCAACGGCAGTGAAGCCGAGCTGGCGGCCATCGGTAGTCAATTGCTGAATACCGACAGAGCTGCGTCCGAAAGTTTACCGCTGGCGCGCATCGAGCCCGGTCGCGCCTTGCCGTTGACCGGCGGCATCAACCCGGCCTGGCAGGCGGAGCTGGATGCCTTGCGTCCCGCCATTGATCGCCTGACCAGCAACGCCAGCGTGCTCAGCAAAGCCCAATGGGAAACCCTGAAAGCTGCGCTGCAGCCGTATCTGGACTGGCAGGCAAAGCAGCCGAGCAGCGCCGTTTCCGCTTTGGGTCGCGAACGGCTGCAGGCGATTCTGAGCAGCCCGGCAATCGCCGCCCTGACCGCGTTAATCGCCGATGATCTTGCGCACAAGGCTGAAGCCAGCGGCATTGTTGCCGTCGACAAACTGGTGCGCTACCAGCGCTACCTGCGCGTGCTGCTGAACAACTTCGTCAACTTTCGTGACTTCTTTGCTCGTAAAGATAAAGCCGTCTTTCAGAACGGCACGCTCTATCTCGATGGTCGCAGTTGCGATCTGGTGGTCCGCGTCAACGATGCCGGCAAACACGGCGCGTTGGCCGGTTTGTCGCGTGCCTATTTGCTGTACTGCGATTGCCTGCGCAAAGCTACCGGCGAGAAAATCACGGTGGTGGCGGCCGTGACTGCCGGTGATGCCGGCAACCTGATGGTCGGCCGCAATGGCATTTACTACGACCGCGCCGGCAATGACTGGGACGCGACGGTCACCAAGATTGTCGAGAATCCGATCAGCGTGCGTGAAGCGTTCTTCACGCCGTACCGCCGCGTTGCCCGGATGATCTCGGAGCAGGCGCAAAAATTTGCCGCCTCCAAAGACAAGGCCATTGAAGAGAAATCGGCAGCTGGTGTCACCGAAGCCACCGGCAAGGTGACCTCCGGCGAAAAGCCGGCAGCACCGGCGCCATTCGATGTCGCCAAATTCGCCGGTATTTTTGCTGCTATTGGTTTGGCCATCGGTGCCATCGGAACGGCGTTTGCGGCAGTGGTCAGCGGATTCATGTCGCTGAGCTGGTGGCAAATGCCACTGGCCTTTGCCGGGGTGCTGCTGCTGATTTCCGGCCCGTCGATGATCATGGCCTGGTTCAAGCTGCGCCAGCGCAATCTCGGCCCGATTCTCGATGCCAATGGCTGGGCCGTAAACACCATGGCCAAGATCAATATTCCGTTCGGCACCGCGCTCACCAGCATCGCCGTATTGCCTGCCGGCTCCGAGCGAGCACTGACCGACCCCTATGCCGAGAAGCGGACGATGTGGCCGTGGTATGTGCTGCTGTTGCTGGTTATCGCGGCGGGGATGCTTTGGTACAAAGGTATATTGCAACTCTGGCTTGGTCTTCATTGAGACGATGTGATGCCGGAACGCTTCCTGTGACGAAAATCTACAGCGTCCGCCTTTTTTTTGAGTGGGGAGGTGGGTGCCTCTGGTGTGGGAATGATGCGGCAAGAGCTAAATTCAATTTGGGGCCGATAGAGGGCGATATCGGCCTATCGCAACTAACCAAAGCTGATTTGGATGCGATGTCGGTGTGGCACGATACCGCTCTGGACTGGGGCAATCCGTCTGGTCCGAGTCCTTGGCGTGACGAGGAGTTTCGTTCCTTCGATGCTGCCGCGAGGGCAATGGTGCGTAGGCTGCAAGAGGAACTAGGCTCTGAATTTGAGGTGGTATACGAGCCTTAAATTGGCGCATTTTTTTAAAAGTAGAAGGCAATGCATCAGTCCAAAATTTCTATTCGTGTGCTGAAAGAGTTCGATAAAGATTGCGTGTTGACCATTTTTGCCGAAGGTATAGCAACCGGCATCGCCACCTTCGAAACCGAGTGTCCGGATTGGGCCGGTTTCAACCAACGCTTCTTGCCGGCACCACGGCTGGTCGCCGAAAGGGCGGGGCAGGTCGTTGGTTGGGCCGTGTTGTCAGCCATTTCTGCGCGGGCCTGTTATCGCGGCGCGGCCGAACTCAGTGTTTATGTTGCCAGCGCGGCGCAAGGCCAAGGTGTTGGTCAGCAATTGCTGAGCGCCCTTGTGACGGCGTCGGAGGCGGCGGGTTTCTGGACCCTGCAGGGCACCATCAATCGGCGCAATACCGCCAGTATTGCCCTACATGCCCGCTGCGGCTTTCGTGAAGTGGGCTATCGTGAACGCATCGCCCAGCGCGATGGCGTCTGGCAGGACACGGTTTTGATGGAGCGGAGGTCGACGCTGATTGGCAGGGATTGAGGCATCCCTGCGTTGCGCCCGTGCTGGTGCTGGTAGCGCGGTCGGTGTCGCTAAACGGTCTGCGCCCAGTCTATTCACCATCAGCCTGCCGGTAACCTGCCGCCGATTTGATCCAAATCAGCTGCAGCAAGCGGACAACAGGCGTAAAACTTGATCCGGTCCGCAAGAAGAGGGAGAGCAGCCATGTTCAAGCATATTCTGGTGCCGATTGACGGTTCCGACATGTCGCAAGCCACTGTGCAGCGCGCGCTGGCCTTTGCCAAGGAAGCGGCCGCGCGGATCAGCTTCTACCATGCCCAGCCGGCATTTGTGCCGCCGGTGATCGCCGGCGAAGGCGTCATCATCGATGCCGGTGCCCAGCAGTTGTTTGCCGAAGCCCGCGCCCAGGAATCCAAGTTGTTGCTGGCGCGAGCCGCGACGCTGGCGCAGCAGGCGGGTGTCAGCAGCGACGGCTTCAGCGATATTTCCGATTCACCCTGGCAGGGCATCATCGCTGCGGCGAAGAAGCAGGGCTGCGATCTGATATTCATGGCCTCGCACGGCCGTCGCGGTGTGTCGGCTTTGCTGCTCGGCTCGGAAACCCAGAAAGTACTGACCCACTGCGCGATTCCGGTGTTGGTTTACCGGGAAGAGAAGAAACACTGACACTCTCAGCTCATCCGTTTGCGGGACGGATGAGAGCAGACTTCGTGTTCATTTCGTAGGAGCGGCCTTGGCCGCGATTCCCGGTTGAAAAGAATCGCGGCCAAGGCCGCTCCTACAACAAGTAGATGCCGCAGATGAAACCCGCTTCACCCTCTTCCTAACCCTCCCCCGTCAAGGGGGAGGGGATCGGTCTTCGCTTAATCCACTTGCTATTCGCTACTCCGCCTTTGTCCGCAAACGCAAGCTCTCCGCGTGATGCACCAATCCTTCCGCATCAGCCAGCACCGTCGCAGCTTGATAAAGCGGTAGACCCTTCGCGATGGTTTGCACTGTCTGCACGCGCAGAAAATCCAGCACCGACAAGCCGCTGCTGCGCCGAGCGGCGCCCGCCGTTGGCAGGGTGTGATTCGGGCCGGACAGATAATCACCGAGCGCGACCGGACTGCGCGCGCCGATAAACATGGCGCCGTAGTGGCGCAGCTGGTTTGGTGCAATTGCCGCATCACACAGCATCAGGTGTTCCGGCGCAAAGCGGTTACTGAACGCGGCGGCATCGTTGCTGTCGTTCGCCAGCACCAGTTGTATCTGCTGGCGCGCAAACAGCGCGGCGCCGTCGGCATTGGCCAGCAAGGCCTGTTCGGCGCGTGTCAGCCATTCCCGAACGCTGGCGACAATCACTGCCAGCGCATCCGGGCCGTGCTCACTTTGTGCGATGGCGTCTTCGATCAACCAGCTGATGGGGGCATTGCCGTCAGCCAGAATCAGCACTTCGCTCGGCCCTGCGACCGTGTCGATGCGCACGTGCGTCTGCAACTGTGCTTTCGCTTCCGCAACATAGGCATTGCCGGGCCCGACGATCATGTCGACCGCCGGTGACCATTGGCTGCCGAATGTCGCGGCCGCAATGGCTTGCGCGCCACCGATGCGGACAAAGCGCGTTGCACCAGCCAGACTCGCCGCAGCGAGCAGCGCTGGATTCACCGACGGCGACAGCGCCACCCGTTCGGCAACGCCAGCGACGCGAGCCGGGATCAGCGTCATCAACGCGGTGGAAATCAGCGGAAAGCGACCACCCGGGACATAAGCGGCGATACGTTCCAATGGCACGGCACGGTGACCGTAGCGACCGTATTCATCTTCAAACTCGATATCGGTAAACGCCGCGCGCTGGGCGCGGGCAAACCGCTCGATGCGGTGCGCGGCGGTGCGGATGGCGGCGGCCAGTTCCGGTGCGAGGCCGTAGCTGTCGAACGGTTGCAGTGTGATGATCTCGGGCGCGAAGCCGTCGAACTTCTGCGATGCCGCGATGATCGCGGCATCGCCATCGGTTTCGATGGTGCGCAGCAGATCGGCGACCCGGCGGCTAATGTCAGCGTTGTCGCTCAGGATTGGGCGTTGCCAGTTTTGGGTGGTGTAAATCACGGTGTTGGGTTCCGATTTTGCTGAACACGCGGGGCGTCAATCACCCCCTCCCAGCCTGCCCCTTTGCAGGGGGAGGAGCAACCCAGCTCCCTCCCCTGCGAGGGGGAGGGCTGGGGTGGGGGCTTATCGCCCAGCTATCTCAGCATTCAAACCAAGTCGTTTATCGCATCGATTCTGTGTTACCAATCACGCATGCCGACTGCGCAACTCATTTTCAATCTCCGCCAACGACACGCCTTTCGCCCGCGCATTGACCAGCGCAAAGTAGAGCAAATCCGCTGCTTCCCAGCGCACATGTTCCGGCGCCTCGGCCTCGATCAGTTCTTCCGCTTCTTCGCGCAGTTTCTCTGCGCGGAGATCAGCGCTGGCATACAGCTCGGCAGTGTACGAGCCCGGTTTCGGCGTGGATTGCCGCGCGGCCAGCACGCTGTCCAGCGTTGCCAGCGTGAAGCGCTGGCGCTGGGCCGGGAAGCAGCTCCAGCGGTTCAGGTGACAGGCCTGATCGGTTTGCCGAACGCGGAACAGCAGGCTGTCGCCATCGCAATCAAAATCCACTCGCACCAGTTGTTGCACGTGGCCGCTGGTTTCGCCTTTGCGCCACAACGATCGCCGTGAGCGACTCCAGTACACGCCGGCGCGGTCCTGCAGCGCGACGCGCAGCGAGTCGGCGTTGCTGTAGGCCAGCATCAGCACTTCGTTGCTGGTTTCATCCTGCACGATGGTCGGAATCAATGGCTGCTTGCTGAAATCAATGGAGGCGAGCAGAGCATCCACCAGCGTGAATTTGCCGGTATAAATCGCCATGCCGATCTGGCCGTTGGCGCCGAGCTCGCGCAGCAAACGGATGTCGTCAAGCGTGGTGATGCCACCGGCAATGGTTACCGGCACCGGCGAGGCTTTCACTACAGCACGCACGCGCGGCTCATCAATGCCTTGCAGCATGCCTTCCTTCTGCACCTGGGTGTACAGAAACTCGCTGCAGCGCGCGGCGAGCTGTGGAATCAGATCCAGCACTTTCTCTCCAGTGCCTTCGCGCCAGCCCTTGGTCACCCATTCGTCGCCATTCGCATCAATGGCAAATACCAGCGCATCGCGCGGTAGTTTGCTGACCCAGTCGGCGCGAGCAGCGGTGCCGAGAATGATCTTGCTGGCGCCGGCTTTCAGATATTCGCGCGCGGTGTCGAGATCGCGGATGCCGCCGCCGACCCGGCAGGGCGCCAGCTTCAGCAGTTCCTTGATCAGCGCCTTGTTGTCGCCCTCGCCGAGCGCGGCATTGAGATCGATAAGCGCGACTTCGCCGAACAGCGAGAACTCGGCCAGCAGTTCTCGGACATCATCGCGCGCCAGTACTTTTTCCTTGCCCTGGCGCCATTGCACGGCCTGGCCGTTGTACAGATCAATACTGGGAATCAGCATGTTCGGTTCTCGTATTTCGTTTTCCTCCCCTCCTTGTCAAGGAGGGGCAGGGGGTGGTTAAGCTCAGTTTGCAACTTCGTTAGCTATTGGCTGGGAGTGGTTGCGTTAGCGAGCACCCCCCCCTAACCCCGCCCGGCCACATGCAGAGCATGTGGCGCTACGCGGGAAAGCAGTGCATTGGCACTGCTTTTACTCCCCGCTGCGCCCTTGACAAGGAGGGGAGTTAGAATCAAATACGTACGTCCACACCAGCTCGCTGCAGCGCGAGCTTCAACTCAGGAATCGACAGTTCATTCCTGTGAAAAATGCCCGCCGCCAGTCCGGCATCAATTCCCTGTTCAAATGCTTCAACAAAATGCTGCGCGGTACGCGCACCACCGGACGCGACAACCGGCACCGATAGGGTGCGCGCCAATTCGCCGGTCAGACCAAGCTCAAAACCTTCACCGGTGCCATCGCGATCGATGCAGGTCAGCAGCAGTTCGCCGGCGCCGCGCTGCACCGCTTCACGTGCCCAGTCGCGGGTATTGCGACCGGTGCGGGTGCGGCCGCCATGGCTGACCACTTCGTACAAAGAGTCGGGAGCCAGCAAGAAATCGATCGCCACGACAATGCACTGGCTGCCGAATTGCTGGCTGGCCGCGTCGATGAGGCCAGGCTGGTTAAGCGCCGCCGAATTGATCGAAACCTTGTCGGCACCGGCATCGAGCAAAGCCCAGATATCGTCCAGCACCCGGATGCCGCCGCCGACCGTGAACGGAATCGACAGGTTGCCGGCAACGCGGCCAATCACATCGAGTTGGGTTTTGCGGCCCTCGGGGCTGGCGCTGATGTCAAGCAACACGATCTCGTCAGCACCCTGCTGTTCGTAGCGCAGCGCCAGTTCAACCGGGTCTCCCAGATCCTGCAGACCGACAAATTTCACGCCTTTGACGACTCGACCATCGCGCATGTCGAGGCAGGGCAGGATGCGTTTGCGCAGGGTGTTGCTGGTGGTATTGGTGGTGTCGCTCATCATCATTTCACCAGCCAGCGATCGAGCAGCGTCGCGCCGTAGGCGCCGGATTTTTCCGGATGAAACTGACAAGCTGTCCAGGTGCCGACGCGCACGACGGCGCAAAAGCGTTCGCCGTATTGGGTCCATGCAATGGCCTCCTGTGCGCTCGGCACGACAAAGCTGTTGACGAAATAGGCATCACCGTTCGGTTCATCGTTGCCGCTGTCGAATACCACCGGCGCCCAGCCCATCATCGGCTGCTTGGGACTGTGCAGGCGCCGCACTTCACCGCGCAGAAAACCGAGACCACGAACACCCGGATCTTCTTCACTGGCATCGAACAGCACCTGCAGGCCAACACAGATGCCGAGCAGCGGTTGATCATTTTTGAACCAGCTGCTCAGAGCCGGCAGCCATTGCCGCTCTTCCAGTGTCTGCATGACCGGACCGAACCGGCCCTGGCCAGGGATGATCAACTGATCGATGCCATCGAGTTGCGGGGTTTTCAGCCGCACGGCGATGCGACCGGCGCGCTCGACCGCCGCCTGCAAGCTGGCAAGATTGCCAGCGCCGGTGTCGATGATGCCGATGCGCGAATTACTGCTGGTCATTGCACTTTCCTGTCTTTGTAGGAGCGGCCTTGGCCGCGATTCTGTGTAAGACAATCGCGGCCAAGGCCGCTCCCACGAAATTCACAACGTGCCTTTGGTGCTGGTCACGCTATTGCTTTGCACCGCCAACGCTTCTTTCAATGCTCGCGCCAACGCCTTGAAACTCGCTTCGATCAGGTGGTGATGGTTGTCGAAGTATTCGGTTTTCAAGTGCAGCGCGAACTGGCCCTTGCTTGCCAGCGTTTTAAAAAAATGCGGCCACATTTCGGTGGCAAGGCCGCCAACTGCTTCGCGGGTGAACGGCAGGTTGATGACGGCAGCGGCGCGGCCACTCAAATCCACCGCGCACAACACCAGCGTTTCGTCCATCGGCAGCAGGCGCTGGCCGTAACGGACGAGGCCGGGACGGGTCTGGCGGAGCTGGTCGATGGCCATGCCGAGCACAATCGCGACATCCTCAATCAGATGGTGATCGTCGATTTCGGTATCGCCATTGGCTTGCAGTGTCAGATCCCAGCCAGCGTGAAAAGCGAGCTGCTCCAGCAGGTGATTGAAGAACGGCAGGCCGGTATCAATCGCGACTTGGCGCGAACCGTCGACCTTCAGTGTCAGCTGGATTTGGGTTTCCTTGGTATCGCGGCTGAGCGTGATGGCGTTGTTCTCATTGTTTGCGGAGGTCACAGCAGGCTCTCCAGTTCGTTGATGGAGTCGAGCACGGTGTCGGCGCCGGCAGCACGCAGGGCGTCGGCGTTGCCGCGGCCAATGCCGATTGCGACCGCGCCGGCATCAATCGCAGCGCGAATGTCATCGACGCTGTCGCCGACCATCCAGACCCGGCCGCTGCGGCTCAGCGCCGCTTTGCAAGCAAGAATGCCTTCAGGGTTGGGCTTCAAGGCGCTGACGTCGTCACGCGAGACGATTTTGTTCGGTTGCAAGTTGCAAAGCGTCACGCCGTTTTCTGCTTCAGGGCGCGGGCGCCCGGTGACGATGGCATAGGTAAAGCGGCTGAACACGGCACGGGTGTCGGCAGATGCGATTGCGGTTTCACGCTGGCACAACCCGGGCGTGCCTTTGCTGCCGAGATAGAGGGCCTGAAACACGCTGACCACACGATCATAGTCGGTGTTGATGTTTTGCTGCTTCAGCAGCGCTTGGCTCAGCGCCCAGTCGTCATTGAAGCCGCCGCTGTTGCGCAGCGCCTGCAGTTCGGTGAGGCTCGGCTCACGGTCGCCGAGCGCGACCACCGTTTGCTGCACGCAGGCATCGTAGCTGGCGCGGGTATCGACCAGCACGCCATCCATGTCGAGGCAGAGCAGATCCGGTTGCAGGGCCGTGACCAATTGTTGTTTTAGTCGGCTGGCATCAACGGGAATGGTGATGCGCAGGCAACCGATGAGCTCGGCTTCGGTAAACCGCCGCACGCTGATGCCTTGCCGGGCGAGGAAGCTGGCGACCAATTCGGCACGCGCCGGCGCCAGTTGCAGCAACAGGAAATTGCCGCCGCTCGGCAGCACAGTGATGCCGAGTGCGAGCAATTCTGCGCGCAGGGCATCGCGGCTTTCACTGACCGCGCGGCAGTAGCTTTGCATCTCCGCTTGCGCGCTGCTGCTGCAGGCCGCTTGTGCCAGCACCAGTGACGGCGTCGACAGGTTGAACGGCGGCGCCAGCGCGCGCAGTCGAGCGATCAGCTTTTCGTTGGCGATCAGACAACCCACACGCAGGCCAGCCAGGCCAAAGGCTTTCGAGAAGCTGCGCAGCACGATCAAGTTGTCAAATTCGGCCAGCAAATCGAGCACTGATTCGCCGCTGAATTCGGCGTAGGCCTCGTCCATCAGCACCGGGTTGCCGAATGCGCGCGCTTGCAGCAACAGTTGCCGCACTTTCTCGCGCGCCAACACTTCACCGGTCGGGTTGTTCGGGCTGGTCAGCGCCAGCAACTGACCGGTGGCTTGCAGTGGCTTGGTGATGGCGTTGATGTCGATGCGCCGATCCGGCAAACCATCGACGGTGATCACCGGCACATCGTTGCGGGCGGCGGTGACGCGATACATCGAAAACGCCGGCAGCGGCAGCAGCATGTTACGTCGTTCCCGGCGGGCGAGCCGCAGCACCAGATCGATGCCTTCGTCACCGCCATTGGTGGCGAGCACTTGCGCGGCATCAATGCCGAAACGGCTGGCGATTTTCTGCTCCAGCGGTTGCCGATCCGGGTAGCGCCAGAGGCTGCTGAGATCGAGCGTGCTGATGACTTCTGTCGCCCAGTACGGCGTGCCTTCGCAGCGTTCGTTGAAATCGAGTTTGAGCATTTTCTTTCAGTCCTTACCCGCGGTTCTTACACCACTTTCCGAATCGGCATTTCCAGAATGTCGCTGGCGCCGGCGGCGATCAGTTCCGGCACCAATTTGGCGACTTGCGCGGTCGGGATCGCCGCTTTCACCGAGAAGCCGGATTCGTTGTAGAGCTGGGCGACGGTGGGCGAGCGCATTGCGGGCAGCAGCTTGACGATGGTTTCCAGTCGGTCGGCCGGCACGTTCATTTCCAGCAGCACGCGACCGCGGCCGTTGATAACGCCTTTCATCAGCAGCAGCAGGTTTTCGATTTGCTGGCGCTTGCTGACATCGTCGAGCGCGCGTGGGTTGGCGAGGAAACGGGTGCTGCTTTCGAGCACGGTGCCGATGGTTTTCAGCCGGTTCGCAATCAGAGTCGAGCCGGTTGCCGAGTTGTCGACGATAAGGTCGGCATCTTCCGGCGGGAACACTTCGGTGGCGCCGTAAGAGCGCACGAAGGTGTAATCGAAGCCTTGGCGGTTCAGGAAATTGCGGGTCAGCTGTTCGTATTCGGATACGGCGATGATGCGGCGCTTTTTCAGCGCCTCGACGTCGGTACTTTCCGGCACCGCCGCCACAATCTTGACCGGGTCAAAACCGAGATCGAGCAGTTCGGTGACTTCGGCGCCCTGTTCGATCACCCAGTCGTAACCGGCGAAACCGATGTCGTGCTGGTTGAGCGCCAGCAGTGGTGGAATGTTCTGGCTCTTCAGCAGCTTCACCTCGACGCCAGCGACCGATACAGACGGCCGGTAGCTGCGTTCGGCGCCAGTCAGTTTCAGGCCACATTCGGCGAGCAGTTCGGCCACTTTGTCGTAGATGCGGCCTTTCGGGACTACCAGACGCAATGCCATGTTCGGGTTCCTTCAGTTCGGTTCGTGTGAGTTCAATGCGGTGAATCGGGGACAAACAAAAACCCCGTTGGGGTCGCCAACGGGGTTTTCGGGAATTCGCTTTGCGCGCGCCGTTACCGCCGTGGTCCCCAAGGGAGCTCGGTGTGGTGATGATGGTGATGGCGGTTGTTGCGCAGCATGGTCGGCCTTAGTTTGGTTTTGCTTGCCGGCACCCCCAAGGACGCCAGCCCGGGCATTTAAGCCGGCAGCCGGTGTGGCTGTCAATCAAAATCTATACAAGCATGAATAAGTTGCTGTTATTTAATTGATTGATGCCTGTATATACGAGTGCGGCCGGTATCGGCCCCGCGTTATGCAGGGCCGTCATGGCGGGGCGGGCGGGCAAGCGCTACCATGCCGGACCTTCCTCGAAAAACCGGGCAAATCCGGATGCAAGTGTTTGAAATCCTTCCTTCTGGCCCGATCCGCGGCCGGGTGCGCGTGCCCGGCTCCAAGTACCAGGCCAACCGTGGTCTGCTATTAGCTGCACTCGCCGATGGCGACAGCGAACTGTCGCCGGTGCCGGCCAATGACGATATCCGTCGGGTGCAGGACGGCATTGCGGCACTCGGCGCCGGTGTGCGCGCAGATGGTGATCGGGTCTGGGTCAGTGGTGTTGGCGGCAAGCTGCGTGGTGGTCAGATCAACGTCAATGCCAGCGGCACCTTTGCCCGGTTTGTCTCGGCGCTGGCCGGCTTGTCGCAAGAGCCGGTGACGATCGATGGCAGTGCCCGGATGCGCGAACGGCCAATGGCCGATCTGTGCGCGGCGCTGCGTTCGCTGGGCGTTACCGTGACCAGCAATCAGGTGACCGATGCGCTGCCGCTGACCATACAAGGCCCGCTGCAAGGCGGCGTCTGCGAATTGCCGGGCCATGTCAGCAGCCAGTTTCTAAGTGCTCTGTTGCTTGTGGCGCCGTATGCGCAGCGCGATGTCACCATCCGGCTGACCACGCCGCTGGTGTCGCGGCCGTTTGTCGAGATGACGCTGGCGATGATGGCGGAATCTGGCGTTGAAGTTGAATCGCATGGTGAGGCCGATTCACAGGGAGAAGCCTTCACCGTCCGCGCCGGCCAGCGTTATCGCGCCCGCCGTTTTGATCTGGAAGCCGACCCGTGCAGCGCCTCGTATTTTCTCGCCGCTGCAGCTTTGACCGCTGGCGAGATCACCGTCGAAGCGTTCAATATCGAATCGGTGCAGGGCGAAGCGCGCTTGCCCTTGCTGCTCGATCAGATGGGCTGCCTGATCAAGCGCACGCCGGATGGCCTGAAACTGTCCGGCCCGGCGCTGGGCTTGCGCGCCATCGATGCCGACATGGGCAATATGCCGGATGTGGTGCAGACAGTGGCCGTGCTGGCGGCATTTGCCAACGGCGTCTCCCGTTTCCACAATATCGGCCATCTGGCGCACAAGGAATCAAATCGGATTTTCGATACCGCGCTGGAATTGAAGAAAATGGGTGTCAAGGTGGAAGCGACCGCCGACGCGCTGATTGTTGAAGGTGGTAAGCCGCACGGCGCGCTGATCGAAACCCACGAAGATCACCGGATGGCGATGAGCTTTGCCATTGCAGGCCTCTCGATTCCGGGCGTGCGGATCGCCCATCCGGAAGTGGTCGGGAAGTCGTTTCCTCAGTACTGGGATATGTTGCGTTCACTTGGTGTGCAGGTTTTGGCTAAGTGAGCAGGAGTTTACGGTAGGGATGTGAGCATGTTTGAAAGGAAATCCAAAGGTCCGTTGCCGCCATCAAATTTCGTTGGGGTGGGCATTTGTTTCGGTGTCGCAATAGGCGCCGGTTTGGGTGTTGCATTCGCCAATTTGGCATTAGGCATTGGCGTTGGTGTGGCGCTTGGCGCAATTGCCGGCGTGGTTCTTTCGAAGAGAAAGCATCGGTAGTGGCGTAGGGCGGGTCAAGCGCAGCGGACCCGCCGAATGTTGAGTTGGCTCCGTGGCAGCTCCGCTTCGCTTGAGCTGCCCTACAACAACAAATTGATGGTTTGCACATTACTCAATGACGAGAGAATTCCATGGCCGGTGACAGTTTCGGCACCCTGTTTCGCATTAGTATCTTTGGCGAGTCGCACGGACCCGGTGTCGGTGCGATTCTGGAAGGTTGTCCGCCCGGTTTGCCGATTACGGCGGCCGAGATTCAGCACGAGCTGGATCGGCGTCGGCCGGGACAGAGCAAGATTTCCACCCAGCGCAAGGAGCCGGATACGGTCGAGATTCTGTCCGGCCTATTGAACGACACCACCACCGGCACGCCGATTGCGCTGCTGATCCGCAACACCGATCAACGTTCGCATGATTACGATGAGATGGCCACGATCTATCGGCCCGGCCATGCCGATTTCACCTATCAGCAGAAATACGGTATTCGCGATGTCTCCGGCGGTGGTCGCAGTTCGGCCCGGACGACAGCGGCAACGGTGGCTGCTGGTGCGATTGCCAAGAAATTGTTGGCGCTGAACTGGGGCGTGCAGATCCATGCCTGGGTCAAATCGGTCGGCGCCTTGCAACTGCAATCGGCGGCGGAAGCAGTTGATGTCAGCCAGATTGAATTGAACGATGTCCGTTGCCCGGATCAGGCGCTGGCTGCGCAAATGCACGCGCTGATCGAGCAAACCCGCAAGGACGGTGATTCGCTCGGCGGCGTGGTCGAATGCATTGCCCGTGGCGTGCCGGTCGGTTGGGGCGAGCCGATTTTTGATCGGCTGGAGGCAGATCTGGCCAAGGCCATGTTGGCGATCAATGCCAGCAAAGGCTTCGAAATCGGCTCCGGTTTTGGCGGCACGCACCTGACCGGTTCACAGCACAATGATCCGTTTATCAGCGATGCTGGCGTGATCAAAACCCAAGGCAATAACCACGGTGGTGTGCTCGGCGGCATCTCGACCGGCATGCCGGTGGTGTTCCGGGTGGCGTTCAAGCCGACTGCAACGATTGCCAAGTTACAGCAATCGGTCGATATCAATGGCGATCCGGTCGAGTTTCGTGGCCGTGGTCGCCACGACCCTTGTGTGCTGCCGCGAGCGGTGCCGATTGTCGAAGCGATGACGGCGCTGGTGCTGGCCGATCACGCCTTGCGCCAGCGGGCGCTGGGAGTCGGTACCGAGGTTTGACTGTGCGCTGCCGCTGCAGTGATGAAAACAAAAAGCCCGGTGATGTGCCGGGCTTTTTGTTGCGTACGCTTGGCCAATGGCTGAAAAGCTTTAGTTCGGCCGGATCACGATGACAGGGTCAATCCATTCGCCGCCCTTGAACTTGATGCGGTAATGAAAGCAGCCAGCACGACTGGGGCCTTTCTTTTTCAGTTTGCCGTTGTTTGAATCGTGTTCTTTGCCGTCGTCATCGGCGCTGTCGTTGCATTGGCCGCCGCTGTGCTTGACGAACTTGATTTTGAACTCCTTGGCATTTGCCTGCTGCCAGTTGATCTCGCTGCCGGCGACTGCCGTCAGACAGGCTGGTGACGGCGCCGGATTACCGGCTTCATCTTCTTCGACCTCAATCTGGTTGTCTGCGGTGCTGACACAGCTGTTCAAATCGACATTCTGATCGGCTTGTACCTGCTTGCCGGCGAAACTGGCCAGCAACAAGGCGGCAAACAGCACGTTGGCAAATGACAAGTTGGTCAATGACAAGCAACGCCTCGTTGTTGTCAACGCAGTGAGTCGTCGCTGTCGATGGTACGGTTGTTGGTGCATGGTGCGTTCCCTCCGATGATTGCCCTGTGGGCATTTTGCTGTGTGCGCAGCATTGTCTTGTTTTGGTATGGCATGGTGAATGAACGAGTAAATAAAGCGGGGTGAGTGAACAGCCATTTCCCCCGACATTTTGCCCGACAGGGTCGAGCAGTTGAATGCGGCGGTGCTTCGGCCATTGCGGCAGCGACGATTCAGGCATCAGGTTTTGAACCGGCTGACCAGGCTGGTCAGCCGGGCTACCACGGCCCGCAGTTGCTGCTCGGATTGCGCGGTGATCTCCGAAGCGGCCAGCGTGTGCTCGTAGGCGCTGTGGATGCCGACCACGTTGCGATCAATTTCCTGCATCGTTGCCGTCTGCTGTTCGGTGGCGGTGGCGATTTGGGTGTTCATGTCGGCGATGTGGCTGATGGACTCATTGATGGCGTTGAATGACTGACCGGCTGCGTTGGCGGTTTGCACGCTGGTATCGGCGCGCTCGCGGCCCTGTTGCATCGCTTGCACGGCGGAGCTGGCGCGTTGCTGCAGTTGTTCGATCATGTGCTGGATTTCGCCAGTAGATTCCTGGGTGCGCTTGGCCAACACCCTGACCTCATCGGCGACCACGGCAAAGCCGCGGCCTTGATCGCCGGCGCGCGCCGCTTCGATGGCCGCGTTCAGTGCCAGCAGGTTGGTTTGCTCGGCGATATTGCGGATGACATCCAGAATGGCGCCGATGCTCTGGCTGTGTTTCTGCAGCTCGGAAATGACATCACCGGCGCGGCCGACTTCTTCGGCTAATCGCTGGGTCGATGCATTGGCTTCGCCGACCCGGTGCAAACCGGCATTGGCTTCGTTCTGGGTTTCCGCGACTTTGTGCGAGGCCTGCGCGGCGCTCTGTGCGACGTGCTGGCTGGTTGCAGTCATTTGATTGAGCGCGGCGACCAGGCTGGTCAGTTCCTGCTCTTGTCGATCCAGTGGTTGGCGCAGATCGGTCAGGGCCTGACCGGCCAGCGCCGCGGAATCGTTCAACTGATGGGTCGCGGCGATGACGTCGGCAATGGTGCTGCGGATGCTGCCGACAAAATGGTTCATGGTGCGCGCCAGCTCACCGAGCTCATCATTGGAGTCGAATTCAACGCGTCGGGTCAGATCGCCTTCACCTTCATCGATGTCCTTGACCCGGGTCAGGATGGCATTGAGTGGTTTGGTGACCAGGCTGCCAATCAAATAGCTGATGCCGATCTGCAGCACCACCAACATGACAATGACGCGAATGACAGTATTGATGACGCCGCTGCGCAGTTCGCGCTGGATGCGCGAATCGTCGATATACAGGGTGGCGATGCCGACCGCATTCTTCTGGCCGTTTTCTTCCAGTTCCAGCGGAATGCTTTGGGTCAGGAATTCGCCGGCTGGCGCGTCCTTGATGTCGCTTGCGGCTTCGCCGTCGGCCGCTTGCAAGCCGAGCAGGAGTTGTTTGTTGCCGTCGTGGACCATGACCGCGCGCAGATCAGGATTGGCCAGTTCGGCCACGACGAATTTGCGCGCCGTGTCGACCGCAAAATCCCATAGCGGTTTCGGCAAGCTGGTGGAGAGGCGGGCACTGATCTGCTGGCTTTGGCTGTCGAGCTCGGCTTGCAGCCGGGCGCGCGTGCTCAGGAAGTCGATGACGCCAAATACGACCAGCACGACCGCAACCAAGGCGGTGGCACCGTAATTGATTTTGCGACGGAGAGATGCCATGGCGACAACAGGTTATTCAGCGTAGGCAAAGCCTAGCTGGCGCAGCCGAATTTGCCAGTACGGCAGGGCTTGTTGCGGTTAACGCAGCAGTCGTGCCGTCAGGGTGCTGCTGACAAACAGGCAGACGCTGACCAGCAGTTCCGCCACAGCCCAGAGCGTTTCACCGGTGGCACCGGTCAACGCCACGATGGCGTGGCAGAAATACAGCAGGGTGATAACCGCCATTGCCAACAAGGCGCCGCGCTGACCGCGCAGCAACCACGGTGCCGGCAGCAGCAGTGGCAACAACCCCAAGCTCAAGCTGATCATCGGTTGCGGGGTCGGAATACGTTGGTGCCAGACCAGCAGCAAGGCGATCAGGGTCAGCCAGCAGAGCACCGTCAGGCGATGCCAGCGCTGCGCGGTGCTGCGTGTTTTGGCTGTTGTGGTCGTGGTCGTGGTCGGCTGGGCGGATTCGGTCATCGTGCGTTCTTCAGTTGTTGTGCAATCCGGGCCAGGCGTGCGCCAAGGGCCCGGCACAATTGTTTTTCGTCGTCACTGATCGGTTGCTGGTTGTCGAGCCCGGCCCAGTGCGAAACCCCGTAAGGCGTACCGCCAGTGCGTGTGCGCGACAGGGCTGCTTCGGTGTACGGCAGGCCGAGCATCAGCATGCCGTGATGCAGCAGCGGCAACATCATCGACAGCAGCGTGCTTTCCTGACCGCCGTGCAGCGTGCCGGTGGAGGTGAATACGCAGGCGGGTTTGCCGGCGAGCACGCCGGACAGCCAGAGTTCGCTGGTGCTGTCGAGAAAGCCCTTTAGCGGCGCGGCCATGTTGCCGAACCGGGTCGGGCTGCCGAGCGCGAGGCCGTCGCATTGCCGCAGATCGTCGAGCGTGGCGTAGGGCGCACCGCTGTCGGGCACCGCGGCTTCGGCGGCTGCGGTTGCCGGTGTCAACCGCGGCACGGTGCGCAGCCAGGCTTCGGCGCCATCGACTTCCTCAATGCCACGGGCAATGTGCCGGGCGAGTTCGCCGGTATGGCCATGCACCGAGTAATACAGCACCAGCAGTTTCATGGGTGTGCTCGCATCAATGAGTCACTTCATTGCAGTGGGAGTGTTGGGGGCCGGCGCAAAGTGGGCGCAACTCGCGCTCACAGCAATTGCAGCAGATTTTCTGGCGGCCGACCGAGCACGGCGCGTTGGCCATTGCTGATGATCGGGCGTTGCAGCAGCCGTGGATGCCGGGCAAGCGTCGCGAGAATGTGGTCGTCACTGAGCTGCGGATTGGCCAGATCCAGCGCGTCGTATTCTGGTTCGCCATCGCGCAGCAGGGCACGGGCGGGCAGCTGCAGCTGGCTCAGCAGTTGTCGCAAGGTCGCGGCATCCGGTGGATTTTCCAGATACAGCCGCACGGTCGGCTCGATGCCATTGGCCTGCAACAGGGCCAGGCTTTCGCGCGATTTGCTGCACCGGGGATTGTGATAAATCGTCCAGACCATCTGATAAACTCCGCCACTTCGCCGGCATTCTAGCAGGCTCGGCGAGCGGTCGTTTCAATCGGTTTGCGGTTATCGCGGGAGAGTGGTCGGGACATGGCCGAGCGCATGTATTGGTGGTTGGGTTTTGTCCGCTATGTCTGGCGTCGCTATGTTCATGACCGTTGCCAGGCAGTCGCGGCCAATCTGACCTTGACCGGCTTGCTGGCGCTGGTGCCGCTGCTGACCGTGATGGTCAGCACCTTCAAATTGCTGCCGGGCATGAAAGGCACCCGGCGCACGATGGAAGATTTCCTGTTTGATCATTTCGTGCCGGGTGCCGGCGATACGGTCAAAACCCATGTGCTGGAATTTGTCAGCCGGGCCAGTCAGCTGAAGCTCGCCGGTGCGGTGATCCTGATTTTCACCGCGCTGATGTTGATGGGCACCATCGACCGGGCGGTCAATGCAATTTGGGGCAGCCGACCGTCGCGCCGGTTTGGTCGCAAATGGCTGCTGTACTGGGCCATCCTGACGTTGGGGCCGATGCTCATTGCATTGAGCATCGGTCTCAGCTCGTATTTCTTTTCCTTGCCGTATATCAAAGAAGCCGCTGGCGCTGCGCGCTCGTCGCTGACCTTTGTTGTGCCACTGCTGCTGACCACGTTTGGTTTCGTCGTGCTCTATGCCTGGGTGCCGAATCGCTACGTCAAACCCCGTCATGCCTGGATTGCGGCGATTTTTGCCGCCGTTCTGTTTGAGCTCGCCAAGCGCGGTTTTGGTTTGTTCGTGACTACCATGCCCACCTACAAAGCCGTGTTCGGTGCGCTGGCTGCGCTGCCGATTCTGGTGCTGTGGATGTACCTGTCGTGGTCGATCATGTTGCTCGGTGCCGAGCTGTGTCATGCGCTCGGTGTGTACCGGCCGAGCCTGGGCCGCATCCGGCATCCGTTTGCCGTGGCGCTGCTGTTGCTGGAACAAGTACTGAGTGGCCAGCGCAAAGGCGAGCTCTGTGAACAGGATGAAGCGCTGTTATCGGTTGGCAGTGAAAATGCGCCGGAGGTGCTGGCCGAGTTGGAGCGGCAGGGCTTCATTGGTCGGGTCGGTGCCGACAAGCTGTGTTTCGCCCGCGACCCGGATGCGCTGAATCTGTACAGTCTGCAGCAACATCTGCCATGGCGTTTGCCGAGCCCGCAGCAGGCTGCGCAAGAGCTCGGCAGCGGTCACCCGGTGATCGCGCAGTTGGAACAATTGGAGCAGGCGACCCAGCAAGTGCTGGTGGCACCAGTGCGGCAGATTTTGCGTTAGCAAATGAAATGCAAATAAAAACGGCAGCCATTGGCTGCCGTTTTTATTGATGTTGGACTTTGATTTGCGTCGTACGCTCAGTGATCGCCCGGTAAGGGCACATTGTCGAGCGTGATCCGTTCTTCGTCGTCACCACCGCCACCGCGATTGGCTTCCGGCTCTTCTTCATGCACGTAAACCTGATAGAAGAAGCGCTCGATCAGCGGAGTTGCTTCAACGCGCATCCGCGCCCGCACCGACAGCGACTCGACGCCGATGGTCAGCACCAGCGGCCGGCCGTCCTGATACATGCCGCGCTGGGCAACGACAGTCGGGCTGGACAGGCCATGCATTTCTTCGCCGGAGACCAGCAGAGCCGGTTGCAGGCTGGTTTCGATGCGATTGCCTTTGCGCGCCTTGATCATCACGGCCTGGATATCGCCCTTGATGAATTGCAGGCCGAGCGACGTGCCTTTGCGCTTGTCGCCGCGCAGCCAGCGGACAATGCCGAGCTGCCAGCGCGGGCTGGGCCGGCCGTCGATATATTCGCGCAGCGCGGCCAGCTGGCCGATGCGCAGATTGTCGACCGAATGCTGATGCTGACCGATGCAGATACCGCCGTCGGAGGCGTTGATCGCGTCCCAGCGCAGCGGCGCATTCTTGTCGCCGAGCATGCGGGTCAGCACATCGCGATCGGCATTGCGGGCGTTGGGATCGGTGTTCGGCGACAGCGGGTCCTGCCAGGTCAGCACCTGGTGAATGGCTTGCAGGCCCCAGACTACATCGAGCTGGTTGATGACCGGGTAGCGCGGGGTGTAGCGCTCGACCCGGAAATCCCAGTGCGAGGACATGCGCTGCAACAGGTTCAAGGCTTCCGGCGCCGACAGGCCCGGATAGAAGCCGGGGTTCGGCAACAGCCGTTCCTGCTCGAGTTGCTCGATCATTTGGCTGATTTTCAGGGTCAGCTCGTGGGTGATCAGCAGGCGGATGTTCGGATCTTCGGTGTCTTCCAGCGCGTTGATGCCGTAGCGCGGTTTGCTTTCGCTGGCCAGATCGATGACAAAGCAGCTGCGCTTGGTGAAATCGTCGGGGTTGTCGCTGATGTCGGCCAGCGCGCCCCAGTGCGCCAGGAATTTGTTCATTTCCCAATGCTCGCCGCGATCCATCTGGTAGGGGTTGGCGAGAGCGACCAGGCAGGCCCGGACATAGCCGTCTTCGACGGTGGCGAGGCAGTGCTTGTAATTTTCCGGCAAGGCTTCCAGCTGGTGCAGCTTGGCTTTGGCGGCGTGAGCGTAGAGCGCATTGAGCTCGCGCCAGATGTACACCGGCACCGGCGAATAGGTTTCGTAATGTTCCAGCAAAATCAGGCTGAGATAATGGGTAGCCAGATTGATGGCCTTGGCCAGCGGCTTGTCTTTGCTCCAGAAGCTGCGCTTGCCGATGATGTCCATCACCAGCATCTTGTAGGCGAAGGACATTTCCCGGGTCAGCAGCTGCAGCTCGTCGCTTTCGGCCCGGCCGGCGAACTGCTGGCCGCGTGGCCGCAGCACGATGCGGGGCCGGTAGTAATCGCTGATGAGTTCATAGGTGTGGTCGAACAGCTCGACCAGTTCGGCACGCTTGTCGGCCGACATGTCACTGCGGTTCAGGCTGGCAATGGCCTGGGCCACTTGCGGCACGGTCCGCTTCATGTCGCCGTAGGGCAGCGCCTCGAGCCAGCGTTTCAGGGCATCCGGGCGGGTTTCGACCAACAGGTGTTGGCCCTGCTGCTGGGTAGGGTAGGTGAGGCGCAAGGCTTCCATTTGTAAGCTCGGGTACTCCGTTGACGTCATCCTTGTACGACGCGCCGGTAGCGGGCAGATGCGCTGATTTGTGCGACATTCGCACAATTGGCTATCGTGACCCGAACGGCTGCGCTACTTTACGGATTGGCCTTGCGATTTACAATGCGCGCTCAATCCGCCTGATGCAGACAAGTCTAGTATGTTCAAACGTTTAGCGTGGCCGTTGCTGGTGCTTGTTGCGTTGCTGGGTTGTTCGGCCGAGCCGGATTTTGAGTTGCTCGATGGCAGCCAGCATCGGCTGGCCGACTATCGCGGCCGCTGGCTGATCGTGAATTACTGGGCTGAATGGTGCGAGCCCTGCCGGCGTGAGTTGCCGGAGCTGGCCCGGTTTGCCCGGGAACATGCGGCTGCGGTGACCGTGCTCGGGGTAAATTTTGACGGCCCCCCCAATGACGAACTGCGCGCACTGGTCAGCCGCTTGGCGGTGCCGATTCCGGTGTTGGCGAGTGCGCCGGTACCGCAATTGCCGTTTACGCGGCCATCAGGTTTGCCAGCGACCTGGCTGGTGGATCCGGACGGCAAGGTTCACGGACCACTGCTCGGACCGCAGACCGAGGCCAGTTTGCTGGGCGCGTTGCGGGCCGTCGATCCGGCATTCTGAGCGCGGAGATCGGTTCGGCAACTGGCCGTTGGTTGCGTTCTGAACAACCTGATGTTTCGGCGCTAAGATGGTGTTGCGCCAGAGAAAATTTGTGCGCCAAGTCCGGCCGACAAGGTCCGCGCGAGGTGATAATCTGCGGTCAGCATGGCGCCCGCATCGTGAAGCATGCGCGGGCCAAGGAGAAGCGGCGTGTACAAGTGGTTTGCCTGTTTGGCTGGCGTGTTGCTGGCTTGTGTAGTCTCGGTCGGCACGGCTCAGGCCCAGGATGCCGCCGCCACCGCAACCGATGAGTTGGAAGCGCTCAAGAAAGAAGTGCTCGAACTGAATCGCGACTTGTTCATTCTGGAAGAAGATCTGCTGTTCCCGGCCTCAACCCAGGTCGCGGTCTTTGTCTCGCTGGATGTCGGCAAATATTTTCGGCCTGATGCCGTCAAGCTCAGCATCGATGGCGATGAACTGAGCCACTACCTTTATACCGAACGTGATCTCGATGCCCTGCGCCGTGGCGGTACCCATCGTCTCTATGTCGGCAACCTGACCGGGGGCGAACACGAGTTGGTCGCGGTGTTTACCGGCTACGGTCCGGAAAAACGCGAATTCACCCGGGCAACGTCCCTGCGTTTCCTGAAAGAGACCGGCGCCAAATTTGTCGAGCTACGCATCAGCGACGACGCCGCCAAGCAACAAGCCGATTTCACCGTCCGCGAATGGTAAAGCGCCTGACTCTCGCGCTGGCCCGGCCAGCGCTGCTGGCGTTGCTGGCGGGCGTGCCCGCGGCAATTGCCACCGTAACCGCCACCGCAACCACGGCTCATGCAGCGGATGAACCCGCGGCCAGCTCAACGACACCGGCACCGGCCAATTTTGACTGGCGTGCGCCAATGACGGTGCATTCCTTGCCGTTCGGCAACGCACTGTACGAGCACTATCGCAAAGATCCGTTTGCCGCACTGACCGCACTGATGGTTGCCGATGATCGCAAGCAACTCGGCGAGCACGAAGCGGCCGCCAAAGCCATGCTCGGCAGCCTGCAATTGCAGTACGGCATGCTCAATGAATCCGAACTGGTGCTGACCGGGGCGCTGAAAGATGTGCTGCCCGCAGCGGTGCGCGAGCAAGTGCTGGTCAATCTGGCCAAGGTCCGTTACCGCGCCAATGATATCGATGGCAGCCTGCGTCGGCTCGATGCCTTGCCGCCGCTCGCCGATGCGGCCTTGCGTGATGAAGTCGCGCTGATGCGCGCCAACATGTTGTTGTCGCGAGGTGATGGTGCCGGCGCGGCAACGGCGCTCGCCACGGTCACCGCCGATGGCGATGCCTATCGCTATGGTTTGTTCAACTTGGGTGTCGCCCAGCTGCAGCAAAAGCAGAACGATGCCGCCCGCGAAACCTTTGCCAAATTGTTGGCCAAACCGGCCCGCGATCCGATTGCCCGCAGCCTGCGTGACCGCACCTATCTGGCGCTCGGTTACGCGCAACTGCGCCAGCAAATGCCGGCCGAAGCGCGGACGCAATTGATGCAGGTTCGTCTGCAGGGACCGTACTCCAATTCGGCGCTGCTGGGTCTTGGTTGGTCCTACGCCCAAAACGGTTTGTATGCCCAGGCGCTGACGCCATGGCTGGAATTGCTCGATCGCCAACCGGCAGATCTGTCGGTGCAGGAAGCGCGGTTGGCCGTGCCGTTTGCCTACCAGTCGGTGCAGGCTTTGCCGGATGCGCTCGCCGGTTATCAATCGGCACTGAGTGCCTACGAAGCGGAATTGCAGAAGCTCGATACGGCGCTGGCGGCAATCAAGGCCGGCAGCTTGACCGAGTTGCTGCCGGTGCTGACCGATGCTGATGCGGTCGAGCTGTTGCGCTCGCAAGGCCGCGGCGACGAGTTGTATCTTGGCAAGGTTTTGACCAGTCATGATTTCAACGAAGGCCTGCGCCGCTATCGCGATTTGATGCAGCTGCGCGAGGTGCTGGCCAAGTGGAAGCGGTCGCTGCCGATCTATGACGAAATGCTGCGCAATCATCAGCAGCGTTACGCCGAGCGGGCGCCGACGGTGGAGTCGGCTCTGGCCAAACTGGATATGGCCGGTTACGGCGGCCGGCTGTCGGCTGCCAGCGCACAAGTGGAAGCGGCGCAGCAGCTCGATAACTGGCGTTTGCTGGCCAACGAAAAAGAGCGCGCTTCACTGCAACGGCTGGATCGCGCCAAAGCCAAGCTGGACAAGATTACGGCGGTTCGCGGCCCGATGCAGCGGGAAAAAGATCGCCTGCGCTTGCTGGCAGGCACCCAGTTGTTTGACATCGTCCATGACAGTGCCGATCGGCAATGGCAGCAGCGCCGGGCCCAACGCGATGCCGAAACTGCTCTGCGCGAACTCGATGAGCGCCGCGCGCATCTGCTGGCGGCACGTGAAGTTGCCGCCAACCGGTTCAGTCAGTTCGGTGATCGGATCGCCCGCCAGCAAGGCGGTGCCGGCAAGTTGCTGCAACGGGCCGAAGCCCTGATGGCAAAAGAAGCCGAACGGATGAACAGCCAAGCCAGTAATGAATTGCTGCGCTGGCGCAAACAACTGGAAGAATATCGCTTGCAAGCACAACTGGCTCTGGCGCGTCTGCAGGATCGTGCCAGCCTCGGCAACGGGGGCGCACCGTGAGTTCGCTGCCATTGTGGGTATCTATGAAAAAGCTGTCCCTGCCGAACGGGCGCGTGGCGCTGGCGGCAACCGCCTTGCTGACTCTGTTGGTAACAGCCGGTTGCGCCAGTAATCCGGAAGAAGACGAAGGTCCGCAGGAACCGACGTTGGCGTCGCTGCCGCCGCGGGAACGCTTGCCGGCCGCGGCGCCGCTGCCCAAAGTTTCCAGTGACGAAGCCAAGCGCAGTTATCAGCGTCTGCTCGAGCAGCAGGCACAGGGCAAAGTGAAATCGGAAGCCTTGCGCCGTCTGGCCGATCTGACCTTGCGTCAGGCCGAAGCGAAAATTCTTGCCGAAGCCGATGGCGACACCAGCAAATTGACAGCTGGTGAGCGCGATGCCAGCTTCGAAAAATCAATCGCTTTGTACCGGCAGATTCTGCAGGAGTTTCCGGACTATCAGGACAAGGCCGGTGTCTATTACCAATTGGCCAAAGCGCACGACTTGCTGGCGGAGCGTGATGCCTCGCTGGAGGCCTTGGCGCTGCTTGCCAAGGAATATCCGGGCAACGTCCAGGCGGCTGAAGCGCAGTTCCGGCGCGGCGAGGCGGCGTTCATTGCCCGCAATTGGGCTGATGCCGAAGCGGCGTACACCGCCGTGCTGGCCGCTGGTGACAACAATGCGTTTGCTTATCAGGCGCGCTACAAGCGTGGCTGGACTCGGTACAAGCGCAATGATTTTGATCTGGCGCTCGATGATTTCATGCCGCTGGTCGAACGCTTGCGCAAGCTCGATGATCGCGATGTTCAGGTGCGCGATTTGCGCGGCGACACCGAGCGGGTGATTGCGCTGGCGTTCTCGAATCTGGAAGGCCCGGGCAGTGTCCGCGACTGGTTCGCCAAAGCCGGCGAGAAACCGTATGAGCCGGATATCTACCGGGCGCTGGCCAATCTGTATTTGTCGCAGGAGCGGTACAAAGATGCCGCCGATACCTACAACATGTTTATCGTGCAGCGGCCGCTGCACGATGAGGCGCCGAGTTTCTCGACCGCGATTATCGAAACCTATCAAAAAGGCGGTTTCCCGACGCTGGTGTTGCCGGCCAAGGAAGACTTTGCCGAGCGTTATGGTCGCCGCAGCGAGTTTTGGGCTCGGGCGCGTGGTCCGGCCCGCGAGCAATTGCTGCCGCAGTTGAAGAACCATATTCGCGACGTTGCCACGCACTACCATGCGCTGGCACAGCAGAGCAAAGTGCCGGCGGATTACCGCACCACGTCGCGCTGGTATCGCGAATACATCGAAACCTTCCCGAAAGAACCGGAAACGCCGGAACTTCATTTCCTGCTCGCCGAGGCGTTGTACGACGCCAATGCGCCCGCCGAAGCGGGTCCGGAATTCGAGAAGGTGGCGTACGACTACCCGGCTCATGCCAAGAGCGAAGCGGCCGGTTATGCGGCGCTGGTCAGCTACTCGCATTTGCTGCGGGTGGCGGCAGCACAGGATGAAAAAGGCAAGCCGGTCAAAGGTGCGCAACCGGATCCGGTTGCGGTAGCACGCTGGCAAAAAGAAGGCGTACGCGCCGGCCTGCGTTATTCGGAAGCCTTCGCGAGCAACAGCAAGGCGCCGACCGTGCTGGCGCAAGTGATCAACTGGCAATTGGCTGGCAACGATCTAGCCGGTGCCGTGACCAGTGCCCGGCAACTGTTGATCATGGAGCAGGCGAGTGCCGAGCAGCAGCGCGAAGCGCGTACGGTGATTGCCAACGGCGAGTTCGATCTGGGCCGTTATGTTGCCGCCGAGCAGGGCTATACCGATGCGCTGCGGGCACCGGGCTTCGATGCCAAGGCCATCGCGCAATTTCATGAGCGGCGCAGCCAGGCGATCTACAAACAAGGCGAGGCTGCCGTGCAGTCGGCGCAGAAACAAACCGACCCCGCGTTGCAGCAAGCTGACAAGCGCGCCGCGGTCAATCACTTCCTGCGACTGGGTCAAATCGAACCGCAATCGCCGGTTCGCGCTAACGCTGAATATGACGCCGCAGCGCTGTTGCTGGAATTGTCCGACTGGACCGGTGCGATCGCCGTGCTGGAGCAATTCCGTCGCCAGTTTGCCAAGCATGCCTTGGCCGCCGGGGTTGGCGAAAAGCTCGCTTACGCCTACGAGCAATCGCAGAACTGGGGCGCGGCTGCGACCGAATATGCCGGCCTGAGCAAGTCCAGTACGGATCCGACCTTTGCCCGCGACGCGCTGCTGCGTGCTGCCGAGTTTCAGGACAAGGCCGGCGACAAAGCGGCGGCCATGGCAACTTGGCAAGATTATCTGAAGCGCTTCCCGCAACCGTTCACAGAAGCGCAGGAAGCGCGGGCCAAACTGATCGGCTATTACGACGGTAACGGCAACGCCGGTGAAGCTGATCGCTGGCGCCGGGAGTTGGTCAAGGCTCACGAGTCGGACAAATCCAGCAAGACGCCGCGTCAGTTGTATCTGGTCGCGCAGGCGGCGTTTGTGCTGGCTGAGCCAAGCTACGACGCATATCAAAAGCTGGCGCTGAAACTGCCGCTCGACAAAACCTTGAAGGCCAAGCGTCAAGCCATGCAGACCGCGCTGAAAACCTATGAGCAAATCAACGCTTATGCAGTCGCGGAATACACCACCGCAGCGACGCACCGAATTGGCGAAATATACCGGTCACTGGCCAAGGCGCTGATGAGTTCCGAGCGGCCAAAAGGGCTCGATTCGGATGCGCTGGAAGAGTACAACGTACTGCTGGAAGAGCAGGCGCTGCCGTTCGAAGACAAAGCCATCGAGTTTTTCAGTGCCAACCTTGGCTACGTTCGCGACGGCGTTTACAACGAATGGACCGAACGCAGTTTGGCTGCACTGCGTGAATTGCAACCCGCCCGTTATGGTAAGACCGAAGATGTCGAAAGCTCTTATTAAGCTGGTTCCGCTGGCGGTTTGCGGCGCGCTGCTGGCCGGTTGCGCCAGTCAATCGCCGGAGCAGACTCCCGATCAAGGGCTGACCGCGCCACCTGCGCCGGTAGCAGTACAAGCCGTGGTTTCGCCTGCGAATGCCGGTGACGGCAAGGCGCCGGTTGCCTCCGCAGCGCCGGTCGCACCGGCGCCTGTGCTGCCGCCAGCCTTGCAGCAGGAAATGGACGCCGCAGCCCAACTGCTGATGGCCGGCCAGAAAGACAAGGCGCTGGCCAAATACACGGCCGTGCAACAGGCGGCGCCGCAGCATGTGTCAGCGTGGCTCAATGCGGCGCTGATCAAACGCGAACAAAAGAAACTCGATGAAGCATTGGCGCTGATTGAAAGCGCCTTGAAGCAACGGCCGAATGAAGCGCGGGCGTTGACCCTGAAAGGAGTCGTGCTGCGCGAACAAGGCAAAATTGCCGACGCCAAAGCGGCGTATCTCGCGGCAATAAAGGCCGACGAGAGCTATGCGCCGGCGCATCGCAATCTGGCGGTATTGGCGGATCTGTATCTGGACGATCCCGTGTTGGCGCTGCAGCATATGGAACGCTACGCCGCACTGGTTGGCGACGACAAACAGGTCAACAGCTGGGTCAGTGAGTTGCGTCGCCGGGCACAGGCGAAACCGGCCGGAGGTGGCCAATGAAGCACCTGATGCTGAGTCTGGCTGGCGCGATATTTTTACTGGCGAGCCCGGTGTTTGCTGCCGACGCGACGAACAAGCCGGTGGCAGCTGCTGACAAGAAGGCCGCGGACAAGATGTCAGTTGACAAGAACACCGCCAAACCGGCCGATCGTTCTGCGCTGGGCATGAGCGTTACCGGCACTCAGGAAGCCCCTAAAGTGCTGTACATCGTGCCATGGAAGACGTTGGATGCCGTTCCGGCGGAACCCTATGTAAGCGGTTTGATGGACGAAGTGTTTTCACCGGTTGATCCGGTGGTATTTGAGCGTGGCGTGCAACAGTTCGAGCAGCGCCAGCAAGCAGACAGTGCCGCTGCGGCGGCGACCAAGTAATTCCCCATTTCTTTTCGGTATCGATTTGTCGTAACGAGGACAACAACATGAGCGGTTTGATCAAGTTTTTCCAAGACGGCGGTTTCTGGATGTATCCCATCGCTCTGGTGATGACGGTCGGGATTGTGATCGCCATTGAGCGTTTCATTTACCTGTTCCGTGAACGGACCCGTAACCAGTCGGTCTGGGCTGCGCTGCAGCCGGCGCTGAATGCCGGCGATTTCCGCAAGGCCCATGACATCGCCAGCCAATCGTCCGCCGCGCTCGGTCGCATGGTGGCGTATGGTTTGCAGCGGGTTGGTCAGGTTCGCCGTGCTGAAGATCTGGAAATGGCGCTGGAAGAAGGTCTGATGGAAATCATGCCGCGCCTGGAAAAGCGCACGGGCTACATTTCCATGTTCGCCAACATCGCAACGTTGCTGGGCTTGCTCGGTACCATTGTCGGTCTGATTGATGCGTTCGCTGCAATCGCCAACGCCAACCCGGCCGAGAAAGCCAATCTGCTGTCGTCGTCGATTGCGGTCGCGATGAACACCACCGCGTTCGGTCTGGTGGCGGCGATTCCTTTGCTGATGCTGTTCACCTATCTGCAGTCGCAAACCTCGGAAATTGTCGACAGCCTCGAAATGGCCTCGGTGAAATTCGCCAACCTGGTGCGCAAAGCGCAAACCGATCGGGAAGCTGCTGCCGCTGCCCGTGCCCAAGCTGCGGCCCCGCGGGCCTGAACGAGTGCGGACATGTTGCCTCGGCCTAGCCATGAGCAATTGCCAGCCCGGCCTGAGTGCCGACCGTGGCCATTGCGTCCCGAGCCGAAAGGAGCGCTGTAATGTTTAACCGGCGTAAAAGCCGCCAGCCGCAGGGCAGTACCGATCTGGACATGACGTCGTTCATGAACCTGATGGTGGTATTGGTGCCATTTCTGCTGGCGACGGCGGTGTTTTCGCGCATCACCATTCTCGACATGTCATTGCCGGGTGGTGGCGCGGCGCCAACGGATGTTCAGGCACCGCCTCTGGTGCTCGAAATCACGTTGCGCCCTGATCAAATTGAAGTGGGTGACCGCAACAGCGGACTCATGAAAGAGTTGCCTAAAGTGGATGGCAAACACGATTTCGCCGGCCTCAATAGCTATTTGCAAGAGGTCAAGGCGCGTTTCCCGGCGTTGCTGGAAGCGACTCTGCTCGCTGAAGACCAAACGCCTTATGACGATATCGTGCAGACCATGGACGCCGTCCGCATGTATCAGGTTCGGCAGGGCAATGATTGGTTGCAGGCCGAACTGTTTCCCGAAATTGCGATGGGCAATGCCGTGGCTGATCCGCGTCAGCCAACAGCAGGAGGCGTGACACCATGAAAGCCTCTCATCGTTCCAAGCGTATGCAGCGTCACCACAAGCGCTTCAAGCAGGGATCGCTCAGCCTGACCTCGATGATGGATGTGTTCACCATTCTGGTGTTCTTCCTGCTGGTCAATCAGGGGATTGAACAGCAGTTACCGGCCACTGACTCGATCAAATTGCCACAGTCGCTGTCGGAGAAATTGCCGCCGGATGCGTTGGTCGTGATGGTCAGCAAGGATGACATCATCGTCCAGGGCCGCGCCATCATGAAGGCCGGCGCCGCCGAGAAGAGTGAGGATGATTTGCTGCCGGCATTGAAAACCGAATTGATGCTGCAGCAGCAAAACCGGATGGTGGCCGCTGGCGCCGATGAAAAAAATCCCGCGCTGATAATGGGCGACAAGGAAATTCCTTATCGCTTGCTGAAAAAGATCATGTACACCCTGGCTGATGCGCAATACACCGACATCTCGCTGGCCGTGCTGAAGAAGGATTAAGCACATGGCCAATACGATGCGTTTATCGCCGATTTTGCCGTGGGACCGGATCCCGGAAGAAGAACACCGGTTCCGGCGCATTTTGCTGATCATGGTTCTGTTCCTGTTTGTGGTCAGTGTTGTGATCACTATGATCAAGCTGCCGCCAGCACCACGGGTTATCAAGCCAGTCGTGCCAGACCGGTTGGTGAAATTGGTGGTGGAGAAGAAAGAACTGCCACCACCGCCGCCGGTTGAGCTGCCGAAAGTCGAGGAGCCGAAACCGGTTGAGGAAAAACCGGCGGAGGTCGCCAAAGTCGAGCCGCCTCCGACTGAAAAAGCCAAGCCGGTACCGAGCGAAATTGCTGATGGCAAGCCGCCGGGTCCGAGTGTTGCGAAAGAAAAGGCCAAGAAAGCGATTGCCGTGTTTGACGCGCTGGCCGATTTGCGCAGCGAAGCGGCGCCGGCGGCGCGCCCCGGCAAACCGTTGGCACAAGCGACGCTGGCCGCTGGACCTGGTGATGCACCGGGACCGCAACGCGCGTTGATTACCGATCGGGCGAAAGCGGGCAGTGGCGGTATCGTTACCGCGCGTGCCAGTGTCGAGCAGGGCGGTGGCGGCGGTGGCATTGCCGGTAGCGGCACCTCGCGGGTGGTTTCCGGGATTGGTGGCATGGGTGGCGATGGCACCGGTATCGGTTCGAAGCCGGCCAGTGCCGATGGTCCGGATGCCAATGCTGGCAAAGCGGGCGGTGGTCGTCGTTCCGATGAAAACATCCAGCAGGGATTCGACAACGCCAAAGCGTCGATTTTCGCGCTCTATAACCGCGCGCTGCGCAGCAACCCAGATCTGAAAGGCAAGGTAATTTTCAAATTGGAAATCCAGCCAAATGGTCAGGTCACCAGCGCTGAAGTGGTATCGAGCGAGCTCAATGATCCGGAACTCGAACGTAAACTGCTGGCGAAAGTGCGGCAGATTGATTTCGGCGCATTGAACGTAGGGGTGTGGAAAGACACGTATCGGATGGACTTTTTCCCAACATGATCCGTACGGATATTTTGCTGTTGACTCGCAACGCTGCCGTTTCGGCAGCGTTGCTGTTTTCATTGCTGGTGTGCTCGCCCCAAGCCGCCCAGGCGGAATGGTATAGCCACGACTACACCGTGATGGGAACAACCGCGAAAGTCGAGCTCTGGCATGACGATCCGGTCGAGGGCCAGAAATTGTTGCTGCTGGTCGAGCAGGACATGCGCCGCATCGACGAGCTGATGAGTCCGTACAAGGAAACCAGCGAACTGTCGAAGTTGAATCGGGAAGCCGCCAAGCATCCGGTGCCGGTCAGCCAGGAAATGTTTGATCTGCTGAAAACGGCGGTACGGTTTTCCGAGCTGACCGACGGCGCCTTTGATGTGACGTTTTCCAGTGTCGGCTATCTCTATGATTACCGCGCCGGCAAACAGCCGGATGACAAAACCATCGCCGAGCATTTGCCGGGTATCAATTATCGCTATCTGGTGTTCGACGACAAAAAACGCACTGTTCGCTACGCCCACGAAGGGGTGCGCGTGGATTTGGGCGGTATTGGCAAAGGCCACGCCGTCGACAGCGGCATTGCCCTGCTGAAAGCGCACGGCGTGACGCATGCGTTCGTCAATGCTGGCGGCGACAGCTTTGTGCTCGGCGATCACGGTGGCCGGCCGTGGTTCATCGGCATTCGCCATCCACGCGACAAGGAGCGGCAGCTGGCGGCCATTCCGCTGGTGGATTTGGCCATTTCCACGTCGGGCGATTACGAGCGGTTTTTTATTGATGAGCACGGCGTTCGCCAGCATCACATCCTGAATCCGAAGACGGGCAAGTCGGCGACCGAAAGTCAGAGTGTCTCCATCATCGCCAACAACTCGACCACGGCCGATGCGCTGACCAAAATTTTCTTTGTCCGCGGTCCGGCTGATGGCATGGCCCTGATCAATCGGCTGGGTGATGTCTCGGCCATCGTGGTCGACAAGACAGGCCAGGTGCTGTACAGCAACGACCTGGTCGACCCGCGCCAGCCAAACTGATACCTGCGTTTCTCTCCTGTGCTAGGCTCGATAACGGAGCTGTTTTCCGTTCACTGATGTGGCAGTCGAGCCGTCATGCTGATTCTTGAAGACCACGAAATTGAACCCCGGCAGTCGCCACGCCGGCGTCGGGATGCCTGGCTTGGCAGTCTGCGGATCGTGCTTGCCTATCTCTTGTTCGGTTTCCTGTGGATTCTGCTGTCGGACCGTCTGCTGGTGGCACTGGTGCCTGCGGCCGATTTGCCGTTCTGGCAGAGCATCAAGGGCTTGCTGTTCATTGCCATCACCGCGCTGCTGCTGTTTTTACTGGTTCGGCGTCAGCTGGCGACGTTGACGCGAGCGCTGCGCACCAGCCGCGAAAGCGAGCTGCGGTTTCGCAGCATGTTTCAGCGCACGAATGTTGCGTTGATCGAGTTCGATGACAGTGACGTGCAGCGGTTGTTGCAGGAGTGGCAGCAGCGGGGCATTCAGGATCTGGCATCGGCATTCGCCGCGGATCCGACACTGGCGCCGCAGGCGTTGGCACGACTGCGTTTGGTGGCCGCCAATCCGGAAGCAAAGCAATTGCTCGGTTTGCGTGAGCCGCGGGACTTGCAGCTGGTCGCTGGCCGGGTTTTTGCCGACCAAACGGCCAAGAAAGTCCTGGCGGAATTGCTGCAAGCCATGCAAGAGCGCCGGCCACGGTTCAGTGCCGAGCTGGTGCTGAACGACAGCAATGGCGTTAGCCGCAATGTGCATCTGAATGCGGGCTTCCCCGTCCAGGAGCTCGGCCATCTGGCGCTGCTCAGTTTGGTTGATGTCACCGAATTGCGGTTGGCAGAAACGCGCCAGCAATTGCTGCAGAGCCTGAGTCAGGATGTCGCCCACTGTCCCGATGTTGATGCGGCATTGCAGCTGGCGCTGCAGCGCATTTGCGAGGCGACCGGCTGGCAGATGGCGCAGGTGTGGGCGCTGAGTCCAGAAGGCGAAGCATTCGGTTGCACGGATCTCTGGTTCAGTACCGAATCCACGCTGGCGACGTTTCATGAGGCCAGTCGCCGGTTTGCTTTCATGCGCGGCCGCGGTTTACCGGGACGGGTCTGGCAGTCCGGTAAAGCGCTCTGGTTGCGCGATATCACGCTGGAAAGCAATTTCCCGAGAGCCCCCGACGCCGAGCGCGCCGGCCTGCATCTCGGTGTAGCCCTGCCACTGCGCCAGGATGGCGAGATTCATTATGTTCTGGAGTTTTTCAGTCGCGAACGGCGGCGGGAAGATTCGGGTTTGTTGCAGCTGCTGACGGCGGCAATGCTACAACTGGAATGGGTCGTGGCCAGCAAGAACCAATTGCAATTGCTGCGGCGTACCGAGCAGCATTTGCAGCTGACCATGAGCGCCGGCGGCTACGGCTTATGGGAGTGGCAGCTCGCGACCAACCGGGTGCTCTGGAGCGGCAATATCGAACGCATGTTCGGTCTGGCCGAAGGCGGCTTCGATGGCCGTTTTGAATCCTATATGGCGCTGCTGCCGACTGACGATCGGGCCTTGGTTGAGCAGGCCATTGCCAGCGTGCTTGAGCATGGCGCGCAATCCTTTACCGTGCAGCATCGGATACGGCTTGGCGACGGGCAATTGCGTTGGCTGGAAGGGCGCGGCTGGCTGTTTCGCGCGGCCGATGGCAAACCTGAGCGACTCGCCGGTACCGTTATCGATATCACCGAGCAGCAGTTGGATCAACGCGCCTTGCCGGCGCTGGCTGCGGCCATGGCCTTGGCCGAACCGAACGCGCGTATGCTGGCGATTGTGCAGCAATTGGCGACCACGCTCAGTGCCGATGAGGTGCTGCTGCTCGACAATCCGCTGGCGGCGTCAGTGCATATCCGTTGTCACTGGCATCGCGACAGGTTTGTTGCCAGTGAAACGCTGCTGCTCTCGTCATCGTTGCAGCAACAGTTGGCAAGCGCGGCCGCCTGGCACGGCGCCGAGGTTAACAAGCAGCTCGCCGGTGACGCCTTGATCGTGCGGGCAGAATGCCGGGATTTGTTGGCGGTCTGGTTGAATCCGCAGGAGTTGAAGCATGGCGTGCTGCTGGTGCTGTTTCGTCGCCAGCTGCAACAGCCCAAACCGATGCAGGCCTTGCTGCAATTGTGTGCGCCCAGTCTGTTGCAAGTCAGGGCGGTGCTGGCGGCCTCAGCGGCGCCGGCGACGTTCGAGCAGAATGTTCTGTAGATGCTGGATGCGCGCCTGAATCCGCGTGCTGGCATACGGATCATCGGAGCGCGAGCGCCTGGCCAGTTCAAATTGCTGAATGGCACCGGACAGATCACCAACGGCCTGTAAATACAGCCCCTGACTTTCATGCACCTCATCGGTTTTGCCGGCCTGATTCTGCGCTGATGCGAGCAGGCGATAGACATTCGGCTCGGTGTCGGGCAGTGAGACATAGGCGAGCAGTCGTTCACGGGCGCGATCCGCTTTGCCCAGATCCAACAGCACCTGGCTGTAGGCCACGGTCAGGGCATGGTGATTGGGATGCAGGGCCAATGCTTTGCCCAGCAATTGCTCGGCATCGGTAAAATTCTGTCGCGCCCGCAGCACCTGGGCCTGCAACAACAGATAACTGAGATTGCTCGGTTCCTGTTGCATCAACTGACTGGCGATGCGGGTGGCGGTGTCGAGTTCACCACGGCGCAGGCTCAGCAGCGCCCGCGAGTAGCGCACCACCGGATCGGCTTCTGCCAGTTTTTCTGCCTGCACTTGCTCGCGTTCGCGCTGATCCAGATCGGTCTGGGTCAGATCGCGCAGTTTGGCCTGCATCAAGCGAAAGCGCAGCGAATTGCTGACCGGATGCGGATGCATTTCGGCGGCACGCAGACGGGCATCGGCCATCCGCTGTTCGCTGACCGGATGGGTCAGCAAGACCGGCGGCGGCATTTGCATGTAGCGGGTTTGCGCCGCCATTTTTTCAAAGAAGCTGGCCATACCGTTCGGGTCCAGACTGACGTCGGCCAGAATCTGAATGCCGATACGATCGGCTTCCGCTTCGTTTTCACGGGTGTGGTTGATCATCACCTGGGTGGCGCCGGCCTGCGCGGCAGTCATTGCGGCAATGCCGGCTTGCGGATTGTTGGCTGCCATAATCAGGCCACCAATGATGGCGGCCAATGTCGGTAGCGACAATTGCTGCTGACGCTCAACCCGACGGGCGAGATGGCGTTGAATCACGTGCGCGGTTTCGTGCGCCATGACCCCGGCCAGTTCGCTTTCATTGTCGGCCATCAGGATCAGTGCACTGTGCACGCCGATATAGCCGCCGGGCAGGGCAAAGGCGTTCAGTTCCGGATCGGCCAGTACAAAGAAATAGAATTGCCGGTCGGTAGCGTCCGGCGCGCTGGCCACCAGCCGAAAGCCAAGGTCGTTGATGTATTCGACGATTTCCGGGTCGTCAATAATCGGAGCGAATTGCCGGATCTGGCGCATGTAATCGTCGCCGATCAGCTGTTCCTGGGTCAGTGACAGGGTTTTGCTGACGCTGCTGCCGATATCCGGCAGATCGTTGGCTGCCGAGGCAACGGTCGCAACTGTCGTTGTCAGTGCGAGCGCTGCCAGCAGGGCGGCAAATCGGGAGCGGAGTAGTTCTGACAACACGGTGCGCGCCTGTTGGAAAAGGTGAAATGGTTCTGATGACATGCGTGTTTCAGATCTCATGGCTGCTGTGGCTCACGGCCATGCATCGATTCCGGTCAGTGTAACGAGCGAATGTAGCGATTCTGGCTGACTCGGCTACGTGGCACACATTCAATTCAGCAACGCCGGGTTCAGTGGCGCAGGGTTCAGCGGCGCGGTCGTAATCGGCCGGGCAGGGCAAAATTCGCTACAATGGCCAGCAATTCATTGTAGGGAGCAGCGCCAGTTCAGGCAATGTACTTGCTGCTGGCAAACCGGCCGATGTCAGAAGTCAGCAATCCGCAAAAGTTCCCCGTTGCCCGTGTGCTGGACGCGCGTGGTTTGCGCTGCCCGCTGCCCTTGCTGCGGGCCAAGCAAGCGCTGATCGCGCTTTCAGTTGGCGAGGTGCTGGAAGTTCTGGCAACGGATCCGGGCGCCTTGCGCGACATTCCGGCCTGGTGTCGGCTGTCGGGTCAGCAGTTGCTGGCGCAAAGCGAAGAAGCTGAAACGCTAAGGTTTCTGATTCAACGGGCACTCTGACGGCAAGACGGCAACACTGAAAAGGGTGTCAGTGTGCCGCTGTCATGTTGCTCGATAGCCTGTTGTTGTCAGGTAATACTTATTTTCAGGTAAAACTTGTTGTCAGGTAAAACTTGCCATAAACAAACGGCGCCAGAAGGCGCCGTTTGGGTTTCTGCTCAAGCAAATTACAGGATGATGGACGCGTGATCGGCCAGCCGTGAACGTTCACCGCGCTTCAGTGTGATATGGCCGCTGTGCTCCCACTCCTTGAAGCGATCGACAACATAGGTCAGACCTGAGCTGGTTTCGGTCAAATAAGGCGTGTCGATTTGGGCTACGTTGCCCAGACAGACCATCTTGGTACCGGGGCCTGCGCGTGTGACCAAGGTTTTCATTTGCTTCGGGGTCAGGTTCTGCGCTTCGTCGAGAATGACAAACTTGTTCAGGAATGTCCGGCCCCGCATGAAGTTCAGCGACCGCACCTTGACCCAGCGTTTCAGCACATCCTGCGTTGCGGCCTGACCCCAGTCACTTTGCTCATCGGACGGCGCCAGTACTTCCAGATTGTCCATCAGCGCGCCCATCCATGGCGTCATTTTTTCTTCTTCGGTCCCCGGCAGGAAACCGATGTCTTCGCCGACCGGTACGGTCACCCGGGTGACCAGCACTTCCTTGTAGTGGCCGCGCTCAATGGTCTGCTCCAGCGCCGCGGCCAGTGTCAGCAGCGTTTTGCCGGTACCGGCCGAACCTTGCAGTGAAACAAAATCGATATCCGGATCCATCAGCAGGTTCAGGGCAAAACTTTGCTCGCGATTGCGCGCCACCACGCCCCAGACGTTATGGCTTTTGTTGCGGTAATCGGTTGCGGTTTCGATGATGGCAGATTTGTTGTCGACCTTGCGGACGATGGCTTCGAACTCATCGTCTTCTTTGTAGACGCAGGTATTCGGATACCACTGGCTGATCAGCGGGCCGCTGATGCGGTAAAACGTCCGGCCTTTTTCCTGCCAGGAGTCCATGTGCTTGGAGTGCTTGTCCCAGAAATTGTCGGGCAACTTGAACATGCCGGTGTGCAGCTGTTCAATCTCGTCCAGTACGCGGTCGTTGAAATAGTCTTCGGCGTGAATCGCCAGCGTGGTGGCCTTGATCCGCAGATTGATGTCTTTTGACACCAGCGTGACACGCACCGCCTGTTCGGCCTTTGACAAGGCCATCGCGACATTCAGAATCGTGTTGTCTGCTTTCGAGCCGGGCAGGCTGTCCGGCAGCACGTGTTCCAGTTCCTTGGTCTGAAAGTAGAGCCGGCCGCCGCCGTTCTTGCACAACTCGGTACCCATCGGAATCTGCGTCAGCGGCAGACCGCTGGCAATATCGGCCCCTTTGAGCTGGCCCATCAAATCATCAAGAAAACGGCTGACCTGACGAACGTTGCGTGCCGTTTCCGAGGTACCTTTCTTACCCGCATCGAGTTCTTCCAGCACGATCATCGGGATGTAGACGTCGTGTTCCGCGAAACGGAACAGCGCAGTGGGGTCGTGCATCAAGACATTGGTATCGAGCACGAACAGTCGTTTGCCGGTAATTTTTGCTCTTGCCATCAATCAGCTTCCCGATCCGGAGAATGATAAGGCGAACGGCCAACACCGTTGTCGGTCGCACCGCCGGCGCGACCTGCACCTGACGGGGTCAACCCTTGCTGAGCGCCGTGGCGGCGGCCAATACTTCTTCGACGTGACCGTCGACTTTGACCTTCCGCCATTCCTGCCGCAGCACGCCGGCTTTGTCGATCAGGAAAGTGCTGCGCTCAACGCCCATCACTTTCTTGCCGTACATGTTCTTTTCCTTGATGACATCGTATGCAATGCAGGCGGCTTCCTCCGAGTCGGACAACAAATCAAAGTCAAAACCCTCACGGGCCTTGAAGTTTTCATGAGAACGCAGACTGTCGCGGGAAATGCCAAGCACGACGGTGGCAATTTTGTCGAATTTTTTCTGGCTGTCGCGGAAGTTCTGACCTTCGAGCGTGCAGCCGGGGGTACTGTCTTTGGGATAGAAATAGAGGATGACTTGCTGGCCTTTCAGAGCAGAAAGGCGGATGGTTTTGTCGCCGGTTGCCGGCAGTTCGAAATCGGGTGCTTTTTTCCCAACAATGGGGCCCACAGCTGTGGCCATTCGCCTCTCCCTTGTTATTGACGCTTGCTGGCGTCACGTTGTTCACGGTGGAACAACGGTTAAACAAAGTGTGCCGCGCGGCTTGCTGCACGGCAAGCGCCGCGCTCACTAAATTTTATTGCTCGGCAATGACCTGATTTGCCGCGACTGATGTTTACATCAGCCGAGCCGATCAACCCTTGATGGGTTCCATGATGCCATCAAGGTTCAAGTCATCACACAGCAACTGGAATTGGTCGCGCAGGGCATTGATGTGGACTTCGCCCGGAACGTTCAATGCGATATTCAAAACAATCATGGCGGCACCGGTTTGTGGCGCCGCGTAGGTATTGGAATAAATATCCTGCAGGCTGACACCTTGGTCCAGAAAGAACTGGCTGATGTCGCGGAGAATGCCGGGATTGTCGAGCGCGACGATTTGCACGGAGTAGGGCAGGGCCTGTGCATTTGGTTCGCGACCATTGGTGCGGCGGATATGCACCGTCAATTGCAGGCGGTTGGTCAGTGCTGGCAACGCATGCTCGAATTTGGCCAGTGCGTTCCAGGTTCCGGCCAACAACAGCAGCATGGCGGTTTCACTGCCGAGCATGGTGATGCGGGCATCCAGGATATTGCAGTTGCAGTCGGCGGCCAGCCGGGCAATGTCGGTGGTCGCCGTCGGGGCGTAGGGTCCCAGCACACTGACAGCAAGCAAATTCTGCATGGCGGACCTTAATCAGATGTTGTTGGCAAGATGGCGCATATTTCCGGCGCTGACAAGCGTGCTTGTCAATAATCTTGCCCGGCGAGTACCATTGCCGCTCTTTTTTTGACCGGCCGGCACATGTTGTTCGGCCGCTTCGCGGTTTGATGTCGTTCCTCGATGGGTGGTTTTTGATGGGTGGTCTTTTGACGGGCAGCATCGTGGCGTTGGTCACGCCGATGTTTGACGATGGTTCGATTGACGAGCTGTCGCTGCGGCGTCTGGTCGATTGGCATGTCGAGCAGGGCACAAACGCCATTGTCGCGATGGGCACAACCGGTGAGTCAGCAACACTGACTGACGACGAATGGCTACGCGTTGTACAAATTGTGGTCGAACAGGCCGCTGCGCGGATTCCGGTCATTGCCGGCACCGGCAGCAGCAGCACGGCAAAAGCCATCAAGCTGACCCAGGCTGTCGAAAAATTCGCCATTGCCGCGACGCTGTGCGTGACCCCTTATTACAACCGTCCCAGCCAGGAAGGTTTGTATCAGCATTTCGCGGCCATTGCCGCTGCAGCGACCAAGCCCGTCTTGCTGTATAACGTGCCGGGGCGAACCGGTTGCGATCTGTTGCCGGAAACGGTTATCCGTCTGGCTAATGTGCCGCGTATCGCCGGCATCAAGGAAGCCACCGGCAAGCTGGATCGGTTACAAACCATCAAGGTGGCGGTGTCGGCGGATTTTCTGTTGCTGTCTGGCGATGATGCCTCCGCCTGCGATTTCATGTTGCAGGGCGGCAAAGGCGTCATCTCGGTGACCAGCAATGTCGCGCCGAAAGCGATGGCGGCGATGTGCAAGGCGGCCGTCGCCGGCGATGCCGCGCTGGCGCACAAATTGGATGCATCTTTGCAGGGCTTGCATGAAACCCTCTTCGTTGAACCCAGTCCAACCCCGGCCAAATGGGCGGTCGCACAGCTGCATGGCTGTTCGGCTCACCTCAGGCTGCCTTTGTTACCGCTGACCGCGGCCAATCAACCCCACGTGCGTGCCGCCATGACGGCCGCCGGAGTGCTTTGAATGAATGTTTTCGTCCGGGCCTTGCCCGTTGTCGCCGCGTTGGCCTTGTCCGGTTGCGGTTGGTTGTATGGCAAGAACGGTTTGATTCGCGATACCGAACACGATTACCTCGAAGCCCGGCAAACCGCGCCGCTGCAGATGCCGGCCAACCTGACCGGTTTCCAGGCCAAGGATCAATACCCGGTGCCGGAACTCGGCGCCAAAGGTGCGACCGGGCCAATGGGTGATGCGCTCGATGTCAATCCGCCGGCGTTGGTGTTGTCGTCGGGTGACGGCGTCAACGGCATTCAGGATGCAGCCGTGCCGCAGGCGCTGATCGTTGGCGACAACAGTTTGCTCTGGCAGCGCTTGAACGCCTTCCTCGACAGCAACCAGATTCCGGTGGAAAGCCGCGATGAAGCCACTGGCGAAATTTTGACCGGTTGGGTGCAGACCGAGGAAATCGGCTGGTTCCGCGACTGGGTGATGGGCGAGACCATCGAGTCCTATCGCTGGCAGTACCGGTTCAAGGTGCAGCCGGGTGAGCGGCCGAACGAGCGGCTGGTCATTGCCGAAGCGGTCCGCGCTGAAGCCTATGACGAGGATTCCGATTGGCAGCCGCAGACCCCGACCCGGCGCAACAGCGTCGACATGCTGAACCAATTCCTCGGTTACTACGATGACGCCCAGAGCCAGGCTGCCCGCGAGCGGGTACTGGCGGCGCGCGCTGGCATCACGGTCGAACTGTGGCAGAACGATGCCGGCCAGACTGGTCTGCTGGCGCAGTCGCCGCTCGACAACACTTGGGATGCGACCCCGGCCGTGCTGGGCCGGCTTGGCTTTGTTCAGGAAGACAAGGACACCACCAAGCATCTGTATTACTTCAAGCTTGAAGAAAGTGACGAAGGCGGTTTCTGGGACTGGCTGTTTGGCGATGATCGCGACGATCAGGTCCGGCTGGAACTGGAGCAGGGCGAATACCTGGTCCAATTGAGCCCGGTCGGTGATCGCACCGGCTTGCTGTTCAGCAAGGCCGATGGCGATGTCCTCGATGCCGCGACGCTGACCAAGCTGTTCCCGGTCTTGTCCGACGCTTTCGCCGAACGCCGTCAGCATGTGCTGCTGGATGCGCCGCGGCGGTAAACGGGGTTCCGGATGCGCCTCGCCTGTCTGGGCAGTGGCAGCAAGGGCAATGGCCTGCTGGTTGCCGACGGTGACCAGCAGCTGCTGATCGATTGCGGCTTTACGCTCGCGGAAACGGAAAGCCGGCTGGCCCGGCTTGGGGTAGTACCGGAAACGCTGACCGCGATTCTGGTGACCCACGAGCACAGCGATCACATCGGCGGCGTCGGTGCTCTGGCGCGCAAGTACAAGTTGCCGGTCTGGATGAGCCGGGGTAGCCATCTCGCCGGCCGCTGTGGCACAATCCGCGCCCTCAAATTTTTGTCTGCGGAAGAACCCGTCCTCTTCGGGAGGATCCGGGTTTTTCCTTTTTCGGTTCCGCACGACGCGCGCGAGCCTTTGCAGTTTGTGTTTGAAACGCCGGCCGCACGCTTTGCGCTGCTGACCGATGCCGGTTGCAGCACGCCGTTTCTGCTGCAGCAACTGGCCGCTTGTGATGCCCTGATGCTGGAATGCAATCACGACGAAGCCATGCTGCAAGGCGGTCGTTATCCGCCGGCGTTGAAGCGACGGGTCGGTGGTGCGTACGGCCACTTGAGCAATCGGCAGGCCGCCGATATTTTGCGCAACTGCGATTCCAGCCGCTTGCGCGTGCTGATTGCGGCGCATTTGAGCGAAGAGAACAATCGGCCGCAGTTGGCGCGAGCCGCGCTGGCTGAGGTCATCGGTTGGTCACCGGAACAGATTCAGGTGGCCGATCAACAAAACGGTTTTGATTGGCTGACGTTGGCGTAGCGTAATTGCACACACGCCACGTTTTTTTTTTAACCATTGGTGAACACCATGCAAAAGTTGCAGGAACTCTACCGCGGCAAGGCCAAGTCGGTTTACAGCTGTGAGCTGGCTGATCACGTGATCATGCATTACCGCAATGACACCTCGGCCTTTGATGGTCAGAAAGTGGCGCAGCTGGATCGCAAAGGTATGGTGAACAACAAGTTCAACGCCTTCATCATGACCAAGCTGGCGCAGGCAGGTATTCCCAGCCACTTTGTCAAATTGCTCAACGATACCGACAGCCTGGTCAAGAAACTGACCATGGTTCCGGTTGAGTGTGTGGTGCGCAACGTGGCTGCCGGTTCGATCACCCGCCGCCTCGGCGTTCAGGAAGGCATCGAGCTGAATCCGCCGACCTTCGAATTCTTTTTGAAGAATGACGAACTGCATGACCCGATGGTCAACGAATACCATATCCGTTCATTTGGCTGGGCCACCGACGCCGAAGTCGCCCGGATGAAAGAACTCACGTTCAAGGTCAACGACATCCTGAAAGCGATGTTCGAAGAAGCCGGCATGATTCTGGTCGATTACAAACTGGAATTTGGTCGTTTGAACGGCGAAATCGTGCTGGGCGACGAGTTCTCCCCGGACGGTTGCCGGTTGTGGGACAAAGCCACCCGCAAGAAGCTGGACAAGGATCGCTTCCGTCAGGGCTTGGGCGGTGTTGTCGAAGCCTACGAAGAAGTCGCGCAGCGCCTTGGCGTTACGCTGGACTGAGCAATAAGGGCTTTTCATTTTCGAAAAGTCTTAGCATAATGCGCGCCCCGGTCAGCCTGCTGACTGGGGCGCTGTCCGGTCAGGTGCCTGCCAAGGTGCCGTGGTTCAAGACCGGACGCACAGTGTGGTGTGCCGACCAGTACCGCATTGCCGAAGTACCCGTCACGGAGAGGTGGCAGAGTGGTCGAATGTACCTGACTCGAAATCAGGCGTAGGCTTACGCCTACCGTGGGTTCGAATCCCACCCTCTCCGCCATTTTCCGAAGTCTCTTCCTGTTCAGTTTTGCTCGTCGCTACCCGAAGTCACTGCGGGTGGGTGAGAAGCCACACGGGTTCGACAAAACGGCGGGAAAGCCGTTTTGTGCGGCGTAGCCGCCCGAAGGGTTGCGGCACAGGGCGTGCCGCAACAAATCCCACCCTCTCCGCCATTTTCCGAAGTCTCTTCTCATTTCGCCCTTTTCATGGCTACCCGACGTCTACGCGGCTGGTAGAGATACCATGCGGCGTCGACCCCGCTGGCCACTGTGGCGACGCACCAGTTATGTGCGCCAGCGAATTCATCTCCAACTGGTGCCGGCAGCTCCGCGGGTATCCCGATTTACCGACGCTTCAGCCCAATCAGCGCAGCGCTGTCGTCGCTGTTTTCTCATTGATTACCAACAATAAATTCGTGCGCATGGCATCTTGGTCACCGCTTTGCTTGCGCCATAAGTACCGCTGCAACACGGCATCAGTCTGTTAGCGGTAGCGCTGGTCGCCGTCGAGACTTCATCGACATTTCCTGTGAGCCAATCGCCATTCCGGCAAAAGCGGCTTGACGAACGTCAGTCACTGATCTTCAATGAAGCGGTCTTGATGTGCGCCGTCAGTTGTCAGGGATGCGATAGATTTGCCGGCGCGCTGCCTCATCCCTCGTGTTGTTTTCTCCCAGATGCTGTTCGTCAATGCGTTGATGCGCATTGGCGCGGGTATTTCTTGCTTTGCTTGGTTCGAGCTTGATGGCTGTTGCCATTGAGCAGCGGTAGCTTTGTCCGAAATTTTTGACGTCTCCGAAAAAAATCTGGCGGCGGCCACAATTTCGGCTGACATCTGAATTGGCTACCAAGCACAGCGCATGGCAAGAAAAGGTTCGCGCGAACGACGAGCTGTCAGCTTCGGGTCACTTCATTCAATTCGAAAACGCTGCCGATCGATCGGCAATAACGGTTGATACTGCAGCGGTTTTCATGGCGATGTGTCAACGAGGATGCAGCAAGGATGCTGGACGTCACCCTGAAGTTCTTGGCCAAGGAACTCAACACTTACCTGTTGCTGCGCACGGGCAGCAATTTTGGTGAGGTAGAGCTGTGTCAGCCGGTCGATGACAGCGGCAAATGGGCCATCAAGGAAGACGTTCTGGGTTTGTCGCTGATCAATATTGAAGAAGAGCGCATCTTGCGCTCGCAATTGCCGGAAACCACCTATCTGAACGGCCAGCATGTCGTGCTGCAGCCGCCGCTCAAACTGAACCTGCATGTGCTGTTCAGTGCCCGCTTCAAGCAATACGATCAGGCGCTGCGTCAGCTTTCACATGTCTTGACGTTTTTCCAGAGTCATCTGTTGTTTACACCGGATCACTATCCCGGGCTCGATCCCCGCATTGAAAAACTGACGCTGGAATTGCTGTCGCCGAGCTATGAGCAACTGAACCAGATCTGGGCTTTCATCGGCGGCAAACAGCTGCCTTCAGTGATCTATCGGCTGCGCATGGCGGTGCTGCAGGATGTCGAAACCTCGGCGATACAGCCGCCGCTGACTGAAATCAATACGGTCTTGCAGCAGCCATGAGCACTCGTTTTGATGTGCTGCTCAGTGTTGCGATTACGCACGACTACTACGGCGGCAACTGCCGCGATTTTGGTTTTGTGCTGCCCGAAGACAGCCAGGCCCTGTTGCGTCGTGGTCGGATGATGGGCAAGACGCTGAACGATACCTGGCACCTGCTGTACGAGCAGGACGGTCTTGGTGCGGCGGTGGCGCCGCAAATCGGCCAACGACTCCGTCTGGGCCTGCGTTTGACCAACCCGTACTTTGCCAATTTCACCGCCAATCCGCTGGCTGACAACGGCGAGGTGGTGGTGTACCGGAATACCGTGGCGGCGGGTGCGCTGGATGCGCCGGTGCGGATGGCGCTCGCTGGCGGCATCTATCGCCACGAGTTCAGCCGGTCCGAGCGACCGGTCACGCTGGTACTCACCGATCGCAATGCCGCCACACTGCGCAGCGAAACGGTCACGGCCGCCAATGATCGAACCGGCATGGCGCTGGATTTGCGCGGCCTGCTACCGGGCCCATACATGTTGGAAGAGCGGTTCCCGGGCAACCTGACGGTAACGCATCCACTCTATCTGGATCCGGAGTTGGCGCAGCAATCCGTAACCGCGTTGCTGGATCTCGAAATTGCCAGTGCGTTTTACGCGGCGCCCGCCGCCTTTGTCGTTGACTTCGATGCCCGCCAACAGACGCTCAGTTTCTATCTGGTCGTGCGCAACTACAGCAATGCGGAGTTTAGCCAGTTGGTGGTCACCGATCAGGGGTTCGCTGAAGACAGTCGCGCGCCAATCAATTTTCAACGCATCGCGGCTGCCGATTTCGGCGCCGATGAGCTGCCGGTCAACTTGCTGGCCCGGCACGGTGAGGCCGTGGTGCTGTTTCGCTCGCAACAGGCGTTGAGCCGACAGGTGACACCACGGCGCAAGCTGCAGCTGCGGCGCAATGGCGACGTGTTAATCGAGCATTTGCCGCAACCGGGGCCTGACAGTGCAACGGCAGACTTGATCGTGCATGTCAGCAAGCCCTAGCGGCTTTTCTGGCAGCAGTATCCGGCAGCAGTATCCGGCAACAACAGCGGCGGCAAGGGTGATGACGGGGTCAAATATCAGGCAGGGCAGTTGGCAGTAAGGCATGAGCAAGCCGTTGCTTGATGACGGCGCTTTGTAAGCAACGGAAACGCGTTTATCTATCAGAGGAGCCGAGCGATGGCCACCTATAAAACACCGAATGTCTATGTTGAAGAGATCCCGGTTTTCCCGCCCTCGGTGGCGGAGGTGGGGACTGCCATTCCGGCTTTCGTTGGCTACACCGAAAAAGCCAGCCGCAATACCGCAGATGATCTTCATATGAAGCCGACCAAGATCTACTCGCTGAAGGAGTTTGAGAGCCTGTACGGACTGCCGAAGGAGGAAACGATAGGCATCACGGTTGCTGATCTGGGTAACGGTGCCTATTCGGTTAGCAGTGTGGCGTTGCCTACCATTGCCTACCTGCTCTATTACAGCGTCAAGATGTATTTCGATAATGGCGGCAGTCAGTGCTATGTCGTGTCGGTTGGTTATTTCCAGACGCCAGCTGTGATCGATTTGACTGGCGATGGCACCCAGGCACCAGCGACCGGTTTTGGTTTGCAGGACGGCCTCGATGCCGTGGCGCTGGAAGACGAGCCGACCCTGTTGGTGATTCCGGAGGCAGTCAAGCTCAGTACCGCCGACTACACCTCGCTGGTTCAGGCAATGCTGGGTCAGTGCGACAAGCTGCGCGATCGCTTCTGCATCTTTGATATTCGCGATGGTGGCATCAGCCTCGATCCGGCCGGTTTGACTGCCAATCGCGGTTACTTTGGCAACAACCATCTCAAATATGGCGCCAGCTATTATCCGTTTATCAAATCGACCCTGAACTACTACATCAATGTGGGTGAAACCAATGTCGATGTCACGGTCGGCGTCAATGCGCCTGCTGATCTGGTCACCTTCAAGAGCAGCAACACCGCGCTGTACAACTTCGTCAAGACCGCCTTGAAGGATCACTTCATTGCGCTGCCGCCAAGCGGTGCGGTCGCTGGCGTCTATGCCGCGACTGACGCTAATCGCGGCGTCTGGAAAGCGCCGGCCAACGTCAGCCTGGTCAATGTCATTGAGCCGATGGTGCGGCTGGACAATCTCAAGCAGGACGATCTGAACGTCGATGCCACCACTGGCAAGTCGATCAACGCCATTCGCGCGTTTGCCGGAAAAGGCACCTTGGTCTGGGGTGCGCGCACGCTGGCCGGTAATGACAACGAATGGCGTTATGTGTCGGTGCGGCGGTTCTTCAACATGGTTGAGGAGTCGATCAAGAAATCGACCTACTGGGCTGTGTTCGAACCCAACGATGCCAATACCTGGGTCAAGGTCCGCGGCATGATCGAAAACTACCTGATCGACAAATGGCGAGAAGGCGCGCTGGCCGGGGCGACACCAAAGGATGCCTTCTTCGTCAAATGCGGCCTCGGTACCACGATGAACTCGCAGGACATTCTGGAAGGGCGGATGAACGTCGAAATCGGCATGGCGGTGGTGCGGCCGGCGGAATTCATCATCCTGAAGTTCTCGCACAAGTTGCAGACCTCGTGAGCTGGTGACGTTCAGGACCAATGAGGTCCAGAAGTAAATGACGTTCGGATTCAATAACGTTCAGGATTCAATGAAAACAGGAGGTTTTGCATCATGCCCACTCCCTATCCAATTCCGACTTTCCATTTCACCGTCGAATGGGGCGGCAAACGGGTTGGCTTTTCCGAAGTCGCCGGGTTGACCCAGGAAAATCAGGCTATCGAGTATCGCGATGGCTCGTTCCCTGAATACTCGTCGATCAAAATGCCGGGGCTGCGCAAGTTCAGCAATGTCACGCTCAAGCGCGGCATCATCAAAGGCGACAATGATTTTTTCAAATGGCTCAGCACGGTCAAGCTCAATACCGTGGAGCGACGCAATCTCGTCATCAGCCTGCTCAATGAAGAGCATCAGCCGGTGATGGTCTGGAAAATCATGAACGCTTTTCCGGTCAAGGTTGAAGGCCCGGCGTTGAAGGCGTCGGCCAATGAAGTCGCCATCGAATCGGTCGAGCTGGCCCATGAGGGGCTGGAACTGCAGAACGAATAGTCGGCGGAGCCCTGACGATGGCGATTTATTACCCGCCGGTCGGCTTTCACTTCAAGGTGGAAGTCGCAGGCATTCCGCCCGATGGCAATGATGTCCGGTTTTCGGAGATCAGCGGCTTGTCGGTCGAGCTCGCCACCGAAGAAGTGGCCGAGGGTGGCGAGAATCGCTTTGTCCAGAAATATCCAAACCGGGCCAAATATCCCGAGTTGGTGCTCAAGCGCGGGCTGCTGCTGAAGTCGGAAATCTGGAACTGGGTCCGTGACAACATTGAAAAAGACGTGCTGTCGCCGCGCAATATCGTCGTCAAGCTGCTCAATGAAAATCATGATCCCTTGCTGACCTGGACGGTTGTAAACGCCTTTCCCACCAAGTGGGCGGTCAGTGACCTGAATGCTAGCAGCAATGCCGTGGTGGTCGAGAGCCTGCAATTTTATTACCAGTACTTTACCCAGGACCGGGCCTAGTCGTGCCGCGGCCAATGGCTACAGCACGGCAGTCTGGTGGCAACGGGATATCGACGATTCGAGCTCCAGCTGCTCGTACGTCAGTTGCTGCAGACCGGCAAGGAGGAGAAGGCTATGCCCATCATCATTGATGAAGTGGTGATTTCGGTTGAAGTCAGCAATCAAGCCTCTGGCGGTGCCGCCAGTGGTGGCGATGCCACGGGTGACAAGCAGGCCATCATCAGCGAGTGCGTCGAGCGGGTGCTGGAAATTCTGGACCAGAAGGAAGAGCGCTGAGCCATGGCGGATTCTGGAGCGGCACGAGGCGAGCTGGAGAAAATCCGGATCAAGGCGTTTGAACAGCCGGATTGCAATGGCGACGTCATCGGCGAATTTGTTTCGTTCGTCAACCCGAACGAGATCACGCTGGCGTATGACATGGAATACGACAGCGCCCAGGGTTCCGGTACCACCAACAGCAAGATGAATTTCAAGAAGGTCAAACCCGGCGATATGTCGCTGACCTTTTTCATCGATGGCACTGGCGCGGCCGGCAAGGTCATTGATGTGCAGACTGAGGTCGAACGCTTTCAGACGGTGACCGGTTACAACGGCAATATTCACCGGCCCAATTATCTGAAAGTGGTGTGGGGCACCTTGCAAGTCAAACGCTGTGTGCTGAAGAGCGCATCGATTGCTTACAAGATGTTCAAGGCCAGCGGCGTGCCGCTGCGAGCGGTTATTACTGCGACTTTTACTGATGCTGTCGATGACCAGACCCGGGTTGCCCTTGCTCAGGATTCGTCACCGGACTTGACCCATGTCCGGCAAATCAAGGCAGGCGATACCTTGCCGATGCTGTGTTACCAAATTTATGGCGATCCGGGTTTGTTCCGGCAAGTCGCGGAAGCCAATGGCCTTGATCATTTCCGGGAGCTGAAGGCTGGCAGTCGGCTTTTTTTTCCGCCACTGGAGAAGCGCTCATGAAGTCCCGGAGCCAAGCTGTCCGGAGCCCGAATCATGGCTGACGCCCGGACCTTGCCGATCGCGGCGGAGCATCGCGAGTTCACGGTCAAAGCCAGCGGCACCGCAGTGGGCCGTGAGCATCAGTTGCTGGCGCTGTCGGTCGTAAAGGCGGTCAATACGATCAGTGCGCTACGTCTGGTTTATCAGGACGGCGCAGCATCGAGCAGTGATTTTCCGCTCAGCAATACCGATCTGTTTGCACCGGGCAAGGAGGTGGAGGTGCTGGCCGGCGCTGGCGGCGATCCGGTGTCGCTGTTCAAGGGCATTGTGATCAAACAGTCGTTGAAGGTACGTGAGCAAAGTTCGCCACAGCTGGTCATTGAGTGTCGGCACAAGGCCAGCACGCTGACCGTGGGCCGACGCAATGCCTGTTACTTTGATCAGAAAGACAGCGAAGTCATGGAAGCCCTGGCGACTGCCGCCGGGCTGACCGCCGAAGTCGAGGCCAGCAAGGTCAAGCACGAGCAGCTCGTGCAATACCGCAGCACAGATTGGGACTTTCTGCTGACTCGCGCCGAAGCCAACGGAAAGATGGTGCTGACCGACGCTGACAAGCTCATCGTGAAAGCAGCGGCAATGTCCGGCAGTCCAAAATGCAGTTTGCAGTTCGGCGCCACGGTATTGGAGTTCGATGCCGAGATTGACAGTCGTCGGCAATTTGCCGCGGTCAAGGGAATCAGTTGGGATCCGGCGACTCAGGCGTTGGTGCAATGCGACGGTGCAACGCCAACGGTACAAGGGCCAGGCAATTACAGCGAAGATTCATTGGCCGCCGTGATCGGTCTGGACCAGTTTGCCTTGCATCATGCCGCGCTGGCCGAGGATGAAGCTCAGGCCTGGGCCGATGCCCAGTGGCAGAAAGTGCAGATCAGCAAGGTCTGCGGCCGGATCAAATGCGAAGGCATCGGGACCGTGAATCCCGGTGATGTGGTGACGGTTGGCGGGGTCGGCGAGCGCTTCAACGGCAATGTGTTCGTCACCGGCGTTCGTCATGAGTTTGATTTGGTTCAGGGCTGGAAGACCCATCTGCAATTTGGTAGTCAGCAGCACTGGTTTGCCGAGCAGCACAACGTGTCGGCGCCGCAGGCGGGCGCGCTGTTGCCCAGTGTCAGCGGTTTGCAAATCGGCGTTGTCATCAGCAACGAAGACCCGGAAGGCGAGCACCGGGTCCGGGTGCGTTTGCCGATGGTGGATACCGATCAGGATGGCATTTGGGCAAGGGTGGCCAGCCTCGATGCTGGCAAGGAGCGCGGGTTTTTCTTTCGGCCGGAAATCGGCGATGAAGTCGTGCTGGGCTTTCTGGAAGATGATCCGCGCCGGGCAGTGATGCTCGGCATGCTGCACAGCAGTTCATTGCCGGCGCCGCTGGAAGGCAAGGACGACAACCATGAAAAGCTGTTCCAAAGCCGGGAAAAAATGAAGCTGTATTTCAATGACGAGAAAAAGATTCTGCAGTTGGAAACGCCGGCGGGGAACAAGTTGACGCTGGATGAGGACGAGAAAGTCATACGCCTTGCCGACCAGCACGGCAACAAGATCGAAATGACCGCTGACGGCATCAAGATTGAAAGCATCAAGGCGATTGAACTGAAAGCCGCCACCGATTGCAAGCTGGAGTCTGGCCTTGGCTTCAACGTCAAGGGCGGTACCGAGATGAAGCTGGAGGGCGCGGTCAGTGCCGAACTTTCCAGTGCCGCAACGACCACGATAAAGGGCGGCATCCTGCAGCTGAACTGAAGCAGGAAGGCGACCGTGAACGTCGCGTGAGCATCGCGTGGGCATCACGTGAACTCCGCGAAAAAAATGGCGAGCGCAAACCTTGCGCACAAATGGTGCAGCGATAAGCGCGACACAAACAGGAGTGCAGGCGATGCCGGCAGCGGTACGAGTGGGGGATGTGACAACGCATGGTGGCACCGTCATTGGTCCCGGTGTGCCGACCGTGCTGCTGGGCGGCATGCCCGCCGCCGTGCTCGGTGATATGCATGTGTGTGCGTTGCCGCCGAGTGGGCATCAGCCGACGGTCAGTCCGTTTCCGACCGGCAGCGCCACGGTTTTGATCGGTGGTCGGCCGGCGCTGCGCACGACGGATACCTGCATCTGCGGGGCAATGGCGGTGGTGGGTGCGCCGACCGTGATGATTGGCTGAAGGAAAGGCTTGATGTCAGCGAGCGTGACTGTGTTAGCCGGCAACAAGACCCACTTATCGTAAAGGACTGTCGAGCGCGAATCGTGGCCAATAAAGACATGACTTACCAATCCTTTCTCGGTACCGGCTGGAGCTTCCCGCCGACCTTTCATGCCGACAGTGGCGAAGTGGCGATGACGGTCGATGAGGCCGATATTGCCGCCAGCCTGCAGATCCTGTTTGGCACGATACGCGGTGAGCGCTTCCTGAATCCGAAGTACGGGTTGAATTTGCGTGAGCTGTTGTTCGAGCCACTCAGCACCACGATGACGACGTTCATCAAGGACAATATCCGCACCAATATCCTGATTTATGAACCGCGGATAACCGTACTGGCATTGGAACTGAACACCGCCCGGCAGAACGAAGGGCGCATCGAAGTGTTGCTGGAGTATTCGGTGCGGGCGACCAACTCGCGCTACAACTTGGTCTATCCGTTTTATATCAGCGACGGCAGTGAAGCCAAATTGCCGGTACCGCCATTGCTTTAGGCGCGATGCCGTCGGCAAAGAAAAGGGCAAGTGATTACTGTCGCATGTGGTCACACTCGAATGTGTTGAAACGGGATTGGCAAACAGCGTAAGGGAGCAGCGCAGCGTTCATGGCCGAGCAAAGCATCATTGACCGTCAGATCTTCGAACCGGGCCAGAGTCAGGATGAGCGGCTGCCGGCCGAGCTGGACGTGCACCATGCCGATGCTGACGAGCGCAGCCCTGAGGATCTGTATCGGTTTCTGCAACGGCTGGCGCCACACATCCGCTACTACCGCACGGACCCGAATGTTGCCGACGGTGACTGGAGTTCGTTCTTTGCCGCCAATGAAGCAACCATCCGGCAGTGGTTGCAACAACAGGATGGAGATGCGCCGGCGCATCTCGGTTTGCTGCTCAGCTTCCTGAAGCTCTATGGCCAACCACAGGCGCTGCTGAATCAGCTTACCGGTCGGCATCTGGCGTTTTTCTACCGCGACATTCTGCAATTTGCTGCCAAGCCGGCTCGTCCGGACGAGGTCCATGTCCTGCTTGAGTTGAAGAAGCAGAATGCCAAAGAGCGGCCGGAGCCGGTACTGATCGGCCCGGCGCAGGTGTTTTCTGCCGGCAAGGATGCCAGCAATGTCGAGCGGCTGTATGTGCCGACCGGCGACACGGTGATCAACCGTAGCCGGGTCGCTCGTCTGCAGTCGATATTTCGTGATGATCGCGGTCACGGCAGCATTCGCTTTGCGGCGGTCGCCAATTCGGCCGATGGTTTTGGCAGCGAGCTGCCGGAACAAGAACCGAAATGGCCGGCGTTTGGTCACGTCGCCCTGCCGGTCGGCAAAATCGGTTTTGCCGTGGCGTCACCTGTGCTGCGCATGGCGGAAGGGCAGCGGCATATCGACGTGCTGCTGACGCTGGCCGGGCTGCCTGCCAACAAGCCCAGCAGTGCGGTGCTGGGTAATGCGTTTGAACTGCATCTGACTGCCGACAAACGTTGGCTCGGGCCGCTTGCTTACAGCGCGTCATTTGTCAGCGGCAGTGTCTTGAAGTTGGCTATTGATCTGACTAGCACCGATCCGGCAGTGATCGACTATCGCGCCGAGGTGCACGGCAACAGTTTCGCGGCGACGGCGCCACTGCTGCAGGTACTGCTGAAACCCGCCAGCAGCAACGTTGGCTATGAAGATCTGGCAGCGCTGCAGGTGCAGCGCATTCAGGTTGCCGTGCAGGTCACTGGCATCAGCACGCTGGCGCTGGATGGCGACGCTGGCAAGCTCGACCCGAAAAAGGCTTTCATGCCATTTGGTCCGCAGCCCGTTGTCGGCACGCGCTTTGTCGTCGGTTGTCCCGAGGCATTCAGCAAGAAACTCAGTCAGTTGCAGTTGACCTTGCAATGGAAGGGCGCGCCGCAGTCGTTCAGCGCGCACTACCACGACTACAACGTCAGCGGCGTCAACAATGGCCGCTTTACCTGCGCGGCATCGTTTCACGATGGCGGCAGCTGGGATGCCAGCCAGAACGATGTCGATTTGTTCGGCAATGATGGCCGGACGGAAACGACCATGACGTTCCGTCCCGGCAGTCCGTCCACCACCAGCAGTCCGTCCGCTGCCGACAGCGTGTACGCGCTGAGCAATGCCGGCACGTTCTGGGCGGGACAATATGTGATGACCTCGCTGTGGCTGAACGCAACGCTGCAGTCGTATACGGCTGCGCCGCCGGCGGTGCAACCGGGCTCGTTGGTGCTGGCGCTGGAGCACGATTTTTTGCACGCCCAATACCGCACCCGGACCATTGAAGAGGCCTACAAATCCGGCAACAAAGTCGTGTTGAACGAACCGTATGCGCCGACCTTGCAATACCTGAAGCTGTCCTATCAGGCCAATACCGACGACGTCGCCATCGACAGCAACAGCCTGGCTGCCTATTCCCATCCGGACGTGCAGTTTTTCCACGTTGGCTGCTTCGGCACACTGCGCGAGCACCGCTATCAACGTGAGCAGCTGTCGTTTGTCAGCACCAAGCAGGTACCGCTGCTGCCGGCGTTTCCGTATCAGGGTGAGTTTCTGATTGGCATTGCCGATGCCCAAGCCGGCGACAGTGTCAGCCTGTTGTTTCAAGTGGCCGAAGGCAGCGCCGACCCGGAACTGCCGCGACAGCCGATCGACTGGCACGTGCTCTGCGACAACTATTGGAAACCGCTCGCCAGCAGCGAATTGGTGCTCGACACCAGCAATGCCTTGTTGACCAGCGGCATCGTTCGCGTCGTGCTGCCGGCAGGAGCGACTTACCAGAACAGCTGGCTGGCAACCGATCACATCTGGCTGCGGGCGGCCGTGCGCGAGCAGGTGAGCGCAGTGTCCGAGCTGCTGCAAGTCGCCAGCAATGCCGTGACGGTGCAATTTGCCGATCAAGGCAATGATCCGGCGCATCTGCTGACCGCGCTGCCGGCAAAGCAGATCGTCAAACTGAAAACGCCGGTCGCCGGCATCAAATCAGTCACCCAGCCATTTGCCTCGTTCGGTGGTCGGGCCGAGGAGTCGGACCCCGCCCTGCATCGGCGCGCCGCCGAACGCCTGCGGCACAAGCAGCGCGCGATCACCGCCTGGGATCACGAACGACTGGTGCTGGAACAATTTCCGTCGGTGCATCGGGTCAAATGCATTCCGCACGCGAAGCCCGGCGCCTGGCTGGCACCGGGCAATCTGCTGGTCATCGTGGTGCCGGATTTGCGCCAGCGCAATGGTCGTGACCCGCTGCAGCCCAAAGTGGATGCCAATACGTTGGCTGAGATTCAGGCCTACCTGCAGCAGCACAGTGCCATGCAGATCAATCTTCAGGTGCGTAACCCGCGTTACCAGAAATTGCGGCTGGACTTTGCTGTGCAATTTCGCACCGGCTACGAGTTCAATTTCTACAGTGGCCAGCTCAATCAAGCATTGCTGTCGCTGCTGTCACCATGGGCATTCGATGCCAGTCGGCCTTTGCAGTTTGGCGGCCGTGTCTACAAATCGGTGCTGCTCGATTTTGTCGAGGAGCTGCCCTATGTCGATTACGTCAGTGATTTCAAACTGTTCAGCTGGGCCGGGGAGACGCCAGCGCTGACCGACCGCAATGAAGTTTTCCCCGAGAGCCCGGACAGCATCCTGGTGTCCGATGCCAGCCATCACATTGTCGGGATGGGCTGAATCATGCTGAATCAGTTGAGCATCAGCAAACAGCCGCCGACGGAGATCGGACTGCATCAAGGCGGTCTGTATGCGCTGGGCCTGAAGTATGTACAGGAACTGTCGCGCCGGGTCTGGACCGATTACAACATCCATGATCCGGGCATCACCATTCTGGAGCTGCTGAGCTACGCGCTGACCGATCTCGGTTACCGGACCACGTTTCCGATTCAGGATCTGCTCGCCACCGAGACCGACAACGCCGCCAACATGGCCGGTCAGTTTTTCACGGCGCGCCAGCTGCTGCCCAACCGGCCGTTGACCGAAGCGGATTATCGCAAGCTGCTGATTGATTTGCCGGGCGTCAAGAACGCCTGGTTGAAGCCGCACGCGCTGCAGTATTTCGCCGACACCGTCACTGGCACGCTGCTCGCGGCAGATTCCGGCGAACCCGGTGTTCGGCCGGTGCCGATTCATGGCCTGTACGATGTGCTGATCGATGCCATGGACGATGTCAACACGCAGGCAGAGCGTGACGCCGTGACAGAACAGGTGCGCGCCACGCTGTTGGCCAACCGTGGTCTGGCGGAAGATTTTGTCAGCATCGGCTTTGTCGGCAGTCAGACGTTTTTGCTATGCGCCGAACTGGAATTGACCCCCGATGCCGATGTCGCCCGCGTTCAGGCCGACATTCTCTTTCAGGTTCAACAGTATCTGGCGCCGCCGGTTTACAACTACACGCTGGCCGAAATGTTGGCAAAGAAAAAAGCCGATGGCAGCCATTACCGTGCCGACGAAATCTTCGAAGGCCCAGCGCTCGATTGCGGCTTCATTGCTGACGACGAGCTGGCGTCCGCCCGGTTGCGGCAGGAAATTCGGCTGTCCGATGTCATCAGCATCATCATGGATATCGCTGGCGTTGTTGCGGTGCGCGATATCGTGATCAATCCGGCCGGCGCCAGCTCGGTGCCGAACAAATGGTCGGTGCCGGTGATGGCGGACCGCAAAGCCTTGCTGGATATCGAGCAATCGCGGCTGGTGTTCTACAAACGCCATATGCCAGTCACGGCGGCATCGGCGCGCGTGGCCGAGCAGCTGGCGGCATTGCAAGCCGCCGAACGGGCGCGGCTGGAAACGCCGGTCGCCTATGATTTTCCAATTCCACTCGGCCGGTTTCGTCAGCCCGCGCAGTATCGGTCGTTCCAGCGCGATTTTCCGGCAGTGTACGGACTGGGCGATGAGGGGCTCGATAGCGATGCCGGTGCCGAGCGGCAGGTGCAGGCCAAGCAGCTGAAAGCCTATCTGCTGTTTTTTGATCAACTGATGGCCGACTATCTAGCGCAGCTCGCCCACGCCCGCGATCTGCTTTCTACCGAGCCCACTTTGCTGCGCAGCTATTTCTATCAGGCGGTCGGCGAGGCGGGTGCGTTCGCCGACATCTACGCCGACGCCGACATGGTCGCGATGATCGAAAGCGAAGTGGAAGACCCGTCAGTGCTGGTCGAACGCCGCAACCGGTTTCTCGATCATTTGATCAGCCGCTTTGCCGAGCGCTTTCACGAATACGCCGCCATTATGAGCAGCAATCTCGGTTCGACCGCAGAAACGTTGGTCGCCGACAAGTGCGCGTTCCTGCGCGAGTATCCGGTCATCAGCGGCGAGCGGGCACTGGCCTACAACTACGGCCTCGACACTCCGACGGACATCTGGAACAGCGATAATGTGGCCGGTCTGGAAAAGCGCATTGCCCGATTGCTCGGCATCCGCAATTACAGTCGGCGCAACCTCAGCGAAGTGGCCTATGACATCTACGCCGAGCTCGATACCACACCGGACAACGAATTCAGGTTTCGGGTCCGGCACCGGATCACCGGCAAGATCATCCTGTCCGGCAGCACCAAGTACCTGACGCCGGACGCGGCGCGGGCGGAAATGCAGCGGGCGATTGAGTTCGCCCAGACGCCAGCCGGCTACGAGCGCAAACTCAGCGTCGACAACAAGCACTATTTCAACATCATCGATGACACCGGCGAAGTGCTGGCGCGCCGGATTGAATATTTTGATACCGAAGCGGCGATGAATACCGCCATCGACGAGCTGCTGCTGTATCTGCAAACGCACTACAGCGAAGAAGGCATGTATCTCATCGAAAGCATCCTGTTGCGGCCACAGGCGGCCGATGAACCGTTCCTGCCGATCTGTGTCGACCCCAATTGCGCGGATTGTTCTGACGACGATCCGTATTCGTGGCGGCTGCATGTCATTTTGCCCGCGCATGCCGGTCGCTTCGCCAACATGGATTTCCGACGTTTTGCCGAAGAGGTCATCCGCCAGGAAATGCCGGCGCATGTGCTGGCGAAAATCTGCTGGGTCAGCCGCGATGACATGGCGGCATTTGAAACTCGCTACAAAGCCTGGCTGGAGTGGCAGGCTGGCGTGGGTACAGGCGACCGGCAAGTCGTGCTGCAGGATTTCATTGCAGAGCTCTACCAGCTCAAGAATGTCTACCCGAGCACGCGGCTGCATGAGTGTGGCGACGGTGACGAGCAGATCAAGTTCATTCTCGGTCGAACGGCGCTCGGCACGATACCCGATTCCGAGGTGTAGCGAACGCGTGATGGTGACGCTGGTGCCACGCTGGCGGTCACTGACGGTAACCCAGAGGAGGGGATGCCATGTTGCAAGTACTGCGCAGTCTGGATGAAATTTCCAGCGGCTACAGCGTCTTCGAAAAGGATCAGGTGCTGACCCATGATCAGTTGAACAGTGTCAGTCAGTTTCTCGAGGACCAAGATCGGCTGAGTCGGGTGTTTCTGCTTGGCGTCGGCATCAGCTGCGGGTTACGTGCCCAGCTGCAGGGCAATCGCGTTCGGGTCAGCAAAGGCGTGGGTGTCAGCACCGATGGCGACCTGCTGTTCTTCACCGCTGATGCCGAGTTCGATCGATTCAAGCCCTACGACAATACCGCGCCGGCCTATGCGCCGTTCTACGTTGGCGAAACGATGTTGCCGATCCAGGAACTGGTTCGAGTCGGTACGAACGATTCGCGGGCGCTGCCGCTGAATCAGTTCGGTGCCGAGACCGGACAAAACCTGAATAATATGGTTGCGGTGTTTTTGATGGAGAGCTATGTCAAAGACGACGACCTGTGTTCCGGCACCGATTGCGACAATCTCGGCAAAGACTCGATTCACAGCGGTCGGTTGTTGTTGCTGCGTCGTACCGATATCGATGCTCTGCGCGAGCGGCTGGATACCTTGGCTAGTTCGGCGCTGGCGCTGGATCAGGTTGTCATCGAGCGGCCGGTGATCGGCACCGGCATCACCACCGCGGCTCAGCTGGCGGCCAGTTATCGCAGCGCCTGCAATACCAATCACAGCCGTTTGCTGGAAGCCTTGACGGCGTTTTATCCCGCCTGCCGGCATTTTGCCCAGGCCCGCTTTCCAAGTGACCCCGCGCCCGGCTGGCGCAGCGCGCTCAGCAGCCTCAATGGCGAGTTCGCGCGACGCGATGCCGGCATTCAGTATTACTACGATTTTCTGAAAGATCTCGCGGACACGTGGAATGCTTTCGTCGAATTGCTGTACGGCGACTACACGGTTTGCTGCCCAGATATTCAGGCCTTCCCGAAACATTTGCTGCTCGGCAATCTGGTCGCGGGTGACAATGCCGACGAGAACCGTACTGGCCACTATCCGTCGCCGGCGGTCAGCGCCGGCAAGGCGCATTTGCAACATGCACTGTTCTTGCTGGGCAAGCTCGATGTGCTGATTGCCGCCTTCGAGGTCCCGAGCGGTGGTGCCATCCGGATTACGCCCAGCCGTTATGACGACAACGGTCTCGAAGAGCGTTCCGTGCCGTATTACTACCGCAGTGCCCGGGCCCGCGAGTTGTTCAGCAACTGGAATTACCGGCTGAGCCAGACTGGTCGATCGAACAGCAATTACGGTTACCATGCCGGTGAGGTCAATCCGCGTGGCAGTGCGGCCAATCCGCTGGCAGCGCATCTGGCGCCGTATCCCTTGCTGCGCATCGAAGGCCATCTGGGCCAACCGGTGCAGGAAGTGCAGCGCAATCTGGAAGCGCAAATCCGCAGCCGCAATCTGGCCATTACCGTGCAATCGATCATGGTCACCGGCAATCGGCGCGAGCTGTTGATCAAACCCAAATTCCGTTACACCGACTTGCACCGCTTTCATTATGTCCTGCGCCAGGACTTGTCATTGCAGCTGGATGATGCGCTGAAGTTTGGCAACAGCTTCCGGGCTGAAGTTGACCGCGCCGTTGATCAACGCTTTGTCGTCGATGATCCCAACGGTGCCGAGGGTCGCGGCATCAAGGCGGTGGCCGCCGCGAAGCAGGGCATCCTTACCGAGCGCGCCAGCGGCCTGAAAGCCAAGCTCGACAAACCCTACAACAGCTATCAGCTCGACAACTCGTGGCAGAGCGATATGCGCGACACGCTGACGGTCGCTGGCGAGTTCAAGCATGAGCTTGGCAATGTCGTCAAAACCGAATTCGTCACGCCTTTTGATGGCCTGATTGGTGGCAGCAGCCACATGCTGTGGGTCGACTGGCTGGACAAACTGATACTCGACAAGGATGACAAGGCGCAAGACCGGGTCATGTTCTCGACGTTCTGCCGCTTGCATCCGGGCCTCGAACACGCCGCCGGTGTGCTGCGCGGTGGCAGCTTTGTGCTGGTGTACGACAGCACCGGCAATGTGGTGGCCGATTTCATGTTGCCGTATCGGGTTGAGGATGAAGACGATGACGAGATTGTCGAGCCGGTGTTGCCACGGCCGCCGATTCGTCCGGATTGGGTGATCACCAGTGGCATCAAGCTGCAGCCGCCGAATTATAAATTCGTCAAGGACTGGTTCAAGGCCGACATCGAACCGGATTGGGGCGAGCGGCTGACCCGTCACACCGGCTATTTCGATGTGTTCAAGAACACCATCAACACCATGGGCGATGTCTTTGGCAATCTGGATCGCAGCAAACTGGCTGGTGTTGGCGATCTGAAGCTCAGCGATGCCTTCCTGAATCTGCGGCTGCAGGAAGCCGAATTGCAGCGGCAACAAATTGATCTGCTGCGCGAGCAGTCGCTGGACCCGTCACTGCCGGAAAGCAAGCGCAGCCAGATTGAGCAGGAGCTGGACAAAGTCGAGCTGGCGTTCGCCAACAAACTGGAAGAAACCACCCGCTATGTCGCCGACAACAATCTTGATGTCAACAAAGGTGGTGATGGCTATCAGGCCTTGCTGAAAGTCCAGAGCAATGCCAATCAGCTGAAGGGGACGCAGGCAATCGAGCAGTTCAATGCCGGCGTCGGCAATGTCCAGCGCGATGTAGCGGGACGCAACCCGGTGCTCGGCAATATGCTGGGCAAGTTCCGTCGCTAAATGAACGCCATGGCCAACGCTCCGCTCAGCCATCGCATTCGTCGTCAGCGCTGGTCGGTGCAAGTCGGCAGCGCCGATCAGGCCATGGGCTGGCGCGAGCAACTGAGCCAGAGCTATGGCAGCTTGTTGCCGGCATTCGAGCAGGCGCTGGATGCGATCGATGTTGGCGATCGGCATGTTCACATTCCGCGGCTGCAGTTGCAGGTTCGGGTGAATTCAGTCGCGCAATTGGCCGAGCAGTTGCCGTTGCTGCTGGCGCAGGCCCTGGCGGATGAGTTGCCGCATCTGACTATCACATCGGAAGCCACGGTGCGGGACACTGACGCTCCTGCACTCGCTGAGCTCGAACCCTGGTTGCACTATCTGCGCGCCGGCAGCCTGCCGTGGTTCTGTGCCCATGCCGACCATGAGCAGTTGCGTCTGGCGGTGCCGACGCCGACCCGGCAGCGGCAGTTGTTGTTGGTGGCGCTGGCCGATGCCATGACTGAGCCAGAAATCCTGCTACGTTTCTGGCGCTGGTTGCAGCCGCTGCCCGATGCGGATTGGCGCGCGGAAATCAATTCGCTGATTGCAGAGCGGCTGCCTGCGCAGGCTGATCTGATGAATGCCCTTGTCGCGCTCGCTATGGCGGTGCCGGCTATGAACCGTTATCAGCGCCTGCAGGTGCTGACGCTGAGCCTGTTGCGGCTTTGGCAAAACTTGACGATGCCGGAAGCAGTGCGGCAAGCGCTGATATCAATGTCGACACAGGACGTGACGCCGGAGCGGGTGACTGAAATGCGGTCAGGGCTGATGTCCTGGCTGGCTCATTGCGCTGACATGCGATCGCTACCGGAGGCTGACGCCGCCCTCGGTGTCGATATCAACGTCAATGCCAATTCGAACGCAATGCCGTTGCCAGTCGTTACAGCATCGGCCAACACCACACATGCCTTACAGCAGAAGGCGCTGCAACCGCATCTGCAACTGCTGCAGGCGGCGGTGGCTCAGCCAGTTTTTCCGGCCGAGCTCAATACCACCACGGCGGCGGCAACCACGGTCACGGTGGCGCACGCTGGACTGGTGCTGGTGCATCCGTTTTTGCCACAGCTTTTTCTCAGCACCGGCATTGTGGCCGATCGCAAGGCCGGTATTCCCTTGCCGGAGCTACCGCGCGCTGCCGCGCTGCTGCACTTTCTGGCGACCGGCGGCGAGCAATTGGCCGAGTACGAACTGGGCTTCATCAAGGCGCTGCTGGGTCTGGCGGTCGATGCGCCACTGCCGGTTGCCGAAGGTTTGCTGACCGCGGCGGACAAAGCCGAAGCGGAGGCACTGCTGCAAGCGGTGGTGCAACACTGGCCGGCGCTGAAAAATACCTCGGTAACGGGTTTGCGGGTGTCGTTTCTGCAACGCCATGGTCTGCTGCGCGCCGAAGCTGACGGCTGGCGTGTTCACATCGAACGCGAAGCGTTTGATGTCTTGCTGGATTTTCTGCCCTGGGGTATCGGAGTGATCAAACTGCCATGGATGTCCGACGCTATCCACACGGCGTGGTGAGTTCACCCGCCACCGAAAATGCCCGCGATCTGGAACGCGAGCTGAACTGGTTTGCCGCCATTCTGGAGGCACGGCTGCAGCACTATTTTGATCCCGAGCAGCTCGATGATCCATTGACCGTGCTGCCAGCACCGGATTTGTCCGCCAGCACCTCACCGTACGCGGATTTTCTCCGTGCGAATCCGTTACCACTTGCCGATCGGTTGATCTTGCTGCTGGCGTTGGTGCCGACGCTGCGCCCGCAGTTGCTTGACGTGTTGTACAGCAAAAATGAAGCGAGCCAGCGTGGCTTCAGCGAATTCGGTGGTGTCCAGGGCAATGCCCATGGCGGTTTTGTGCCCACCGGTGAAACCGCGCTGTTTTTGCTGGCGGGTGCTGATCTGGCTGGTCGACTGGCGATGATGCAACGCTTCGAGCCGGATCAACCGCTGGCTCTGCTGAATCTGGTTCAGCTCGCGCCGGTCAGTCACGGCGAATCGCCGTATAGCGGCGTGCTGACATTGGCGCGCGAAGCATTGCACCGCTTCACCAGCGGGGTGGAACGGCAGCTGGCGTTCAATCTGGAATTTCCGGCGCGGCGCGTGGATACCGATCTGGATTGGCCGGATCTGGTGTTGCCGGCCACCACACGCGAACAGCTGGAAGAAATCAAACACTGGATCCAGCACGGCGACACCTTGCTGAATCAGTGGGGCATGGCCAGCCGTTTGCGACCCGGGTTCACCAGCTTGTTTCACGGCCCACCGGGGACCGGCAAGACCCTGACAGCCTGTCTGATCGGCAAGCATTGCGGCTGCGAGGTGTACAAGATCGATCTGAGCCTGATCGTTTCCAAGTACATCGGCGAGACCGAGAAAAATCTGGCTCGGGTGTTTGACCTGGCTGAACACCGGCGCTGGATTCTGTTCTTTGACGAAGCCGATGCGCTGTTTGGCAAACGGACCAAGGTGGATGACGCCCATGACCGCTACGCCAATCAGGAAGTCAGTTTCCTGTTGCAACGCATTGAGGATTTTCATGGCGTGGTGATCCTGGCCTCGAACCTGAAAGCCAATATCGATGATGCGTTTATCCGCCGCTTCCATTCGGTGGTGCCGTTTCCGATGCCGAAACCACCGGAGCGGCTGCGGCTCTGGCAGGAGGCGTTTCCGGTGCAAGTGACGTTGGATCGGGATGTTGATCTGGTAAAGCTGGCTGAGAAATACGAGCTGTCCGGTGGCACCATCATGAATGTGGTTCGGCATGCGCTGTTGATGAGTTTGAGCCGGGCCGAGCAGCGGGTCAGCCGCGATGATCTGGAGGAGGGTGTGCGCCGCGAGTTGTTGAAAGAGGGCAGGGCCTTGTAGCCCGCGCTGACTGAAAATGATGAGCTGACCATGGATGCGGCCCGCCAAAAAACCGCCCAGCGTGCACCGAGCCCGGCACTGGTAGTGAGCCGTTCACCGGTTGCTTTGTCGGTGGCGTCTCACATCGTGCAGGCCAGTGCACTGAAGGTGTCATCGCCGCAGGACGCAGCAGAAAAAGAAGCGGAAGGCACTGCCAAGAAGATCATGCGGATGGCGGCGCCGATCGCGAGCAAGCCCGTTACTGCCGAACTCGATAGAGACCGATCCGCCAGCACTGGCAGCATTCTGCGCAAGGCCAAAGCGGGCGAAGACCCGGAAAAAGACAAACTCCTACCTATACCCACACATACACCCACAGCCAAACCGAAAGCGGAGGTGCCGGTCATCTCGCGCATGGTGAGTGCCGAAACCGCGTCACGTTCGCTGCTGCGGGCGATGGCCAAGGGCTCGGCCAGCAGTGCAGGCAAGAGTGGTGGTCAGCCGAATGTTGCCAGCAATATCGGCGCCGATATCCGCAGCACTATGAGCTCGGGTTCACCGTTGCCGCTCAATGTCCGGCGGTTCATGGAGCCGCGGTTCCAGGCCAATTTTCGCAATGTCAAAATCCACACCGGTGACAAAGCGGCCGGGCTCAGTGCCCAGATTGGTGCGCAGGCATTCGCGGTCGGCAATCATGTTTTTTTTGGCAAGGATAAATTCCAGCCCGATTCGAGTGACGGCAAAGAGCTGATTGCCCACGAGCTGACCCACACGATTCAGCAGGGCGGCGCGGTTCAGCGCAGTGTTGATAGTGCCAGCAGTGTCGGCACCGCCGTGACCCAGCGCAGTGAGGGGATGATTCATCGGCTGAGCTTGCCGGACCCTCGCAAGTATTTCGCCGACAAGGCCAGCGCCATTCCCGGCTTCACGCTGTTTACCGTCGTGATTGGCTTCAATCCCATCACCAATGCCAGTGTCAGTCGCAGTGCCGGCAATATTCTGAAGGGCGCCATCGAGCTGATCCCCGGTGGCAGCTACATCACCGATGCCCTGAACAATCACGGCATTTTCGACAAGGTTTCGAATTGGGTGCAAACCCAGTTTGACACCATCAAGGATATCGGCAGTGGCATCTGGGATGAAATCGAGCAGTTCATCAAGGGGCTGGGCAAGAAAGATCTGTTCGACCCCGGCGGTGCAGTTGACCGCGGCATGCGCATCGTCACTAGCCGAATTGATCAGGTAAAGGCCTTCGCAGTCGGCCTGAAGGACGGTGCGGTCCAGCTGATCAAGGATTTGATCCTGAAACCGATCGGCGCCTTCGCCCGCACCACCAGCGGTTATCCGCTGTTGTGTGCGGTGATGGGCAAGGACCCGATCACTGGCGACAAGGCGCCACAAGATCCGGAAGCGCTTATGGGCGCGTTCATGACTTTCATCGGCGAACAGGAAACCTGGGCGACGATGCAGAAAGCCAATGCGATTCCGCGGGCGTTCGCCTGGTTCAAGGATGCGCTCGGCACCGTGAAATCCTTTGTGATGCAGATCCCGGGCTTGTTTGTCACCGCGTTCAAATCGCTGGTGATTATGGACATTATCCTGATCCCGCGGGCGTTCGCCAAACTGGCCAGCGTGTTTGGCGGCTTCGCGGCCCAGTTCATCAGTTGGGGTCTTAACGCGGTCTGGAAGCTGCTGGAAATCGTCTTTGATGTGGTCAAGCCGGGCGCACTCGCCTATGTCAAACGAACGGGCGGCGCGCTGAAAGCAATTCTCAAAAATCCCTTGCCGTTTGTCGGCAATCTGGTCGCCGCCGGCAAGGCTGGCTTCTCGCAATTTGCCGGTAATTTTGGCGCCCATTTGAAAGCCGGTTTGCTGAACTGGCTCACTGGCGCGCTGACTGGCGTTTACATTCCCAAGTCGTTTGAGCTCAGGGAGTTGATCAAGTTTGTCCTGTCGGTGCTGGGCCTGAGTTGGCAGAACATCCGGGTCAAACTGGTCAAGGCGGTTGGTGAAACCGCGGTCAAGGCGATGGAAACCGGATTCGATATCGTGGTGACCTTGGTCACCCAAGGACCGGCCGCAGCTTGGGACAAGATCAAGGATCAGCTCAGCGGCTTGCGCGATACCGTCATCGGCGGCATTACCAGCATGGTGGTTGAGGCCATTGCCAAGAAGGCGGTGCCGAAAGTGCTCGCCATGTTCATTCCCGGCGCCGGATTTATCGCGGCCATCATGTCGATCTACGATGTGGTGATGGTGTTCGTGAACCGGCTGTCGACGATTGCCGGTATCGTCGGCGCTTTCGTCAATTCCATTGTCCAGATCGCGGCGGGCAATATCGGTGCGGCCGCGAAGAAAGTGGAGAGCATTCTCGCCGGCTTGCTATCTATTGCCATCAGCTTCCTGTTCCAGTTTGCGGGTCTGGGCAAAGTCGCTGACAAAGTCATGGGCATTATCCAGAAGATCCGCGCGCCGATCGACAAGGCACTGGATGCCGTTGTCACCTGGATTGTCACGATGGCGAAGAAGCTCTTTGCGAAGGTATTCGGCAAAAAGGACAAGGATGGCAAACCGGATGAGCGGACACCGGAACAGAAAGCGGCTGATTTGAAGAAAGCGATGGCAGACGCATCGCCATTGATTGCCAACAAGGAACTAACCCTTGAGGAAGTTGACAAGAAACTCAAAACCATCAAGACCTCCTATCGAATCACGACGCTGGAAATCCGCAAGGTCAGTGGCACTGATAGCGAAGAGACAGATTACGTTTATGGCGAAGTCAATCCCAATGCCAAAACCGAAACGGTCAAGCGCAAGCTGCGTTTTGCTCCGGCCGCGGAAGTGGATTTCACCTGTTCGCCAGATCATGTGAAAGATGGTCTGAAAGCCGAGTTCGATACGCAGGTCAAGGATCAGGAGTCGGGTTTGAATCGCTTGCGCCTTGAGGACTGGGAAACCAATGTCCAGAACTACGCCAACCGCAAAGCGGCGTCAGCTACCGCCACCGATTCAGGTTCGGGCCGCGACCCCAAAGGTACCGAAGCGCAGAAGGAATTCCGCGACAAGGAACGCGTGAAACGCATCGCCAAGGAAATCGCCAACGACAAGTCGAATCGCAGTGCCGCGCAGAAGCAGGCCGCCGCCGAGAAGAAAGTGGATGCCGAAATGGCCACGCTCGCTGCCTTGCACGATCCGGATCAAATTGCCGGTGGCGACCCGACCAAGCTGACGCGGCTCGGAAATAAACGGGTGAATTCATCCATCGGATCGCAATGGCGCATTAAGGCGCCAGCGTTTATCGCGACCGTGCGGGATCGCGTCAAAGGTATCGCCAAAGCCTTGATGGCCAAGTTGCATATGAACGCCAAGTTGAATCCGAAATAGGGCGTTTTGCAGAGCCGGCCAGAACTCAGCTGGCGAGTCTGGCACTGCGATAGGTCAGGGCGGCATGTGAGATTTTGTCCCGTCGAGGAGTGAGCCGAGACCGGAATGGCTGTGGTCACCAGACCCATGGCGCGCATTAAGTCGCTGAGCCAGCAAGGAAATTTTGTTCGCTTGCAGAACGCGGTTATTTTTCCAACAACGGCAGTGCCGGCCCAAGCGTGCTGAAACCCCTACACTGCGCGCCGTGGACAGGACGTCTGCAACGGAACAAACGGCAGGATGCCGTGCATGGATGCGAGCAGGGAGCTCGAGCGCCTGAAGGAATGGGCGGGTGTAGCCAGTAAAAGGGGTGGTCAGGATCTGACCACCCCTTTTCTGTTTTCGGGGCCGAGGCTCCGGGCGGCTCGGGGTCATTTGCTTCGGGGCCATTTGCTATAGTGGCGCGCCCGTTCCCTGCCGACTTGCCGCCACCTCATGAAACCGAAGCTGACCGTACTGCGCAACAATCTGCTGGTGGGCGTCGCGGTGATGCTGCCCATCACCATCATCCTGATGTTTCTGCGCTGGCTTTATCACTCCACCACCCAGCTGATCCGGCCGATTACCGAGCTGGTGGTTGCCCAATCGGGGTTGGGCCCGTGGCTAGCCGACTTCATCGTGATTGCCTTGATTGTGGTGATGTTGCTGCTGGTCGGGCTGGTGGTGCGGACCCGGATTGGCGGCTTTCTGCTCGGTTTGATTGAGCAGACCTTGTTCAAGAACATCCCGGGTTACCAGCTCGTCAAGGAAACGGTCGGCCAGTTTGTCGCCACCGACCGGCCCAGCCCGTTCTCCAAGGTGGCACTGGTCCGGCTGTTTGGTGATGAGGTATCGACCACCGCGTTTATCACCGCCGAGCACGAAAACGGCTATTTCACCGTGTTTGTCCCGACCGGGCCGAACCCAACCAGCGGCCTGATGTTCCATGTACCGGCCGACCGGGTCCGGATTCTGGAAGGCATCTCGATCGAGACCGCGATGCGCACGGTGATCGGCTGTGGTGTCGGTGCCCAGCCGATTCTGAAAGCAGGCCAGGAGTGATCCGGCTGCCGGCCAAACCGACTCCTGCGCCGGGGAAAACCGACGAAACCGGTTGGCCGCCAAGCGGAAACGTGCCGATCCCGGTTATTTTCGTATAACGAAATCGTAAAAAATATTTGCAGATATTGGTTGTTTTTACACTTGACCGACTTGTACTATTTTGCCCGCTACACCCTTTCCCTTTGTGGCGCAATTTACTCGAGGCAATAACCCCATGAAGACCCTGAAGATCCTGGCCCTGGCCGCCACCGTAGCCGCCCTGGCTGCTTGCAACAACCAACCGGCCGAAGAAGCCGCTCCGGCTGCTCCGGCTGCTGAAGCCACTGCTCCGGCTGCTGAAGCTGCTCCGGCCGAAGCCATGCCGGCTGAAGCCGCACCGGCCGAAGCCGCTCCGGCTGAAGCTGCTCCGGCCGAAGCCGCTCCGGCTGAAGCTGCTACCCCGAGCCAGCCGGAGTAATCCGACTGTCGCGGGTGATTCCGGCAACGGAGTCCAGCAACATGAAAAGGCCACCGCAAGGTGGCCTTTTTGTTTGCCCGGGTTTTGTCGGGCTGAGGCAGGCATTGCCGAGGGATAAAAAAGACGACCCGAAGGCCGCCTCGAATGACAGATCCAAACCCTGCTTACTTCATCGTCGGCATCACAAACTCGGCGCCACCGCGGATACCGGTTGGCCAGCGCGAGGTGATGGTCTTCATCCGGGTATAGAAGCGGACGCCCTCCGGGCCGTGCATGTGGTGATCGCCGAACAGCGATTTTTTCCAGCCGCCGAACGAGTGGAACGCCATCGGTACCGGAATCGGCACGTTGATGCCGACCATGCCGACCTGAATGGCGTGAGCAAACTGGCGGGCAGAATCGCCATCGCGGGTGAAGATGGCAGTGCCATTGCCGAATTCGTGATCGTTGATGAGCTTCACGGCTTCGTCAAAGCTGTTGACGCGCACAATGCAGAGTACCGGGCCGAAAATTTCTTCCCGATAAATTTTCATGTTCGGTTTGACGTGATCAAACAGCGAACCGCCTAGGAAGAAACCCTGTTCGTGGCCGCTGACTTTATGGCCGCGGCCATCGACCACCAGCTTGGCGCCTTCTTCAAGGCCGGCATCGATATAGCCACGCACCTTGTCGCGGTGCTGGGCGGTCACCAATGGTCCCATTTCGCAATCGATCATCGTGCCGGCGCCGATTTTCAGCGCCCGCACTTTCGGTTCCAGCGCCGTGACCAATTTGTCAGCGATATCGCCAACGGCAACGGCAACTGAAATCGCCATGCAACGTTCGCCAGCAGAACCATAACCAGCACCCATCAGCGCGTTGACGGTTTGATCCAGATCGGCATCGGGCATCACAACCATATGGTTCTTGGCGCCGCCGAGTGCCTGCACGCGTTTACCGTGGGCGGTGCCAGTGGCGTAGATGTATTGTGCGATCGGCGTCGAGCCGACAAACGAGACCGCTTGAATGCGCGGATCCGTGAGCAGGGTATCGACGGCTTGCTTGTCGCCGTTGACGATGTTGAACACACCATCAGGCAGCCCCGCCTGCTTGAGCAATTGCGCAAGCAGACGGGGCGCTGACGGGTCACGCTCGGAAGGCTTCAACACAAAGGTGTTGCCGCAGGCGATGGCGACCGGGAACATCCACATCGGCACCATGGTCGGGAAATTGAATGGCGTGATACCGGCAACAACGCCGAGCGGTTGCCGCATCGACCACGAGTCGATATCGCGGCCGACGTTTTCAGTGAATTCGCCTTTCAGCAATTGCGGAATGCCGCAGGCAAACTCGACCACTTCGAAGCCGCGAGTCAGTTCGCCTTTGGCATCGGACAGCACTTTGCCGTGCTCGGCGGTGATCAGCGCGGCAAGCTGATCAGCGTGCTGCTCGATCAATTCTTTGAACTTGAACATCACCCGGGCCCGGCTCAGCGGCGGTGTCGCAGCCCAGCCGGGAAAAGCCTTTTCTGCCGCGGAAATGGCGGTTTCGACATCGGCCTTCGACGCCAGCAACAGCTGGCCGGTTTGCTCGCCGGTGGCGGGATTGAACACAGGGGACGTGCGGGTACTGGTCAACGCCTTGTCTTGTAGATCAGCGTCTTTACCGTTGATCCAGTGCGGAATGGTTTTCATGTCATGAACCTCGAATGTTGGCACATTCGCTTTCTCTCGTTGGAGAGCAGTGGGCAGGAGCCACACGAGTGCCCCGTAACAGTTTGGCGACTGTCTCCAGCCCGTTGAACAGCGCACATCCTGTGCGCCGGGTATTGCAATTGTGCTGTGTCATTCCCGCTTGCGTGGGAATGACGAGAGCATCAGATATTGTTCTTCAACACATCCCGCAAAATCGTGAACAGATCATCGATGTGCTTCTTCTCGATAATCAGCGGCGGACTCAGCGCGATGATGTCGCCGGTAACGCGAATCAGCGCGCCGTGCTGGAAGGCTTGGGTAAAGGCGTTGAACGCGCGCTTGCCCGGACTGCCGGCAATCGACTCCAGTTCAATGGCACCGATCAGGCCGTAATTGCGGATGTCGGCGATGTTCGGCAAATCGCGCAAGCCATGCAGTGCGTTTTCCCAGTAGCTGCCGAGCTCGATGGCCTTGTCGAACAGCTTTTCTTTTTCGTAGATATCAATCGCGGCTATGCCGGCCGCACAGGCAACCGGGTGACCGGAGTAGGTGTAGCCATGGAACAGTTCGATGGCGCCTTCCGGACCGTTCATGAAAGTGTCGTAAATGTGTTTGCGCACCAGCACTGCGCCCATCGGAATCGCGCCGTTGGTCAGGCCCTTGGCGCAGGTGATGATGTCCGGCTGCACGCCAAAACGCTGGGCGGCGAACGGCATGCCGACGCGACCGAAACCTGTGATCACTTCATCAAATATCAGCAGGATGCCGTGCTTGTCGCAGATTTCGCGCAGCCGTTTCAGATAACCCTCGGGCGGCAGAATGACGCCGGCCGAACCGGAGATCGGTTCAACAATGACCGCCGCAACCGTGCTGGCATCGTGCAGCGCAATGATGCGTTCCAGCTCATCGGCAAGTTCTGCGCCGCTCTTCGGCAAGCCGCGTGAGAAGTTGTTGGCTTTCAGCAGCGTGTGCGGCAGGTGATCAACACCGTTCAGCAGCGAGCCGAAGAATTTGCGGTTGTTGACCAGGCCACCAACCGAGATGCCACCAAAGCCGACGCCGTGATAACCCTTCTCGCGGCCAATCAAGCGTTGGCGGGCGCCTTCACCGCGGACGCGATGGTAGGCAATCGCCATTTTCAGCGCGGTATCGACCGACTCGGAACCGGAGTTGGTAAAGAAGACATGGCTCATGTCGCCCGGCAGGTGCGGTCGCAGCCGGTTGGCGAACTCGAACGGCAGCGGGTGCCCCATCTGGAAGGTTGGGGCATAATCCAGCTCCTCGATCTGGTGCTGGACGGCTTTGGTGATGGCGTCGCGGCCGTGACCGGCATTGCAGCACCAGAGCCCGGCGGTACCGTCCAGAATCTGGCGACCGTCGACATCGGTGTAGTACATGCCCTTGGCGCTTTTCAGCAGCCGGGGCGCCGCCTTGAACTGGCGGTTGGCCGTGAACGGCATCCAGAAGGCGTCGAGCTGGTCGCGGTCCTTGCTGTCGAAGGCGGGGCGAGTGGAGGTCGGGGATTCGAGCGTCATGGGGGCATCCGGGTCAGTCCTGCTGCCGGCATCTTACCCGATTAAAAAATTAAACAACAAGACCCGTTTTGGGCTATATTCGCCCGTAACTGGTCCTTTGGTGGCGGTAGTTACTAAACAGTAGCTGCCAATGAATGCTGACAAATCAGGGGCAGTAAAGAGCATGAGTGAGGATATCGGCGAGCGTTTGAAGGCTGTACGCCAGAAGCACGACCTGTCGCAGCGGGCTCTGGCCAAGCGGGCGGGGGTCACCAATGGCCTTATCTCGCTGATAGAGCAGAACCGGGTCAGCCCGTCCATCGCCTCGCTGAAGAAGGTGCTGGATGGTATCCCGATCTCGCTGGCCGAGTTCTTTACCGCCGAAGTCACCGACCAGCACAAGACTTTTTACCAGGCCGGGGAATTGCCGGATCTGGGCAAGGAGGGCATCTCGTACCGGCTGGTCGGTTATGACCGGCACGGTCGCCAGATGTCCATCCTGCGCGAGATTTACGAGCCGGGTACCGACACCGGCGCCGACATGCTGACCCATGACGGCGAAGAAGGCGGCGTGGTGGTGCAGGGCCGGATTGAGCTGACCGTCGGTAACGATGTCCGCCAACTTGGTCCGGGTGATTCGTATTATTTTGAATCGAAAATCCCGCACCGCTTCCGCAATGTCGGTGATGAACCTTGCGAGATAGTGTCGGCCAACTCACCGCCGACGTTCTAGAAGACGTCACCAAAACGTCTGGGCTCGACAGCTTGGGCGTCGGCAGTGCCTCGAACCCGAAGGGGCTTTTGTAAAAAGCCATCCTCATGTACTACGTGTACATTCCGGTTCTTGCGCGCTGGCGACAACCAAGCCGCCATCGCCCAGCTCGTTTTTGCGACGTCTTCTCCGAGCGCTGCGCTGTCTCGCTGTAACAACAAAGAGACAGAGCAAACATGAGCACCAACCAACTCACCAAGTCGCAGTGGCAAGAAAAAGCCCGCGCACTCTCGTTTCGCAATCAAGCGCTGATCGACGGCAAATTTGTCGCCGCACTGTCCGGCAAAACCTTCGCTTCAATTAGCCCACTCAATGGTCGTGAATTGACCCAGGTCGCCGAGTGCGACGCGCCCGACGCCGAGGCGGCGGTAAAAATTGCGCGTCGCACTTTTGAATCCGGCGTCTGGAGCCGCAAAAGCCCGCGCGAACGCAAAATGGTCATGGTGCGCTGGGCAGAACTAATGTTGCAGCACCGCGAGGAACTGGCGCTGCTCGAAACGCTGGATATGGGCAAGCCGATCAGCGATTCGATGGCGGTGGATGTGCGCAGCTCCGCCAACTGCATACGCTGGTTCGGCGAAGCCATCGACAAGATTTACGACGAAGTGTCGCCGACCGGCGAGAACGATATCGGCCTCACTACGCGTGAACCGGTTGGCGTGGTCGCCTGTATCGTGCCGTGGAACTTTCCGCTGCTGATGACCAGCTGGAAGCTCGGCCCGGCACTGGCTGCCGGCAACAGCGTGATTTTGAAGCCCTCAGAAAAATCACCGTTGTCCGCACTGCGTCTCGCCGAATTGGCGTTGGAAGCCGGCTTGCCGCCGGGTGTGCTGAACGTGCTGCCCGGTTACGGCCACACCGTGGGCAAAGCGCTGGCGCTGCACATGGATGTCGATTGCATTGCCTTTACCGGCTCGACCGGCGTCGGCAAACAAATCATGCAAATGGCCGGGCAGAGCAACCTCAAGCGCGCCTGGCTCGAATGCGGCGGCAAGAGTCCGCACATTGTCTTCGCTGATTGCCCGAACATGGACGCCGCTGCCGAAGCCGCAGCCTACGGCATTTTCTACAACCAGGGCGAAATGTGTTCTGCCGGCTCGCGTTTGCTGGTCGAGCAATCGATTGCCGATGAATTCATGGCACGCGTGCTGGAAAAAGCCAAAGATTGGCAACCGGGCGATCCGCTCGATCCGGCCACCAAAGTCGGCGCGCTGGTCGATGACAAACAAATGGCCACTGTGCTCGGCTTCATCAACAAAGCCAACGACGAAGGCTGCAAATTGCTGCTCGGCGGCAAGCAAACGCTGAAAGAAACCGGCGGCTATTTTGTCGAGTCCACTGTGTTCGGCAGCGTCGAGCCGCGCCACACCATTGCCCGCGAAGAGATCTTCGGTCCGGTGCTGTCGGTGCTGAGCTTCAAGGACGCCGAAGAAGCGGTGCGCATCGCCAACGACACCCATTACGGGCTCGCAGCCGCGCTGTGGACCCGCGACATCAGCAAAGCCCACAAGACCGCCAAAGCCATTCGCGCCGGTTCGATCTGGATCAACTGCTACGACGGTGGCGACATCACCACGCCATTCGGCGGCTACAAGCAATCCGGCAACGGTCGCGACAAATCCCTCCATGCGCTCGACAAATACACCGAGCTGAAAGCGACCTGGATCAGTTTGAATCCCTGATGCGGCGTTCGCGATAGCTGACAACACAGCAGCGCGAAATGTTCACCCTCTCCCCAACCCCTCTCCCGTCAAGGGAGAGGGGCTCAAAGCATTCTTCCCTGAGTGGACAAGGCGAAATTTAGTGAGGCACGGTCTCGTTCTTCCGCTGCGCCATGCGACATTGTTGCTTCGCAGAGCCGCGATGTGAGGCTGAATGTCGCGGAACACACAATTGCGCCGGCTTCTTCCGCGGTGCCTTACAAATTTCCGCCTTTGCTTTCACCACCAAACACGTACAATTCCTCGAAATTCAAACTGCGGTTCCCCTCGCCCCTTGCTGAAGAGGGGCAGGGGAGAGGGGCTCCTGCCGCTCGCTCCCGTTTCCCAACCGTACCGGTACTTTCTCGGACAAAACCATGCTCATTCGTCTCTACTTCATTCTCGGCATCATCGGTGCCATCGTCATGGCCGTTTGGGCAAAACGCAATGGCAAGGAGCCGCTGCCGTATGTGCTGGCCGGCGCGCTCGCCGGACCGCTCGTGCTGGCGCTGTATCTCTGGTTTCGCAAACCGGTTGACCAGAACTCGGTTGACCAAAACAAAGACAAGTAACAACCTGCTTCCATTCTTGCCCCCTTTCCCGTTGAGGCCATGCTGATGACGCAAGCGATTTTGTATCCCGTGCTGGTGATGATTTTGCTGACGGCGGTTGTGCTGCTGCGCTTGGGTTATGGCCGAGTGCGTTACCTGCAGACTCAGCGCATCCATCCGCAGAAAGTCGCCAACCGCAAAGGCGCCAGCGAGGTCTTTGCGCCGCTTGGAAGCCTGGCCGATCATTTCCAGAACCTGCTGGAAGTACCGGTGCTGTTCTATGTGCTGGTGGCGTTTTTGCTGATCGTAGGCAAGGTCGATACCAGCTATCTGGCGCTGGCTTGGCTGTTTGTCGCCGGCCGGGCGGCGCATACCCTGATTCATTGCACCTACAATAAGGTCCGACACCGTTTTGTCGCCTTCCTGCTCAGCACGCTGGTGCTGCTGATCATGTGGGCCCGGTTTGCGCTGCAGGTGCTGATGGGCTGATTTGCGCTGGCCCACCGAGCTGGCTTTGATTGCGATGGAGACGGCTTGCCATCAAACGTGGCAGCTCATTCAGGCAAGCAATCGAGGGGTGAGCAACGGGCGATCAGCAAAAGCCTGACGACCGATAGAAAAGCAATCAAGGAGTGACGCAATGGCCGCAGAAACCAAGCTGCTTGAGCAACTGGATGGTTTGATCAAGCATTTCAATGTTCAATCCGACAAGCATAAAGACTTGCACCGGCGCCTGCGCTACAGCGCCATCGGCCTGACCGGTTGCGCGACAGTCTTGGCCGGTGTCGCCGCCACCTTTCCGGAGGCCAATCGCCTTTTCAGCGTCTTGCTGGTTCTGACCACAGCAGCGGTCAGTGTGGTCACGGCAGTGGAGGGCGTCCGCAAACCGGGGGAGCTGTGGATACACGAACGCAATGTCTTGCACGCGCTACGTGATCTGCGTCGTCAGCTGGACCTATTGCAAGCCGCTGGCGAGCGTATTGATGTGATGCACTATTCCAATCGGCTTGATGAATTACTCAATGCCGCCAAGCAGACGTGGGCAGAGTCGATTGTGCGCAGGACGGGGACGGGAAAGACGCTGTAAAGCTGGTGGTTTAGGTAGTCCGTAACGAGCGCAGCGGGTTCCGGGAATGTTGATTAAAAAGCAGTGTTGCGGCTATCAAAAGAGTTCCTGGGTCATGCCGTTGGCACGACCCAGGCTACGCTCTGGCAGCCTTGAATCCGATTATTCTTGATTACGCAACCTTCCAGTTGATTTGTATTCCCTGATTCTCTCGGAAACCTCTTTGTTTGACTCAATCCATTCTTCGTAATGGTAAAGCGATGACCAGTCAAACTGGTCCGTTCCTGCGACAAGATAGATCGACTTTGTCGATTCAATTACTCGGAGCGATACTTTTGGGCAGTACGTGGAGAGGTTGGGCCCCAAACTGATTGAACGAAGATACTCGTCTTTACACTGATTGTAATCAACTTCACCCCAAACATACGGATGATTATTGGTATAAGCCTGATAACTGGATAGTGGTGACTGAAGTGAAGATTCGAACTCACTGAGTTTCATTTTTGATAGGTCGCGCCATCTCGCGATCTTAATTGGGGCGTAAATCATCCATCCAAAAACGGCGATAAACAGACTGATATAGAAAATATTTTCCATCGGCACTCTCTACGCGAAAAACTTTAAACTGCAGCATCGTAGTCTCAGTCTCGTAGTTCTGGCTGAGCTTGCGAAGCCAAACATGCAACACCATCAAGAAGATCGCTGGGTATGGTAACCCAACCTATATTTTAGAGTGTGTCTAAGAAGTGAGTGATTATCAATTGTTTGATTTCTGGCGCAGTTTCTTTGCTGAAACCATGACCCGTTTGATAGGTGAGGTGTGTGACCTTGTGGGAAAAGTGGTGTTGTGCCAAATACAGCTCGATGTCTTTGGCCATTTGAAAAGAGGGCCAGATTTGATCCTGGCTTGCGGATATCAACAGAATTGGGCCGTTGATTTTTTCAAACTTGAACTGCGCTGGAGCTACGCGATCTTTGTCTTCCAACGCAACCTCGAAGCGACGTAATAGCGGTGCGTTTTCATCAAGTGCCAGGCTCAGTGCGGGAATGCTCTCGCCGTTGAAAGTCCAGGCGGATTTGGCGACTGTTTTTCCGAACCAGGCCACTTTGCTAGGCGTGGTGGCAACGACTGATTTAATCCGTTGGTCGAGCGTTGCCAGCAGAAATGCTGCCTCCGTTCCTCGGGAGCCGGCAACCACGCCAATCCGGTTCGCATCGACCTCGACTACCGTTTCGAGATAGTTAACCGCGTTCAAAAAATATTCCATTGGGATTTGATCAAGTGTCTGCGGTAGGCCGACTTCCTTGAAGTAGGCAAGGCCAAGCACAGCTACACCCGTTGGCGCCAGCATTTCACCGTTGGCATTGCCGGTGCCCAAGCCACCCTCCGAGCCGCCAAACGCAATCACGACCGGTACTTTCTTGTCCGTTTTTGGCAAGTACAGATTGGCCACCAGTCCTTTGTATTGGACAGGCTTAACTGCGTAGTCAAATGAGCTCGCATTCCCGTTAGTGGAAAAAAGCGCAACCACAATGGCAGTGACAAACAGAAGACGGCGCATAATTTTCCTTGAATCAACAAGCTCACGTAGGGCGCAATATCATTGCGCCGGATTTCATGCCTCAATACGGCGCAATGTCCTGCGGTTATTGACGCCCTACCTATGGCGGTTTCTCAGAAATACCACGTCAGCCACAGCCAGTTTTTGTAATGCGCGGTGCCGACGATGTAGACAAAGCTCGCCAAGGCCAGCAGCAGATACATCAAAATCGGGAAGAAGCCTTTGGCTTTCTTGACCGCCATATAGCCGAAGAAGACATAGGCAAACAGCACGACTACTTTCGCGGTCAGCCAAGCCTGCACGAACGGGTATTGATGGCTGACGTAAGCCATATAAATCGCCGTTCCGAGCAGTACGGTGTCGATGATATGTGGCAGCACGCGGTAAGCGAAACCGCTGTTGTTGTAGCCGAACAGCGCACGGCCGCCGCGCCAGAACAGCAGGATGCCTGAGACGATGGCGGTGGTGATGTGGATGTGTTTGATGATGGTGTAGAGCATGGGGCTATTCTTTTGTTTTATGCCCCTCCTCTCACGAGGAGGGGTTAGGGGTGGTGTGGGTTCGAGGGCGTTGACCGAACTCGACAGTTTGCAGTCTTCAGTCAACCACCCCTGACCCCTCCTTGACAAGGAGGGGGGGCAATCAACGGACTTACTTCTTGCCTTGCTTCGCCAATTTCTTGTTGCGCATCAGGCACAGGAAATCACAGGCCAGATGCGCCGCAGCGAGCGCGGTGACTTCGCTCTGATCGTAAGACGGGGCGACTTCGACCACATCCATGCCGATCAAATTGACATCGCCGAGCGCGCGGACAATCGACAAGGCTTGCGCGCTGGTGAGGCCGCCCGGAACCGGGGTGCCGGTGCCCGGTGCGAAGGCGGGATCGAGGCAGTCGATATCGAAGGTCAGGTAGGTCGGGTTGTTGCCGACGGTTTTCTTGATCTCGGCAATGGTCGCAGCCACGCCGTTCTCGTGCACCCACGGTGCGAACAGCATGTTGATGCCCTGGAAGTCGTCGTTCCAGGTGCGAATGCCGACTTGCACCGAACGTTTCGGATCGATCAATCCTTCCTGTACCGCTTTGTAGAACATGGTGCCGTGGTTTAGCGAATCCGGATTGTCGTCCGGCCAGGTATCGCAGTGGGCATCGAAGTGAATGAGGCTCAGTGGCGCGCCGTATTTTTCTGCGTGCGCTTTCAGCAGCGGATAGGTGACGTAGTGATCGCCACCGAAGGTCAGCATGGTCGCGCCGGCGTTCAGAATGGTGCGGGCATGTTCGATGATGCTTTGCTTGATGGTCATCGGATTGTGGGCATCGAACCAGCAATCGCCGTAATCGATGACGGCGAGATCATCAAACGGATCAAAACCCCACGGAAACGGCTTCAACTCGGCCAGCTGCACTGAGGCGGCGCGGATGGCGCTTGGCCCCAAGCGGGCACCGCTGCGATAGGTGCAGGCGAGATCGAACGGGATGCCGCTGATCGCGACATCAACACCGGTCAGGTCGCGGGTGTAGTTGCGGCGCATGAACGACTGCACGCCGCCATAGGTGTTTTCGATGCTGCTGCCGTACAGGGAGTTGCGGCGGATGGCGCCATCGCCGCGGATGATGTTTTCATTTGAGTCAGTCATGGGAGAAATCCATTACTGCACGGTCAAGCCGAACGGTTGACCGATTCCCAGTCCACTAGGCCGACGGGTGGAGGCACACAGGCGGGCGGAATTGTAGCAAAGCTGGCGAGGCGTGAGCCTTCGATAACGGGACCAAGTTCGTGTTGGCTTGGCTTGGCTTGTTGCTGGAAGCGCCCGTCTGACGAGCCGAGATTTTTTGTAGGAGCGGCCTTGGCCGCGATGGGGTTGGCGGCAACTGTTCGTTAGCAAGTCAATCGCGGCCAAGGCCGCTCCTACAGCGAGATTGAGCGCCGCCTGAGGCGACTAGAGCAAATCCCGCAACCGATACCAAGCCATGGCCAGCACCAGCGCAGGGGTACGGAACGTGCGACCGCCGGGAAAATCGTGATGCGGAATCTTGCCGAACATATCGAAGCGTTCGGCCTGACCGGATATGGCATCGGCGATCAGACGACCGGCCATGCCGGTCAAGGCAACGCCGTGACCGGAGAAGCCTTGGGCGAAATAAGCGTTCGGTGCCAGCCGACCAAAGTGCGGCGCACGATTCATCGTGATATCGACGTAACCGCCCCAAGTGTAGGCCGGCTGCACGCCATTGAGCTGTGGGAAGACGTTGATCATGTGTGAATACAGGCGCTGGGTCAGGTTCAGCGGCTCCAGTCGCGAATACGAAACACGACCGCCGAACAGCAGCCGGTAATCGGCCGACATGCGGAAATAATCGAGCACGAAATTGGTGTCGCAGACGCACATGGTGTCGCGGATCAGCGCTTCGGCGCGTTCCTTGCCGAGCGGTTCGGTCGCCATGATGTAGGTGCCGACCGGCATGATTTTTCGATCCAGCTGCGGCACCAGCTCACCGAGATAGGCATTGCCGCCGAGCACCAGAAATTTGGCGCTGACGGTGCCATGGTCGGTTTTGACCCGCACGGTATTGCCGTGCTGAATGGCGGTCGCACGGGTGTTTTCAACAATGCGGACACCGGCGTTCAACGCGGCCTGGGCCAAGCCCAGTGTGTAGTTGAGTGGGTGCAGGTGGCCGGAGCGGCCATCGTACAAACCGGCGATATAGCGCGGGCTGTCGAGTCTTTCGCGCAGCGCCGGGCCGTCCCAGAACGTGGTCGGAAAATTGTACGCACTGGCGAGAAATTCCTGTTCTTCCAGCAGCGCGGTGCGCTGACGATCCTTGATTGCGACGGCGCAGTAACCGTCCTGAATATCGCAGTCGATGTTGTGCTGGCTGACCCGCTCGCGGACCAGATCAAGCGCGGCGATGGACAGCTCCCAATGTTTGCGGGCCTCGTCTTTGCCGAGCAGATCTTGCAGCGTGTGGTTGCCGCAGGCGTAGTCATGAATGAATTGGCCACCGCTGCGACCGCTGGCGCCCCAACCGACTCGTGCGGCCTCGACTATCAGTACCTTGTAGCCCTTGGCGGCGAGATCCAGCGCGGTGCTGCAGCCGGTCATGCCGGCGCCGATGATGCAGACATCGACGCTGGTGTCACCATCCAGTGGTGGCAAGGCCGGGAAGGAATTGGCGGAAGCGGCGTACCAAGAATCGATATGTTGGGTCATGACACGTATGCAGGGCTCTATGTAAAGGTCATCCCCGCCCTTGGCGGGGATGACGTGTGGGGCTGAATGTAAGTGTTGGCAGGCGAAAATTATACGGTGCGCAAATACCACTGATATTCCAGCGGGCTGACGTGGTAATTGAACTCGTTGTATTCGGCGCGTTTGCAGGCAACGTAGACGTTGCAGAACTCGCGACCAAGGTAGTCCGGAATGATCTCGCCGGCTTCGAACAACTCAATGGCGTGGATCCAGACATTCGGTAGCGATGCCTCGTGCTGAACATAGGCATTGCCGACTGTTTCCGGACCGCAATCGAGTTTGTTGACCAGACCGTGATGCATGCCGGCCAGCACGGTGGCGACCAACAGATACGGGTTGGCATCGGCACCGGCAACGCGGTGTTCAACCCGCGTGGCATCGGCAGCGCCGGCCGGAATCCGCAAGGACACCGAACGGTTGTTGACACCCCAGGCCGGGCAGTTCGGCACATGCGAGTTGACCCGGAAGCGGCGATAGCTGTTGGCGTTCGGTGCGAAAATCGCCATCGCTTCATGCATCGTTGCCATCAGGCCACCGAGCGCCCATTTCAGTTGTGAAGTGAATTGGCCTGTTGCACTGGTAGAAGACGTATCGGCAAAAATGTTGTTGCCGTTTTCATCGATCAGCGACACATGAATGTGCGTGCCGGAGCCGGCCTTGTCATCGTAAGGCTTGGCCATGAACGTCGCTTCAAAATTGTGATTGAGCGTCACGCCTTTGATCAATCGCTTCAGCAGGAAGGCATCGTCACAGGCGCGCAGCGCGTCGGCGCGGTGTTCCAGATTGATTTCATACTGGCCGGGTGCGTATTCGGCGACTGCAGTGTCGGCCGGCAGATTCTGGATTTCAATCGATTGCGCGATGTCTTCCAGCAATTCATCGAAATCATCGAGCGCTTCAATTGCATACACCTGGGTCGATTCTTCCCGGCGACCGGTGAACGGCGAGATCGGCGGTTGCGGCGTGTAGGTATCGACGCGCTGCCGGTCGAGCAAATAAAACTCCAGCTCAACGGCCACGACGGGCGTCAGTTTCAGTTCCCTGAATTTGTTCAGCACCCGCGCCAGCACTTGCCGGGGGTCGGCAAAAAACGGTTGGCCGTCGCCGGTGTGCATGGTCAGCAGCACTTGCGCCATCGGCCGTTTTTGCCACGGTGACAGCTTCAGCGTGCCGGGAATGGGCCAGCAGATCTGGTCCATGTCGCCGACGTCGAAACCAAGGCCGGCTTCTTCGATGCAGTCACCGGTGATGTCGAGCGAGAAAATGGAGCCGGGCAGGGCGACGCCGTTCTTGTAGCACTTGACCAGGCTGTCCCGATCGATGCGCTTGCCGCGGGCAACACCATTGGTGTCGCAGACAAACAGATCGATACCGAGTACGTCCGGGTTTTGCTGCAGAAACAGTTCGGCCTCTTTCGGGTCCGGTTTGACGAAGTTAACGTTGTTGATGGTCATGATGGTGGCTCTGGGTCGAGTAGCGGCGGGGGCCGGTAAATCGTCGGCCTGCCTCACTCTTAGCTTCGCCTGCGTTTTGAAGCTGGCGTATTGCCGTACCGCAGCAGCCCAATCCGGAATGCCGTGTACTCGCCAACCCGATGCTGCCCGTCACGCAAGCCCTGGACGGGTCAGGGGCCTCCGGCCGCTCCGGGATTCGCTCCGGGGCGACTACAGCAGCCGTGTAGCAGTGGCTGCTGCGAGGGTCCTGCTCAGCACCTGTTTAATATCTTCGAATGCTCCCGATCCGGCGCAGGGCTGTCAAGGCGAGATGGTGCTGCGCTGCACAAGAGCGGCAAAAACGCCGGAGAGTGGTTGACGCTCCCCCGGTTACCCGGCTATAAAGGCCGCGAAACGGCATATTAGCCCCTTTCGCCTGCATCAGCGTTCACGCTTCGCAGGCGAGCTTTTCGGGGCTTCACGGCTGGCCTGCAGCGACCACTGTTCAATAAAACGACGCACAGTCTGTTTAAGAAAATGAACGAAAACACGCAAAACCGCTCCCCGCTTGAGCACCGGACCCCGTCGTCCGGTCGCCGGCCGCTGGTCGCCATCATTTCGGACCTGCGCCAGGTCGGGCTGCATCCCTTTCATATGGTAGGCGACAAATATGTCCGCGCCGTGGAGCGCTGCGCCGGCGTGCTGCCGGTGCTGCTGCCGGCGTTTGCCGGCTCGATTCCGGAGGCGGAGCTCATCGAGCGCTTCGACGGCATCCTGCTGACCGGCAGCTATTCCAATGTCGAGCCGCATCGCTATGGCCGCGACCGGCAGAAAGCCGAAGATTTGAACGACCCGCACCGCGATGCGACCGTGCTGGGCCTGATCCCGAACGCGATTGCCGTCGGGGTACCGGTATTCGGTATCTGCCGCGGCTTTCAGGAAATGAACGTGGCCTTTGGTGGCACCTTGCATCAGGAGGTGCACAAAGTTGCCGGCCTCCATGACCATCGCGAAGACAAGGACGACCCGCTCGACGAGCAATACGGCCCCGCCCACGAGGTTCGCCTCACACCGGGTGGGGTCATGGCGGGTTTGCTGGGCCAGGACCGAATCGACGTCAATTCCCTGCATGGGCAAGGCATCGACGATCTGGCGCCAAACCTGAAAGTCGAGGCGACGGCCCCCGATGGGCTGATTGAAGCCTACAGTGTAGGCACGGCGACGACCTTCGCCCTGGCGGTGCAGTGGCACCCCGAGTGGAAAGCCTGGGACAACCCGGTTTCCGTCAAATTGTTCGCAGCCTTTGGCGAGGCCTGCAAAAAACGGATGCAAGCGAGAGTTTTATGAGTAACGGACAAAGCAGTCAGGATGAAGATGTACTGAAACAATGGTTTGAAGAGCGCGGCATTACCGAAGTGGAATGCATGGTGCCGGACATGACCGGTGTTGCGCGCGGCAAGATTGTTCCGGCCAAGAAATTCTTCCGGGAAAACATGCGCCTGCCGGAAGGCATTTTCATTCAGACTGTCACTGGCGACTGGCCGGAAGATGAAGACGACAGTCTGATCGCGCCGACCGAAATCGACATGGAGTTGCGCCCGGACCCGAAAACGGTCTGTCTGGTGCCATGGGCCGCCGAGCCGACTGCACAAGTGATTCACGATTGCTTTTACCGCGACGGCTCGCCGGTGGATCTGGCGCCGCGTTCGGTGCTGAAAAAAATCCTGAAGATGTTCGATCTGCAAGGCTGGGAGCCGGTGATGGCGCCCGAGGTCGAGTTTTATCTGGTCAAGCAGAACACCGATTCCGATTACAAGCTGGAGCCGCCGATTGGTCGCTCGGGCCGGCAGGAAACGGCGCGGCGCTCGTACGGTATCGATGCGGTCAACGAGTTTGATCCGATCTTCGAAGATATGTATGACTACTGCGAAGCGATGGAGCTCGACATCGATACGCTGATCCACGAAGACGGTGCCGGCCAGATGGAAGTCAACTTCCTGCATGGCAACCCGTTGGATTTGGCCGATCAGGTATTCTTGTTCAAGCGCACCATGCGGGAAACCGCGCTGCGTCACGGCATTTACGCAACTTTCATGGCCAAGCCGCATGAAAACGAAGCCGGCTCGGCGATGCATGTGCACCAGTCGATTGTCGACAAACAAACCAAGCAGAACATTTTCTCGACCGCTGATGGCGAGCCGAGTGACTTGTTTTATCACTACATCGGTGGTTTGCAGAAATATCTGCCGGCACTGATGAGTCTGATGGCGCCGAACGTCAACTCCTATCGCCGGATCGCCCGCTTCAATTCCGCGCCGATCAACGTGCAATGGGGCTATGACAATCGCACGGTCGGTCTGCGGGTGCCGCATTCGTCGCCGGCTAATCGCCGGGTGGAAAACCGCATCATCGGTTCCGACTGTAATCCGTATCTGGCGCTGGCCGCATCACTGGCCGCGGGCTATCTCGGTATGATCCAAAAAATCAAACCGCGCGAACCGGTGCAGGGCAGTGCCTACAATCTGCCGTATGAATTGCCGCGCAACCTGCTCGATGCCGTCGCGCTGCTGCGCAAGAGTGACGAGCTGCAGCATGTGCTCGGTGAACGTTTTGTCCGGGCCTATACCGCAGTGAAAGAAAAGGAATATGAAACTTTCTTCGCGGTGATCAGTTCCTGGGAACGGGATTACCTGTTGTTGAATGTGTGAGCCTGAGGGCGGCGTTTGCAAAAGCGCCGCCCATTTTTTTGCACAGTGAGGCGGCGCAGATGCCGGCCAGCAAAGGGAAAACGCCGGCAGGCAACAAGAAGTTTTTGTATGAGCGGCTTTAGCCGCGATGGAGTGTATAGACTGCCCGGGCAGTCGCAGCTGAAGCCGCTCCCACACAAATGCAGTACGCAATACAAAAGCAGTACGCAACAAGAAGTCACTGACAAAAGCTGCAACGAAATAACTCAGCACCGGCAACGATCGGTGTCATGAAAACAGCGTCGATCGCGATGACGGTTGGCCAGCAACGCTAAGAGGTAGCACAATATGACCGCTGCATTGTCAACGGCCGAGCTGCGCGCGCTCGATGCCACCTATCATCTGCATCCGTTTTCCGACAACAAGGCGCTGGCAGCGCAGGGCGCTCGGGTGATCACTCGAGCCGAGGGCGTGTACCTGTGGGATTCGGACGGCAACAAGATTCTCGATGGCTTTGCCGGACTCTGGTGCGTCAACGTCGGTTATGGCCGCAAGGAGCTGGTCGAAGCGGCCAGCAAGCAGATGACCGAGCTGCCGTATTACAACCTGTTTTTCCGCACCACCACCAAGCCGGTCATCGAGTTGTCAAAAGCGATTGCCGAGGTCGCTCCGCCCGGCATGGGCCACGTGTTTTTTACCGGCTCTGGCTCAGAGGCCAATGACACCGTGCTGCGCATGGTTCGTCGCTACTGGGATCTGATGGGCAAGCCGGAAAAGAAGACCCTGATTTCCCGTCACAATGCCTATCACGGTTCGACCGTTGCCGGTGCCTCGCTCGGTGGCATGGACTACATGCACAAGCAGGGCGACCTGCCGATTCCCGGCATTACGCACATCGAACAGCCGTACTGGTATGGGCTCGGCGGCGACATGGAGCCGGATGCGTTCGGGCTGAAGGCGGCCGGCTGGCTGGAAGACAAGATCAAGGAAGTCGGTGCCGACAAGGTTGCTGCCTTTATCGGTGAGCCGATTCAGGGCGCTGGCGGCGTCATCATCCCGCCCAAGACCTACTGGCCGGAAATCCAGCGCATCTGCCGCAAGTACGACATCCTGCTGATTACCGACGAGGTCATCTGCGGCTTTGGCCGGACCGGCAGCTGGTTTGGCTGCCAGCATTTCGGCGTCCAGCCGGATCTGATGCCGATCGCCAAGGGGCTGTCGTCCGGCTACCTGCCGATTGGTGGCGTGATTGTCGGTGACCGCGTGGCCAAGCTGCTGGTCGAGGCGGGCGGCGACTTCAACCACGGCTTCACCTATTCCGGTCACCCGGTCTGCGCGGCCGTGGCGCTGGAAAATATCCGCATCCTGCAGCGCGAAGGCATTGTCGAAAATGTCCGCGACCGGCTCGGGCCCTATCTGAAACAGGGGCTGGAGCGGCTGCGCGATCACCCGCTGGTTGGCGAAGTCCGCAGTGCCGGTTTGCTGGGCGCCATTGAGCTGGTCAAAAACAAGGCGACCCGCGAACGCATTGCCAAGCCCGGAAGCACCGGAACGGTGTGCCGGGATCATGCATTGCGCACCGGTCTGGTGCTGCGTGCAACCGGTGACACCATGCTGCTGTCACCACCTCTGGTAATCACCGAACAACAGCTTGATGAATTGTTGACCAAGACCCGAACTGCACTGGATTTGACCGCGAAAGATCTGGGTGTTTGACGGGCCGTGAACCGGTCCGGCTCATCTGTAAATTGGCTCTGTAAATCTCGGCGTTCTGCTGTTATGGTTTGCGCGACTTTCGTCGTGCCGGCCAAACCGGCGGGATGGAAGGCAAGGGGCATAACCAACGCGCAGCCGTCCGTAGCGGCGCGTTCCACTGAGGGGAAACAACAATGGCAAAGCAGAAGCTCACTCTAGGTGTAGCCGTGCTGGCCGCGCTGGGCCTGATGGCCTGCAGCGAGGAACCGGCTCCGACCGAACAGGCTCAGGCGCCGGCAGCGTCGTCTGAAGAGAAAGTCGTCCATGTTTATAACTGGAGCGACTACATCGATGACACCGTGCTGGCAGATTTCGAAAAAGAAACCGGCATCAAGGTCGTCTATGACGTGTTCGACAGCAACGAAGTCGTCGAAGCCAAGCTGTTGGCCGGCAGCACCGGTTTCGATGTTGTGGTGCCGTCGGGCTCTTTCCTCGGCCGGCAAATCCAGGCTGGTGTATTCCAGCCGCTCGACAAGAGCAAGCTGACCAACTGGGGCAATCTGGATCCGGCGCTGATGAAGCGGCTGGAAAACTACGATCCGGGTAACCAATACGCGCTGCCCTACCTGTGGGGCACCACCGGTATCGGTTACAACGTCAAGAAGGTCAAGGAAGTGCTCGGCGAAAACGCGCCGGTCGATTCCTGGGATCTGGTGTTCAAGCCGGAAAACATCAGCAAGCTGAAAGCCTGCGGTGTGGCGTTCCTGGACGCCCAATCGGAAATTCTGCCGCCGGTCCTGAACTATCTGGGCAAGCAGCAAGATTCCACCGTTGAGACCGATTACACCGAAGCGGCCCAACCGCTGCTGGAAAAAATCCGTCCGTTCATTACCTATTTCCACAGCTCGCAATACATCAACGATCTGGCCAACGGTGACATCTGCGTCGCGGTCGGTTGGTCGGGTGACGTGTTCCAGGCGCAAGCGCGCGCTGGCGAAGCCAACAACGGCGTTGAAATTGCCTTCAGCATTCCGAAAGAAGGCACCGAAATGTGGTTCGACATGCTGGCCATTCCGAAGGATGCCAAGAACGTTGACAACGCTCATGCGTTCATCAACTACCTGCTGCGTCCGGACGTGATCGCGAAGATCAGCAACTACGTTCAATACGCTAACGGCAACGCGGCCTCGCTGGCGCAAGTCGCGGATGAAGTGAAAAACAATCCGTCGATCTACCCGAACGAAGCCACCATGGCCAAGCTTTGGACGCTGAAAGTCATGCCGGCAGAAACCGAGCGGGTCATGACCCGTGTCTGGACCAAGATCAAGACCGGTCAGTAAACTATCTGCACCTGCCCCGATCGGCAGGCTGATTGGGGCCTCTTTTCAGTCGCTGTTTAGTTTTTGTTCCGCACGGTTGGGTTGAGCAATGTCTGACCGTGCGGCCATTTTTCGCTCAGGCAGTTATCGCCGTTGTCCCGAACTGGTTTGATCGGGTGCATTCGGCACGCGCGCAACACGCGCCAAATACGCACTAGACATGCGCTAAGCATGAAAAAAATTTGGAGTCATCATGGCGGCAGTCGAAAAACCGGCCAACCCGGCAATGGGCAACCCAACAACAGCCAAACCAACGACCGACGAAAATTACGTCAAAATCGAAAAGGTCACGAAGGTCTTTGGCGATTTCACCGCGGTAGACAGTGTCGATCTGTCGATACGCAAAGGTGAAATTTTCGCCCTGCTGGGGAGTTCGGGTTGCGGCAAGTCAACGCTGCTGCGCATGCTGGCTGGTTTTGAAAAGCCGACCGAGGGGCGCATCACCATCGATGGTCAGGACATGGCCAAGATCCCGTCCTATCAGCGTCCGACCAACATGATGTTTCAGTCGTATGCCCTGTTCCCGCACATGACCGTGGCCGACAACGTTGCCTTCGGCTTGAAGCAGGATGGTCTGCCGAAAGATCAGATTACTGCGCGCGTCGAAGAAATGCTCAAGCTGGTCGACATGAGCCCGTACGCCAAGCGCAAACCGCACCAATTGTCCGGTGGCCAGAAGCAGCGCGTTGCCCTGGCGCGTTCGCTGTCCAAGCGGCCGAAGCTGTTGCTGCTCGATGAACCGATGGGCGCACTCGACAAAAAGCTGCGTGAACGCATGCAGCTGGAGCTGGTCGACATTATCGAGAAAGTCGGCGTGACCTGTGTCATGGTGACCCATGATCAGGAAGAGGCGATGACCATGGCCTCGCGCATCGGCGTCATGAGCAAAGGCCGCATTCTGCAAGTGGGTGCACCGGCGCAGGTCTATGAAACACCGAACTGCCGGTTCAGCGCTGAATTCATCGGTTCCATCAACATGTTTGAAGGCAAATTGGTGGTTGACGAGCCGGATCACTGCGAAGTCGAAACGGCCGATCTGCCCACCCGAATTTATCTGAATCACGGCATTACCGGGCAACCGGGGCAAACCCTGTGGGCGGCGGTACGGCCGGAAAAAATCGATGTGACCAAGGCTAAGCCCAGCCAGGAACATAACGTATCGCGCGGCAAGGTCATGAACATTGCCTATTTCGGCAGCCACTCGGTGTATCACGTGCGGCTGGAGAGCGGTAAAAAGATTCTGGCCAATGCCTCCAACTTTGATCGTGACGTCAGTGAGCGGCCGACCTGGGATGACGAGGTCTATGTCAGCTGGGCGCCGGAAAGCATTGTGGTGCTGCCAATATGACTTCGCTGACGAAACCATCACTGCTGAAGCGTCTGCTGCCGCAGCCGCGCTGGTTTGTGATCAGCGCGCCTTACCTGTGGATGTTCCTGTTCTTTTTCATTCCGTTCGCCATTGTGTTCGTGATCTCGTTCATGAAGCCGGCGGTGGCGATGCCGCCGGTCAGCTTTGAATACGATGTCGCTGGCAATATCGAGCTGTTGACCAAGAACTACACCCGCTTGTTTGATCTCGATGATCTGCTCTACATCAACGCTTATCTCGGCTCGCTGAAAATGGCGGCGGTGTCGACCATGCTGGCGCTGATGATCGGCTATCCGGTCGCATACGCGATTGCCCGCGCGCCCGGGGCGATGCGGCAAGTCTTGCTGATGCTGGTGATTCTGCCGTCATGGACCAGTCTGCTAATCCGCATTTATGCCTGGATTGGTTTGCTGAAGAACAACGGTTTCATCAACAACTTCCTGATTTGGACCGGCATCATCGATACGCCGATCCAGATGATGCAAACCGATTTCGCGGTTTATGTCGGCATTGTCTACGCCTATCTGCCGTTCATGGTGTTGCCGCTGTATACCAATCTGGTCAAGCACGATCCGACGTTGCTGGAAGCAGCGGCCGATCTCGGTGCCAACCGCTGGACCGCGTTCTGGAAGATCACGGTTCCGTTGTCGAAAAACGGCATCATCGCTGGCGCCATGCTGGTATTCATTCCGGCGGTCGGTGAATTCGTGATCCCGGAAATTCTGGGCGGCCCGGATCAATTGATGATCGGCAAGGTGCTCTGGCAAGAGTTCTTCAACAACCGTGATTGGCCAGTGGCGTCGGCGGTGGCAATCACGATGCTGGTGGTCCTGATTGCGCCAATCACCATCTTCCAGCGCATCCAAGCCAAGGAACTGGAGGCCAACCAATGAACGCCAACAAGAATTCGCTGGCGTCGTGGGTCTGGCTCGCGTTCGCGTTCGCTTTTCTGTATGTGCCGATGTTCTTGTTGATCGTCTATTCGTTCAACGAAAACCGGCTGGTGACCGTCTGGTCCGGATTCTCGGTCAAATGGTATGGCGAGCTGTTCAAGGACCGGCACATGCTGTCCGGTGCGATCATGAGTTTGAAGCTCGCGTTCGTGTCGGCATCGACGGCGGTTGTGATCGGCACCATGGCGGCGGTGGTGTTGACCCGGATGGGGCGCTTCCGCGGCAAGACGTTCTTCTCCGCACTGATGACGGCGCCGCTGGTGATGCCAGAAGTGATCACCGGTCTGTCGCTGCTGCTGCTGTTCGTTTCAATGGAACACGCCATTGGCTGGCCGGATGGTCGCGGCTTCAGCACACTCTGGTTTGCCCACGTGACGTTCTCCAGCGCGTTCACCACGGTGGTGGTGGCGTCGCGACTGCGCGAGATGGATCAATCGGTGGAAGAGGCGGCGCAGGATCTCGGCGCGCCGCCGTGGAAAGTGTTTTTTGTGATCACGCTGCCGATCATCGCACCGGCACTGGTATCGGGCTGGTTGCTGGCGTTCACGCTGTCAGTGGATGACCTGGTGATTTCCAGCTTTGTCGCTGGCCCCGGTTCCACGACGCTGCCGATGATTGTGTTCTCGTCCGTGCGGCTCGGCGTCAGCCCCAAGATCAACGCGCTGGCGACGCTGATCATTTCCATTGTCACCATCGCGGTGACGGTTGCCGGCGTGCTGATGTACCGCATGGAGAAGAAGCGCGAACGGGAAATGGAGCAGGCGGTTGCCGAAGGCCAGCATCAGGTCAGCTCCGGCTGAGGGCGCGGTTGTTCTCACACCACAAAACGCCGGCTGATGCCGGCGTTTTGCTTTGCCAGAATTTTCACTAGACCCGGCAGGGTGGCTTTGCCGTGCCACCGGTCACAAATTTGAAACCAGCCGGTCGTTGCAGTATGCTGGCCGCGTACGTCGTAACAAGGATGTCTTCGGCGATGAGTTTTCAGTCAGATCCCGGTTTCAATCGCATTCGACCAGCTGCCGCCAGCTCGCAAAAGCCCGCGGCCTCGGCGGTCGATCCTCAGCTGCTTACCCGTTTCCTGCCTTTTCGCCGGCTCAGTGCGCTTGAACTGCTGCTGCTGTCGCGTCAGGCACGCTTGTTCGATGTGCGGCGCGGCATGGAGCTCGCGGCTATCGGCGAAACCGATACCGATGACATTTTCCTGCTTGAAGGCGATCTGGCCCTGATCGCCCGCGATGGCGCCGTGCGCCGGATGAGCGCCGGTGCGGCCAATGCCCTCGGCGGCGTTGCCCAGCTGCGGCCGCGGCAGTTCCGCGTCGTTGCCGAAAGCAGCGCCAAGGTCTTGCTGCTGCCGTACTCACTGATGGAAATCCTGCCCGAACACGAGCGGGTGCCCTATCAGGTCGAGGAGATGGAGCTCGATCTGAGCGAGGATGATGATCGGCTGTTTGCCGCCTTGCTGATTGATTTGCCACGCCAGAATGTCCGGCTGCCGGTGACCCGGGCCGGCGCTGCCAGTATCCGGGCGCTGATTCAGCATCCGCAGATTGGCATGGTGCAGCTGGCACAGGCAGCGATGATCGAGCCGTCGGTGGCCTTGCGGCTCATCGGTGCCGCCAACCATCCGTTCATGAACGCACCGGTCGCGGTTCAAAGCTGTTTTGAAGCGGTGGCGCGGCTTGGCGTCGATACCAGTCGCCGCTTGCTGCATCTGTTTACCTCGTCCGAACAAGTGCCGGACCGGTATTCGGCTGTCGCCGGCCGGTTCGCCACGGCCGTTCGCCAGAGCCGCGAAGTGGCCTACCTGTGTGCCCAGTTATCCGAGTTCACCCCCGGCCTGTTGGCCGCGCGGGCCTATCTGGTCGGCCTGCTGCACGCGGCCGGTGAAATCGCCGCGCTGACCTATGCCGGCGCCTACCCGGAGCTCAGTCTGGATGGCCCGCGGCTGGAAAGCTGTCTGACCCGGGTTCGGCCTTTGCTCGGCGCCACCCTGCTGCGCGAATACGGCCTCAATGGCGAAATCGTCACCGCGGCCACCGTCTCGGATGACTGGGAACGTGACCACGGCAGCGATGGCGAAACCAGTGCCGACTACGCCGATCTGGTCATTCTGGCTCAACTGCACTGCGCCATCGGTACCGCACGGGCGCGGGCCGTGCCGCCCATGCACACGGTGCCGGCCTTCCAACGTGTTGCTCGCGGTGAGCTGACGCCGACCCGCAGCATGGCGATGATTCGCATTGCCCGGGCACAGGCGGAAACCGGCCGGGCGCCCGAGCTGGCAGCTTGAAGCTTCGCTAAATCCGGCCTTGCCGCAAGTTAAAAGACGCCCACTTCGGTGGGCGTTTTGCTGTCCACGCATCGGCAGTCAAAAGCTATTTTTCAGCCAGGGCGCGGCTTGCAGCCCGATCACAACAGAGCTGGGCATCTTCGCGCTTCATGATTCCTCCTCGATTCGGCCCTTTTCGGCAATAATGAGAATTAGTATCATTAGCGAATATTTCTCTTTCGGCGGCCGTTAGCCGCCAGCCCGGATTGGCTGCAATGTTCAAAAAACTCTGGTTTCAAACCCACTGGCTGCTTGGCATTAGCGCCGGCGTGGTGCTGGCGCTGGTGGGCCTCACCGGCGCCATGCTGTCATTCGAGCAGGACATCCTGCGGCTGCTGAACCCGGCGGTCATGACGGTGGAGCCGGGTGCGGGCCGGCCATTGAGTGCAGTCGAATTGATCCGTCGCGCCCAGTTGGCCGCACCGGAAAAAACCGTCATTGGCCTGACTCGCGAAAGCGACCCGGCAGCAGCCGGCCAGGTGGGGTTCGCCGGTGGTCGACGCGGCGAGTGGGTCTACCAGAATCCGTACACCGGCGCGCTGCTCGGCAAACCGGAACGTGGCGAAGGGGTTTTGCACCTTGCTGAAGATCTGCATCGTCGGCTTGCCGCGGGTGATGTCGGCAAGCAAATCGTCGGAGCCAGCACCGTTGCCTTGTTGGTGTTGGCGCTGTCAGGTCTGTATCTGCGCTGGCCGCGCGACAAGGGCAATTGGCGGGCCTGGCTGAAATTTTCTTGGGCCCGTACCGGGCGCTCGTTTCTCTGGGATCTGCATTCGGTGATCGGAACCTGGGTGTTGCCGCTGTATCTGCTGGCGGCGCTGACCGGACTTTATTGGTCCTATGACTGGTATCGCGACGGCCTGTTTGAACTGACCGGTGCGCCGCGCCCGACGCCGGTTAATCAGGCGCCACCGGCCAATCAGGGGCCACCGGCAAACCCGGTGCAGTCCGCAAATCCGCCGTCATCCCAGCATTCGCCATCGCCGGTTGGTTCTGCTCAGAACGTCTTGCTGGAAAAAGCCAATCGAGAAAACGCCGAGCGTGGTGCCAAATCGTCACAAAATTCGACACCAACCGAAACGCGGCAACAACCATCCGCACCGACACCGATCAACGCCGAACAACTTGCGCTGCTGTGGCAGGTATTCGAACGCGAAGTGCCAGCCGGTTACCGCAGCGTGACGTTGCGGCTGCCGGAGCGGTCGGGTGGGGCAGTGGAGTTCCGCTATCTGGATCGCGAGCCGGCACATCAGCGCGCCAGCAATACCCTGACGCTGGATGTTGACAGCCTTGCCGTGCAGAAACATGAGCGCTACGACGCGCTCGCGCCCGGCGCCAAACTGATGCGCAGCATTTTTGCCCTGCACAGTGGTGGTTACTTCGGTGTTGTCGGTTTGATCCTGATGATGCTGGCCAGTGTGTTGATGCCGCTGTTCGCCATTACCGGTTGGCTGTTGTATCTGGACCGGCGCGGCAAGAAAAAGGCCGCACGCCAACTGGCGCGCGGCATCAGCGTCGCCAGCACGGACGTGAATGCCAGCAGTAATACCGCCGGGGAAAAAAGCGCACCGCTGCTGATCGCGTACGCCAGCCAAACCGGTTACGCCGAGCAACTGGCCTGGCAGACCGCCGGCAGTTTGCAAGCCGCCGGTGTGCCGGTGCAGGTGCATCCGCTTGCCGTCATCAGCAGCGAACGTCTGCAGGCGTTCAGCCAGGCGCTGTTTGTGGTCAGTACCTTTGGTGACGGCGAAGCACCCGATGCCGCTCGTGCCTTTGAAAAGCGTTTGTCGCGCGATGTGGGCGCATTGAACTCGCTGCGCTATGCCGTGCTGGCGCTGGGGGATCGGCAATACCAGCGCTTTTGTGGCTTCGGTCACCTGCTCGAGCAGTGGTTGCAAAAGCAGGGCGCGCACGCATTGTTTGCCCCGGTCGAGGTGGACAAAGGCGATCCGGCGGCCATTGCAAAGTGGCAACAACAATTGCAACAACTTACAGGCGGCGATCAGCAATGGAGTTGGCAACAACCGAAGACTGAAACCTGGCGCTTGCAGCAGCGTCGTGTGCTGAATCACGGCAGCCTTGGCGCGCCGATGTTCCATATCGAGCTGGTGCCGCTGGCAAGCGATGGCAAACTCGATTGGCAGGCCGGTGATCTGGTGGATGTCTGGCCGCAGCACAGCGCGAACCGGGTCCGCGAGTTGCTGCGCGCGCTGGCACGCGATGATGACCGCGAACTGGTGCAAAAATTGGCCGTCAGCGAATACCCGGATGCAGTCCAACTGCAGCAGTGGCGGGCGCTGCCAACGGCGGAAATCCTCCAGCAATTGCAACCGCTGCAAGCGCGCAGCTATTCCATCGCTTCGATTCCGGCCGATGCGTCGCTGCAATTGCTGGTGCGGCAGGAGCGTCACGCCGACGGTTCACTCGGTGTGGGTTCCGGTTGGCTGACCGAGCATCTGAGCGTTGGTGCGGAGCTGGAATTGCAGATCCGTCGTAACCCGAGCTTTCAGTGCGAGGACTATCAGCGACCGCTGCTGTTGATCGGCAACGGTTCCGGCCTTTCATCCTTGCGCGCGCACCTGCGTGCCGCCGAGCAGGCCAACAGCAAAGGCCATTGGCTGATTTTTGGTGAGCGCTCGCGCCAGCATGATTTTTACTATCAGCAGGAGATTGCGCAGTGGCAGGCCAATGGCACCTTGGCGCACGTTGATCTGGCCTTCTCCCGTGATCAGGCCGCGCGCATCCATGTGCAGGACGTGTTGCGAGAGCAGGCTGAACGATTGAAATCGCAGGTCGCAGCCGGCGCCGCCATCTACGTTTGTGGCAGCGCCCAAGGCATGGCGCCGGCGGTCGAGCAGGTGCTTCTGGACGTGCTGGGCAGTGATGCGGTCAGTCAATTGCTGGAGCAGGGGCGCTACCGGCGCGATGTGTACTGAGCGCTGCTGTTAGTCGGCAATCTGAAAGCAAAAACGCCATCTGTCCGGATGGCGTTTTGGTTTCTGTCGGTTGCATCGATTGTGGCTTGAATGGTCGTGCTTCTTAAAACCAAGACTTTTCCGAAAACGGCGAGGTGCTCACTGCTCAGCCAATCAGCCAAACGTCGCTAGATACAGATTCTCCACCTGTTCCCGTGCCCACGGCGTCCGCCGCAAGAATTTCAGGCTGGATTTCACCGACGGATCACTCTTGAAACAGTTGATATTGACCCGGCTGGCAAGCCCCGGCCAGCCGTAATGATCAACCAGCCGCACCACAATGGCTTCCAGCGTGAGTCCATGCAAAGGATTGTTCTGTTGCTCGCTGCTCATGGTTGGGCTGTCCTGCGGAGTCGTATTGGCCGGAGTGTAATGCAAGGTTCAAATGGTAGGACCTATCTACACATACTTTGCGTAGCGGCACGGAGTCGCTACCCAGTCACTATCTTGAACGGATTGTAGGTCCGAATCGCGCAGCGCTTCGGACGCATGCTAATCCATTCGTACGAAGCCGCTACGCGGATTCGTACCTACGCTTGCTCATCAAATATTACAGTGACTTTGGAGGGGCGCTCGCTTATTGCCCCGTTTTCAATAGCAAGTTCATCGATTAAATATCCGTCCGAAACGGCACATTGGCGCAAAGCGCCGCCTTCAGCGGTGAGAGATACAACTGGTGCGTACAATCGAAGTTGCAGGTATGGCATATCAGTCTAGTGCCTAAATTATGCTGAGCTGCGAAGAGGCTTCGGCTTTGGTTGTTATGTTCCAGCGTCTAGGAACTTGCCGATCAAGATTCCAATAATTAGGAGGCCGATACCAATAATCCATTGGTTGTGGAAGAAGGCATAAGTCTTTGTGACAAACGTGCCGGAGCCTGGCGCATCTGCAATGAAAGTGTCTGTCACATTTTCACAGCACTCCATCAGTTCGAGTGGGTTGTTACCTCGGAACACACCAAGTACTATCAATCCGCTTCCCTCGTTCTGTTTTTTTATGAGTGCAGCGTGTTCCTCTCCATATCGATCTAGTTCTACTTTGGCATTGTGCTGGCTTCGGACAATCGATAACTGTTGGATATCTGCTATGCGCGTGATGGTTGAGGAGATATAGATATCTTTGCCGGCCTTGTATGGCTTACAAATCTTGCTCTTTAATTCAGACTTGGATAGATCTAAGCCAAGGACACGAAATTCTTCCGTGTTCTTGAGCCTGGCAAAAGCGTGGAAGCGGTAAGTCGTCATAGATGCATAATCAATTAAGAGGTGGCATGCACGCTAATGGGGCTGGTAGCTGTAAATTTGCCGGAATTCGCTATTCAGATCAAGGCTTTGAGCAAGCTGCTTAGACGATTTCATCATTTGTTTGAAACAAGGACTGTTTTGCGTGGAGACAGAGTTGCTTGGTAAAAATATTCTGGCGGGTGTTGCCTGATTAATTCGTTCTAACTCATATATATAGAAATTTCTGTGTCGTATGCTGAGCACTCCCATTAGCCAGCTGCCAATAGGCAGCTTCGCAGGATAATTTGGTTTAAACGGTATATTCCCGTTGACTTGGGGTTTGTGGTGGGTGGGCTGGGTTGGCAGCGAAACGGTTGCCATGCGACGCTAGCCGAGTTTCGCTTCTGACTTTGACTTGCGTCGAGCAAATCCTAGTCGGGACTGGCTCGATGCTGGCGGTTGATTTGGCCCACTTTACCTGCAATTTTTCGCCCGATACCGTGCTGGTACGTCAGGTATCCGCCCAGCGCCGTAGCAGGTTGTGGTAGACGCCTGTCAGCTGGACCAGCGACGGATGATCGGGCGTGTCCTGGTTCAGGCGTTGAATGCTGGTGTCCAGATCGAACAGCAGCGTGCGTTGGCCGTCGTCGCGGACAAGCGATTGCAGCCAGAAGAAAGAGGCGATGCGGGCGCCGCGGGTGACCGGGGTGACTTTGTGCAGGCTGGTGGACGGGTAGAGCACCATGTGGCCGGCCGGCAGTTTGACTTTGTGGGCGCCGTAGCTGTCTTCAATCAGCAAGTCGCCGCCGTCGTATTCCTCGGGGCTGCTGAGGAACAGGGTGCAGGACAGATCGGTGCGGACGCGCTGGCCGCTGGCGCGGTGATCGCGGATGGCATTGTCGACATGCGAGCCAAATGATTGGCCACCGCGATAGCAATTGAACAGCGGCGGGAAAACCTTTAACGGCAATGCGGCTGACATGAACAGGGCATTGCGGCTTAGCGCTTTCAGAATGGTTTCGCCGAGTTGTTTGCTGACCGGATGTTCTTCCGGCAGTTGCAGGTTGTCTTTGGCTTTTGCCGATTGATAGCCGGCGGTGATTTTGCCATCGACCCATTCGGCCTGGTCGAGCAGTTGCCGTGCTTCGCTGACTTGTTCGGCCGTCAGTACGGCGGGTATCTGCAACAACATGATGTTGGTCTCCTGCGCGTGGATGGGGGAAGAGGGGAATTGGGGTTGAGCTTGTGCTCGTGCTCGTATTTCCCTTTTGCCCCGAATCCCCTCTCCCCAACCCCTCTCCCCAACCCCTCTCCCGCGAGGGGAGAGAGGCTCCTAGCATGCATTTCAGAAATATTGTTAGAAGCTGAAACTACCGGTCAGCATGGCATAACGGGCGGCGCCGGGGACGACGTGGCCACCACCCACCGTTGCGTAATGATCTTCGTCGGTCAGGTTGTAGACATTCAGCCGCAGGGCGAAGCTGTCGGTCACTTGATAGCTGGCCATGGCGTCATACAAGGTGTAGCCCGGTACTTCGTTCAGGTTCTGCGTGTTGTTGAAGCGGCGATCAGTGTGCTGCGCGCCGAGACCCACTTGCAGCGAAGGCAGCAGTTGATAGGTGGTCCACAAGGTCCAGCTTTCCGGTGCGACGTTGGCGAGTTCATTGCCTTGCTCCAGCACATTCAAGGACTCGACGATTTCGCTGTCGAGATGTGTGTAGCTGCCGATGACTTGCCAATTCTCGTTGATGATGCCGGTGGCGCTGAGGGTATAGCCATCCACGCGTTGCTCACCTTCCAGCACGGTGGCGGCACCGGTGCTGCCATCGGTTGTGCGGGCGTTGGTTTTGTCGGTGCGGAAGATCGCCGCGGTGACCAGCAATTGCTGGTTCAGCAAATCCCATTTGGTGCCGAGCTCATAGCTGTCGCTTTCTTCCGGATCCAGCGTGGCCGTGCTGTCACTGAGGGTCAAGCCTTCGGCGGACGGGTTGACCGAGCTGCCGTAGGCGAAATAGATGCTGCTATTTTCTGCCGGTTTGTAGGTGAGGCCGGCATTCCAGTTGATGGTGCTGTCAGCGTTGTTTAAATCGACGATGTCGATGTTGTTGGTCGTGAGATTTAGCGTTTTGCTGTAAAAGTCGGTTTGGAAGTCATCGTGCCGCAGGCCGAGATTGGCTTGCCAGTTGCTGCCGAACTCGATGGTGTCGAACACATATAGCGCGACCGTGTCGGCCTTTGCTTCGGCAAAACCGGTTGGCGTAATCGTGCCGGTGTAGGCATCGTGCGGATTGGGGTTGTTGATTGGCGTCGCCGGACCATTGGTCAGGTTGCGGGTATTGTTGTGAAATTTTTCCCGCGCCAGTTCCAGTCCAACCAAGACCGTATGTTTGATGGCACCCTCGCCAAACTTCAGACTCAGATCGGTCTGGTTCAGCAGGATTTCGTCTTCGGTGTCACGGGCACGGCCTTGGCGGTTGACGGTCGTGGCATTCAGCATGCGTGGCGGCGTCACGATGGAATCGCGGGTGACGTTGCCGTAGCGGAGTTGGTTACGCAGGCTGACGGTCTTGCTGAAATCGTGTTCCACTTTGGCCGTGGTGACATCGGCATCAATGTCTTCGTAATCGCGATCGACCAAACCGTAAAACGTTTCGGTATCAACCGGCAAGGGTTCACCACCAGTCGGCACAATCACGTTGGCGGTGTAAGGCACACCGTAATCCGGCAACCCGTCCTGTTCCTGATGCAAATGGCTCAGCACGACGCGGGTGTCGGTTTCCAGCCCCAGCGCCAGACTCGGGGCAATGGCCCAGCGCTTGCTGTACACCTCATCGCGGCCCGGGGCATCGGCTGAGTGATTCATCAGGTTGACGCGCAGTGCGGCGCTGTCGCTGAGGCTTTCCAGCGGTTTGTTGACGTCAAGCGTTTCGCGGTGCAACGCGTCGGTGCCGATGCTCAATTCGGCGTTGCTGAAATCGTCGAGCTTCGGCGCTTTGCTGACCTGATTGATCGAGCCGCCGGTCGAGCCGCGGCCTGAGAATGCCGAGCCCGGACCTTCCACCACTTCAACCGATTCCAGATTGAACGGATCGCGGGTGTAACCGGCGACATCACGGGCGCCGTCGATGAACAAATCGGTCCGTGCCGAGAAGCCGCGCAGGGTCAGGTTGTCGCCGGGCGGTACACCACCTTCGCCGGCGGCCATGCTGATGCCGGAAATATTGCGCAGCGCATCGCGCAGGCTGGTGACGCCTTGCTCACGCATCACTTCATCGGTGACTACGCGCACGGTCTTGGCGGTGTCGACCAGCGGCTGGGTCAGTTTCGGCGAGCTCGCCTGATTGGCTTTGTAGCCGTCCTGTTCCGCCTGGGCTTCAACTTTGACTTCTTTCAGTACGGTTTCTTGTTCTTTGACGATCGCTTGGCTATCGGCTGGCTGGCTGGTGGCAGGTTCTGCGGCATAGGCGGGCAGGGCGCTGCACAGGGCAATCGCGGCAGCGAGCGGAGTCTTTTGGAAGGTCTTGGTCTTTTTGATCGTCATCAGTGTTTGCGCGGCGGTCATCACAGGGTCCCCAAAGACGCGTTTTGCGTCGGTGTTTTGTCTGCGTTCTGGGCCAGCGGTCTGCATTGGCAGCCGGTACCAGCAGTCTGTACCAGAACGATGAGAGTGCAAATGATAATGATTCGCAATAAAAGATCAACCACTAAAAAAGGCCGGAACAGGAAAAAGCCTGATTCGGCCGGAAATCAGCGACTTACTTGGGCTCGGTCAGCACGCCGAGCTGTTTGACCCCGGCTTTCTGGGCGGCGGCCAGCACCCGGGCGACGTGCTCGAAGGCGACGGCCCGGTCGGCCTGAATCTGCACCGGCGGTTGCGGTTGTTGCTGGCTCAGCTGCTGCAGGCGGCTAGGCAGGTCGGCTTCGGCAATGCGTTCGTTCTGCCAGTACAGCTGGCCGTCGGCAGCCACACCGAGTTGCACCAATTCCGGCAGCGGTTCGCTCGGCGCGGCACTGGCATCCGGCAAGTGGATGGGCAAGGTGTTGGTCAGTACTGGCAGCGCCAGAATGAAAATGATCAGCAGCACCAGCATCACGTCGACCAGCGGCGTCATGTTGATTTCGCCCATGACCTCGTCGCTGGTGTCGAAACCGTCTCCGCTTGAAAACGCCATCAGCGATCTCCCACCGCGCGCAGCGACGGATTGGCTTCGGGGATCAGTTGCACACCGGAAACGCGGGCACCGGTAATGAAATACGCGTGCAGATCATGCGCGAACGACGAGAAGCGCATCACCAGCGCTTTGTTGCCGCGGGTCAGTGCGTTGTAACCCATGACCGCCGGGATCGCGACGAACAAACCGAACGCGGTCATGATCAGCGCTTCGCCAACCGGACCGGCGACTTTGTCGATGCTGGCCTGGCCGCTGACGCCGATGGCGATCAGCGCGTTGTAAATGCCCCAGACGGTGCCGAACAAGCCAACAAACGGCGCGGTCGAGCCGATTGTCGCCAGCACGGCCAAGCCGGCTTGCAGTTTCGCGGTGGCATCTTCAATGGCGCGGCGCAAACAGCTCGACAACCAATCGCTGACGTTCAGTTGCGCGTGCAAATCGCTGCTGTGCTGGGCGTGGTGGGCGACTGCATTGCGGGCTTCGTCGGCCAGCGTGCGAAAGGGGCTTTGGCCCGGTGTTCCGATGGTTTTCAGCGCGTCTTCAAAGTTGTGGGCATGCCAGAATTCGCTGCTGACGTTGCGCGCAAGTCGGCGCACGCGCATCAATTGCACGGTCTTGATCGCCATCACTGTCCAGCTGATCACGGACATCAGCAACAGGCAAATGGCAATCGACAAGGTGACCGCATCACCTTTCTGCAACATCTCGGCAACGCCGTAGGGATTGTTCATCAGAGGTTCTCGACTTTGGCTAGATCATTCCGCTTGGACACTGCGCCGGCAGGCACCGGCACGCTCAGCTATTCACATTGAAACGCACCGGCACGCGCACCCAGGCCGCAACGGTTTCGTCGCCGCGTTTGGCCGGCACAAATTGCCAGCGCCGGACCGCGCGCAGGGCGGCTTCATCCAGCCGCTCGAAGCCGCTTGATTGCAGCACTTCCAGTTGATCGGCTTCGCCATTCGCCAGCACGTGCACGCGCAGCAGCACAACACCTTCTTCTTTGCGTTGGCGTGACAGCTTGGGATAGACCGGTGCCGGATTGCGCAGATAGTCGGCATCAAAAATCGGTTCGCTGCTGACCGCGTTTTGATTGCTGTCGGATTCGCGGTTCACGCTTTCGCTGGCCACGTGCGGCTCGCTGCTTGGGCTGGGTGTGGCTTGTGTAGTGGTAGCCGGTGTCGCGGGAACCACTTGGGGAGCCGCTGCAGGCTCGGGCCGGGTGGCGGCAAGCGGTTTGCTAGCGGGTTCGGGTCTGGGTTCAGGTTGAGGTGATGGCGGGATCGGCTGCGATGCCGGTTCTGCCGCCGGCACGCTGACTGCTGGGGCTGAGGGCGGGATCAGCGCAATGGTGACGGCAGGTGATGGGGTCGCAGGGGCCGGCAAGTCGGCACCACCGGCCCGCAACACCGCGAACAACAGGGCGCCATGCAGCAGGCTGACGGCCAGCAGGCAGTAGCTACGGGTCGAGAAGCGCGGGCGTGGCAGGCGTAAGGTCACAGCACGGTCGGTGTGGGCGGGTAATTACGCTAATGATAACAACTCGCATTTAGATTTGCGAAGGGTTTGCTGGTTTCCCAGCAGTGACGGGGCTTGGCGGAGGGCTTCATGGATTGATTGTCAGAGGCTGGCTGTCATGGACTGATTGTCAGGGGGCTGACTGTCGAGGATTGGCTGGCCGCCCTGAACATTCAGAAGCAGCCAAGGCAGGTGCTTGACCTGCCTTGGCTTGGGGCTGCCGAGCGATGTGCGCCGGATTCCTGTTCACCGGATTGCTATTCACCGACCCTCTGTTTGTCAGCTCTACAAAGCCCAAATCTCAATCTGGCTGGCGGTCGCGGCAAAGTTGTCCGGCCCATGTTCGACCTTCACCCGGTCGAACGGGGTCAGATCGCTGGCGGCCAGCAGCCGCTCCAGTTGGCTGAGTGCTTCGTTGCTGCCGCGGTTTTTGCCGGTCGTCGGCGGGCTCAGTTCGGCCAGCACCAGATGCTTGTCCGGATGATCGCGGAAGAAATTGGCGACGCGGCCCAGATCGCGATTGAGCTTGCTGTCTTGCAGCAGGGCATTGTCCTCGACCCGGAAGTTGACGCTGAGTCGTTCACCGAGTGTGCCCAGGCTTTGATAACGCGCCGGATACGGTTGCAGCGCAATGCGCGGCTTGTCGCGCGTGGGGTAGTAGGAAATCAGGCCGCTGGCTTCGACCAGTTTCTGGCCGGCATCGGACACCGCAAAGGCCAGAAAATCGCGCGCCAGTTCATTGTTGAGGCCGGCCGGCTCATAGACAAACAGCCGGCGCGACAGCGCGTAATCCTCGGTGCCGATGCTGTGCTTGCCCGGTTTGGTGAACGCTTTTTTGCCATCGGCAGAAACGCCGAGCAGCTTGGCGCGGTTGGCATAAGCGACGCCGACAAAACCGATGCCATTGCGATCCTTGCGTACTGATTCGGTCAGCTGATCGCTCGATTCAAAGCGGCGGGCGCTGCCGAGCAGTTTCTTGTCGAATTTTTTCAGCACCAGATTTTCGAAGGTATCCCAGGTGCCGGATTTGTCATCACGGGCATACAGGGCAATGGCGCCCGCTGGCAGGCCCAGCTGCGACCAGTCGCTGATTTCGCCGGCAAAAATGCCGGCAATCTGCTCGACGGTCAGCTGTTCGAGCGGGTTGTCCGGATGCACGATGATGGCCAGCGCATCCAGTGCGATCACATGTTCCTGTTTGGCGTCAGACAGATCGCCGTAGCGATCTTTCAGTTTGTCCAGCTCTTCGGTTTTGATTTTGCGCGAAGCCATGCCGAGATCGGTCAGGCCTTTTTCCAGATCCTGAAACGCCGTGCTGGAACCGTGGGCATGAATCTCCACCGCCAGTGCCGGCCGGCTCGGATGCGAGCGCGCGAGCACGGTCTTTTCGACCGGTTCAGCGCCGATCTGGGTGCGGACAACGGCATAGCCGCGTTGCTCCAGAAAGGCCGTGACCAGTGCCGGCATCAGCTTTTCACCAACGGTATTCGAGCCATGGATGCGCAGGGCAATGGCCGGCGGTGCGTCCTTGCTGGCGCGTTGTTCTGCCGCATCCGTGCGTAGCCATAGCGCTGCACCGGCAATGCCGGCAGTCAGGGCAATAAGGCAAACCAGCAGCAGTTTTTTCATGATGTTCCGCGCGTTAAGTAAGTGACAGATGGGTTGTTGTTTGCGCTCGGTCGCGGTTTTTTTAATGGTTTGCCGCTGACGGAGGTTTTGGAAAGCCAGCGCAGGGTAGAGCGTGGTCATGACAACTCTGTGACAGCGGATATGACAGTCGGCAAGGTTGGTTTGGGTATCCGTTTGTACGGTCTGCCGACTGCCGCTGTCACCGGGATGGGGCATCGCTAACGGTCACCATGACTTCCGGCACTGTTGCCGGCAGCGTGAGGGGGGCAATCTGATGCCATCGCGGCGCTGGGCCGCTGTCATTGCAGGAATGCCATCATGGAAAACGTGCTTACCGGCTTGCGCTGGCTGCATATTCTGGCCGGTGCCATCGGACTGGTGCTGTTTTGGGTGCCGATTTTCAGTCGCAAAGGCTCACCGGTACACAAGCGCTTTGGTCAGGGCTTTTTGTGGTGCGTCAACATCATCGGGGTGACGGCACTGACCAGCGTCAGTCTGCATCTTGGCGTGGCGGCAATGCAGGACCAGCCGCTGTGGGCGACGCCGAAGTTTGGCCTGCTGGTTTTTCTCGGCTACCTCGGTATCACGGTGTTGACCGGTGCCTGGTATATGCGCCATGTGCTGATTCACAAGCGTGATCCGGCGGCGCTGCGACGGCCGCTGGCGTGGGCGCTGATGGCATTGGCTTTTGTTTCGAGTACGGTGTTGATCCTGATTGCCCTGACCATACCGGGCACGGTGAAGATCATCCTGCTGTCACTGAGCCCAATCGGTTATCTGACCACGTTCAACATGCAGCGGCATTTGCGTCGGCCGGATCGCGAACCGAAAGCCTGGTTCTACGAACACATGGCGCAGGGTGTCGGGCTTGGCATCGCGTTTCACACTGCGTTTCTGGTGTTTGGTGCCCGCTCGGTGTTTGCGCACTGGCTGACCGGTAACTGGGCGGTGTTGCCGTGGGTTGCGCCCGTAGTGGTCGGAATTGCGCTCAGCTATTGGTGGGAGCAACGCTATCGCCGTGCTGATCAGGCCCGGCAGCAGGCTATGGCGGGGCAGGCCTTGCCGATCTGAGCCGTGGACAACGCTACAAAAAGCAAACAATGCTACAAAAACCAGACAACAGGCCCGGGCGCTTTGACTACACTTTTGTGACTGTCAATTGCCCGGAACCTCCCCAGTGGCCTTGCCCGTTCGCAAAACTTGGTAAGTATTCAAAGTGATATCGCTCACAAAGTGTCTATATGCATAAATTTCCATATTATTTTCGATGGTTTTAGCGAGAGTTGATCACTAACAACCTGTTCACTAACTTTTGTTTAAGTCAGCCAGTTAGCCGTCGTACAAGTGATGTGGATAAGAAAAAAAGAGAAAGTCAAAGTGCCATTTCTTCCAAGAAGCTCACGGAAGGACATTGTTTGTTCCTCTCAGTGGCTTTAGTTGTTGATATCTGCATTCGGCCAAAGCTGACCTTTAGCGTGCCGGTAGCTAGAGGCTCCTCTATCTCCTGTGCTGAGCAGGAGACGGCGGAAGTCAGGCGACTTCAACCTCTTCGACAACTGGAAGCCATGCTTGGAACTCGGCTCCGGTGGAAATTCTCCGAAATCCAAAAGGAGTGGCCATAAGAAGTGCAGTGTTGGAGCTCGCTGCGTTTGGTGTTGAGTCCCACAGGCCGTGTTCCTCAACCTCAGCGATGAGCGAGTCGATTCGTTCGATACTCTCAAAATCAACTATCAAAACCTCAAAACCCATCGCGGAGACTTCAGTCAGGAGCGCAGGCGGAACTTCTATTCCGGGGGCCGCATAAGCCGCCACCATTCGCCCACCCAGGTGGTCGTTAATCCGTTTCTGTCGTTCGTAAGCGGCATCGATTTGCGGGCCCGCCGAGGTGGTAGAGATCGAAAATCCTCCGAGGTCTGTCAATTCGATCTTCCAAGGCATTGGTGGGTTCTCGCTGAACCGACCTACGATGGTCCGAGCAGGACGAAATGACTCTGCCGTCGCTTGCTGAAAGGCCTGGAGGAGCTCAAAGAAAAAAAGTGCGATCTGTAAGGCGGTCTCCATCTCGGCATTGGACACGAGCGTCGGCTGGCCACCATTTCTTCGCCGTAATCGCAGTCCATCCGGAACCAGTATGTAGTCGGCATGCGCCATGGCATTTCGAATATCGTCCCGGAAAGTAAGCTCCAGTAGGTGCGCGAGGCCGGTCATCCCAATCTCTGTTGCGGATTCCGCTAGACGCCGGAACATTAAATTGGCGTTGGGGCCTATCACCGCTCGGGGCACTTGGCGAACTCGCACGAGGTTTTGAAAAGGCCATAGGTTGTAGGGCTTCAATTGCGGGATCTGCATGGTGTTCAGCAGTCCCTCGTAGATGCCGCCAGCCTCTGCAAGCTGAACATAGAGGCAGAGCACCTGGCGAAGCTCTGCCTGAGTCAGCGGCGAGCCCTTCGATCCAAGTGACTTCAGTTCGTGGAAGACTTCATATGCCGTGGCAACCGTGCTCCAGCCAGCGTCCTGCATCCCGCGAAACTCACCAAATAGTGCCGCTGCAGTGTCAATTTCATTAATCTTGCGCGCGTAGGCGAACAGATAGGTTAGTTGGGTATTCAGGGACCGAAGGTAAGTCTGTGGATCCATTTCTTAGTGTCCGATATAGCAATCGCACGACGATAAATCATGACCGACAGAAAAGGGACGGATTTCTTTGTCTCCTTATTCTGGCCGCCCGCTAATGGCCGAACGCGGCCTATAACAGCTGTTTCATGGGCTTGCTTGGCAATCTGCTTCGAACGCCCCGTGACAGCTGCAATCGCTTGCGGCGGTAGTGAGGGACTGCAAGATGCCGCACTCCGCTGCGGTCCGTTGCTCACCACAGCGCTGCTGCAAGACTTTCAGTTGTTGTTCCAGTTGTTGCATCTGAGCAATACGCTGATGCAACTGCTCTATGTGTCTCGCGATTAGCTGATCGACATCTGTGCATGTGCGATCCGGATGGTCGCGAAAATCCAGCAGCGTGCGCACCTCTGCCAGTGACATGTCCAGCGATCGGCAATGGCGAATAAACTGCAACGTATCCAGTTGCTCAGGTCGGTACTGTCGATACCCGCTTTCAGTGCGATGCGGCTCGGCCATCAGACCTGCTTTCTCGTAGTAGCGGATGGTCTGCACATCCACCCCGGCCTGTGCCGCCAGTTCCCCGATACGCATGACCACCTCTAAAATGGCTTGAGTCTATAGCCACTATAGGGTTTGTAATGCACTCCTGCCAGTCCGTCAGGGGACCGTAATGGCCGGTTGCTGCGAACACGATCTCTGTGAAACCAAGACGCTGGAGCGCCAGCAGCGACGGGTGCTGTGGGTCACCCTGAGCCTGAACGGCGCCATGTTCTTGGCCGAATTCATTGCCGGCTGGTTGGCGGGCTCGACCGCGCTGATGGCGGACTCGCTCGATATGTTTGCCGACGCGGCCGTCTATGGCGTCAGCCTGTATGCAGTCGGCCACAGCTTGCAGCTCAAAGCGCGGGCAGCGGTGCTCAATGGCAGTCTGCAATGGCTGCTGGGCTTGCTGATTCTGGTTGAGGTTGGCCGCCGTAGCTGGCTTGGAACCGCGCCGGAGCCGGTCGCCATGACGGTGTTGGGGCTGCTGGCCCTACTCGTTAACACCACCTGTTTCTTACTCCTCACCCGATTCCGCAAGGGCGATATCAATTTGCGCGCGACCTGGATCTGCTCCCGCAATGACATGATCGGTAATGTCGGCGTAGTGCTGGCCGCCGGCCTGGTCGCATGGCTCAACAGCCCATGGCCCGACCGCGTTGTCGGCTTTGTGATGGCCGTGATCATCCTGCGCTCGGCCTGGCGAATATTGGGTGAAGCCGTGCCCTTGGCGCGCCGGCCGAGCTTGACGCCACCGGCATCGGCTACCTAGCATGTGGGCAATTTGATGATCCCCCTTACTCGCATGCGCCGTCGTTCCAGCCTGTTGTTGATCAGCCTGTTCGCCTACTTGTGGTCCGCCACCAGTGTCGGCGAGGCCTTGCTCATTCATCAATTGGCCAAGCATCACAACGAAGCAACGGTAGTGGTGCCGGTCGATGCGGGCCGCGAGCTGATTTTTCATCACGCCGGTCACCAGGATGCCCACGAACCTACCGCGATCGACGTGCATGCACACGCCGACCAGCCCGCCGCGCATGCTCAAACCGACGATGGTCATCATGGCGACCACGTCGTCGTGCTCGACAATGACCAGCCCGCCAGTGCGTCGTTAATCAAAGATGTCAAATTCAACAATTTGCTGCTGACCCTTCCGGCCATCAGTTATGTGACATCGCTCAGCGGCACCCCGCTTGTCACGCTGGCATTGCGGCCAGCCCCCTCGACGCGCAACTCTGCACTCTCCACGCTGAAACTCACCCGCCTGTTGATCTGATTTCCCCTCGGCCGCGTTTTTGCGGCAATCCCTGCAGCAGCGCGCTGGCCATTCTTTTGGCATGGCCAGCCGCACGATTTTTCATTGCTACTTGGTTTTCGAGGATAGTCATGTCTTTTTCCCTATGGCGCAGTGCCGGCATTTCTGCCGGGCTTTTTGTCAGCTTGTTTTTTTTCAGTGTTGCCGCCCATTCAGCTGACGGCTTTTCCGTCACCGACGAGCAAATGCGCGCCCTTGGCGTTGAACTCATCACGCTGAAAGCCCAATCGGATGCCGCTGGCGCCCGTTTCCCGGCACAAGTCGTGTTGCCGCCCGATCAAGAGAATGTGCTGAGCGCACCATTTGCCGGTGTCATCACCCAAATGCTGGTTCAGGAAAATCAGAAAGTCAGCACTGGTACGGCATTGTTGGTACTGAGTGGCCCGGAATTTGGTGCCCTGCAGTTGGATCTGGTGCAGACCAGCAACCGGCTGCGGCTTGCCCGCGCCAGCCTGCAGCGCGATCAGGAGTTGTTCGCGGAAGGCATCATCCCGCGCCGCCGTCTGGATGAGAGTGATGCGGCTGCTCGCGACGCTGAAGCGGGGCAAACGCATAGCCGGGCCGCGTTGGCGTTAGCCGGTGTCGATGCCGTCCAGCTCGATCGCATTGCGACGTCCGCGGCCGTCAGCAATGAGTTGACTTTGAAAGCACAGCGCAGCGGCACCGTTGTCGCGCTGGCGGTGAAAACCGGCCAGCGGGTCAATGCGGCCGATCCCCTGCTGCGGTTAGTGCGATCCGAAAAACTCTGGCTGGATATTCAAGTACCCAGCGGCTCGGCTGTGCGCTGGCAGAAAGGTCAGCGCGTGCATGTTGTTGGCGGTGCCGAAGCCGAGGTGTTGAGCGCCAGTGCACTTACCAGCAGTGCTCAGACGGTCACCTTGCGCGCGCAGCTGCGTGCCGGTGCGAGCCCGCTGCGGCCGGGTGAGTTTGTGCAAGTGGAACTGCCCATTTCTGAAGCCTCCGCGTGGGAGGTTCCGCTCAGTGCCATCGCGCGTCACGACAATCACAGCTACGTATTTGTCCGTGACAGCGTCAACAAAGACAGCTTCGTTGCGGTGGCCGTGACGGTACTGGCCAACGCGGGTCAACGCGCTCAGATCCAGGGCGAGTTAAAAGTGGGCCAGCGCATTGCGGTGAGCAGTATTGTGGCGCTGAAAGCAGCATGGTTGGGCCTTGGCGGCGCTGAGGAGGAATAAACCATGCTGAGTCGTTTGGTTCAGTTCGCGCTGACGCAGCGAACCTTTATCTTGATTCTGACCGCCTTGCTGGCAGGCGTGGGTTGGTATGCATTTCGGCAGCTGCCGATTGACGCCTTTCCGGACGTTGCTAGCACGCAGGTAAAAATCATCCTGAAAGCACCGGGCATGACCCCGGAAGAAGTCGAGAGCCGAGTCGCAATCCCGATCGAAACCGAAATGCTCGGCATTCCGCAGCAAGAGATGCTGCGCACCACGGTCAAATACGGCATCGTTGATCTGACCCTCAATTTCGTCGATGGCACGGACATTTACTGGGCACGGCAACAAGTTGCGGAGCGCCTGTCCGGGATCATGTCGGAGTTGCCGAGTGAGCTGGAAGGCGGTATGGCGCCGATCACCACTCCGCTCGGCGAAATGTTTCAGTTTGTCGTCGACAATCCCAATATGAGTTTGATGGAGCGCAAAGCGCTGCTGGACTGGGTCATTCGCCCGGCGCTGCGGACGGTGCCGGGCGTTGCCGACGTCAATGTGCTGGGCGGCGTGACCCGCAGTTATGAAGTTATCCCTGATCCGGTGCAGATGGCGGCAGCGGCGCTGACGATTGATGATCTGCAGCAAGCGATTACCAAAAACAACCGTAACGATGGCGCTGGTCGTTTGCGCGAAGGCGGTGAAGTGTTGCTGGTCCGTAGCGAAGGCAATATTCGCGATCTGGACGATTTGCGCACCGTTGTGGTCGGCAATCGCGATGGCGTGCCACTGCGGCTTGGTGATGTTGCGGAACTGCGAATTGGTGAGCTCACCCGTAATGGCGTGGTCACCGACAGCGGCAAAGCCGAGGCTGTTGAAGGTTTGGTGCTCGGTTTGGCCGGTGCCAACGCGCGCGACGTCGTGACCGGCATCGAAGCAAAAATACGCGAGCTGCAGCCCGGGCTGCCGGAGGGAACCACGCTGCGGGTGTTTTACAACCGCGCGGCCTTGGTCGATCATGCGGTCGGCACGGTGGCCGAAGCGCTGGCCGAAGCCATCATTCTGGTACTGGTGCTGCTTGGTGTGTTCCTCGGTGATGTTCGCGCCGCAGTCACGGTCGCCGTGGTGTTGCCTTTATCTGCATTGGCCACGTTCATCCTGATGCGGCAAGTCGGCATGTCGGCCAATCTGATGAGTCTGGGCGGCTTGGCGATTGCCATCGGCATGTTGGTCGATGCGGCCGTTGTGGTGGTGGAAAACATTGTCCAGCATCTGGCGCATGATCCGAGCGCTGGCAAGCTGCCGCGCCTGCACGTGATCTATCGCGCCGTGCGCGAAGTGGCAGCGCCGGTGACCACCGGCATGGGCATCATCATCATCGTGTTTTTGCCCTTGCTGACCTTGCAGGGATTGGAAGGCAAATTCTTCGTGCCCGTGGCGCTGACCATTGCCTTTGCCTTGGCCAGTTCGCTGTTGCTGTCACTCACCGTCATTCCCGTGCTGGCGTCGTTCCTGCTCAAATCGGTCAAGCACGAAGACCCGTGGCTACCACGCACTTTGCAGCGGATCTATGAGCCCACCCTGCAGGCGGCGTTCCGGCAGCCGAAAGCCATTGCAATCGGTGCCGGTGTGATGCTGCTCGCCGCAACCGCCGTATATTTCGATGTTGGCAAGACGTTTATTCCGACGATGGACGAAGGCGATATCGTGGTCGGCATCGAGAAGCTGCCGACGGTCAGTTTGGAGGAGACCGCAGCGCTGGATCTGAAAATCCAGCAAGCCATCATGAACGCCGTGCCTGAGGTAACCGCCATTGTCGCGCGGGCGGGCTCGGATGAAATCGGCCTGGACCCGATGGGGCTGAACCAGACCGACACCTTTCTGGTGCTGAAGCCTCGTTCGGAATGGCGCATGCAAAGCAAGGAGCAATTGCTGGACGAACTGCGCAAGGTGCTGGATGAGCTGCCGGGTACGACTTACAGCTTCACGATGCCGATTGAGATGCGCGTTTCCGAAATGATTATCGGTGTGCGCGGCGATCTGGCGATCAAGATTTTTGGCCCGGAGCTGCCGGTCCTGAATCAGCTTGCGGCCGATATCGAGACCGCGGTGAAGACGGTGCCGGGCAACCAGGATGTCTACACGGTCGTCAATGATGGCGTTCAGTACCTGCGGGTGGTGGTCGATCGACTCGCTGCCGGCCGCTTTGATCTGTCGACCGAAGAGGTGCAGGAAGCGCTGCGGATGCAGATTCAAGGCACGGAGGCCGGCACGGTCATTGAAGGCAATCGTCGCACACCGATTCTCATCCGCGGCCCGGAAAATCTGCGTACCTCGCCGGGCGATTTTTCCCAGCTTCGCCTGACCACGGCCAGTGGCGAGACGGTGCCATTGACCAGCGTGGCTCGACTTGAGCGTACCGCCGGTCCGGTGAAAATCGATCGCGAACTGGGTAGTCGCTACAGCGTCGTGATTGCCAATGTCAGCGGTCGCGATTTGGTCGGTTTTGTTGAAGAGACCAAGCGCATCATTGCGGCACAAGTCAAACTGCCTGATGGCTACCGGATCAGTTTTGGTGGTCAATTCGAGAACCAGCAACGCGCGGCGGCGCGCTTGGGTATCGTTACCCCGCTGGCGCTGGTCCTGATTTTTCTGCTGCTGTTTTCCAGTTTCCGCTCGGTGCGGCAATCGTTGCTGGTTTTGAGCAACATTCCGTTTGCGCTGGTCGGCGGCATCTTCGCGCTCTGGTTGACCGGGGAATATCTGTCGGTGCCGGCCTCGGTTGGTTTCATTGCGCTGCTCGGCATCGCCGTTCTGAACGGTGTCGTGATGGTCAGCTACTTCAATCAGCTGCATGCGGAAGGTTTGTCGGTTGCCGAGGCGGTCCGTGTTGGCGCTATCCGCCGGTTGCGACCGGTCTTGATGACCGCGGCGATTACCGCGTTTGGTTTGATCCCGTTGCTATTCGCCAGTGGCCCGGGTTCGGAGATTCAGCGGCCCTTGGCGATTGTCGTGATCGGCGGCTTGATCACCGCCACGGCATTGACCCTGATTATCCTGCCGATGCTGTATGCCCGCTTTGCTTTCACCTCGACGCACACCCAAGAGGAGAAACACCATGACTGATGTCTGCCTGTTCTTGCTCGGTGCGCCCGAACTGGAAGAGCAGCTGCTCGACCAATTGCTGCTGCATCCGTTGATCCGTACTTTCACCAGCCAAGCCATCGCCAGTCATGGAGTCCACCCGTCTGAGCTGGATGCCAGTGAGCAGGTACTCGGTCGTGGCGACGGCGTATTGATCCAAGCCGTGCTCGCCGGCAGCGATGCCGACGCCTTGCTCACGGACTTACGCCGGCAACTGGCCGGTAGCAAATTGCGTTATTGGCTGTGCCCCGTCTTGACGCAAGGGGAAATCGAATGAAGTCTTTTTCTGTGATCGCGTTAAGCACATTTTTTGTATTGGGATTGCTGGTAGAGGCGATAGCGGCGGAAGCTGGTATGCCGACGCCACGCACAACAACTGAGCAAGCCATTCTCATCCCGGACATTTTGCCGGACACGCTTGTTGCCAAATGGCTGGCACAAGATCCGGTCATGCAGGCGGCGGACAGCTCGTTTTCAGTCAATGAAGCCGAGGCCGCGCAAGTCGATGCTTCGCCGTATGAGTGGACTGCAAACTTCAGCCGACAGCAACGCGCATACGAAACCGGACCGCACTCCAATGAGTGGAACTTCGGCATTGAGCGCACGTTTCGGCTGCCGGGAAAAGTCAGTGCGGATGAGGCTACCGCCAACGCGCTCCGGCACATCGCGCAGGCGCGTCGCAATCAGGACCGTCGACAAGCCATCGATGATTTGTACGCTGCCTGGTTTGATTGGCTACAAGCGCAATCGCGCCGGCAATTGCTGGCCGAGCAATACGGCGCGGCCAACCAGAGCGTTGCGGCCGTTACAGCACGAGTGCGCGGTGGTGATGCCGCGTTGCTCGAACAGAAACTGGCGGCGGCTGAGCTCAGTGCGATCGAAGGCGAGCTGCGCTCGGCGGAGATTGCCGAAACCTCCGCCTGGGCCATGCTGTCAGCACGCTACCCGGTGGAAGGCTATACCGCACCGGCCTTGCCCGACCCACAGCCCATCGTTCACGATGGCAGCTGGTGGCAGCAGCAAATCATTGCCGCCAGTGATGCGTTGGACGCAACTCGCGCGAACGTAGTCGCGGCGCAAGCCAGTGTTGACCGTGCTCGTGCCGATCGCGTACCGGACCCCACCATCGGCGTGTTTACCGGGCGTGAGGCCTTCGGCGATGAGCAGATTGTCGGCATCAATCTGAGCGTGCCCTTTCCCGGCGCACGACGGAGTCAGGAACTGCAAAAGCAACTGGCGCTGGCGGACAGCGCCAAGCAGCAACTGACACTACAGGAACGCCTGACAACCGGCGCAGCCCGCGCGGCTTACGCAACCGCTACCGGCACCTATGCGCGCTGGCAACTGGCGATCACGGCGGCCAGAACCCTGCAGGAAAATGCCCGGCTGATGCAGAAGGCTTATACCTTGGGCGAGCAGGATTTTCAGGCGCTGCTGTTGGCTCGCCGGCAAGCATTGACAGCGACTGAGTCGGAAGCGGCCGCCCGCATCGATGCCCTGCGCAGTTATGTGCGCTTGTTGCTGGACGCCAAGGTCATGGGGACGCGTTGGTGGGGTCGTCATGAAGCGCAGGCAGACGAGCCCTAGCGCGGTCGGATTTCGTGAGATAGCTGACCACAACGTGTGACCACACAACGAAGAGTCGATGACGATAAAGCGGACACGATAACCGTTTGCGGCCGTATCATTTTCGCCCTTGTCTCTTCGGGGTTGCGCCGGACTTGCCCGATCGGTCCGGCATTTTTCTTTGAGTTGAGATTATTTCGTGCCAAAAGCGTCCGCTCCGAAAACGCGATTTGATTTCGCTGTGCAGCGTTATGCGTTACTCGCCTTGTTGGCGGCTGCATTATTCGGCATCAGCACGCCGCTGGCGAAAGCCTTGATCGGCGACAGCTCGCCATGGTTGCTGGCCGGCCTGCTGTACCTCGGTTCGGGCAGTGGTTTGACGCTGGTGTGGCTGGTTCGGCGCGCCAACACCACGAGCACCAGCCCGGCATTGGCCGCTGGCGATTGGCCGGCGCTGGCAGGTGCGGTGCTCGCCGGTGGCATCATTGCGCCGGTATTGCTGATGACCGGACTGGCGCAGTCGACGGCCTCCAGCGCGGCCCTGCTGCTGAACCTCGAAGGCGTGCTGACTACGGTACTGGCCGTGCTGCTGTTCCGGGAAGCGGTAGCGGCCCGGATCTGGTGGGGCGTTGCACTGACGGTGCTGGCCGGTGCGCTGCTGTCGTGGACGGACGGAGTGTTGTCGTGGCAGGCGCTGGCAGTGGCCGGTGCCTGCTTTTTTTGGGCGATCGACAACAACGTCACTCGCAAGATCTCCGCCAACGATGCTGTGTTGCTGGCGCTAATCAAAGGTCTGGTCGCCGGCGTGGTCAATGTCACCATTGCCTTGGCGCTCGGCGCGACCATGCCTGACCTCCCAAAGGTGACAGCGCTGCTGTTGCTCGGTTTCTTCTGCTACGGCCTCAGTTTGGTGTTGTTTGTGCTCGCCTTACGGCATCTGGGCAGTGCGCGCACTGCTGCCCATTTCAGTACCGCACCCTTTCTCGGTGCGGCGGTTGCTATCGTGCTGCTGGGTGAGCCGCTGACCCTGATGTTTGTGCTGGCGTTTGCCCTGATGCTGGTCGCGACCTGGTTGGTGCTGACGGAGCAGCACAGTCACGAGCATCATCACGAACGCTTGGTGCATCGCCATCCCCATTGCCATGACGACCATCATCAGCATGGGCACGACGGCAGCGAAGGGCCTGAGCCACATGATCATGAGCATGTCCACGAGCCCATAACGCATCGCCATTCGCATCTGCCGGATATTCATCACCGGCACGAACACTGATTGATGGCGGCTGAATAGTATTTCACTGAGAGAAGCACTAACCATGAGTTCAAATTGTTCTTACTGGAAGAAAATAGGCCCAGTCTTGGCTTTGTTGCTGCTGGCACTGGCAGGCACTGCTTGGGGCCATGGCGTCGCCGATGCCGACAAGGCCTTTATCCAGCAAAGCAGCGGTGTGCAGTTTGTGGCGTTCCTTTACCTCGGCGCCAAGCACATGATCACCGGCTACGATCATCTGCTGTTTCTGTTCGGGGTGATTTTCTTCCTGTATCGAGTGAAAGACGTTGGCCTGTACGTCACCCTGTTCGCGCTGGGTCATAGCATCACCTTGCTGCTGGGTGTGCTGCTGCAGTGGCAAGTGAATGCCTATCTGATCGACGCCATCATCGGCTTTTCGGTGGTCTACAAGGCGCTCGACAATCTGGGCGCCTGGCAGCAATGGTTCGGTGTGCAACCGGATACGCGCGCCGCCGTCCTGATCTTCGGCTTGTTTCACGGTATGGGGCTGGCGACCAAGCTGCAAGAATTCGCCCTAGCCGGCGACGGCCTGGTCAGCAATCTGATTGCCTTCAATCTAGGCGTCGAGGTTGGTCAGTTTCTGGCACTGTGCGGCATCTTGATCGCAATGGCGGCTTGGCGACTGAGCTCAAACTTTTCTCGGCACGCATTCGCCGCCAACACCGTGCTGATGAGCGCAGGATTTCTGCTGATGGGCTATCAGCTTATTGGCTATTTCTATATTTCCTGACTCCACATTCGCCCACCACCTGCCAACGAACTGATAGTTAACAAACGAAGAGACTGATTTCATGAGCCAAACACCTGAACAGATTTCCGTTCGCAAGCTCCTCTACGCAAGCGCTGCCGCGGCAGCGGCTGCCATCTTGATTTTGCTCACTGCCGTATTGCCGGCCGAGTTTGGGATCGACCCGACCGGTATTGGCGAGGCACTGGGACTGAAGCGCGTGGGCGAACTGAAGCAAGCGCACGCGCCAACGGCTAGCCCATCCGCTTTACCGATACCACCTGCTGCCACCGAGCCGGCCGTGACCGAGGTGGAACCCACTGCCGCGCCCGTATCGGCAATACAGCACAACGAATTCGACATTACGTTACAGCCAGGCGAAGGTGTCGAATACAAGGCCACCATGCGTGTCGGTCAATCGATGCATTACCGTTGGACGACTGATCAGGGCGAGCTCTATTTCGATTTTCATGGCGATGCCGAGAACGCCAAAAATGGTGAATTCACCAGCTACAAAGAGGCCACTGACAGCAGCGACAGCGGTGATTTCACCGCGAGCTTCAATGGTATTCACGGTTGGTATTGGAAGAATCGCACCGGCAAGGTGATCCAGGTGCACCTGCAAACGGAAGGCAATTACCTCAGCATCGACCGGATACATTGAGCCGCGCTGAGCGGTTGTCGCTCGGCATGTCAATCAAGGTGTTGACACGCCAGACAAGCGCCACAAGCAAAGACGGCGCAAAGCAACGTGCAACGCGCTGTCGCCTTTGGCTTAGCTAGGGTCGATGAAGTTTTCGAGTCGCCATTGATGGGCGTGCTGCTCATGACTTGCCAGCATCGTCAATTGCCAGCCGCGCAGCGCATCCTCTGGTAATTGACCGGCCAGCGAGTGACTTTCGTTGCTATCGGCATGCAGCTGCAAGGTTTCGCTGAGACCATTATTGCTAAAGGTCACCGTCAGCTTGATCGCCGACAGCGCCAGTGGCTGTTTGTTTTCAGTCAGCGGATAGGCATAGAGCCATTGCGTGCCTTCGTGCTCGTGCCGAACCAGCTCAATGGCCAAGTCGCGATCTTCAAACAGCATGCCGCCGTGAGGGCCATGCGGCAACAGCCCTTCTTCAACATGCTCATCGGCGCCGTGTGGGCCATGGGCATGTTCGATCTGATTGGCAAACGCTGGTGGTTCGGGTGAGCGATACATCCAAGTAGCCACGGCGAGCGCGCCGAACGCGAGCAAGCGGACCAGATACACGGTGTTCTCTTTGCCCATGGCAACCCCGATACCAAAGTGATCCCGTACAGTGTAGAACCACACTGAACAACATCGTTCGCCTTAGCGCGCAGCGGCCTGTTGCGATGGCTGGTTACTGCACGCCAGTCTAAGAGAACTGTCAACAATGCATTCACTGGTAGGCGGTCGACAGACATTCGCGTTGACGCCGGGTTAGCGCGGCAACAGCCGGGCACTGGTGACGCCTGACAGAAACGTTAGTATCGCCACCGCAATCACTGCCGCTTGCACACCAAAGCCATCGGCAATCAATCCGGACAGCAGTGCACCAATGGCGTAACCACTGTCACGCCAGAAGCGATAAACACCGATGGCGCTGCCGCGCCAACTGGGGTGGGCAATGTCGCCGATAGCAGCAATCAAGGTCGGGTACACCATTGCCGTGCCGACACCAAGCAGGAAAAGCCCTGAGATTAGCCATGCTACTTGAACAGATACGGCAACGATCGCAATACCGACCGCTTGCGTCCACATGCCGCCCACGATCAGTCCGCGTCGACCAAAGCGGTCCGATGCCGGCCCCGTGAAGATCTGACTGATGCCCCAGACGATGGGGTACAGCGCCGCTAACAAACCGATCTCAGTGAGTTTGAGATGCGCGGCGGCGAACAATACCGGAAACAAACCCCAAGCCATGCCGTCGTTCAAATTGTTGACGAGCCCAGCCTGATTGATGGCAAACAAACGGCGGTCGCGCCACGATGCCTGCCGGAAAATCTCACGTGCGGACAACGCGATTGCGGGTTGTGAATCTCCGTGACCAGCGACTTCAAGATCGGCGTACGGTTTGGTTTCGCGTATCAGCAACGTTGACAACAGCAGGCCCAGCGCGACAAATGCGATGCCCATATAGAACGGTTGTGGCCGCAAGCCGTAATGCCCGGCGACCCAGCCGGTCGCCAGCGCCGCAAGACCGACAGCGATGTAGCCGGCGAACTCGTTCAAGCCCATCGCGAGGCCGCGATTTTTCGCGCCGACGAGATCGATTTTCATGATGATCGTGGTTGACCAGGTCAGCCCTTGGCTGATCCCCAGCAAGACGTTGGCAAACAAGATCCACGCCCAGCTCGGTGCCCACATCAGCAAGAACGGTACCGGTGCTGCAATCCACCAACCGATGACCAGTATGGTTTTGCGACCGCTACGATCAGAAAAATGACCGGCCAGATAGTTTGTAATGGCTTTGCTGATGCCAAATACGGCGATGAACGACAGCATTGCGGTATGCGCTAGCACCGCAAACTCTTGCTCGGCCAACAGCGGCAAAATGCTGCGCTCCATGCCGATCATCGCGCCAACAAACGCGTTGATTAGCACCAGCAGGGAAAATTGTTGCCAGTTCTCGCGCAGGCCGTGCCGAATGGGCTCGCCCGCGGATGGCGTAAGCGTGGAAGTCACGGCGCCGAAGCGGAAGCAAGCCCACAATTGCGCGCGAGCATCTGCGCCATCAGCGCCGGCTTGAGTGGGATCGTCGGTAGCAGTTCAGCAATAAATTGCTCGCGTGTGGCCACTCCGAGCATCGTGTTCCAGCGCCGTTCAAACCCCAGCGTTGATGCAGGCTTGCCAGAGAGCCCGGCACCGCACAGGCTGCCCGCTTTGTGGCCCGGGTAGATTTCGATGGCGTCCGGCAACGGCAACAGTTTTCGTTGCAAGGAGTCAAACAAAAGGCCCGCCATCTCGGCTTCTCGCCCCGCCAGATCGGGCCGGCCTACGGCGCCGACAAACAGTGTATCGCCCGTCAGCACAAACCAGGGTTCATCACCACGGCGTCGGTCGGTTACCAGCAGGCACATGCTTTCTGGGGTATGACCTGGCGTATGCAAGATCTGCAGGGAGACATTGCCGATGCTCAGCACCTCACCGTCGTGCAAGGCAGTGAATGGAAAACTGACGACGTCTGCAGCGGACTGATGCAGGCAATACGGGGCTGCCGTGCGGCGAGCGAGCTCGGCGCCGCCCGAATAGTGATCCGCGTGCAAATGGGTATCGATGACATAACTGATTTCGACATTTGCCGCTTTCGCCTGCTCAATGAACCAGTCCTCATCGCCAGCCACCACGTCCACTGCGACGGCTTTGCCCAAGCCGCCACAGCCAAAAAAATACGACAGTGAGGCATCCTTGCTGTGTAATTGCTGAAAGAACATGAGGGCGCCCCTAAATCACCATGACTTTGTCGGCCCAGGCCGTCCACTCGCACAATTCAGTCAGTGAGCTACGATGAGCGCCTGCCATCAATTCCGCATCGCTAATGCCGCGGGCATTCAGGCAACTACTGCAAACACCGACGGCATTGCCGTCATGGGTAGCTAGTAGCTTGTCGAGCATCAGTTGCAGGTTGTAGAAACCTTCCGGCACTTGCTGACCGGCTTTGGCGCAAAGCACCGCGTCACCAAACAAAAATATTTTCACTTCACTGTCCGGTAGCTTGGCCATCGCACCGGCCCAGCGCAGCGTGTTGTAGGTGTGTTCGCTGCCATAGGCGGCATCATTCAGAACAAATAGCGCTTTCATGTTTCCCCCTCAGTCGGCGACTTACGGCTTAGCCGGCCAATGGCAAGCCTTTGGCGCGCCACTCGGCGACACCATCATCCAACCGGAATGCTTCGCGACCGTGCTCACGTAGCAGCGCTACCGCGTCGAGTGCCATCAAACAAAACGGTCCGCGGCAATAGGCAACAATGGGGCGGTCAGCGGGCAGTTCGGCCAATCGCCGTTTCAAATCCGCCAGCGGCATCGATTGGGCAAACGGCAAATGGCTGGTGTCGTATTCCTGCGTTGGTCGCACATCCAGCACCAGCACTTCGCCTCGTTCGGCCTGTGCCAACAGCGAGGCACCGGTAAACGGCATCAACTCATCCGGTGTTGCCAGCAAGGACTGCATGGCCACTTGCAATTCGGTCAGTCGACTTTCCGCAAGCGTCCGGCTCGTCACCCAGAACGCCGCAACATCGGGCGCGCTGAGCCGGTAAAGCCGACGCTGACCATCCGGCCGCACATCGACCAACCGAGCAATCCGGAGCTCCTTCAGGTGGGCGCTGGCCAGCTTGACGCTGATGGACGCCTGTTCTGCTAGCAGCTCGACCGGCTTCTCGCCTTGGCACAGCAACTCCAGCAGCTCCAGCCGTTTCGGGCTGGACATGGCTTTCCCCAAGCGGGCGACTTGGCCGTAGAGGGTGTCTTTGAGCGTACGGGTATCGTTCATGGGTATATATTCTAACGACTATTAGAATTTGGCAAGCGCCCTTGCTGAATGCTTGCCCCAGGCGTGGTGCTTAGGTCACGGTCAATGTCCAGCACTTGGAGTGCGTCAACGACGTTGTCCGTTCAATTACCGTCATTTGCGCGCAAGGGACCGAGCATTCGACGAAGCCAACGAGGTCGAGCTAATTGACTTGCCGCCGGATGAACTGCTGCCGCGGCTGGAAGGAGGCAACGTCTATCTGCTAGAACAAGCGGAGCGGGCGGCACAACATTATTTTCGGAAAGGTAGGCAGAAACGCGGCATAGCGCTCAGCGCGGGTTTGGCTCCAATGCTTGGAGCAGCTTAGTTGTTGTGAGGTAGTCACATGCAGCTCGATACAGAGCATCTGCATTGGGCACGGGCTGTCGCTGTAACGCCGCAAGCAGTTTCTCCGGTTGAAAACCCAGTCGGTGAGCATTGATAGCCACATGGATCAGCTGCAGTTGGAGGGTTTCCACTGCGTGCTCCTGATCGAGGAGACGCTGTTGTAGAGTCAAGCAACGTGCATTGATGTCTTGTGAAGACCGTGTGTCCTTTCCGGTTAGCGCGGTTGGTAGTGCCGCCGCAATCAACGCCTGTCGGGTTGGTGTCGACAGTGCATTGCGACTGCCTAGGCCAAGCTTACGGGTGAGCGCTGAAATCGTGAACGCACTGGACGGAGCGTCACTATCGGTAAGTTCTCGCAATAAGGTTGCCAATGCGGCATCAAGCTTTCCGCCTCGAAGTGGCCGAGGTCCTGATCTGGATAGACATTTGAACCTCATTTCGACGCGTCCTTGTAGTCAGCTGGTGAAACAGTTCCGCCGCCCGTTACAAAGACGGGTATGGCATGTGTGGTATCGGGTCTCGGTTTCGGCATCGCTAGGATGCGACCCAGGTTTCGAAGTTTTTGCTCAAGCATACTGATCCAGCGGTCTGCGGCAGCTTCTCCATCGGCTTGTTGTTGCATTACTACTAGTGCGGCCGCCATATTGTCGCGCAGCGTTTGCAGCCGTGCGGTTTCCTCCTCGCTCATGGTGCGATGATAGTGCTGGCAGCCGTCAAAGCATTGCAGATAGTGTCGGCAAGGGGACAATGCGAAGTCATGGGTGCAAACACCCCAAGGTGTCAGGTGGACACCGCCTGCAAATGTCTGCAAAAACGTTTCGGCCTCTACTGGAGAGTGGTGAAGCAGGCCTTGATAGGCTGTGGTGAGCGGTCCCTGCAGCTTCCCGTTTCGTATTGCTTGTTGCACCAATGGGATTTTCTCACGGTACTGTAGCTGCTGAAGTTGACGTAACCACTGTGTGGATTCAGCCGGCGTGGGGTGTTGGTAAACGGCAGTTTGCTCTGCGCTTTTCCGCCCCATAGCCAAGGTTTGCTGCAGGTGAGTCATGCCACCTTTGTCGTACAGCATATTGCGGTAATGTCTGAGTGAATGGGTAAAGATGCGCATTGGTTGGCGCTGGCCATTTTCATCAACGAGATGCAGACCACGTCGGTCGTAGATGGATCCTCCCTTGACATTACCGAGGGCTCGGTCGATGTCGTTGACATTCACGAGCTTGGGAAGCAGTCGCAAGACCGTTGTATGCGTCGGGGCAAATTGCCCTTCGAATTTAACGCAAAGAGATTGACTTAGACGGAGTTGGCATTTTCCTCGCTTGTCTTGCAGGATGGTCAATCGATATTGTTGAGGGCCAATGCTTTTCTCGATGTCTCCGGCGCGATAGCGAATCTCACTCAATGGCGCGCCATTTTCACGTCTGCCGTAAACTGGAATTTGGCGATTGGATAGGAATGCCCTGAGACTTTTATGCGATGGGCACGCTATATATGGTTGCAACTCTTCTAATGACACGGCCGCATGTGACACAAATGGCCATAGCCTGTCTGGATGACGCTCTTGCCAAGCCGCGATTGCGCGTGCCGGTGCGCACAGTTTGGTCAGTTCCGAAACGGCACGGCGCGCGATGGGCACGTCTTGTTCGGCTAGCCAGTTAATCGCCAATTCGAACCCTTTCTCCGGAAAGTACCGGATGCCGCAGCGCTGTCCTGCGGGTGTTTTCTCCTGGACCCAGCAATCGACAGGCAGTGCAAGTGTCTCGCCGATTCGTGTGCCGAGGACAAGCTGCAAATCGAGAATGCGCAGGAGAATTCGTTCGTTGTCATCTAATGGCGACGCGGAGCATTGGGCCAACGCCCGCAGCGCAGCCTCGTCTGGCAATTTGCTGGCTTGTCGGCGCATATCCGGCCAGTTCTCGGAGATGGGCTCGGCGGCGCTATATCGCCTAGTGCTGCCAGAGTACTGTAGCGGTATCGGTGTGATGCCATGGTCGTCGAATGAGAGCGCTAGACGACGCAATAAGAAGTCGAAATTTCGTAATGTCGAAGCAGCCGGGTGTCGACGCTCCCGGACGGCCAGCGCTTCGAGGAGATCGGCAGGTATTAGCTGCGCAGGGCTGTCACTGCCGCGTGTCACCATCACTGTGAATACCGTCCGTATGACACCCAGGTAGTTTTCCAGCGGCGTTGCTCCGGACCGGTTCTGATGCCAGTGGAGCAGCACCAGTGCTTTGGCCGTGTCCTGAAATGTCTGTGGCAATGGTGGCTGCTGCCGTCGGCTGGAGGCTGGTGAACCAGAAAAATGCCACCAGACGTGCTGGGCGCCTATTCGCCGGAACTGCAGCCAATGGGTGACTTCCCAGGCATCATCATGCCAGTCCGCCTTTAGCGGCAATGCATCAAACAATGCCTTTCCGCGGGCGATAAGTGCATCTAGTCCGAGGTTCATCGCGCGGCCTTTCGGAGCGTGTCGCAAAGCGTTTGCACTGCGCGTGCCACTGCAATGGGGTGCTCGTTTTGTACCGCGATCGGATTGACCGTATTACCTGAACCCGCCAGTAGCTGGAGGTGCTCGGCTGCCATAGCGGTCGCCACCGCAGCGTGATCGCCATCGACAAACGGCGTGAAATCCTGGCAACCGTAGCAGGCGTAAACGGGGTTTTTGGGGCATCGGTTTGGTGCGGGAAGTGCGCACAGACCGATGTTGCCAATATAGCGGTTGGCGACTACACCTTGGATCACTTCGGCGGCTGGTGCCGTTGATGTGCGGGGAATAGGTGATCTGCCACTTAGCCACCCCAGTAATTCACCGTATTCTGGATTTAACCCCAACGCGCGAGTCTTGATACTTGCGATGTCGGAGCGGGCCCGAACATAGACCAACACGCTACTCAGACTGGAGTGATCCAAAAGCTCTGCAATGACCTCGGCTGGTGCGCCTAGATCGGCGAGCTTCTGCGCCATGTGATGTCTCAGGGTATTGGCGGTGCGTCCTTTGCCAACTCGTTGACATAGCGTTGTCGCTATTGCGACTGCCAACGTGTCGTGGGCCATCCGCTTGGCGAAGTTCTTGCTCGGCAGTCTCCTTCCCGCAGCATTGAGTCTGGTGCGGAACAGAGGTAGTTCTGAGCCGCCACTACCATAGAGCAGCCGGTTCTGCACAATTAGCAGCAACAGTTTTTCGCCAAGTTCATTGCTGATTGCGCGCCGTTTGTAGGCTCGGTTGACATGCCGCTGTTTCGCGCGCAGCGCGTCAACCGCGAAGTAACTCCCGGCCGGGGTTTGGGTGAATATGAGATGGCGCTCCTCCAATCCTCGGATCTGAGTTGGGCGTAGTCCAAGTTCCCAGCAGATTTGCAACAGGCACTCATTACGCAAGCTATTTGATTCCAGAGATGGGGTGGTATTGAAGCTATCAATGAGTTTCCGCTCTTCCGCAGGATTGAGCGAACGGTGTCGAGCGCGTGAATCGACTAGTTGCAGGGGAGGCAGATGCTTTATTGTCTCCAGCACGCGGAGCATGGGGCGGATGAATCCTGGTGCTTGCTGTCGCAATGCGAACCGGTAGAAGTTACGTAGGAATATGTGCTGTGTTTTGGTTGTTCGTATTGCCAGCTCAATGAAGTTAGCTTCGGCAGCGGTTGGCCACTGAGCAATCTCATCCTGAAACTGCAGCAGAAAGCGGCCCGCCATCACTCCTGTTCTTGGCGCAGATATGGTGAGCCGATGAATGACATAGTGTTGCATCAGGTTTCTCATATCTCCCTGAATATGTAGCCTCCTCCAGTCAATGGACCCGTAATGCTCATGTCGCCAGACAGTGCCTCGGGTATCGATAATGCGCGACTCCTCGGGGTGACAGGTGCGAATGACAACGTGCCCTGGATTGTCAAAGCAATAGCGAAACTCCTGAGTTGCAGAAGGCGGCAAAGTATTGGGTTGTGCTGTAGCCATAGTGGTTTTGCGCCTTTTTACTGGGCTTCTTTGGCAATGCGCTGGCGCGCGAGATTGTGGTGGTCGGCTTGTTCTTGCAGGAATTTTTGCGTGTAGCGTTGCGGCATCGTCGATGTCATCGACCAGCCACACAGCACTCGCAGCTGATCTTGACCCGACTCATGCGTCAGGCCTGCTTCCTGAGTGCAGTAGGCAAGGAAGTTGTGGCAAAAGGTGTGACGCAGTTGATGTGGACGCACATGGCAATCCAATTGCTTTCCCAACACCTGCAATAGGTAATTGACTTGTCCTTCAGCGAGCGGCCGGCCGCGCTCGGATAAGAACAGATAGGTTTGTGACAGCTTGATTGGGCGCCCTTTACGGCGGGGTCGACGTTCGTGTTGAATGTATTGAATGAGACTGTCGTACAGGACTGGTGGAATGGCCACAACTCTGGGGCCTGTTTTCTGACCCGGCTCATTGCGTCGGAGATCGGTAGGGTCATCGCGGTGGATCGCGACACGGACAAAACAGCTACCCTCAATGTCTCGGCCAATATCATTGGTCTTGAGCTTGAGTAGTTCGCCGCGTCGAAGACCGGTTGCCAATAACAGTTCCACGATCAATGCATTTCGCAGCCGCAACTGCGGGCGAAACGGATTTTGAGGATGATCGGGCCGTACTAACGCACAGAGCGCAACTACGCTATCTTCATCGAGGCCGGTCACTAGCACAGGGCTTTTTCCGCGCACCTGCATCCCCTTAAAGAGTGACTGAAGTTGCTCGTCGAGCGCCTCATAGATAGCGCCAGCGTGAATCAGTTGTGGAACAGGGGGCAGATAACGACGCAGACACCACAGCAAGAAGGCTTGTATGGCACCGAGATAATTCTGCAGGGTCTCCGGTGTCAGTGGCTTGGCCGATGCAGACAGCAGCACGATAGCTGCTTCGTCATTTGTCAGCTCGTAACGAGTCCTGACCCGGAGCCATCGGGAAAAGGCTTCCAGTTGACGTGGTGCCGGTAGTTGGCCCTGAGCCAGTAGCAACTCGAGATCGATAACGTCATGACTGACTTCGTAGCACCAACGGTAAAATAGCTTCAAAGCCAGCGCGTCTCGGCGCAAGGTCTTAAAACGAACGTAGCGGCGTTGTAGGGATAGATAGAGCAGAGGCAGCAATAGTGGTTGCTGGGTTTCGGGATGCACCAGGAGCAACATGCGCTCGCCGCTCGGAGCTATGACAGTCTCGACTTTAAACATCGTTCAATCCATGGGATCGAATAGTGCACAGCACCCTCAACCGGTGAACGATATTAGAACAGTTGGGAAAACCTGCATTCTTTCTGCTGAAATGCCCTTATGTCACATTTGTTGCAAATGAGAGCTACACTGATGCGAAAAGGAGGCACTAGTGAGCAAATGAGAACTTCGAAGCTAACCCTGCAGCAGGAACAACAGGAATGGAGTGACCGGCTGCAGCAGGATCTGCGGCTGCAGCGACTGCAGTTGCCGAGCCTGCCGGAAATCACTCAGCGTCTGCGTGAAGCCGTGGCCGACCGTAATATTTCGGTGCGGGCATTGGCGCAAGTGTTGTCCGCCGAACCGGTGCTGGTGGCCAAGCTGATGCAAGCGGCCAGCGCCTCGTGGATCGGTTTGGAGCCGCCCGCCAATCTTGAAGTCGCGATCACGCGCATCGGCATGCAAAGCGTGCGCGGCATTGTCTACAACTATTGTCTGTCCAAATTGTTCAAGGAGCGGCAAACCGGTCCGCTGCGCGATGAGCTGCGCAAGATCTGGCAGCGCGCCACCTTGACCGCTGCCTGCGCGCAGATGCTGGCCAGCAAACTGGCGCTGGAAAACAGTCACGCCTTGCTGGCGGGCATGATGCACAACATCGGCGCCTTGCCGATTTTGTCGCTGTTTGGCCAGCAACGAGAATTGGCCGGCCGCATCGATTTGATGAAACTCTTGCTGGCCAGTGATCAGGCGCTGCTCGGCGAAGCCATTTTGCAGCACTGGCAGATGCCGGACGATGTCATCGCGGTGCCACGCGGATTGGCGCACGAAGGTGATGCCGACTCACCGGTGACGGTTGATGTCATCCGGCTGGCACTGGAACTGGCCAAGTGGCAGGAAGTGCCCAATTCGACAGTGCCGGCAATCGACAATTTTCCGCCGGCGCAGCGGCTGCATGTCGACCGCCGCAAACTGGAGCCGTGGCTGACGCAATCGCGCAAGGAGATTCAGTCGTTCCTCCAGATGCTGCAGAATTGACCGCAGATCATCACAACCCGCAATGGGAAGACGCCTGAGTCATGTTGGCAGAAGCCTGGATGTGGTTACGTGCGCGCTGCACGGCGCCAGCGCGCCGACTCGGTCATCTGGCCGAGGCCATTGCGCTCGATGCGCGTGCCAAGCGTCAGCGCTTGCCTTGGCAAGACCATCTCGCGCACACTCGCGCGGCCATTTTGCAGGTCGCGGCGCAGTGTCCGTCGCGGCGTTGCGCGGTGGTCCTCGGCTCCGGCAGTTGTCATGATGTGCCGCTGGCAGAATTGTCAGCGCAGTTCGAACGCGTCTTGCTGGTTGATATCGTGCATCTGCCGGCCGTGCTGGCACGCAGCAAATCCTTCCCGAATGTTCAGACTATCCAAGCCGATCTGACTGGCGTTGCCGACTGGCTGGCGGCGCGTCGCGGCTGCGTCAGCGCCGATGAACTCGCCGCGCTCGTGCTGGCCGTGCCGCCAGTGTTGCAAAAGAGCGATATCGATTTTGTTGCTTCGGTCAATCTGCTGTCGCAATTGCCGGTCAAGCCGGTCGAATACCTGCAGCGAAACTCTCCGACACTGGCGCTGACTGACCTGAATGCGTTTGCTTGGCGGTTGCTGCGCGCTCATGTCGCGGCCTTGCAGACGCTGACCGTGCCGGTGTGTCTGGTGACCGATGACTGGCAGCGCACCTGGAATCGCCAGCAGCAACTGGTCGAACAAACCGCCCTGGTGCAGGCGCTGGGTTTGAGCGATCAGGTCTTTGCCCGCTGGCGCTGGCCCTTGGCCCCGGTAGGTGAATTGCCGGACGGTCATCACGCCGAGCACGAAGTGGTCGCCATCCGCTGCTGAATCTTCTCCGGTTGCGTATGTCGCAATGCATCCGATCGCTGCCTGGTGGTCTTGCTCGGGGTTTCTGCTCGGCGTTTTTGCTCGGTATTGTTACTCGGTATCGGTACCCGGCATTAGTCCAGGTATTGGTTCCATGTCTTGGTTCCAGGCATGGTTACGGTTGTCCTGCCCGAGCCCAGCCGTTATAAAGACCGCTAGGCTGGCGCCATCAGGTGCGGTGCGCCGGCCATCGTTCACGTGGTTTCTTGTTGATTCGGTTCCAACCGGAGAGGTTTTCTGATGACTCTGTTCAGGTTTTCTTCGGCCGACGCGCGACGCGTCTCGGCCCTCGCACTTGCCATGACATGTACCAGCGTGACTATGGCGGCTGCCAGCCATGCCGACGCTGGCAAAGAGCTGATTTCTTCGCAGCGCATTCTCGACCATATCAAGGTGCTGGCTTCCGATGCGTTCGAGGGCCGCGGCCCCGGCACCGTCGGCGAGGAGAAAACCGTTGCTTACTTGAGCGAGCAGTTCAAGGCTGCCGGCGCCATGCCCGGAAATCCAGATGGCAGTTGGGTGCAGAACGTGCCGCTGGTCGGCATCCGCAGTACGCCAAGCTGGAGCTTCGAAGGTTGCGCCAGCGAACTGAAACTGTCGGCGCCGGATGAATACGTTGCCTGGACAACGCAGGTCAAGCCGCAAGTCGAGATCAAAGCCTCGGATCTGGTTTTCGTTGGTTACGGCGTGGTTGCGCCGGAATACGGTTGGGACGATTACAAAGGGCTGGACGTCAAAGGCAAAACGCTGGTGATGCTGGTGAATGATCCGGCGATTCCGGATCCGACGGACCCGAGTAAGCTCGACAGCAACATGTTCAAAGGTAAGGCCATGACCTACTACGGTCGCTGGACTTACAAATACGAAATCGCTGCTGCAAAAGGCGCTGCCGGCGCCATCATCGTGCACGAAACCGGGCCGGCTTCGTACCCTTACGAGGTGGTGCGCAACAACGGCGTCGGTGAAAACATGACCCTGAAGCCAACCGACGGCAACGCCGGTGATGTGCCGATGCGTTCCTGGATACGCGAAGACAAAGCCCGCGCCTTGCTGAAGGGCTGTGGTCAGGATTTCGATGCGCTGAAGGCGGCGGCACTGAAGAAAGATTTCAAGCCGGTGCCATTGGCGACCAAGCTCACCGCCAGCATCAGCAACAGCCTGCGGGAAATGCAATCGAAAAACGTGGTGGCGCTGGTGCCAGGGGCGGACAAACATCACAAAGATGAGTATGTGGTTTACACCGCGCACTGGGATCATCTCGGTAAAACCGAGGAGGGCGGCCAGACCCATATTTTCAATGGCGCGGTCGACAATGCTTCCGGTGTGGCGGCCTTGATTGAAATGGCACGCACTTTCGCCGCCGACAAAAAAGCGCTGAGGCGCAGCGTATTGTTTGTCGCGGTGACAGCGGAAGAGAAAGGTCTGCTCGGTTCCAAATACTATGCCGACAATCCGCTTTATCCGCTGAAGAAAACCGTGGCCAACCTGAACATCGATTCGATGCAGCCGTGGGGCAAGACTCGGGACATTCAGGTGGTCGGTTACGGTCAAACCACCATCGAAGACTTGATTGAACACAACGCCGAACTGCAGGGCCGCCATGTCACACCGGATAGCCGGCCGGAAAGTGGTGGCTATTTCCGCTCCGACCATTTCAATCTGGTCAAGAAAGGTGTGCCGGCGGCCTTTTTGGAAGGTGGCGAAGACGTGATCGGCAAGCCGGAAGGTTACGGTGAGCAGAAAGGCAAAGAATACGGCTCACACGATTATCACAAGGAAGATGACGACATCAAACCGGATTGGGATATCGCCGGATTTGGTCAGGATGCCGAGCTGTACTATCTGGTTGGCCGTGATCTGGCCCGCGATTTGAAAAATGTCGATTTCAAACCGGGTTCGGAATTCAAGGCAGTCCGGGAGCAGCTGCTGAAAAATTGATAACGGACGGGCAGGCGCGTGACGTCATGCGCCTGCCCGTCAACTCACGCGGAGTGCAAATGGCCAGGCGCAGGGACTTGTTTGAGTTGAGTTTTGAACACAAGCGACAGGCGCCGCTGTCAGCGGCACGCTTTCGGCATCGACTTTACGGTTATCTGGGATTTGCTCTGCTGGTCATTGCCGTCGCCTTGTCGATTGGCATGTTGGGTTACCATTTCATCGAAGGCATGCGCTGGATTGATGCATTTTTGAATGCGGCGATGATCCTGGGTGGCATGGGACCTGTGTCGGAACTGAAAACGGATCTCGGCAAGCTCTTTGCTGGTTGCTACGCCTTGTTCGCCGGGCTGGTGTTTCTGGCTGCCGCCGGTTTGATCTTTGGTCCGCTGGTGCACCGGTTGTTGCATCGCTTCCATTTTGCCGAAGACGACAGCGCTGCGGGGGAGTGAAGACCGATGCCTGCCAGCACACATTACCCCTTGCCGGGCGGCTGCGATTGCCGCCGCGTTCGCTATCAGTTGCAGACAGCGCCGCTGTTTGTCCACTGCTGTCACTGCCGTTGGTGTCAACGCGAAAGTGGCGCCTCGTTTGCCTTGAATGCGATGATCGAGGCCGATCGGGTCCTGCTTCTGGCGGGGGAACCGGAACTCATCGACACACCATCGGAAAGCGGCAGGGGCCAGAAGATTGCCCGTTGTCCGCATTGCCGGTTGGCACTTTGGAGTCATTACTCCGGTGCCGGCCCGATGGTCAGTTTTGTCCGAGTCGGCACCTTGGATGATCCGGATCATCTGCCACCTGACATTCATATTTTTACCGCGTCGAAACAGCCCTGGCTGGTGCTTCCGGCAAATATTCCCGCTGTGCCGGAATACTATGACCGTGATCGCTATTGGCCGGCAGCGAGTCTGGCGCGCCGCGCTATCTTGCTGGCACGCAATACCGGTGCGTCGGCGTCTTGAGCACAGAATGAGAAGGCGCCGCCGGACATGAGATTCGATATCTACGGTCGCTTTGAGCTGGATGTGCGCTGGGAACATGGCCAGTGGGTTGCCTATCGCAGTGCCATGGGGCTGCGCAGGAAAGAAACGGCAGTGAACTTCCCGGCTGGAATTGAGGAGTCGGAATTGGCATGCTTCCTCGATGATGTCTTTCATGAACTGGCGGGGCCCGGGCAAACGATTCGTATGCTCAAGTGATGGCATAACGCGCACTGAACGTAGCTGAGCAAAGCAAATTCGATCAGGTTTGAACAGGCTTGAGCCAGTTCGAGCAGACTCGCGTAGCGCGGATTGGTCGAGGGGGTTAAGCGTGGTGAACGGTATGGATAATGAACTTGATGGCTGGTCGCGCGAACAGTTGATCGCAGAAGTCAAACGCCTGCGGCAGGGTATCCGTGAGCATCGTGACAGCACCGGTCACGATCTGTGCTGGCACCACCCGGCGTTGTGGGGCCTGTTGCCGGAGCAAACGGATCCGCAGCCGACTGTGCCGGAATGGCCGGTGTTCATTCAGGGCTGCATACGCTACCGGCAATCACTGGATGAGCAAGCGCCGCAGTTGCCGCGTACCGATCAGCACTATCAACCGTGATGGCATGACCTCGCGCTACCGTGGCGAATGGTTGAGTGATTGAGTGTTTGTGTGTTTGAAAGAGAGGAAGGGTGAAATGTCGGTTTGTTGGCGCGCGATCTGCTTGGCATTGTTCCTGACTCCTTGGCCGGCATTCGCGGTCGAACCCGGACAAGCGCCATCCGGCGGACCTTCAGGTGACGTGCCGGCAAACGAAACAAAAGCAAGTGAATTACCGACTATTGGGTTGTTGAAAGCAGAACCGTTGCCGCTGCAGACAAATGCCGGCAGTCAATATCCCCAGCTTTTTGCCGCGAATGGGCAGGTGCTGATGAGCTGGCTGGAAAAAGTCGACGGTGCGCCAGCGTCATTGTGGTTTGCCAGTTTGCAGGGCAAACAATGGTCAGCGCCGACAAAGATTTCAAGCGGTGACAACTGGTTTATCAATTGGGCCGATTTTCCGTCGCTGGTAGCCTTGAGCGACGGCACGCTGGTGGCGCACTGGCTGCAGAAATCGGCGCCCGACAGCTACGCCTATGATATCCGTCTGGTCTTTTCTCCGGACCACGGTCGGCATTGGTCGGCACCGTTCTCACCGCATGATGACGGCACGCCAACCGAGCATGGCTTTGTCACCTTGCTGCCGCAACGTGACAACACGCTGTCGGTCGTGTGGCTGGATGGTCGCGAGGCTCGCGGTGATGCAGAAACGATGCAGTTGCGTCATGCGAGCTTTGATCGTGAAGGCAAAAAACTGACCGAGCAGGTCATCGACAGCGATACCTGCACTTGCTGTCAAACGACGGCGACGACGCTGCCGGACGGTATCGTCGTCGGTTATCGCGATCATGCCGCCAACGAGATTCGCGATATCGCCACACTGCGCTGGCAGCGCGGTAGCTGGAGCGCACCGCAAATCGTCCATGCCGACAATTGGGAAATCCCCGGTTGCCCGGTCAACGGCCCCGCGTTGGCCAGCTTTGCCCAGCAGCTGGCTGTTGCCTGGTATACCGGTGGCCAGAATATTCCGAGGGTTCAGGTCGCCTTTGCCGGTGCAGATGGCGCGTTTGGTGCGCCGTTGCGGGTCGATACCGGGCGCCCGTTGGGCCGTGTGGCGTTGGTCATGGTTTCGGCCCATCAAGCGGTTGTCAGTTGGCTGGAGCGGGACGGTGAGCAGGCCGCATTGCGGCTGCGCCGAATTGATTTGGAACAACAGCAATTGCGTGCCGGCCCGGTACACACCTTGGTGCATACCGGACTCGGACGCAGCAGCGGCTTTCCTCGGCTGGTCATTCAAGGCGACAACATCATTGCTGCCTGGACCGATACCAGCGAAGCGAAAATGCCGCAGGTACGCTCGTTGGCGATACCGCTGGCCAAGCTGTGACATTGACGACAAGTCAATTTAACGCAACGCAACCCAACTCAATCGAACAGGGAACAAGTTTGACTACAACACTTTATCGGTGCCACCAATGGTTTTTGCTATCGCTTGGTGTTCTTTGTCTGACTGCGTGCAGCGACGATGGCAAGCGCTTCAGTGCCAAAGGAGTTGACCTGCGGCAACATAGCTATCTGCAACTTGATATGGTTCAGTTATCGGATGGCAAAACGGTCGAGATCTGCGCGGCGTTTCAGCGCAGCGCCAAACGAGGCGACTGGATCGGTGAATATATCCAGACGTGGTGGACATTGACGCCGCAGCAGCAGTTGTCGGTCAATGGCAACGTGCTGAAGGCCAATTTCAATCGCGGGCCCGGCGAGCACTTTTTTGCGCCCCGACATTATTGCGCGACCTTGGCGACGGCACCGCAATATCACCTGGAGTGGCGCGACGATGTCTTGGGGCATCGTGCGACCGATGATGTGCTGGCCCTGCCGGATCTTCAGCCGGGCTTGGTTCGTGATCCGGATCAGTCCATCCGGATTCAATGGCAAGTCGAGCCGCAATCTGACGAACAGTTGTTTTTGGATATCACGTCTGCAGAACCAGCCTTACCGGTGGCAAACAATGGCGAGTACAGCGAGTGGCCCCAGCATGGGGCAGGCAGGATATACGGCAGCAGCGGACGACTGAAACTGCATTCGCAAACGCAGGCCATTGGCGTACGATTCATGCATACCCGACTGGATAGCCGCGCTTTGCTTGGTTTCCGCGGGGTCGGCAATCGATTGCATCAATATCGCGAGACGGACGCCAAGCTTTTTCTACCGCCAAGGCTGTGATGATGGCCGCCTCCGGCAGGCGTGTTTCTGCAGAACCGCTGCTCATCGCTGGGTGGCCATTATGACACTGACCGGTGTCAGTGCCGGTGCGTCCGGTCTTGGTGGTTACGTCATGGCATCACCAGACGTCATCACGTTGTCAGTCTGCTGTGGGCGCTCAGCTTCTTTAATTGGCGCAAGGGAGGGACCCGACATGTCGGCCTGGATGGATCAATTCAGCAAAATCTTGACGTTGATTTCACTGGCAATCGCCACTACCGCGGCGTGGTATGCCTTGCCGCTCGATGCGCAGTTGAAAGCGCTGCAAGCCGAAACGGTGCGTCTGGACAATGCGCTCAAACTGTCCGATGCCGAAATGAAACGGCTGGAGTCTTCGCGAGCCTTGAGTTTGCAGTTGTATCAGGAGGTCAAGGCGGTGCTGAGTGCCAAGGAGCACAACGCCCGTGAAGAAGAGGCAATGCGGGTGCTGGTGGATTCGCTGGCCGAAGACCCGTTTCGCTGGAAACTGCTGCAGGCCATCGCAGTGGCTGCCGGTGACCCGACCGTCAAACAAAAAGCCGAAGCGTCGGCGACATTTTTCAAGGAAGAGGAACTCGCTCCTGCGGTTTCCCTGTCGAGTGCAAAAGTGGCGAATCCGGACAAGCCCTACGGAGCGATTCGGGTTGATGCATTCTATTGCGCCGATAATTCAGGAACCGGCAAAGCCAAGGCCGAGTCGACGCTGAGGCTGCGTGAAAGCAACAGTGCCGCCAGCTGGCGGGTGCGGGCGTTGCCGGACGAGATCAATGCCCGGCCGGGCTATCACATCGAGCAAAACCTGATTCGCTACAACCCGGACGAGCGCCAGGCCGCAGAGGCGCTGCAGGCCGATTTGAAGAAGTCTCTCGGCATCGATGTCGCGCTGGCCGAGATTCAGTACCCGACCCCGAATTACCTCAGTGTGTTCTATTGCCAGCGTAATTGAGCACTGCAGCTCGCTGGTGCCGGTCGCATTGGTGAGCTGAAGCCGAGCCGGTTTGGGTCAGTCCGGTTCCGGTATCAACTGAAATGCGGCGCTGCAGCATGGAATTCCTGCTGGATCCGGGCCGATTCCTGCCGCTTTGGCCCGATTTTCCTCTCTTCCCCTAAAGTTTCCGCCGGCCGGGCCGACTTCTTCTGCGTGACTCCCTGCCAAGGGGGCAGGGGTCGTGCGTTGGCGTTGGACGCCAGCTTGAGGGGATGCACTCGGTGCAACTCAACACGAATGTCGCGGCGCTTAACGCGCAGCGGCAACTCTATCAATCCAGTCAGTCTCTGGGCTTGCGCTTCCAGCGCCTGTCCTCGGGCTACAAAATCAACAGCGCCAAGGACGACGCTGCCGGATTGCAAATCAGCAATCGCTTGAGTGCCCAGGTCGGCGGGCTGGCACAGGCCATGCGCAATGCCAACGATGGCCTGTCGATGCTGCAAACTGCCGAAGGTTCGTTGCAGGAAGTCACCAACGCCATCCTGCGCATGCGCGATCTGGCCGTGCAGTCAGCCAACGGCAGCAACGGTCCGCAGGAGCGTGAAGCGCTGCAAAAAGAAGTCACCGCGCTGCAACAAGAAATTAACCGTATCAATGACACCACCCGCTTTGGTGGCAAATCGCTGTTCAGTCCGGCTGGAGCATCATCTTCAGCGACATTTGCCCAGCGCGTGGTGGTGATGGGCCTGAAAGCGGTCTGGTTGCCGGAAGCCGAAAATCGGGTCCGCGATTACTACGGCATTGTTGGCGATGGCGCGACCATTACTGTGGATTTGAATGATCCCAGTTCAGATGGTGCCGGTGGGGTATTGGCCTCGGTGAGTTACACCGGACTCGACGGCAACGGTCATACCACCGGCATGGAATTGAATGTCGACATGGCCGATTTCGTGCCGCCAAACCTGCCCGACGGCGGCAGCTCACCGTTCTTCAATGACCGCATCATCGGCCATGAAATGGTGCACGCCATCATGGGCCGAGCGACCAATTTCACGCCGGGCGCGTTGCCAAACTGGTTCATCGAAGGCACTGCCGAATTCATTCACGGCGCTGACGAACGCGTGGCCGGCGATACCGCCAACGGCACCAATACGGCGGCAGTCATGGCCGCTTTTGCCGCTGATGATGTCTCGGCAAGTGCCGGTTATTCTGCCGGCTATTCCGCTGTGCGCTATTTGCACGAACAGATTCAGGCTGCTGGCGGCAACGGTATCAAAGATCTGATGGTGTACATGAACGCCAACCCTGGCAGCAATCTGAGCACGGCACTGGCGAACGCCAGCAGCGGTGCCTATGCCAACCTTGCTGCATTTGAAGCCGACTTTACCGCCAACGGCGCTGCATTTATTGGCACGTTCAATTTTGCCAACGAGGATACCGGCGCGATTGGTGGTCTCGATGTTGATGGTGGTGCGGTCTACACCGCCAAGAGCGTGTTCCCGAACGTGGGTGATGGCAACGGCGTCAGCGATCAGCCGATGGACGGTTTCAATGTCGTGTTCCCGACCTTGGGTTCCGACAGCCTCGGCGGCGAGATTGTCAGTTTTCAGGTTGGTGCCAACCGCTTTGAAACCATCGATGCGGGTTTTGGTGGCGTCTCGACCACCAGTCTGGGTCTGACCGATCTGGATCTGATCAACGCGCCGCAATTCGCCGTGATGTTCCTTGATGACGCGCTGACCCAAGTCGATTCCCAGCGCGCCAAAATGGGCGCGGTGATGAATCGGCTGCAATCGACCATCGCCAATCTCGGCAACACCCGCGAAAACGCCGAAACCAGCCGCAGCCGTATTCGCGATGCCGATTTCGCCGTTGAAACCGCCGAGCTGGCCCGCAGCCAAATCCTGCAACAATTTGGTCTTGCCATCGCGCAACAAGCCAATCTCAGTTCCAACGGTGTACTGCAGTTGCTCGGCGCCTAGAACTATGGCGCAACAGTACCTTCATGCACTTGGTTTGAGTTAAGCTGCACGCCTTACGAATTAAGGCTCGTCATATTTTCCATGCTGGCATGTCCTGTCTGCGGTGCAACTCGATCCGCAATGGCCGTCAAACTTCGATTGACCTGCGTGGCTTGTGGTAGCCGCTATGTTCATGCCGCTGAGGTGGCGCGGCAGTCAACGATTCTGCTGTCGCAACGTGTGAAGGACCGTAGAGAGATTCTCGGTCTCGTACTGGTCAATTGTCTGGTATTAGCCGCTGCAATCTTCGGCGGATGGAGCAATTTCTCGCTGATGTTGACCTATTGGGCACAAAGTGTGCTCATCGGTATTAGCAATGCGGTGAGAATACTTCGCTTGCAGCGTTTTGATAGTGTCGGCGTTCGTTACGACGAGGGAATTCGTGAGCTCGCAAATCGAGAGAAGAGAAAGTGCATTGTCTCTTTTCTGTCTCATTACTTGTTTTTTTGCCTGTTACATCTTGTTTTTCTTCTCGTGCTTGGCAAAGGGCTTTACGCCGTTGATCTATTTTTCGGTCTCTGTCTGATTGCGCTAGTGTTCGAGCTGATGCTGGAGCATCGTCAGCAGGTCACGGTAGATAGACAAACAGTGCCCAATCTGGGGTTAATGTTTATTACGCCCTATATGCGCATTATCCCCATGCACTTGGTGATTATATTTGCCGGACAGGCGTTGGATTCGCTCGGCGGTATGTTGCTTTTTGGCTTGCTGAAGACCGCCGCCGATGTTGGTATGTTGCTGGTTGCGCAGGGGCCGCGGCGCAAGTCGCTTGGGCAGCACTGCGCCGAGTTAAGCCAGACTGGTTAAGTGAAAGCTCGAGGTGGTAGTGTTTTCTGACGCGGGTTTGCCGCAACGGTAGCGGTTTGCATCCGGATCGCCCGTCGGCAATGGCCGATGCCGGTGCCGTGGGGTTAAAAAACACCGCCGTTTGTGGTCTTTCTTATGGTTGCATATCAGCTGGCTTTCTTGGGTCGCCAGGCCCACAGCATTTCTGCCTGCAGCGGTTCATTGCCTTCGCTGTCGGTGACAGTGACTGCGATCACGATGTCGCCACGCTCATCGTTTTCAATGGCCCGCAGTTGCTCGGGGCTTAGCGTGGCAATGGCTTTCAGATCGCCTTGCGCGCGTTTGACGTAATTGACCTTCATCGTTTTCATCAGCGGCAGCTTGTCGTCCGGCAAGCTCATGCCGAGCACCAGGCCCGTCGCGGATTCTGCCAGCAGCGCCATGGCCGTGGCGTGTACGCCCTTGATGTGGTTCTGCACTTTGCGCCGGTTGCGGATCACCATGATCACGCGGCCGTGTTCGGCCTCGGTGATGCGGATGCGGGCAGTGGCGAAAAACTTCACCGCGCTACCGAACAAGAAACTCATCGCGAACGATTGCAGCGGCGCCGGCAAGCTTTTGCAGCGGGTGAACAAGCGGGATAGTCGATTGGGCTTCGTCATGACGGCACTCGTGGTACGACCAGTGATGGCCGATTATCACCAGCTCGCTCGGTCCTTGCAAGTGTGGAGATCGTCCAAGCGGTGCTTATTGATTTTCAGCCATGCTGATGTCGGTTATGAACAGAAACCCTCGGCCAAAAAAAAGCGACCCGAAGGTCGCTCTTTTTTGGCGGTTGGCGCCGTGTCTTTAACCGGCAGCGCAAACAAAAACGGAATCCGCCAACACGCTCACTTATTGCCGTTGGCCAGCGCGCTGCGGCTGCGGCTGAACGCAAAGTACACAATCAGACCGACAATCGCCCAACCGAGGAAGGCCGACTTGGTGAAGGTGTCGAGGCTCCAGAACAGCAGCAGACAGCCTGCCATCGCGGCCGGACCGACAAAGGCGATGAACGGGGTGCGGAACGGACGAACACGAGTCGGTTCGCGTTTGCGCAGCAACATCACACCCAGTGCGACCATGAAGAACGCGAACAGCGTACCGGAGTTGGTGATGTCGGCCAGCATGGACACCGGGAACATTGCGGCGAACAGCGAAACGGCGACGCCGGTGATCATGGTGACGACGTGCGGGGTGTGGAACTTCGGATGCACTTCCGAGAACAGCTTCGGCATCAGACCGTCACGCGACATGGTGAACAGAATGCGGGTCTGACCGTACATCATCATGATGATGACCGATGGCAGCGCCAGAATGGCGGCCGCAGCGACCCAGTTGCCGATCCGAGGATAGCCAATGGTGCGCAGCACGTAGGCCAGCGGTTCTTTCGACATCGACAATTCACCGCCCGGTTGCGCTCCGACCGCGCCGACTGCTGCGTAGGCAACCAGCAGATAGAACACGGTGCAGACGGCCAGCGAACCGATCAGACCGATCGGAATATTGCGGTTCGGGTTTTTGGTTTCTTCAGCGGCAGTCGAGACGGCATCGAAACCGACGTAGGCAAAGAAGATTGACGCGGCAGCACCGAGCACGCCCAAACCGGAAGACGACAGCGGACTGCCCCAGCCGTTCGGCAACATCGGTTCAAAGTTGGCGGTGTTGACGGAGCCGATGGCCAGCACCACGAAGACCGACAGCGCGGTAATTTTGATCGCGACCAGGAAGGCATTCACCCAGGCGCTTTTGCTGGTGCCGAGCACCAGCAGCGAGGTGACTACCAGCGCGACGACAAAAGCGATCAGGTTGAAGCTGCCGTTGACGACGGAGCCGTCAGCGAGCTTGACCGTATCCCACGGACCGGCGGTCAACGCGACTGGCAAACCCATGCCAATTTCACGCAGGAAACCGTTGGCGTAGCCGGACCAGCCGACCGATACCGCACCGGCGGCAACGGCGTATTCGAGGATCAGCGCCCAGCCCACCATCCAGGCGACGATCTCGCCAAGGACTGCATAGGAATAGGTGTAAGCGGAACCGGCGACCGGCACCATCGAAGCGATTTCGGCGTAGACCAGTGCGGTCAGCGCGCAGACGATGGCGGCGATCACAAAGGAATACATCATGCCGGGACCGGCTTTGTTTGCCGCGACCGATGTCAGCACGAAAATGCCGGTACCGATGATGGCGCCGACACCAAGCAGCACCAGCTGCAGGGCGCCGAGCTGGCGTTTCAGACCGCGTTGTTCTGCCGTGGCGAGAATCTGGTCCAGGGGTTTTACACGTTGGAAGAGCATTGCTGTCCTCAATGTCTCGTTATAGTTGCGGCATCAGTGATGCCGGTGTTTAGCGTTGCAAGTTGTGCTCAATGCAAAAGCGATGACCTTTCCACAAGTCGTCGCCGCTCCGGGTACTAGCGGCTGTAGCAAGCCTGGGCGGTTCGGGCGCGGCCTACCTTACTCGACACGGTCGGTGCCGGCAATGGAAAAGCAGCCGCCGAAAATCGCTGACATTTGTCGCCATCGCCGCCTGCTGGCTGCGCCGACCAGATGAGGTACCCATTGGCCATCTAGAGCCCGCTGGCCCGGGAATGGGTCGGCTTGGGTTGCTTGATGACAATGGTCCGAATTTGCACGCCGCGGGCGCGCAGGGCACCGTGCCAACGGTCTTCGGCCTCATTGTTGACCGGGCTGTCGCTGGGACTGACTTCGATCCGTTCCGGTGATTGTTTGACCTTGGCGGCGGCAGGGGCCGGGCGGTCGGAGAAATGGACCACGCCATTGCTGTCGGTCCAGCGATAGAGGCTGTCGGCCTGCACGACATGGCTACAAATCAGGCAAAACAGGGCGCATCCGGCCAAACGCAGCATTAACGATTCCTTTCTACTTCATCCTTGCGCCCAGTCATGGTGAGCGGGCGGGGCAAACCGGAACCGGGCAGGTTCAGCGGCGGGCGAATTGTGCCGATCCGGGCCGACCGCGTCCAGCATCGCGCCTCGGTACTTTGCCCGGCGGCTGCGTTCTGCAGTGACAGTGCCAATTGGCCTACACTAGCGGCTTCCTGCCGCCAGCCGCCGTCTGCCATGCATCCGTTGAAGAAGCTGTTCAGTTACGCCCGTTCTTACCGCCGCGATTTCTTGCTCGGCACCAGCTATTCGGTGTTGAACAAGTTGTTCGACATTTTGCCGGAAGTGTTGATCGGGGTGGCCGTGGACATTGTCGTAAACGGCGAGCAATCGTTTCTGGCGCGCGAGATTCTCAGTGGCTGGGGCATTGTCAGCACTTGGCATCAGCTGCTGTTTCTCGGTGGCTTGAACGTGCTGATCTGGGGCGGCGAGTCGTTGTTCGAATATTTGCACCATTTGAAATGGCGCAATCTGGCGCAATCGCTGCAGCACGATATGCGGCTGGACGTGTACAACCACGTGCAGAAACTCGAATTGGCCTGGTTTGAAAATCGCAAGACCGGCAATCTGCTGTCGATTCTGAATGACGACGTCAATCAGATGGAGCGCTTCCTCAATACCGGCGCCAACGAAATCATCCAGGTGTTCTGCTCGTCGATCATGGTCAGTGCGGTGTTTTTTGTCCTGCAGCCGACCATCGCCATCATTGCCTTGCTGCCGGTGCCGATCATTTTGTTCGGCGCATTCTGGTTCCAGAAAAAACTGGCGCCACGTTACGCCGAAGTGCGGGAAGCGGCCGGTGACGTCAATGCCAGGCTCAACAACAACTTGCTCGGCCTGGCTACCATCAAGAGCTTTGCTGCCGAACAATTTGAAGCGGAACGCATTCGTGAGGCCAGCGACACCTATCGCACAACCAATGCCCGCGCGATTCTGGTCAGCTCGGCAATCACCCCGGTTATCCGGATGGCGATTCTGGCCGGTTTCACCACCACGCTGGTCTACGGTGGTTGGTTGACCATTCATGGCGAGCTGGCCGTCGGTGCCTATTCGGTGCTGGTCTACCTGACCCAGCGCCTGTTGTGGCCCATGACCCGGCTGGCCGATGTCGCCGATATGTATCAGCGTTCGATGGCTTCAATCGACCGCGCACTTGGCTTGCTCAACACGCCGATTGCCATACCCTACGAAGGCAAGCATTTTCCGGTGCAGCAGGCCCGCGGCGAAATCCGCTTCGAGCACCTGCATTTCTCCTATGACGGCGAGCGCAGCACGCTGAACGATATCGACGTCCATATTCCCGCCGGGAAAACCATCGCCTTTGTCGGTTCGACCGGTTCTGGCAAGAGCACGCTGGTGAAATTGCTGTTGCGCTTTTATCACCCGGGCAAGGGGGTAATTCGCTTTGACGGCGAGAATATCGAGGCGCTGAATTTGCAGGATTTGCGCCGGGCCATCGGTTACGTCAGTCAGGATACCTTTTTGACCGATGGCACCGTTGCCGAGAATATTGCCTATGGCATGGCAAACGCCAGTGACGAAGCCATTGCCGCTGCCGCTCAAGCGGCCGAGGCCACCGAATTCATCAATCAACTGCCACTCGGGTTTGCCACCCGCATCGGAGAGCGTGGCCAGAAATTGTCGGGTGGCCAGCGTCAACGCTTGGCGTTGGCACGGGCCATTCTGAAGAATCCGCCGGTGTTGGTGCTCGATGAAGCCACCTCGGCAGTCGACAACGAAACCGAAGCCGCCATTCAGCGCTCGCTCGATGTCGTCAGCAAGGGCCGCACCACGATCGTCATCGCGCACCGGCTGTCGACCGTGCGTCAGGCTGATCGGATTTATCTGCTGGAGCAGGGCCGCATTGTCGAAGCGGGCAGCCATGATGAATTGCTGGCGCACAATGGTGGCTATGCCGCGCTGTGGCGCCTGCAGACCGGTGAACGCGCACATTGAGTGTGCTGGCAAAAAAGTTGAGTTTCAGGGCAGGCCCGTGGGTGTAGGTCTTTGCCGCTCCAGCCGGCTACCGCGAGCGGCGAGCAAGCGAATGCTTGGCAGGAAAATAGAGAAAGCAAATCAAAACCGGAAGTAAGTCAAAACCGGAATTAGGTCAAAACCGTAATTGGGTCAAAACAGAATCAAGATAAAACAGAAGAACTGGCACGGGAGAGAAGCATGCGAAATATCGGCCGCTTGATAGTTGCCATGGTTGGGCTGGCGTGGGCTGCGTTGCCGCAACTGGTGAGCGCGGCGGACAATCCGCTAAAGGGCTTGACCCGACAAGCCGGTTTTTTTGATCTCTACCGCGATCCCGGCAAAGGCCGTCTGCTGCTCGGTATCCAGCACTTTGATCAGCCGTTTCTGCTGACCACATCGCTGCCCTATGGTCTCGGCTCCAACGATGTCGGCCTTGATCGCGGCCAGCCGGGTGAAATGCGCATGGTCGAGTTTCGTCGGGTTGGCAATCGGGTTTTGCTGGTTCAGCGTAACACCCGGTTTGTCGCCAACTCCGACAGTGCGCTCGAGCGTGCCAGTGTTCGTGAAGCTTTTGCCGAATCGGTATTGTGGGCCGGTGATGTGCTGACGGATATCGCTGCCGAGGCAGGTACCGATGCTGCCCGCACTGCGGCCAGCAAAACTGTCGACAAAACTGCTGACAGCAAAACGGCGGTCGTGGATCTGACTTCATTTGTCGTTGCCGATCGCCATGGCATCGCCGCGCGTCTCGCCGGCAGCCAGCAGGGCAGCTACAAGCTAGACGACAAGCGCAGCGTACCGGTTTTTGATGACAGCAAAACGTTTCCCGACAACACCGAGTTGCAAGCACTGCTGACTTTTTCCGGTCCCGGTGAAGGCCAGTTTGTGCGTGATGTCGCGGTCGATCCGGAAAGTCTGACCCTGCAGCAACGCATCAGCCTGGTGCGCTTGCCGGCCGATGGCTTCCAGCCGCGACCCTATCATCCGGCTTCGGGTGGTATCGATATCGGCTTTTATGATTTCGCCAAACCCTTGTCGGCGAGTCTCGACACTCGCTATCAAGTGCGCTTTCGATTGGAGAAAACCAATCCGACGGCGGCGCTGAGTCCAGTCAAGAAACCGATTGTCTATTACCTTGATGCCGGTACGCCGGAGCCGGTGCGTTCGGCCTTGTTGGAGGGAGCACGTTGGTGGAGCGCGGCGTTTGAGCAAGCCGGATTCAAGGATGCATTCCGGGTCGAGCTGATGCCAGCGGATATGGATCCGATGGATATCCGTTACAACACGATTCAATGGGTGCACCGTGCGACGCGTGGTTGGTCTTACGGCACCTTCTTGCATGATCCGCGCACCGGTGAAATCATCAAGGGCGCGGTTACGCTTGGCTCGCAGCGTGTGCGTCAGGACATCCTGATCGCGGAGTCGCTGTTGGCGCCATACGGCAAAGCCAATCAAGCGGAATTGACGGCGATGGCCGAGCAAATGGCGCTGGCCCGGATGCGTCAGCTTGCCGCGCATGAAGTCGGCCATACCATCGGCTTCAATCACAATTTTGCCGCCAGCCGGCAGGGCAATGGTTCGGTGATGGATTATCCGCATCCCTTGCTGACCGTGAAGCCGGACAACTCACTCGATCTGAGCAAAGCCTACGGTGTCGGCATCGGCCCGTGGGATGTCTACCTCGTCAAGCACGCCTACAGCCAGTTTCCGGCCGAACAGGAATCGGCCGCGCTGGCCCAGTTGCGCCAGCAAATCGCTGCGACCGGCATGCAATACGTCAGCGACAACGATGCCCGTTCGCCCGGCATGAGCAATTCCGATGGTTTGCTGTGGGACTACGGCCCGGACAGTCAACAGAGTTTTGATCAACTGCTGGCCGTGCGGCGTCAGGCCCTGCAACAGTTTTCACCGGCGGTATTGCCGCCGGATCGGCAGCGCGGCGAATTGGAAGCGCGTTTGGTGCCGGTGTATCTGTTGCATCGCTATCAAACCGAAGCGGTGGCCCGTCAGCTTGCTGGCGCGGCGTATCAATACGATTTGAATGCGCTGAATCGAGGCAGTGAAGCAGGAGCGCAGCCGGTTGCTGCGGCGACACAACGTGCGGCTCTGAGCCGTTTGGTGCGTTTGCTCAGCGCCGAAGAACTGGCCTTGCCAGCCAACGTGCTCGATGTGCTGACGCCGCCCGCCATCGGTTACGCGCGTGGCCGCGAATATTTCACCAGCCGCATGACGCCGGTGTTCGATGCGCTCGCCGCGGTGGAGTCGGCTGCCGCGCTCAGCAGCCAGCTGCTGTTTGAACCGAGCCGGCTCAACCGGCTGGCTTGGCAACAAGCCCGTGACGCGCAGCAACCGGGTGTCGCCGAATTGATGCGCAGCGTTTTTGCCGGCACCTGGCAACGCGATGCAGTGGACGCCAATCTGATCGCCGGTGACGCCGTGCAGCTGTCGGCCAACTGGACGGTTCTGGATGCGCTGATTGCCACGCTGGACGGTGGTCAATTGCATCCGACGGTGGCAGCGGAGCTGCGCGAGCAGTTGGGGCAGTGGCAGCAGTGGTTGGCCGATCACGGCAAGCGTGGATTGCTGGGCAGTAATCGCCGCGATGCCGCGCACTTCATCAGCCAGTACCTGAGCAATCCGGACTCGGTAAAACGTCGACCATTGCCGGCCATTCCACCGGGTGCACCGATATAATCCGTCGCGATTGTCAATTTGAAGCATCAAGCGCAGCCTTGAACTGCGCCGGCGAGAACGCGCAATCCGCTCGGTTTCAGTACCGGGTGAATGGCGTGGGAAAGGGGAGGAGGCAGCGTGTTTCGGGATTATATTCGGCTGATGGTCTTTGCGGTGGGCTTGCTGGCGGGAGTGCAACTGCCGGCATTTGTCGATCAGTACGCCAAACGGGTTGATGCACACTATTTGGAAGCCAAAGGCAATTTCGCCGGCTTTCAGGATACCGCTGACCGGCATTTCAACGGCGATGTCGATGCAATGATTCAGCATCATCGCCAAAGCGGCGATGTCGTGTTTCAGGAAGACGCCGACAGTATCGAAAAAATCTGGCAACGGTTGCAGCTGCTGGCCGCCGAACAGCTGGCAATGCAAAAGCCATTTCCACTACGCGCCTTTCATGCCCTGTTCGCCGCCAATGACGAGCTGATGGCTGAAACCCGAATCAACTACAGCTATGTGGTGCCGCTGAATCAGGACGCTGTGATCGCAGGTGTCAGCATCGGCTTGCTGGCAGCGCTGGTGATCGAATTACTCATCATGGCCTTGGCTCGGCTTTTCCGCGGCAGTCCACAACCGGTCCGACGCTACTGATTCAACGCGTTCAGCGCGTCAGGTTTTTCCGCCATTCCGCCTGAGCGATTCGATACAGCACATGCGGCGTGATCGGATGCTGCGGGTCGAGCAGTGGATGCAGAAAATTGTCGGCCGGGTTATGACGCATGCCTAGCCGCTGCATGACACACTGTGAGCGGGTATTGCTGGCTGCAGTAAACGACACGATTTCATCCAGTTGCAGCGTGTCAAAACCGAAATGCAGACATGCTGTTGCTGCTTCGCTGGCAAAGCCATGACCCCAGGCACTTCGCCGGAGTCGCCAGCCCACCTCAACACAAGGGGTAAACGCGGCCTGAAAGCGAGGCCGGCTGAGCCCGACAAAACCAATGAAGTCACCGCCGTCGATCTGTTCAACCGCCCATAAACCCCAGCCATGTACTTCGATGTGTTGCTGACAACGCGTCAGCATTGCATCACTCTCCGCTGCAGTCAGCCGAGCCGGAAAGTGCTGCATCACCTCCGGATCTGCATTCAGTTCGGCAAATGGTTTGGCATCTTCCGGTCGCCACTGCCGCAGTAGCAGGCGCGTGGTTTTCAATGTCTGCATGGTAGACGTGGTCAGTTAGAGAAAAGAGAAACGGGCGCCGTAGCGCCCGTTCTAGCTATTGCGATGGCCGCACCATCAACCGCTAAATTGCGCCAATTGCTCGCGCAGTTTGATCAACGCCGTGCCAGCTTCGGTCAGCTTGTCGCGCTCTTTCTGGACGACGGCAGCCGGCGCCTTGTCGGCGAATGCCGCGTTCGACAGCTTGCCATTCAGGCGTGCAACTTCATCGGTCAGTTTGGCGATTTCCTTGTTCAGCCGGGTTTTCTCGGCCTCCACATCGATCAAACCTGCCAGCGGAATATGAATCTCCAAATCGCCGACAATGGCCGCTGCGGTGGCCGGTAGCGTGGCACCAGCAGTCAACCAGTCAATGCGCTCCAGACGTGCCAGCGAATGCAGGAACACCGCCAGCTCACGGCTGCGACGTTGATCTTCCGGTTGGCCCGCGTGGTTATGGGAAACTGGCTTAAACAGAACCGGAATGATCTTGCCCGGCGCCAGATTCACTTCGGCGCGGATGTTGCGCACCGCGAGCACCACCGCCTGCAGCCAGGCGATATCGGCATCAGCAAGCGGATTGGCAAGGGTGGCGTCTTCTTGCGGCGCGGCTTGCAGCATGATGGTGACGCCGTGCTTGGTATCCCCGCCATATCGGCCAACCATCGGCGCGATTTTCTGCCAGATTTCTTCGGTGATAAACGGCATCACGGGATGGGCCAGCCGCAACCAGGTTTCCAACACCTCCAGCAAGGTCCGACGGGCACCGGCTTTCTGGGCGGCGGGCACATCGCCGTTCAGTACCGGCTTGGTCAGCTCCAGATACCAATCGCAGTATTCGTTCCAGAAGAAGTCATACAGCGCTTGCGAGGCCAAATCGAGTCGGTAGCTTTGCATTGCCTTGTGGAAATCGGCAATCGCGGCATTCAAGCGCGAGCGGATCCACAGATCGGCAACGGTGTGCTGATTGCTGGCAGTGGTGCCGAGGTCCTGGTCTTCGGTGTTCATCAGCACAAAGCGGGTGGCGTTCCACAGCTTGTTGCAGAAATTGCGGTAGCCTTCGACCCGGCCCATGTCGAACTTGATGTCACGACCCGTTGAGGCGAGCGAGCAAAAGGTGAAGCGCAGCGCATCGGTGCCAAAGGCCGCAATCCCTTCCGGGAATTCCTTGCGAGTGCGTTGTTCGATTTTCTGAGCCATCTGCGGCTGCATCAGACCGCTGGTGCGCTTCTGCACCAGGGTCTCCAGATCGATGCCATCAATGATGTCGATCGGATCGAGCACGTTGCCCTTCGACTTTGACATCTTCTGGCCTTCGGCATCGCGCACCAGACCGTGCACATAAACGGTCTTGAACGGGATCTGCGGCGTACCGTCTTCATGCTTCATGAAATGCATGGTCATCATGATCATCCGGGCGACCCAGAAGAAAATGATGTCGAAGCCGGTGACCAGCACGTCGGTCGGATGGAAGGTTTTCAGTTCTGGTGTTTGCTGCGGCCAGCCCAGCGTCGAGAACGTCCACATGGCCGAGCTGAACCAGGTGTCCAGCACGTCGTCGTCCTGACGCAGATCGACGTCGGCAGCAAGGCCGTATTTGCTGCGCACTTCCGCTTCATCGCGGCCGACATAGACATTGCTGCTGTTGTCATACCAGGCCGGGATCCGATGCCCCCACCACAGCTGCCGACTGATGCACCAATCCTGGATATCGCGCATCCAGGCGTTGTACATGTTCTCGTATTGCTGAGGCACAAATTTGATGCGGCCATCTTCGACCGCTTCGATGGCCGGTTTGGCCAGCACCGAGGCTTTGACATACCACTGATCGGTCAACCACGGTTCGACAATGACGCCCGACCGGTCACCGCGTGGTGCTTTCAATGTGTGCGGCTCGATTTTTTCCAGCAGCCCGAGCTGTTCGAATTCGGCAACGATTTTCTTGCGGGCATCGAAGCGATCCAGTCCGGCGTAGGCGACTGGGCCTTTTTCACCGTGCAAGGTTTCGTAGTTGGCAAAGGTCAAGACGGTGAATTCAGCCAGAATCTTGGCATCACGATCCAGCACGTTGATCAGCGGCAGGTTGTGTCGCTTGCCGAGTTCATAGTCGTTGAAATCGTGTGCAGGGGTAATCTTGACGCAGCCACTGCCGAATTCGCGGTCAACATAATCGTCGCCGACAATCGGAATCAAGCGGCCGGTGATCGGCAGCTTGATTTGCTTGCCGATGAGCTGTTTGTAACGCTCATCTTCCGGATGCACGGCAACGGCGGTGTCGCCGAGCATGGTTTCCGGACGGGTGGTTGCGACCACGAGATGGCCGCTGCCATCGGCGAGCGGGTAGCGGAAATGCCACAGCGAGCCTTTCTCTTCTTCCGACACCACTTCCAGATCGGAAATGGCGGTGTGCAGTTTCGGATCCCAGTTGACCAGCCGTTTACCGCGATAAATCAGACCATCGTCGTACAGACGGACAAATGCTTCGCGAACCGCATTGGACAGTCCTTCATCCATCGTGAAGCGTTCGCGTGACCAGTCGACCGAGCTGCCAAGCCGGCGCAGTTGATTGGTGATGGTGCCCCCGGATTCGGCTTTCCATTGCCAGACTTTTTCCAGGAATTTTTCCCGGCCCAGTTCGTGGCGAGTGGTGTTCTGGGCAGCGAGCTGACGCTCGACCACCATTTGTGTCGCGATACCGGCATGGTCTGTACCGACCTGCCACAGCGTGTTGTGGCCTTTCATGCGGTGGTAGCGGGTCAGCGCATCCATCACCGAATTGTTGAAGCCGTGACCCATGTGCAGGCTGCCAGTCACGTTCGGCGGCGGGATCATGATGCAGTAGGGCGTGCCTTGGCCGCTTGGCTTGAAGTAGCCGGCAGCTTCCCAGGTTTCATACCAGCGGCGTTCGATTTCGTTGGGGTTGTACGACTTGTCCATTCGGTTTCGTTCCAGTATTCAATGACGGTTTGAGTAGGAGCGAGCTTGTTCGCGAAAGAGCACGCTCCGAAATGCATCGCGAGCAAGCTCGCTCCTACAAAATGGCTTTAGGCGTTCTTTTCCAGATTGTGGGACTTTTCCAAATTGTGATACTGCAGCGGGTAACCTCGCTGTTTGTAATAGCCGTAACGCTCACGAGCTTTCAGCCGTTGTTCTTCCGAGGCCGGCACCAGCTCCAGCAAGCGCTCAAAGCGCTGGAACTGGTGCGGCAGGGCATCGCTCAAGTTGATCAGCACGCCCGCGTAGAGATCCGGCGCAGCACCGACGCCAATGGCGACATTGGCACTGAGTTTTTCATCGCGTGGCAGCAGCACATGCGGAATGAAGGCATCCGGTTCAAACTGCCAGAGCAGTTCGTCCAGTTGCTCGCCGGTGCGCAGATCCGGCACCTGCACATAGACATGACTGTGCGCCTGCAAGGCTTTTTTGATCAGCTTGCAGCTGGTCAGCAGTGGCGCTCTGCTGCTGGTGTCGGCAAGCTGATAAAAATCGACGCGAGTCATGGCGATGGTGGTTTCCGTTTCGGATCAGGCGCTTTTGCGTTTCTTGCTGCCGGCGCGGTCGAGCAGGTACTGGGTCAGCAGCGGCACCGGCCGACCGGTTGCGCCTTTGGCTTTGCCGGATTTCCAGGCGGTGCCGGCGATATCCAGATGCGCCCAGTGGAATTTCTTGGCGAATCGCGACAGGAAGCAGGCGGCGGTGATGGCGCCGGCCGGACGACCGCCGAGGTTCGACATGTCTGCGAAGTTGCTGTCCAGCTGTTCTTGATATTCGTCGTATATCGGCAAACGCCACGCGCGGTCGCCAGCGGTTTCGCCGGCTTCCAGCAGATCATTGGCGAGCGGATTGTGATTGCTCATCAAGCCGCTGGTGTGATGGCCCAGCGCGATCACGCAGGCGCCGGTCAGCGTCGCGATATCGATTACCACATCCGGATCAAAGCGCTCGACATAGGTCATGGCATCGCACAACACCAGCCGACCTTCGGCATCGGTATTCAGGATTTCCACGGTCTGACCCGACAGCGTGGTGACCACATCACCGGGGCGAGTGGCTTTGCCGCTCGGCATGTTTTCCGCCGCCGCGACCACCGCGATCACATTGATCGGCAGCGCCAGTTTCAGCACGGCGGTCATGGTGCCGAACACCGAAGCGGCGCCACCCATGTCGAATTTCATTTCGTCCATGCCATCGGACGGTTTGATCGAAATGCCGCCGGTGTCAAAGGTGATGCCTTTGCCGACCAGCACGATCGGCGCATCGCCGTTCTTGCCGCCGCTGTATTCCATGACGATCAATTTGCCGGGCTGATCTGAACCCTGCGATACCGCAACAAAAGCGCCGGCGCCCATCTTCTTCAATTCGGTTTCGTCGATGATGGTGGTCTTCAGCGGCTTGTTGGCTTTGGCCATTTCCTGGGCGCGCTCAGCCAGGTAGGTCGGGTGGCAAATATTGCCGGGCAGGTTGGTCAGATCGCGGGCGAACTTGACGCCTTCCGCCACGGCCAGCGCTTCGGCAATGGCCTTTTCGCCTTCGGCCAAATCACTGCGTGCCGGCACGTTGAATACCAGTTTGCGCAGCGGCCGGCGGGCAGCGTCTTTTTTGCTTTTCAGTTGATCGAAGTTGTACAGGGTTTCGCTGGCGGCCTCGACAGCGTGACGCACTTTCCAGCGCAAATCGCGATTCTTGACGTTCAGTTCCGGCAGAAAGCAAACGGCTTCCATCGAGCCGGTTTCCTGCAGCGTGGCCACCACCTTGCTGATGATGCGGCGATACTGGCTTTCATTGAGTTCGCGTTCTTTGCCGCAACCGACCAGCAGCACCCGATCACACAGTGTGTTCGGCACGGAATGCAGCATCAGGGTTTGCCCCGGTTTGCCTTCGATGTCGCCGCGGCGCAGGATGCTGGCGAGATAGCCGGCGCTGGCAGCGTCGATTTCCTCACCGGCCGCGCTCAGTTTGCGCGGCTCGAATACCGCGACCACGATGCAGGCGCTGCGTTGTTTGGCCGGGCTGCCACTTTTGACATCAAACTCCATACTGCTCTCCAACTGAATCGGGGATGACCGCTGCGCTCGCGTGTCGGCGAGTCGGGACTATCCTGAGCGGGGGCTGACCTATGCTTTCGCCGGAACGGGCTAATCCCGATCAGGCTAATCCGGATCGGGGTTGATCCCGACCGGGTTAACGCGGCGCGGATCACTCTGAAAAGGGCGGATTCGCGCCGGGTTTATCCCGCTAGGGAACGTCCCGACTTGGTGTATCATGGCCGCCGCCGTGGCGATCACCCTGGCGGGAAAAGTGTAAAAATACACTGCTGCAGCGCAAAAAGCGATATTTCGCGGTAAAAACACAGGTTTTCTGGCTTCTGGAGCGTCCCGGTTTGATCGTATTCCGCTACCTGAATCGCGAGGTTCTGCGCAGCTTTGCCGGCATCCTGACGGTGCTGATGCTGATCTTTCTGAGTCAGCGGCTGGTGACCTATCTGGGCGAAGCCGCCGGTGGCGAGCTCAGCGGTCTGGTCGTGCTCAAACTCGTCGCGCTCTATCTGCCTGTACTATTCAGCCTGCTGCTGCCACTGACCTTGTTTCTGGCCATTTTGCTGGCGCTCGGTCGGCTTTATGTCGAACACGAAATGACCGTGCTGCGGGCCTGCGGGGTGGGTGAGAACGATGTCCTGCGCCACCTGTTGAAACCAGTGTTGGCGATGACGGCATTTACCGCCGCGCTGACGCTCTATGTCATGCCGATGGCGCTGGAATATCAGTATCAGGTACTGGACCAGCAGGCCGCGGAATCCGAATTGTCGTTGCTGGCGCCGGGTCGGTTCCAAGAAGGTCAGGACAAGCACAGCGTGCTCTACGTCGAAGCGTTCGGTGAGCAGAATTCCCTCGGTGGTGTTTTTTTCGCCAGCATGCCGCAAGCGGCTGGCGACTCGACCGGCATTTTGGCCTCGCGCGGTGGCTATCACTGGCAAGATGAACGCGACGGCCAGCGTTTTCTGGTGCTGGAAAATGGCTATCGCTATGAAATGCAGCCCGGCAGCAAAAAGTGGACGGTGGTCAAGTACGACAAGTATTTCATGAAGTTGCAGCCGCGCTCCGTTTCGGAAATCCGGCGCAAGGCCAAGGCTTTGTCCAGCGTTGAATTGCTGATGGATCTGAAACCGGAAAACATCGCTGAGCTGCAATGGCGCTTGGCGGTACCGCTGCAAATGCCGATTCTGGCTCTGTTGGCAATTCCGCTCTGCCGGGTTCGGCCGCGCGAAGGCAAGTTCGCCCGTATCCTGCCCGGCCTGCTGATTTTTCTCGGTTACACCATGCTGCTGATGATGGCGAGGTCGTCGCTCGAAGAGGGTAAATTGGCTGGCTGGATCGGTTTGTGGCCGGTGCATTTGCTGGCGCTGGCGCTCGGCGTGATCTTGCTGCGCCAGCGGGAAATCCGCCGGGCCCCGTTGGCCAAGTTGAGCTGAGCCCATGCGTATCCTGAATCGCTATATCGTCCGCTCTGTGTTGCAGCCAACGGCCATGGTGCTGTTCCTGCTGGTCGCGCTGCGCTTTCTGTTTTCGTTTCTGGATGAATTGGGCGATGTCGGCACCGCGGAATACACCGCGATAAAAGCGCTGGCTTATACCTTGCTCAGTGTGCCGATGTGGCTGGGTGAACTGCTGCCGATGGCCACGCTGATCGGCACCGTGATGGGGCTTGGCGTGTTGTCGTCGAGCAGCGAGCTGACCGCCATGCGTGCGGCAGCGGTATCACCCACTCAGGTTGGCATGGCCACCATCCGGGCTGCGGTGTTTCTCATTCTTGGCGGTGCTCTGCTCAGCGAAGTGATTGTCCCACACACCAGTTCCATGGCGCAGGATCTGCGCTTGAATGCCATTGCGCCAAACGAGGCGTTTCGCGCGTCCGGCGCCGGGGTCTGGTTACGCTCTACTCACGATTATGTGTTTTTCCGCCATGTGCTGGTGGATCAAACCGCCGACGAAGTGCAGATCTTTTCATTCTCGGCACCGCAGCAGCTGAGCGAAACCTATTTTGCCGAGCGCGCGCAGTATCAGGGCGATGGCAAATGGCGTTTGCTGCGCGGCATTCACACCCGGTTTGATGGTGAGCAGGTCAATACCGAGCCGTTTGACGAAGTGTTCTGGCAAAGCGAATTGGCACCGGAACATTTGCAGGTGCTGCAGGCGCGGCCGGCCGAATTGTCCGGTGCCGGACTGTGGTCGTACAGCCAGTATCTGGTTAGCAATGGTCTGGATGCGAGTCAGTACGATCTGGAATTCTGGCGCAAGGTTTTCCAGCCGCTGAACCTGTTTGCGATGATGCTGGCGGGCATCGCTTCGGTATTCGGGCCGCTGCGCTCGGTGACCGTCAGTGCGCGCGTGCTGGCCGGTGTGGCGGTCGGTTTGAGCTTTCATTACCTTGGCCAGATTTTCGGCCCAGTCAGTCTGGTTTATCAATTGCCGCCAGTGCTCGGCGCCCTGTTGCCACCCGCAGTATTTCTGACCGGCGCGCTCTGGCTATTGCGAAGAGCCCGCTGAGTTTTTCGGATTCGCGACGAGTCACAACCCGATTGCGTAGGGCGGGTCAAGCGAAGCGGACCCGCCAGCTCTTGCCGCCATTGCAGCGCTAATCGAAATTGCGGCAGTCTCATATCATTTGCGCTGAACCAAGACTGCTTGAACAAATCTGGCTGACGATGCGGACGTAGCAGCCACCCTCATCCGGCGCGAAACGCCACCTTCTTTCGGCGGGAGACGTATTCGATCCCTCTCCCAATGGGAGCGCGGCGGGTGTTTGCGCGGTAGCCTTTTGATCGAGAACTACCGCGTTTTGTCGCCAGCGATTTATCGGGAATTCTCTTTTTTCGTCGCCGCCGTTTTCGGCAATTGCAGAACCACGGTCTGCGACAGCTTTTCATGCACCGCCAGCATCGGTAGCTGCAACAACAGCACCAGCGCGAGCAGCGGGCCGCCAAACTGTTTCATGCCGAGCGCGGCGAGCAGGTTGTAAGCGGCCAGCAACAGGGCGGCGATAAAAACGGCCACCAGCAAGCGCATCGTGCACTGCCACAGCTGTACCGCTTGGCCTGTTAGGCTGACCAATTGCAGTCGCCAGGCTTTCATGCCCACCGTCTGACCGCCTCGGCGCCAGCACCAGACGTAATAGCCAAACCACCACAGCGACAGCCACAGCAAGTACAGCGGTTGGTGGCGCAGGGCATCGGGTCGCTGGCTATTCAGGCCGGGCACGACCAGCTCGGCGAACAGCATGGCGATAGCAGCAGCAAGCATCAGCAGCGCAATCAGCAACAACGCGTCATAAACCATGGCGAACAGGCGGCGCCAGACGCTGGCAACAGGCAGGGTTTGCATCGGTATTGGCAGGGCAGGGTAGCGTTGGGGCGGCATCATACGTGATCTGGCCTGCCGGAGTCGGCCCCGGCCGGTTTGGCCGGACCGGTCGCGGTCGTCATGACTTTGGCCCGGCGGCCTTGCTAGAATGCGCGCCCTCATGGAGCTGTTTTCGTCACTGGAAGGACAAGAAATGCCGCATTCCCGCCGTATCGCCGTCATAGGCCTGGGCTACGTAGGCCTGCCCGTTGCGGTCGCCTTTGGTCGCCAAGCCGCCATCGATGGCAAGGAGACCATCGGTTTCGACATCAACACCAAGCGCATCGCCGAACTCAAAACCGGCCAGGACCACACCGGCGAAGTGACCGCGGCGGAACTCGCCGAAACCCGCATTCACTACACCAACCAAATCGACGAGCTCAAAAAAGCTGACTTCTTCATCGTTGCCGTGCCGACCCCGGTCGATGATGCCAACATCCCCGACCTGACCCCGATGCTCAAAGCCTCGGTCAGCGTCGGCAAAGCGCTCAAAAAAGGCGACATCGTCGTCTACGAATCCACCGTTTACCCCGGCGCCACCGAAGAAGACTGCGTACCGGTGCTCGAACGCGAATCCGGCCTCAAATGCGGTGTTGATTTCACCGTTGGCTACTCACCCGAGCGCATCAACCCGGGCGACAAAGAACACACCTTCACCAAAATCAAAAAAGTCGTCTCCGGCCAAGATGCCAAAACCCTCGACATCGTTGCCGACGTCTACAGCTCCGTCGTCACCGCCGGTGTCTACCGCGCCGCCAGCATCAAAGTCGCCGAAGCCGCCAAAGTCATCGAAAACACTCAACGCGATTTGAACATCGCGCTGATGAACGAACTCTCGCTGATCTTCCACCGCATGGGAATCGACACCGTCGACGTCCTGCAAGCCGCCGGCACCAAATGGAACTTCCTGCCGTTCCGGCCCGGCCTCGTCGGCGGTCACTGCATCGGCGTCGACCCGTTCTACCTCACCCACAAAGCGCAAAAACTCGGCTACCACCCGCAAGTCATTCTCGCCGGTCGGCAAGTCAACGATGACATGGGCCGCTTCGTTGCCCAAGAAGCCATCAAAGAAATGCTCAAAGCCGGCCGGCCGCTGCACGGCGCCCGCGTCGCCGTGCTCGGACTCACCTTCAAAGAAGACTGCCCGGACCTGCGCAACAGCAAAGTCATCCACATCATCAACGAACTGCGCAGCTACGGCATCGAACCGCTGGTGCACGATGCCATCGCCGACAAAGACGAGGCCAAACACGAATACGGCGTCGACCTCGTTGACCTGAACCAACTGAACAAACTCGACCACATCATCATCGCGGTCGCACACAAACAATACAAAGCGCTCAGCGCCGAACAACTCAAAGCCATGCTGGCCCCGGGCGCTCGCATCTCCGACGTCAAGTGTGCGTTGGACCGTGAGGCGATGGGGAAGGTGGGTGTCAGTTTGTGGCGCTTGTAAGCGATAACGGAGCCGAATTGTGAGTAAACGCATTCTGGTTACCGGTGCCGCCGGTTTCATCGGCTCGCATGCCAGCCAGCGCCTGCTGGCGCGCGGCGACACCGTAGTCGGCCTCGATAATCTCAACGACTATTACAGCGTACAGCTGAAAGAAGATCGGTTGGCGCGCTTGCGCCAGCACAAGGGCTTCGAGTTCGTCAAACTCGATCTGGCCGATCGGGCCGGCATGGAGGTGCTGTTTCAGCGTGAGAAATTCGATGCCGTGATTCATCTCGCGGCGCAAGCCGGCGTGCGCTACTCCATCACCAATCCGCATGTCTACGTCGACAGCAATGTCACCGGCTTTTTGCACATCCTCGAAGGTTGCCGGCACAGCAAGGTCGGTCATCTGGTGTTTGCCTCGACCAGCTCGGTGTACGGTGCTAACGAACTGCAACCGTTCAGCGAACACCACGGCGTCGATCACCCGATGACGCTGTACGCGGCCACCAAAAAAGCCAATGAGCTGATGGCCCACAGCTACGCCCATCTGTACGGCATGGCGGTCACGGGGCTGCGCTTCTTTACCGTCTACGGCCCCTGGGGCCGGCCGGACATGGCGCTGTTCCTGTTCACCAAAGGCATTCTGGAAGGCACGCCGATTAACGTATTCAACCACGGCAAGATGATCCGCGATTTCACCTATGTTGAAGACATTGTCAGCGGCGTCATCGGTGCGATGGATCGGCCTGCCCAGCCCAATCCGGATTGGAATGCGCTGAAGCCCGATCCGGCCACCAGCTACGCCAATTACCGAATCTTCAACATCGGCAACAACCAGCCGGTGCAGCTAATGGAATTCATCGAGGCCATCGAAGAAGCGGTCGGCAAAAAAGCGATCAAGAACTTCCTGCCGATGCAGGACGGCGACGTGCCGTCGACCTGCGCCGATGTCAGCGAGCTGGAAAGCTGGACCGGGTTTCGACCGAACACGCCGGTGCAAACTGGCGTACGTAACTTCGTCGACTGGTATCGGGCGTATTACAAGGTTTGAAGTGAAGGCAAAAGGCTCAACATTCGAGCAACAGCAAAGGCCCCAAACGGGGCCTTTACTTTTGTTGTTGGGGCAATAGCCGCGGCTGATTTTGAAGATTCAGGGCGCAGGGGTTCTGACCCATTCGAGTCCCGGCCGCAATTTCGTTTCGATTGCTTTTGAACGGTTCAAACCCGCACCACATTGCATCGCCATTCTTTTGTGACATTTTTATGACAGCTTGGGTTTAGCCGACCGACGGTTTGATCCTCAGGTATGGCCATCCAAACCACGGTTTTTCAAAGCAAAAATGACTTTTTTTGTCGGCTGAGCTGGGCATTTGTCACAGTTTCGGGTAAAACGGCGCCCGTTCGTCATCCAACCGTCATGGGGCTGTCATGTTCGGAAATTTCATGCCGCGCGAAGGCAAGTTCTTCGACTACTTCAACAAGCATGCGGGTTTGCTTATCGAGGGGGCTGCCGAACTGCGGGCCCTGCTGGCACACCCGGACAATGGTCTGGAAGGCCGGGTGCGCAAGGTCGAGGCGGTCGAACGCCGGGCCGATGAAGTGACCCACGAAACCATCAACCTGCTGCACCACACTTTTATCACTCCGCTGGACCGTGACCACATCCACCAGCTGATCACCGGTCTCGACACCATCCTTGATTTGATGGAAGACGTCGCCCAGTCGATTCATCTGTATGATGTGCATGAACTGACACCTGAGTGCCAGAAGCTCGGTGAGCAGATTGAGCAAGGCGTCAACAAGGTTCAGGAAGCGGTCAAGTTGCTGCCGAACATGGACAACGCACTGACCATCCTGAAGCTGTGCCAAGACATCGACCGCATTGAAGGCGAAGCCGACCACGTGATGCGTTCCGGCATGGCCAAACTGTTCCGGGAAGAGACCGATACCAAGCAGCTGATCAAGCTGAAAGCGGTATACGAGTTGCTCGAAACCACCACCGATCGCTGTGCCGACGTCGCCAATGTGATCGAAGGCATCGTGCTCGAAAACGCTTAACGAACCGGGACCCCCATCATGAGCTTCGAGGTCCTGCTGTTCCTGATCGTGTTGGCGCTGCTGTTCGATTTCATGAACGGTTTTCATGACGCCGCCAACTCGATTGCGACCGTTGTATCGACTGGCGTGTTGCGGCCGCATTATGCGGTCGCGTTCGCGGCTTTCTTCAACTTTGTTGCCTACGTGATTTTCCCGCTGAAAGTTGCGGCGACCATCGGCAAGGGCACCATCGATCCGGAGATCGTCGATCACTATGTGATCTTCGGTGCACTGATCGGTGCGATCACCTGGAACCTGATTACCTGGTATTACGGCATCCCGTCGTCGTCTTCGCATGCCTTGATCGGCGGCCTGGTCGGTGCGGCGGTCGCCAAGGCCGGTACCGGTTCGCTGATTTCGTCGGGCCTGATCAAGACCGTGACGTTTATCGTGCTGTCGCCGATGCTTGGCATGTTGCTCGGCAGTCTGCTGATGCTGGCGGTGTCGTGGATCTTTTTCCGCAGCTCGCAGCGCCGGGTCGATCGCTGGTTCCGACGCCTGCAGCTGGTTTCGGCGGCGCTGTACAGCTTGGGTCATGGTGGTAACGACGCCCAGAAAACTGCCGGTATTATCTGGATGTTGCTGATGGCCGCGACACTGTCATCGCCGGATGTTGTGCCGCACTGGCTGCAGGCCACGCCAGATCACATTCCGCCGTGGGTGGTGATCGCCTGTTACATCACCATCGGCCTAGGCACCATGTTCGGCGGCTGGCGCATCGTCAAAACCATGGGCCAGAAAATTACTCCGCTGAAGCCGGTGGGTGGTTTCTGTGCCGAAACCGGTGGCGCGATCACGTTGTTCCTGGCCTCGTCGTTCGGTATTCCGGTGTCGACCACGCACACCATTACCGGTGCGATTGTCGGTGTTGGTTCCAGTCAGGGCGTCAACGCCGTGCGTTGGGGCGTGGCCGGCAATATCGTCTGGGCCTGGCTGTTGACCATTCCGGCATCGGCGTTTGTTGCCGCGATTGCCTGGTATGTTGGCCAGCAGTTGTTCTGATCGTTGACGCGACCGTCTCGCAAAACAAAAACGCCGGCAATCGCCGGCGTTTTTGTTTGGTCTTCTTTATTTTACCGAAAAACGTTTGCCGCTCAGCGCTGCGGTGTCTTGCCTTGCAGGAAATAAGCAAAGGCAATGACCCGGGCTATCGCGACATACAGTTTGCGCGGGATCTCCTGATTCAATCGCAATTGCTGCAGCGCCTGCGCCAGCACCGGATCTTCGTGCAGGTAGACGCCATGTTGCTGGGCCAAGGCGATGATTTGTTCCGCCAGATCGCCACGGCCTTTGGCGATCAGGCGCGGTGCGCTGTCGCCATCATATTTCAGCGCGGCCGCCGTTCGGGCGCTGCCGGCATCGCTAGCGCCCGGTTCATTCGCTGCGGTTTCAGGCCCGGACATGAAAACCCTGCGCGGCCGGCAATTGCAGCGCCGGCAATTGCTCAACCCGATGACTTTGCACGGCATTGAGATGTATGGCATCGGCTGCCAGCGTCGCCGCCAGCGTATCCAGATGGTGATTGAACAGCTCCACCGTTGCGGCTTGCTCGCTGTAGAAATGCAGCTGCAAATCATCGGCCTGCAAATCCAGCAAAAATTGGCACACGCCCAGACCGGGCAAATCGAAACGCAGGCGCACGACATGATGGATGGCTCGTGCGGGTGCGTCGCGCTCGGCCTGGCTGGCGTCTTCCCGCACACTCAGTTCAAACGGATCCAGTCGCTCGCCCTGACGCAGCAGCAATTCGCCGTACAGCGGCTGCGCGCGCGGGTCAGCTTGAACATTGCTCAGCCAATGTTGCTGGCTGCGGCCGAGCAGACTGGCCAGTTGCTCGATTACATCGTCCGGCAGTGGTGGCAGCACGCCGGGCAGCGGGTTGCTGTCATCGGTTTCGGCGCCGGTTTTCACAGTGGCCGTGATCACAGTCGCTGTATTACTTGACGATGAAGCTGGTGCCGGTGGTGTGCTGACTGACGCTGACGTTGCTGGCAGGCTGATCAGCAGGCGCAGGACGGTGCCGAGCCAGTCGTTGGCGGATGTCGTTCCGTTACCGGCGCCAGCAAAGGCGCCGGCAAGGCTGCCGGGGTTGGTTTGGCGGTTTGTCGCGGGTTCCGCAAATAGCGCTTGGCGCAGCAGATGCTCCAGCGATTCCGGTTCGCCGGCCTGTTGTGGGTTCGGCCAGCTGGCAAGCAGTGAACTGGCCAGCTTCGGCCAGTCGGCGCTGGTCGGTACCGGCAGCGATTGCGGCAGCGGCGAGGTGGGCAGTGCGTCATCAGCCAGCATGGTTGGCGGCAAGCGGGCCAGCCATTCGGTCAAGCGCTGCGGCAGCGGTGCCAGTTTTGCCGGATCGATTTGACTCGCGGCCGGTTGCAACAGGGCTTTCAATTGCGCCGCCAGATTGGCGATCGGATCGCCAGCAAGCTGCGGCATTGGCGCGGGAGAAATCGGATTCGGCGGCGTGCCCGGAACTGTTGTGGCGGTGCTGGTTGTGGCATTGCTGGTTGTGACGGCGCCCGCCGCAAGCGTTTCAACGAGCGCGCCGGCTGCCGCCGTCAAGCTGCCGGCGGTGGTCGGTGTCGGTGCCGGTGCCGGTCGCAGCTGCAGTTGCAGCGGTGTCAGGGTCAACACCTGCAGCTGCAGCGCCGTGCCGGGTTTGAAACCGGCGTCGGCCGGCACCGGCAGCCCGACCACGCCTTTGCCGGTATCAAGCATCAGCAGCGCGCCGTCTCGGCGATTGACCACCACGTCCATGATCGCGCCGGCTTGCCAGCTTTTCAGCTGGCCGGAATCGGCCAATTGCCGCGGCGCCCGCACGTCCGAGACCGTGATGGCCGGACTGGGCATGATGGGCAAGGTCGGTTTTACCATCGCGGGCTTACCTGATTGACGTGGTGCCTGATTGGCCTAGCGCCGGATTAGTGGGCTGCTTGCTTACCCAACTCGCTGGCTGCGCGGTCGGGTGGACATTTAGTCGCCAGTTATGATCACGGTATCGGCCAAAATTCTCCGGCCTTGACTTGATCCAGATCCGGGCTGCGCCGGACCCGGCCTATATCATGACGTTGGCTGGTATTATAGGCGCCTCGCGTTCCCGGTCGTTTTTCGGAGTCAGACGTTTGTCAGCACCCGTCCCACCTCAGTCGGATCGTCCGGGCGCCGTTTCGCCGCGCGCCGGCCTTGTCAAAATCGGCATTGTCACCGTCTCCGATCGCGCCAGTCGCGGTGAATACGAAGACAAGGGCGGTCCGGCCATCCTCGCCGAATTGCAACGCATGCTGAGCACGCCGTTCGAACCGCTGGCGCGCGTCATTCCCGATGAGCAAACCCTGATCGAAGTCACGTTGCGCGATTTGCGTGATGCCGGCTGTTGCCTGATCGTCACGACCGGCGGCACTGGCCCGGCGCCGCGCGATGTGACGCCGGAAGCGACCGCAGCGGTGTGCGAGCGCATTCTCGACGGGTTTGGTGAACAGATGCGGGCGGTCAGTTTGAAAGTGGTGCCGACCGCGATTCTGTCGCGCCAAATTGCCGGAACCTCCGGCCAAACCCTGATCATCAATCTGCCGGGCAAACCCAGCGCGATCCGCGATTGCCTCGAAGCGGTGATGCCGGCCATTCCGTATTGCATTGATCTGATCGGCGGCCCGTATCTGGAAACGCAGGCGGCAGTCATCCAAGCTTTCCGGCCGAAATCTTCATGACGGATCCGGTGATGGGGCAAACTGCTGCGGCCGCAACAGACGATGCTGCCGAGCCGCGTCTGGCGGTTCGTGATTTATCCGTGCAGCGCGGCGATCGGGTGCTGATCACTGCGCTCAATTTTGCACTGGCAGCGGGCGAGGGCGTGCACCTGCTCGGTGCCAACGGCGCCGGCAAAACCAGCTTGCTGCGAGTACTGGCCGGCATCGCGCCGGCGCTGACCGGCGACTTTCACATTGCGGCGGATTGCCGGGTGATTTATCTCGGTCATGCGCTGGGCCTGAAGCCGGAACTGACCGTAGAAGAAAATCTCGCGTTTTTGTTGCAGCTGTCCGGTCAGGCGGCGCGCCGCTCGTATGCCGATGCCTTGCAAGCGGTTGGCTTGGCGCGATATTTCGATGCCCGGGTTGGCAGTTTGTCGGCCGGACAGAAGCGTCGGGTGGGACTGGCTCGCCTGCTGATTGAACCGGCCGGTTTGTGGTTGCTCGATGAACCGTTTGCCGCGCTCGACGTCAAAGCCGCGGCCTGGCTTTGTCAGCAAATCGACGCCTTTGTCGACCAAGGCGGCACGGTGCTGCTGACCAGCCATCAACCGGTGGCAACGGCCAAACCGCTGCGCGAGCTGGTACTCGGAGCACGGCCATGCTGATGATCCTGCTGCGCCGTGAATTGAAGTTGGCGCTGCGGCGACCGGCTGAGCTCGCCAACCCGCTGGTATTTTTCCTGTTGGTGGTGTCGCTGTTTCCGTTTGCGGTGTCGCCGGAGCCCGCCGATCTGGCCAAAATTGCCCCCGGTGTGCTGTGGGTCGCGGCGCTGTTTGCCAACATGCTGACGCTGGAATTGTTTTACCGCGGCGATTTTGAAGACGGCAGTCTCGAACAACTGTTGCTGGTCAGCCGCTCGCCGGCCTTGATCGCCTTGGCGAAAGCGCTGGCGCAGTGGTTGTTGTGTGCCGTACCGCTGCTCGTGCTGACACCGGTGCTGGCAACCACCTTGGCCTTGCCGGTCGCGGCCTGGCCGGCACTGCTGGCCAGTTTGCTGCTCGGCACGCCGGTATTTTGTCTGATCGGCAGCGTTGGCATGAGTCTGACGGTCGGTTTGCGCCGTGGCGCGGTGCTGCTGGCGCTGCTGGTGTTGCCGTTGCTGATTCCGGTTTTGATTTTTGGTGCCAGCGCCGTCACAGCGGCCGCGCAAGGCCTGCCGTACAATGGCCAGCTGGCCTTGTTGGGTGCCTTGCTGTTGTTTGCACTGGGGCTGGCGCCATTGGCAGCCGGTGCGGCGCTGAAAGTATCGATTAGCAGTTAGGACAAACAGCGTTGAAACGAGCCCCGTATTTGGGACTCAGCGCTTGTAAGTCAATGAAATAGAGAATTAAGCCTCAATGATCGAGCGCATGACACACGAACAGTACGTAATGTGCGTTCGCCGGCAAGCCGCCGAGATCGCTGCAGGCATCATTGCTGGTGAGGTGCCTGTCTTGGAGGGCTGTCATTCCCTTGCGTCACTTCGCTGGGAGGTTGAGATTGATAGCTGTGATCCAGACTTTTTGATTTTCACTGCGATTTCGTCGGAGATCGATGCTCTGCCAATTGGGTCTGTTCGGGCATACTGGGCTCCTGAAGCATTGGCGAGACTGGAGCCGGAGATACAATCTGCAATTGCATGGGCAACACCGCAAGCTCTGCCTGCGTGCGCGTCCGTGGTGCAGCGGTTTGGTATTTAAACATTTATTCGAGTCGAAGCCGCTTCGGAGCTCGGATTAATTCATGCGCTAATGAGAAAAAGCATGGCCACTTGGACCTGGTTTCACAAATGGGCATCGCCCAAATGGTTTTACGACATCAGCGGCCGCTGGTTGCCATGGCTGTTCGGCATTTCGGCGCTGTTGTTCAGCTACGGTCTGGTGCAAGGTTTGTATTTGTCGCCGCCGGATTATCAGCAAGGCAATTCGGTGCGGATCATGTACCTGCATGTGCCAGCCGCGTTCCTGTCGATGTTTGGCTATGTCTTGATGGCAACTGCCGCTGCGGTTGGCTACATCTGGAAAATCAAATTCGCCCACGCCGTTGCCGCTGCGGCCGCGCCGATTGGCGCCTGCTTTACCTTTTTGGCGTTGTTTACCGGCGCCGTCTGGGGCAAACCGACCTGGAACACCTGGTGGGTGTGGGATGCCCGGATTACTTCCGAACTGATTCTGCTGTTTTTGTATTTTGGCTTCATCGCGCTGCGGCATGCCTTTGATGACATTCAGACTGGTGATCGCGCCGCCGGCGTGCTGGCCATGGTTGGTGTGATCAATGTGCCGGTCATTCACTTCTCGGTGGACTGGTGGTACACGCTGCATCAGGGTGCGACCATCTCGCGCTTCAGCAAGCCGACGATTGATGCCCAGATGCTGGCGGCCCTGCTGGTGATGATTGCTGCCAGTTTCGTGTTTTTCTTTGCCTTGCTGTTTCGCCGGGCCCGCAATGAAGTGCTGTGGCGTGAGCGGCAGGCCAGCTGGGTGCGGGAGTTGGTCAAATGAATTCCGAACCGCTGCGCTCAGGCTTTAGCTCATTCGCCGATTTTCTGGCGATGGGTGGCCACGGTTTTTATGTCTGGCTGGCCTACGGTGTCGGCTTGCTGATTTTTCTTTTCTTGTTGCTGGAGCCGGTGGTGCGTCGGCGCCAACTGCGCACACGGCTGCAGGCGTTTTATCGCCGCGAGCAGCTGGATGCACAATCGGATGAGCGGGGAATGTCTTGATGTCTAAGCCAATGTCGAAACCGATGATGAAACCGGAACGCAAGCGGCGCTTGCTGTTGGTGCTGGGCAGTGTGTTTGCGGTCGCGGCCGGATTGGCGTTGGTGCTGTATGCGATGCGACAAAACATCAATTTTTTCTATACGCCAACCCAAATCGTCAAGGGTGAGGCGCTGCAACAAGCCGGTCTTGAGCGCACCATCAATATCGGTGGCCTGGTGGTCAAGGGCAGCGTCAAACGCGATCCGAGTTCGCTGAAAGTGCAATTCAAATTGTCCGACACCGAAAGCGAAGTCACGGTGTTCTACGAAGGCATCCTGCCGGATTTGTTCCGCGAAGGGCAGGGCATCATCGGGGTTGGCAAACTCAACGCCGACAGCACGGTGCAAGCCAGCCAGATTCTGGCCAAGCACGACGAAAATTACATGTCACCGGAAGTCGCCTCGGCGATCAAGGATGCCGAAGCCCGCGCGAAAGCCAAGCTCCAGCAGGAACGCGCCGCGGGTGCCGCAGCGTATGAGTCGCAACCGGACGCGTTGCCACCGGTTGAGCCGACAACCGGCTCTGCAATTGATTCAAGAACTGATCCCACAGCTGATCCCACAACGACAGGAACCACGCCATGATCCCCGAGCTTGGTCATTTTGCGCTGATACTGGCGCTGCTGGTGGCGCTGGTGCAGGCGGTGGTGCCGATGGTTGGCAGCTACCGTGGTGATGTCGGCTGGATGCAAGTGGCGAAGCCGGCAGCAACGGTGCAGTTCCTGTTACTGGTGCTGAGCTTTTCCTGTCTGGCGTATGCGTTTGCCAGCAATGATTTTACCGTGCATTACGTCGCCAGCAACTCCAACTCGCAATTGCCGATTTACTATCGGTTGTCAGCGGTGTGGGGTGCGCACGAAGGCTCCTTGCTACTGTGGGCGCTGGTGCTGTCCGGCTGGACTTATGCTGTTGCCCGTCGCAGCGCGCAGCTGCCGATCGTGCTGAGCGCACGCGTGCTGTCGATCATGGGCATCGTCGCGGTGGGTTTTCTGAGCTTCATGATTTTTACCTCCAATCCGTTTGTTCGTACCTTGCCGATGTTTCCGGTTGAAGGTCGCGATCTGAATCCGCTGCTGCAGGATTTTGGTTTGATCGTGCATCCGCCAATGTTGTACATGGGCTATGTCGGGTTTTCGGTTGCATTTGCTTTTGCCATAGCCGCCTTGCTCGGTGGCAAACTCGATAGCGCCTGGGCACGCTGGTCGCGGCCGTGGACAACGGCGGCGTGGATTTTCCTGACGGCGGGAATCACGCTCGGTTCCTGGTGGGCGTATTACGAACTTGGTTGGGGCGGCTGGTGGTTCTGGGATCCGGTCGAGAACGCGTCGTTCATGCCGTGGTTGGCCGGAACGGCGCTGATTCATTCGTTGGCGGTCACCGAAAAGCGCGACGGCTTCAAAGCCTGGACGGTGCTGCTGGCGATTTTTGCGTTCTCGCTCAGCTTGCTCGGTACCTTCCTGGTCCGCTCCGGTGTGCTGACCTCGGTGCACGCGTTTGCCTCTGATCCGGAGCGCGGACTGTTTATTCTGGCCTTTCTTGCCGTTGTGATTGGTGGCTCGTTGCTGCTGTTTGCACTGCGGGCAACTGATATTCGCAGCGCCACCGATTACCAGTGGCTGTCGCGGGAAGTGGCGCTGCTGGGCAATAACATTCTGCTGTCGGTTATCGCGCTGATGGTGTTGATCGGCACTTTGCAACCATTGATTGTTGATGCACTAAATCTCGGCAAGATCTCGGTTGGCCCGCCGTATTTCAATTTCATGTTCTGCCTGTTTGCGGTGCCGCTGCTGGTGCTGATCGGCGTGGGTCCGCAGCTGCGCTGGCGCAGTGATGACGGTCGCGCGCTGCTGCGCACGCTGTTGCCGTGGTTGTTGGCATCGCTGGCTTTGGCTTTTGTGCTGAGCCAGTTGCTGGCGGCATTCTCGCTGTCGGCGCTTGCTGCCATCGCGCTCGCGCTGTGGGTGCTCTCGTCGTTGCTGCGCGATTTGTGGCAACGGCTGCGCAACCGGCAGGCCAAATTGGCCAGTATCGGCCAACAACCGCGAGCCTGGTGGGGCATGGTGCTGGCACACGCCGGTATGGCGGTGGTCACCATCGGGGTCACACTGAGCACGGTTTACAGCGTCGAGCGGGACATTCGATTGGCCCCGGGCGATCACGTCGAAGTCGGGCCGTATCAGTTCCATTTTATGCGCCTGCGTGATCTGGACGGTCCCAACTACCATTCAACCCGGGCGCTGTTTGAAGTGCGTCAGGACAATGAAGTTGTTGCGCGGTTACGGCCGGAGAAGCGCGTTTATGCCGCGTCGCGCCAGAGCATGACCGAGGCGGCGATTGATCCGGGCCTGACTCGCGATCTGTATGTTGCGATGGGCGAGCCGCTGGAAGGCAATGCCTGGGCGATTCGGGTGTATTACAAACCGTTTGTCCGCTGGATTTGGCTGGGCGGTGTGTTGATGGCCATGGGCGGCGTTCTGGCGGCAACTGATCGGCGTTACCGGGTTGCGGTCGCACAGCGCAAAGCCGTTGTCGCCGCTGACGGAGCGCAGGCATGAGCGAATCGCAATCGTCCCAAACGGCTGCACCGGCCTCAGACGCCAATAAGAAATCCGCCGCCATTCCGCTGCGCTTTCTGGCGCCGCTGCTGATTTTTGTCGCGCTGTTGGTGCTGTTCTTTTTTGGTCTCGGTAAAGATCCCACCGAGTTGCCGTCGGCACTGCAGGGCAAAACCATGCCGGCTTTCCAACTGCCGGTGCTCGGTGAGGAAACGCGGCTGGTCACCGATGCGGATCTGAAAGGCAAACCGTATCTGCTGAATGTCTGGGCGACCTGGTGTCCGACTTGCTACGTCGAGCATCCGTATCTGCTCGCGCTGGCACAGCAAGGGCGCATTCGCCTGATCGGTATGAATTACAAGGATGAGCGTGACAAGGCGCTGCAATATTTGGCACGCATGGGCAATCCCTACGAAACCGTGATTTCCGATGCCGATGGCCGGCTGGCGATTGATCTGGGCGTGTACGGCGCACCGGAAACGTTTCTGGTATCCGCCGACGGCGTGATTTTGTATCGCCGCGCTGGCGATGTGAATGAGCGTATCTGGCAGGACGAGATTGTGCCGCTGCTGGCGCAAGCGGGTGTGACGGCTGTGTCGCCAGCGGAGGGACAACCATGATGATGCACGCGAAACGCCTGCAATCAGTTTTGGCGCTGTGCTTGCTGCTATTGGTTGGCAAGGTGTGGGCCGAGATTGATGCCTATCCGTTTGATGATCTGGCGCAGGAAAAGCGCTTCCACACCTTGGTGCAGGAATTCCGCTGCCCGAAATGCCAAAACCAGAATCTGGCGGACTCGAATGCGCCGCTGGCCAAAGATCTGCGCGACATCATTTACGCCAAAGTGAAAGCCAATGAGAGCGATCAAGCCATCGCCAGCTTTTTGCAGGAGCGTTACGGTGATTTCGTGCTGTACCGGCCGCCGGTCAAAGCCAGCACGATGTTGCTGTGGTTTGGCCCGGCGCTGGTGTTGCTGATCGCCATTGCCAGCGCTTGGCGCTGGTTGCGGCGGCGTCCGGCGCCGAGCAATTCGCCATTAACCGAACAAGAACAAGCCCGGCTCAAAGCCCTGCTCGAAGGTGGTAAACCGTCATGACCGCGACGATGTTTGTGTTGCTGATCGCCGGGCTGCTGGCGCTGGTGTTGTTGCTGGTATTACGGCCGCTGTGGCGGCAGGCGCTGCCCGATGCCGACCGGCTGGAGCTGAACAAAACGCTGTATCGGGAACGGGCCGCAGAGATTGAACTGCTGTTCGCCAGCGGCAGTATCGACAGCGCGGAAAAAATGCGTCGCGAGACGGAAAATGCCCGGCGCCTGCTGGCCGACGCCGAAACATCCGATGGCGGTTTGCGGGCCGCGATGGGCCGCACACCGTTGGCGCTGGTGCTGATCGTGGCGCTGCCGGCTGTGGCCGCGCTGCTGTATTTGCAGCTCGGCAGCTATGCCAAGGTCCGGGCTTGGCAACAGTTGGAAACGCAGGACGTCGGCGCCGGCAATCGCGACATGAACGACATGTTGCTGCTGCTGCGCAGCCGCCTGCATGACGATCCGGAAGATGTGGAAGGCTGGTATCTGCTTGGCCGCTCCTATCTCAGCATGCAGCGGGGCCAGGAGGCCTTGCAGGCTTTTGATCAGGCTCGCCGGCAGGCGCCAAATGAACCCGATTATCTGGTGGCCTACGCCCAGACCTTGCGGCTGGTTGAGCAGGACTCGGCCTTGCCGGAAGTGGACCGCCTGCTGACCCAGGCGCTGCAGCTTGATCCGATGCACGAAGGCGCCCGCCTGTTGAATGCCTACCGCGACATGGAGCGTGGCCGCTACGAGCAGGCGATTGCGACGTTCGAGGCGTTGAAGCGCAGCCGGGCCAATGACAGCGAATCGGCCACCATGCTCGACAAGGTCATTGCCGATGCCAAAGCCGCCAGCGCGGCGGCCGGGCAAGCGCCGTTCGCCAACATGGCGGTTAGCGCTCCGGTTGCTGCGCCAGTCGGTTCCCCGGCCGGTACCCAAGCTGCGGCAGCAAACCCGCCCAGCACGGCGGCAAATAAACCGGGTGCAGTCCAGCAAATGACGGTGCAGGTCAGCCTCGCGCCGGCTTTGGTGGGCCGGCCGCTGGCTGAAAAGGCGCGGGTGTTTGTCTTTGCCCGTAGCGAAAATGGCCCTGGACTGCCGGTAGCGGTCGCGGTATTGCCGGCCAGTCAGTTGCCTGCCACGGTGACCCTGTCGGATGCCAATGCCATGAATCCGGCGGTCAAATTGTCGGATCAGCAGCGGGTCAAGCTGGTGGCGCGGGTGTCGATGGCTGGTAGCGTCGAGCCGGTTGCCGGCGATCTGCAAGGCCAGCTGGCAGCGTTTGACTGGCGCCAGCAGCCGCAGCAGAAGCTGATCATCGATTCGGTGCTGTAGTCTGCAGCAGCGGCCGCTTGGTTTTGCCAAGTCCCGGGTCTTCCAAACCCCGGATCTTCCAAGGTCCGGGTCTTCCATGGCCCGAATCGGGTCAGAATCCGGATTTGTAAAAAATCCCAAATGCTGTCGTAACAACCGCACATGGGCCATTCTCTAACGGCCCGTGCGGCAGCTTGAGACCAGCTTCGGTTGTTCTGGTCAGACAGGAAAGCCGTGACGTTCAAACGATCACTTTTCAGGAGATGCAACAATGACCAGCAAGACTCGCAAACTGTCCGCTCTGATTACCGCTTCGATGGTGGCCTCGATGGCTGCTGCCAGCACCGCTAGTGCCGACACCACCCTGTTCGGTTTCAAGGATCTTTCTTCTGGTTACAACCTGGCATTTTTCGACGGCGATGAAAAAGGCGCGGAAGGCAAGTGTGGCGAGCAGAAGAGCAAAGAAGGCACTTGCGGCGAGAAGGGCAAAGACGGCAAGTGCGGTGAAGGCAAATGCGGCGAGAAGATGAAAGCCAAAGATGGTAAGTGTGGCGAAGGCAAGTGCGGCGAAAAGATGAAGAGCAAGGATGGCAAATGCGGTGAAGGCAAGTGTGGCGAAAACAAAGCCAAATCTGCCGAAGGCAAATGCGGCGAGAAAGCCAAAGAAGGCACTTGCGGCGAAATGAAAAACGAGAAGAAAGAAGACAAGAAATAAGCGCGTTATTGCAATGAGCTCGACCATGGACCGCTTTGCCGTTCACGGAGCTGGCCTTGGCCTGCGGCGGGAGCTGTTGCTCCCGCTGCAGGAAACGCCGCTTGCCGAAGTAGGTTTCATGGAGGTGGCACCGGAGAACTGGCAGCGCATGGGCGGTGTGCTCGGCCGCCGGTTCCGGCATTTCACCGAACGCTATCCTTTTGTTTGTCACGGTCTGTCGCTGTCACTGGGCAGCCCGGCACCGATCGATGTGGCGTTTGTCCGGGAAGTGGGTGCGTTCATGCAGCAGCACCAAATCCGCGCCTACAGCGAACACCTGAGTTATTGCAGCGATCAAGGCCATCTTTACGACCTGCTGCCGATTCCGTTTACCGAAGAAGCTGTGCACTACGTCGCCGGCCGGATTCGTCAGGTGCAGGATATTCTCGGCCAACGTATCGCGATCGAAAATGTCTCGTACTATGCCGCACCGGCGCAGGAGATGTCCGAGCTGGAGTTTCTGACCGCGGTGCTGCGTGAGGCCGATTGTCAGCTGCTGCTTGATGTCAACAATATCTACGTCAACAGCGTCAATCATCGCTACGATCCCCTACAGTTTCTGGCCGCGCTACCGGGTGAACGAATTGCCTGGGTGCATATCGCAGGTCATTTCGATGAAGCGCCGGATCTGCTGGTCGATACCCATGGCAGCGATGTGAAGGCCGATGTCTGGTCACTGCTGGCCGCCGCGTATCGGCAGTTTGGCGTACTGCCGACCTTGCTCGAACGCGACTTCAATATTCCGCCACTGCCAGCGTTGCAGCTTGAGCTGCAACAGATCCAGTTGTTACAGCAGCAGTCGCTGCAGGATTCGTCCAATGAATGCCTCTACGCCGGAACGCCCGGTAACGCCAACAGCGGCGCAGGCAGCGCACACGCTGTCGCAGGCTGAGACGCTGCCGCGTTTTCAGCGCGCCCAGTATGCGTTTACCGCCCACGTTCGGGCGCCGGCCGAACACGCCCGTCCCGATGACGTCGAAGAGCGCCGGATGGCGATCTATCGCGAGCTCTTTTTCAACAACGTCGAAGGTTTTGTCAGCAACTGCTTTCCGGTCCTGCGTTCGCTGACTGACGATTCTGACTGGCGCGCACTGGTGCGCGATTTCTATGCCCGGCATGTTTCGCACAGTCCGTTGTTCAGCGAAATTCCGGCCGAGTTTCTCAGTTATCTGGAACAGGAAAAGCCGGCCGAGTTGGCTCCGACCTGGCCATTCCTGCTGGAACTGGCCCATTACGAATGGCTGGAACTGGTCGCCCAGATTGCCACTGACGAGTTGCCGGCCGCAGCGACAGAGCTGACGGTCAACGCCGATACGACGGTGGCGTTATCACCGTTGGCGTTCGTGCAGGCCTACCAGTTTCCCGTGCACCGCATCGGCCCGGATTGGCAACCGCTGCAGCCACCGACCGAACCCACGACCTTGGTCGTCTATCGCAATCGCGCTGACAAGGTGCAGTTTCTGGCGCTGAACGCCCTGAGTTATCAGCTGCTGAATGCGCTGGAGGAGGCGGGCTCGAGCGCTGCCGGCACACTGCTGGCAAGCTTGGCGAGCACCTTGCAGGTGCCGGCCGACAAGCTCGTTCCGGCGGGTCTGAATGCGTTACAAGACTTTATCCGGCGCGACATCGTGGTGACTCTGCCGTAGAATCTGGCCCGGTTTTGGCTGGCGTCTTCTGCCGCTGTTTTCCCAACCCTGATGGCTGACCCTGGATATGTACATGAAGAGTGGACGCATACAACGCGTGGCGCTGCGCCTGCTGGTGCTGGCAGCAAGTCTGTGGCTGGCCGGCTGTGCCAGCACGACCGGCAATCCGGTGGACCCCTACGAATCGTTCAACCGGTCGATGTACAGCTTCAACAAAACGCTGGATTCGGCCGTGCTGAAGCCGACCGCGAAAGCCTATGACAAAGTGGTCCCGAGTGTGATCGACGAGAGCATTGACAATGCGCTGTCGAACATCGGTGAGCTCGGCAATATCGGCAACGCCTTGCTGCAGGCAAAGTTCAAGAAAATGGCCATCAGCACCGGCCGCCTGCTGATCAACAGCACCTTTGGTCTGGCCGGCTTGTTTGATCCGGCAACGCCGCTCGGTCTCGCCAAGCAAGACGAAGATTTTGGTCAGACCTTGGCCCATTGGGGCGTTGGTGATGGCCCCTATCTGATGCTGCCCTTGCTCGGCCCGAGCACGGCGCGCGATATCGTTGGTCGGCCGGTCGATTCGCAAGTGGGTGTCAGCGAGCTGATTGAAGATGTGCCAACCCGCAATACCGTTTGGGGTCTCGATCTGATCAACACCCGGCAGGCGCTGTTTCCACTGGAAGGGCATCTGGAAGAAGCGCTCGATGAATACGCCTTTGTCCGGGATGCTTACCTGCAGCGGCGTCACTTCCTGATTTACGACGGCAATCCGCCGTTGCCGCCAGATACCGAAGATTGCGATCCCGGCGTAGACGACTGCTGAGGGTCTGCCCGATTCAGCGGTGCAATCTGCAGGCGTGATTGCTCCGCTGGTTTCAACGCATTTGTTCTGCGGTTTTAAGCAGCCATGCTGCATCAGCCGCACTGATGCCCCAATGCTGGCGACTGGTTACTGGACGCGGCGGGAGCGGAAAAACAGGGGAGACGATGACTGCCGCCGCCGGAAACCGGCAGCAGGAACGGGATAAACGAAACGCGCCGTCAGGCGCGTTTGTTTTTGCGAGAGATCAGCTCACGTCGCTGAGCTCACCGGCCACTTCATAGCGACCGTTCTTTTGCTTGTGAACCCGAATCACCTTGAAGCCGGCGTGCAGCGGCGGCATCCGTGATTGATTCGATGACACCGTCACTTTCAGGGTGGCGCCGGCTTTCGGTTCGACATCGGCTTCAAACATCAGACCCCGGCCGCTCAGATTACGGGCTTCGCCCTGATATTCCACGCCGCTGTCCTCGTCGACAATCTCAACCCGGGCATCAACAAACATCCGGATGAAATCGCGCCGCTCGGCGTAATCGCGTGCTTGGGCAACCAACATTTTGACTCTCCCGCGACAGTACCCAGACAGGTACCTGCGCCGATACTAGGGAAACTTAGCCGGCAACGTCAATCCGTATCGTGACCCGACAATTCCCGGCAGTTGGCACGCCGGTGCGGCCGTGAAAAAAAGGCTTCCTTTTCTGCGCATTCTGTAGCACTCTTCGCCTTCTCAGCGCGCGATTTTTTGCCTCTGTGCTATAACCACAAGGCGCCCTCCAATCAGCTGCTGCCGTGCAACATTCGATGCCATTTCCTGATCCCATCACCGCCAACTCTGCACCACCGCGTGTCGTCGTGATTGACGATGATCGGCTGGTTCGCGACAGCATGTGTGTTTTTCTTGAAGATGCCGGCTACGACGTATTGTCGGCGGCCAGCGCGCGCGAAGGGCTCAATCAGTGTCGTGATAAACATCCGGATGTCGTGTTGTGCGATCTGCGCATGCCGGACATGGATGGGTTGCAGGTGCTGGAAATTCTGACCCGGGAACAACCGGATACGCCGGTCATCGTGATTTCCGGCGCCGGCGTGATTACCGACGTGGTCGAGGCGCTGCGGCTCGGTGCCACCGATTATCTGGTCAAGCCGATTTCCGACATGGCGGTGCTGGATCATGCGGTCCGGTCCGCGCTGCACAAGGCGACGCTGGAGCAGGAAAACCAGCAGTACAAGGAAGAGCTGGAAACGGCCAATGCCGAGCTGGAAGCCAATCTCGATCTGCTGCGGCAGGATCAGGAGGCCGGTCGTCAGGCGCAGTTGCAACTGTTGCCGGAACCGCTTGGACAGTTCGGCCGCTGGCAGTTCAGTCACGCCGTCATTCCCTCGCTGTACCTAAGCGGCGATTTCCTCGATTACTTTGAGATTGATGAGCGTCGCATTGGCTTCTATCTGGCCGATGTGTCCGGCCATGGTGCCGCGTCTGCGTTTGTCACCATGATGCTGAAGAGCCTGATCAACCACCCGCTGCGACGTTTCCGCAGCCATGGCGATGAAACCATCACCCAGCCGGACAAGCTGCTGGCTTATCTGAACAGCGAGTTGCTGCAGGCCAATCTCGGCAAGTACCTGACCTTGTTTTACGGCGTGCTGGATCGGGAAAACGGTGAACTGCATTACAGCAATGGCGGCCACTATCCGCGACCCTTGCTGTTCCAATCGGCAAATGGCAAACCCGAGGCCCCGGTTTTTCTCGGCGATGGCAGCTTCCCGGTAGGCCTGTTCGACTGGGCCAAATTCGAGGCGGCCTCGACGACCCTGGCCGCCGATGCCTGCCTGCTGTTGAGTTCCGATGGCGTGCTGGAAGCCTTGGCCAAGCCGGGGTTGGCCAAGGACGAGTCGTTGTTGTTATCTTTGCCGTCCGGTCCGAACGGATCGGCGTTGACCATTCCGGCGTTGGTAGGGGAGGTGCGACGAGCACTTGCCGGACCGCCGCCGGACGATATTGCGCTGTTTCTTGTCAAAGCCTTACCGGAAGGAAAACAACAAAAATGACGCCTGGCCAAGTTGCCTACGCCATCCAGGACGGTGTGTACATTCTGAAGTTTCGTGGTGATATCCGTTTCCACCTGTGTGGCAGCGTGGATCGTTTCATCCAGCGAATTTTCCAGGAGTCGATGAAGCCGAAAGTCATCATCGATTTGCTGGAGGCGACGGCGGTCGACAGCACGGCGCTTGGCGTCATCGCCCAGATTGCCATCCATACCCGTCGGGCTTACGACCGTCGGCCGACCATCCTGGTGCGCAACCCGGATCTGCTGGCGGTGTTGCACGCGGTCAGTTTCGACAAAGTCTTCCACGTCTTGCCAGACGCCGAACATGAGCCGGAATCCTACCGTGAGCTCGAAGCCGAACCGGCCGATGAAATCCATTTCACCCGGCAGGCGCTGGCGGCACATCGCAACCTGATGGCGCTGTCGCAGGAGAATCGGGTGTTGTTTCAGGATGTCGCGCGCGCGCTGGAGAGTGTTGCCCATCTTTGATGCGGGCGTGATGCAAAAAAAAAACGGGCCAAGGCCCGTTTTTTTTTGACCGTCAGCAGCGTTGCCGACTCACCATTTTTTCTTCGGTGCAAACAGCGGATCCATTTCCTTGTCGGTGTCTTTTTCGGCGTCCGGTTGCGGCTCAGCGGTGGCCAAGCCATCCGCGGGCACATCACCGCGCAATTCCGCCATCAGCTTGTCCAGCGTATGCAGCTGTTCCTGAACATAGCTGTCACTGATGTTTTCCTGGACCAAGCGGTCGGATGCATATTTGAAATACTGCTTGGCCAAATTGTTTTGTTTGTTCAGCACTGCCAGCTCACCCAGTTTGATATGGCCTTCGACATCACAGCGCAGCCGCAGGCGCGCCAGCGATTTGAATGCGAGCACCACTTGATTGGGGTCCAGCCGTTTGTCTTGACGCAGACGGGCAACGAATTCGGCCATCCGGTGCAGCTGGGTGCGCAGCGCGGTCAACTCTGCTGACTGACTGGGCAACACCAGTTTGGCCGTCGCTTCCGTCGATTTTTGCTGATTCAGTTGCCGCTGGCCGGTTAGCCATTGCTCTTGCGCCGCCAAGCCATCAGCATTCGGGTCGATGGCGCGCATCGACTGCAGATGCAGTTGAATGTAGTTGCACAAAATGTCGCGAACCGAGCTTTCCAACGGCAAATCCTTGCCGAGTTCCAGCATGTCCTGGCCATCACGGACACTGGCACGATGCTGGGCGACACGATGGCGGCGTTCAGCCGCCTGTTGTTCCCGGCGCTGGATGAAGCCGTTGACGGTCATGCCAATGACCAGCAAGCCAACAATCAGCGCAGCAATTAGGGCAAAGTTCATATTGGTTTCCTGCTGCTCGGGAGGCAGCGTTGGGGATCGGTTTTATGCCTTCCTTGGCCGTTACTCTAGAGCAAATAGTGTTCAGGGCAAATATAGCCGGAATTCACCGCCTTCCAGGCACTGGCCATTGCGCAGCTGGACCCGGCCATGGACGTCGGCGCGCCGGTGCAGACGGGCGATTTCACCGGCAAAAAACAACCCCAGTCCGGTGCTGCCCGTGCTGCGGTTGATGCCCAGCAGATAGCGGTCGGGGGTCTCCAGCATCGCACGCGGATATCCCGGACCGTCATCGGCAATCACGATGACCAGCTGATCATCTTCGATGTCGGCGCGCAGCAAGAGCTTGGAATGGGTATAGCGGATCGAGTTGGTGATGATGTTGTCGATCACACTGGCGATCAGATCGTAATCAAAATACCAGGCCAGATCGTCGTCTACTTCGATGTCCAGCTGTATTTGTTTGAGGTTCAGCAGATTCTGGTTACGCAGACCTTGTTCCTGCAGAAAGTCAGCGACCATGTGATGGCCGATGTTGAGCGGCAGTTGCTGATTATCGAGCTTGTACAGCGCCAGCAATTGCACCAGCGAGTTGTTCACTCGCGCCGCTTCATACTGCAATACCGCCAGTTCATGAAAGCCGGGCCGCTGCTCGACTGGCACTCGCTCGACCACCGCTTCCAGCGACTGCAGCAACATGCCCAGCGAGTTCTTGATGTCGTGCACCGACGAGGCGAGCACGGTCGGAAACAAGGCCGACGGTTCGCTCATGCTCAGGCCTTCCGCATCTGCTGGGTGAACTGCATCAGACCCTGGAAGCGCTTGTAGCGTTTGTCGGTGTCCGGCATTTTTCGGACCTGATCAAGGTAGCCCTGACATTCCTCCAGCAAGGCGTGCTGCGGCTGGCCACGGTATTTTTCCAGCAGGGTTTGCGCCGTGTTGAGCACAATGCTGATGTTGCGTGGCGCCAGTTTGACCGCTTCCCGGAAATGCAGCAGCGCGGCATCGTATTTCTTCTGTTCGAATTCGGCGATGCCGAGCGCATTGAGAGCGAGTGCCTGATCGGTGTGCTTGATGACGGAGTTGTCGGCCAGTTGTTCGGCGCATTTGGCCAGCACTTCGGGGTTGTCGCTGTAGAGCTCGGCGCAGGTGCGCAGCACCGCTTTGGCGACATCCTGTTTGCCGAGCGCCATGAACTTGTCCGCGACGTCCAATGCGATTTCTGGCGGCAAGCTGCTGCTGTCCAGTTCCTGCAATAATTTGCTGGCACCGACGGCGGCATTTTCGGCGTCCTTGGTCCGCTTTTGTTTGTGTGCCAGCGAGCCCTGGGTCAGCAGGGAGCGCATGCTGATTTGCTTGTCGTCCTTGTATTCGCTGTCGAGCTCGAACAGGGTCTTGCTGATCTCGTCGCTGGCGCGTTTGTCTTCGACCGGGTTGCTGCCGATGCCCTGAACGAGGCAATCGGCCAACTTCAGATAACTTTCCGGGCTCTTGTGCACCGAATGCCGACCGAGGTTGACGGCCTGCCGGAAGGCCCGGGTGGCGGTGTCCAGGTCGCCGTTCTTACTGGCCACCTGACCCAGTTCGGCCTGCCTCAGCACGGCTTTGGGCGAGCGGCGAACTGCTTCGAGCAGGACTTGCTGGGCTTTGACCGTTTCGCCGAGGCCGAGCCAGGTCTTGGCCAGACCGTCGTAAGCGGGGGTCAGGGTGGGCAGCTGCCGGATCACGTCCTCGAATTGCTTGCGGGCTTCCTCGGCTTCGCCTTGGCCAAGGGTGACCCGGGCCAGACCGAGCATGGCCCATGGCACTGGCCGATCCTGACTCAGGCTGGCATAGATGGTCGCGGCTTCGGCGAGCCGGTCTTCCTGCTCCAGCAGTTCGGCCTTGGTCCGCAGGCAGGCGAGGGCATAGCGGCTTTTCTGGCTGATTTCCCGGTCGCAGAGCGCAATGGCCTTGTCGATGTCGTTTTTTTCCAGTGCCTGATCGATTTCTGCCAGCGCCAGCCTTTTTTCCATCAGCTTGTCCAGCCGGGCCTGCAGCGCCACCTTGTTGAACGGCTTGGTGATATAGGCGTCTGGCTGGTATTCGAGCGCGCCCATCACCATCGCGGTGCTGTTTTCGGCGGTGATCATGACGAAAATGGCCCCGCGCTTGAGCAATTTTCGTTCAATCAGCTCTTCCAGAATCTGCTGGCCGTCCTTGCCGTCACCCAGGTTGTAGTCAGACAGCACGATGTCGTAACGCCGGTTGACGCACAGCGCGATGGCCTCTTCGCCGGTGCCGGCCATATCGATGTCTTCCGCGCCCAGCTGCTGAACCATGCCGCGCAGGGAGCGTCGGAATTCGGCAAAGTCATCGACAATCAGGAAGGTCTTGTCTGCGTAACTGATCATGGTGCCGGTCTATTTTCCAGACAGGGTCAGGCGCGTGGGCGCCGCTCGGGTGCCTGAAGTATAGGCAGCCTTGCCAAAGCTGCAGCTCACGTGCCAGATCTGGGTTGACGATGACCCCACAGCGGCGTAGAAACGCGCGATTGCTCCCGCCCGCCGAACCTGCCCGAAACGCCGCCATGCCTTTACGTAGCCCTGTCGTGTTGGTGCTCGATGACGAGCCGCTGATACGGATGAACCTTGCTGCTTTTTTGCACGATGAAGGCTTCCGCACCCAAGAGGCGGCAACGGCAGAGGAAGCGCTTGAGCTGGTCGCCGCGGAGGTCATTGATCTGGTGCTGGTCGATTTGCGTCTACCGGGGCTGGATGGCGCCAGCTTCATGCTGATGGCGCATCAGCTCCGGCCCGGTCTGCGCTTCCTGATTCATACCGGCTCGGCCGAATTCCGGCTCAGTGCCGAGCTGACCGCCATCGGCCTTGGTCACGACGATATTTTCTGCAAACCGCTTCCTGACATGGCCGTGCTGAGTCGTGCGATAAGTCATCGGCTGGCTGTCAGCCGGCGCCTGTTCTGACCGGTCTTGCGCCTTTTTCTTCAACGACTTGCCTGCTGACAGGCTGCTGTCAGTAGGGCGGTTCTCGCGCTACCTCCCGCCAGACCTTTATGGAATAATGCCGCGTCGCTTTCGTGTAGGGTTTCGGCCGGTTAAACCGCGTCGCAGCCCGCGTACGACATTTCCCCGCGAACATTCCGAATGGAGAAAGTGATGGACGAGAACCGTAAAAAAGCCTTGGGCGCAGCCCTGGCGCAAATTGAACGCCAATTCGGCAAAGGCACGGTGATGCGCCTCGGTGACCACCAAGCCTCACGTGATATTCAAACGATTTCCTCCGGCTCGCTGAGCCTCGACATTGCCCTTGGCATCGGCGGTTTGCCGCGTGGCCGGGTAGTCGAAATCTACGGACCGGAATCCTCCGGTAAAACCACGCTGGCGCTGCAAGCCATCGCCAATTGCCAGAAGAACGGCGGCACCGCGGCGTTTGTTGACGCCGAACATGCACTGGATCCGATTTACGCCGGCAAGCTCGGGGTGAACCTCGACGAGCTGCTGGTCTCGCAGCCGGACACCGGCGAACAAGCGCTCGAAATCGTCGACATGCTGGTGCGTTCGAACGCGGTGGATATCGTTGTGGTCGACTCGGTGGCGGCACTGGTGCCGAAAGCTGAAATCGAAGGCGAAATGGGCGATTCCCACGTTGGTCTGCATGCCCGGTTGATGTCGCAGGCACTGCGCAAACTGACCGGTAACATCAAGCGTTCGAACTGTCTCGTGGTCTTCATCAACCAAATCCGGATGAAGATTGGCGTGATGTTCGGCAGCCCGGAAACCACCACCGGCGGCAACGCCCTGAAGTTCTACGCGTCGGTGCGTCTGGACATTCGCCGCATTGGGGCGGTCAAGCAGGGCGACGAGGTCATCGGCTCGGAGACGCGGGTCAAGGTGGTCAAGAATAAAGTCGCGCCGCCATTCAAGCAGGTGGAATTCGAGATTCTGTACGGTCACGGTGTCTCGCGTGAAGGCGAGATCATTGAACTGGGCGTGGCTCAGGGTCTGGTGGAAAAGTCCGGCGCCTGGTTCAGCTACAATGGCCAGCGCATTGGTCAGGGCAAGCAGAACGTCGTGCAATTTCTGCGTGAACGCCCGGAAATGGCCAAGGAAATCGAGGACAAGATTCGCGCGGCGAACATTGTCACCGTGCCGGTCGCCGTCGACTCTGAAGTTGAAGACGAGGTAGAAGCCTGAAGTCGCCCGAGCGGAAAAAGGCCGGTCAGCAAGCGACGGCCTTGAGTGTCGCGATGCGCCTGTTGGCGCGTCGCGAACACGCCGAGCTGGAGCTCAAGCGCAAGCTGCATCAGCGTGAGTTCGCTGACGACGAGATCGAATCTGCGCTCAGTGAACTCAAGCAACGCGGTTGGCAAAGTGATGAGCGCTTTGCCGAGATGTTGATCGGCAGCCGGGCGCGACGCGGCCAGGGGCCGGTCAAGATTGGCCAGGCGTTGCACACCGCCGGTATCGCGAAAGCAGCGCTGCAAGCGAGCGAAGTGGATTGGGATGAACAGGCGTTGCAGGCAATTCGTCGCTATCTGCGCCACAAGGATGTCAGTCAGCATGAAGTGCGCATGAAAGCCATGCGCCACCTGCTGCAAAAAGGTTTTACCAGCTCGAGCGCCCGTGTGGCGCTCGCGGCGTTTCTGAAAGAGCCGCGCGAGTCGGATGAATTCGCGCCAGAGTGAACACCAATTAGCCATTTCGGTGGCAAGACGGTTTGAAGCAGGGAATACCATGAGCAAGAGCATGACGAGCAACGAGATCCGCGAAGCGTTTCTGAAATTTTTCGAGAGCAAAGGTCACACCCGTGTTGCCAGCTCCTCGCTGATCCCGGGTGATGATCCGACGCTGCTGTTCACCAACGCCGGCATGAACCAGTTCAAGGATTGCTTTCTGGGCCTCGACAAACGTGCCTACACCCGCGCCGCGTCGTCGCAGAAATGCGTACGCGCCGGCGGCAAGCACAATGATTTGGAAAATGTCGGCTATACCGCCCGTCACCACACCTTTTTTGAAATGCTCGGCAACTTCAGCTTTGGCGATTATTTCAAGCAGGACGCCATCCGTTTTGCCTGGGAATTCTTGACCTCGCCGAGCTGGCTGGGTCTGCCCAAAGAAAAGCTCTGGGTCACCGTATACGCAACCGATGATGAGGCGTACGGCATCTGGCAGAACGAAGTGGGCGTGCCAGCCGAACGTATCATCCGTATTGGCGACAACAAGGGCGCCAAATACGCGTCGGACAATTTCTGGGCGATGGGTGATACCGGCCCTTGCGGCCCGTGTACCGAAATTTTCTACGATCACGGTGCTGATATCTGGGGTGGCCCGCCGGGTTCGCCGGAAGAAGACGGCGATCGCTATATCGAAATCTGGAACAACGTGTTCATGCAGTTCAACCGGACCTCTGATGGCGTGCTGCATCCGCTGCCGGCGCCGTCGGTCGATACCGGCATGGGCCTGGAACGTATTTCGGCGGTCATGCAGCATGTCCATGCCAACTACGAGATTGATCTGTTCCAGCACATCATCAAGGCCGCAATGGCCGTGACCGGTTGTGCCGACAATGACAACAAATCGCTGCGGGTCATCGCCGATCATATTCGCTCCTGTTCGTTCTTGATTGCCGATGGCGTGACGCCATCGAATGAAGGTCGCGGTTACGTGCTGCGCCGGATCATTCGTCGGGCGATCCGGCACGGTTACATGCTGGGCTGTAAAGACACGTTCTTCTACAAGCTGGTGCCGGCGCTGGTCGAGCAGATGGGCAGCGCCTATCCGGAACTGAAGGAAGGTCAGAGCCGTATTGAACGCGCGCTGAAATTGGAAGAAGAACAATTCGCCCGCACGCTGGAGCAGGGCATGAAGTTGCTCGATCAGGCGATTGCGGCACTGAAGGGCGAACAGCTTCCGGGCGATGTTGTGTTCAAGCTTTACGACACCTACGGATTCCCGGTCGATTTGACCAACGACATTGCCCGCGAGCGCAAGCTGACGCTGGATATGGCAGGTTACGAGACCTGTATGGAAGAACAGCGTAACCGTGCCCGTGCCGCCAGCAATTTTGATGTCGATTACAACAAGGCCTTGAAAGTCGACGCGGCCACCGAATTCAGTGGTTACGAAAAGCTGCAGGACAGTGGCAAGGTCGTGGCACTGCTGAAAGACGGTGCTGAAGTGGATGCGTTGAATGCCGGCGACGAAGGCATTGTCGTGCTCGATCACACGCCGTTCTATGCCGAATCCGGCGGTCAGGTCGGTGACAAGGGTGTGCTGCACGGCAGCGCCGGCCATTTTGAGGTGATCGACACCATCAAGATTGGCAATGCACACGGTCACAAGGGAACCGCCAGCGCTCCCATCGCCAAGGGTGACAGCCTGCGTGCCGAAGTCGATCACATCGCTCGTGCACGTACCGCGCTGAATCACTCGGCAACGCACTTGATGCATGCGGCGTTGCGGCAGGTGCTCGGCACGCATGTGACCCAGAAAGGATCGCTGGTTGATCCCGGCCGGCTGCGTTTTGACTTTTCCCACAACGAGCCGGTCAGTGCCCAGCAGATTGCTGAAATTGAAGGTTTGGTCAATGACCAGATCCGCGCCAACCATGCCGTGCAAACCCAGCTGATGGCGCCGCAAGACGCCGTCAAAGCCGGCGCCATGGCGCTGTTTGGCGAGAAATACGGCGACAGCGTTCGGGTACTCAGCATGGGTGAGTTCTCGAAAGAACTGTGTGGTGGCACTCACGTTAGTCGCACCGGTGATATCGGTGTTTTCAAAATCCTGAGCGAATCCGGTATTGCTGCTGGCGTTCGCCGTATCGAAGCGGTGACTGGTGACGAAGCGCTGATGGTGTTCCAGCGCTACGAGGCAACGCTGAACAGCGTGCTGAAACATCTCAAGGTCACCGAAGACAAATTGCAGCCGCGGCTGAATGCGCTGGAACAGGAGCGCAAGGCGCTGGAGAAAGAGATCGAGTTGCTGAAAGGTCAGGCGGCCGCGGGCAAAGCCGATCAATTGCTGGGGAATGCCAAAGCATTTGGCGATGCCAAAGTCCTGATCGCCGAAATCGATGGTCTGGATGCCAAAACCCTGCGCGAAACCGTTGAGCGCCTGCGTGACAAGCTCGGTAACAGCGCCGTGCTGATCGCGACCAAGGATGGCGACAAAGTCTCGTTCGTTGCTGCCGTGGCCAAAACGGTCAGCGGCAAATTGCCGGCCGGTGAGCTGGTGGGGTTTGTCGCTGGCAAGCTCGGTGGTCGCGGTGGCGGCAAACCGGAAATGGCCCAGGGTGGCGCTACGGATGTGGCCGGTCTTGCCGCGGCACTGACGGCCGCGCAGGATTTTGTCGCCGGCAAGCTGGCTTAAGCGCGCACGGAAGCTCACGACAAAGCAATGGCGTTAATCGTCCAGAAGTTTGGCGGCACCTCGGTTGGCGATTTGGATCGCATCCGGCATGTCGCCGACAAAATCATCGCAACGCGCGCGCAAGGCCATCAGGTTGTCGTGGTGGCATCGGCCATGGCCGGCGAAACCAATCGGCTGCTCGGGCTCGGTCAGGCGCTCAGTGACAATCCCTCGCCACGCGAGATGGATGCGCTGGCCGCCACGGGTGAGCAAGTGTCGAATGCGCTGCTTGCGATCGCGCTGAATGACAAAGGCAGTCCGGCTTTGTCATTACAAGGTTGGCAGTTGCCGGTGCATACCGATGACGTGTTCATGAAAGCGCGCATCGAGCATATCGAGACCGATCGCATTCGGGCTGAGCTGGCGGCGGGCAAAGTCGTGCTGGTTACCGGCTTTCAAGGCGTTACCCCGACTGGCGATATCACGACACTTGGCCGCGGCGGCGGCGATACGTCAGCGGTGGCGCTGGCGGCGGCAATCAACGCCGACGAGTGCCAGATTTTCACCGATGTCGATGGGGTCTATACGACCGATCCTCGGATGGTGCCGGAAGCGCACCGGCTCGACAGCATTACCTTCAAGGAAATGCTGGAGTTGGCGAGCCAGGGCTCAAAAGTGCTGCAAACCCGATCGGTCGAGTTCGCTGGCAAGTTCCGGGTGCCGCTGCGAGTGCTGTCCACCTTCAAGGACGGGCCTGGCACGCTGATTACCTTTGAACAGGCCGCTGAGCACACCACCGCGGCTGCGCCCGGCAGGTCGGCTGGAATGGAGGCGCCGCTGGTTTCCGGCATTGCCTTCAGTCGCCAAGAAGCACAGCTGACCATAACGAATGTACCGGATGAGCCGGGAACCGCGGCGCGGCTGTTTGGCGTGCTGGCTGCTGCCCACATTGAATCCGACATGATTACCCAGACGCCGCGCGCTGACCGGCGGACCGATTTCAGCTTTACCGTTGCCCGAAACGAAGCGGGCGCTGCCCGAGATTTGCTGTTGAATCGCTGCAGCTTCCTGACCGGCGACGCGATTACGCTGTCCAGCCATGTCGCCAAGGTGTCAGTGGTCGGGGTCGCGATGCGGACCCATCCGGAGCTGGCGACCCGGCTGTTTGAAGCCCTGGCCGCAGAACGTATCAACCTGATGGCGATTACCAGTTCGGAAAGCAAGGTCTCGGTCTTGATCGAGGAACGCTACCTGGAACTGGCGGTCCGTACCCTGCATACCGCCTTTGGCTTGGATCAGGGCGCGGTCGGCGCCTGATCCGAATCGCCCGGCTGTGCTTAACTAGGGAGGCGGGCAGGACTCGATCCAGCAGAGACTTGCCCCATGTCTATTGGTAAAGTCGGTACGCAGGCCCCATAATACGCGACCTTTCCGCCTGCGGGCCGGCGGCTAAAACGATACCAAACCCGGTGCTGTGGCAAAGGGTAGGCCCGAGCTAGTTTAAAGGAGACTGACAGTGCTGATTCTGACGCGCCGCGTTGGCGAGACCCTGATGATCGGTGACGAAGTAACTGTCACTGTGCTGGGTGTTAAGGGCAATCAGGTACGTATCGGCGTCAATGCGCCGAAAGAAGTATCGGTGCACCGTGAAGAGATTTATCTGCGGATTCAGCGTGAAAAGACCCATGGTTTCACGCCGGATGATGATCAGGAGCAGAGTTAATTTTCTGGCGACAGTGTGGAAATTATTGCCCACTGTCGCTTGCAATTTCACAGCGTTCCAGTAGCATACGCGCCGCTGTGAAGGAGAGGTGCCCGAGTGGCCGAAGGGGCTCCCCTGCTAAGGGAGTATATGCCAAAAGCGTATCGAGGGTTCGAATCCCTCCCTCTCCGCCAGTTTTTGCATGCAGTCGGTTTGGATTGGTCAGTGCGCAGTATTTGTGTGCATAAAGGACAATCCGATTTAACGAAAGTTAAAAAAATTGACAGGCAAACAAATATTGGCATAATAGCGACCCCAACGCGCCCGTAGCTCAGTTGGATAGAGTACCTGGCTACGAACCAGGCGGTCGGGCGTTCGAATCGCTCCGGGCGCGCCAAACAAGAAAAACCCGCTGAAACCGCAAGTTTCAGCGGGTTTTTTGTTTTTGCCCGCCAACCGGGATGCGCATTTCTGCGCGCACTTTCGCGCCACATTTTCGCCATCACTCTGCACGCGCGCTTTGGCAAGTCCGGCGCGAAATCGCGCACCAAGAACCTCTCTTTCTACGGGTATTTGTCGCACTCGATTCTTCTGGTGAATGCGACGCAACGCATGTCGGGGCACGGCCGTCTTCAGTGTGCGTGCGCAGTCCTTGCCATAGACCCGAATCTTGAGCGGGATTCGCTGCGTGCCCTCGGGAAAAGCGGACTATGCTTGATCATCCCCGAGCGCGGAGGTGTGCCATGGAACTGCCCTCACGTCTGCAGCAATGGCTGGACAATGCCAATGCCCAGTTTGAGCTTCTGCCCCACGAACCCGGCCGCAGCTTTGCCGAGCTGGCCGGTTCATTGAAAATTCCGATTGAAGCGGTGATACGGGCGGTGCCCTTGGCAGACAGTCAGGGCCGCTTGATCGCGTTGGTGCCGGCCAACTACCTGCTTGATTTTGAGGCCCTGCAAGCCTTGACCATGCGTGAGCTGGATGTGCTGTCCATGGCCGAGTCGCAAACGCATTTTACCGGTTGCGCACCGAATTGCCGACCGGCCCTGGCCAATGTCTTTGGCTGGAAAGTAGTGTGCGACGAAGCCATTTTCAGTCACGACCGGCTGTATTGCGAAAGCGGCAGTGGTGACAGTCTGCTCGGCTTTTCCCGGGCGGAATTTCGTCGCTTGCTGGGCGAAGTGGGCTGCGGCCACATCGGCCTGCCACCGGATGCGCTGAAAGGCGCCGTTTCGGAAATGGCGCAGGAAGAGGTGGTGACCCATTTCATGCCGCTGCGACTGAAGCAGCGGGTACAGGAAACGTTCGATTTGCCGGCCATGCCCGACATGGCCAATGACATCATGAAGCTGCGCGTGGATCCGCATGCCAGCGCTCGTGACTTGGCCAATATCGTCAACCGCGATCCGAGTCTGGCGGCGCAGATCATGAGCTGGGCCAATTCGCCGTATTACGGATTCAGTGGCCGAATCCCGTCGCTGGAAATGGCGATCATGCGGGTGCTCGGTTTTGAGATGGTACTCAACCTCGCGCTCGGCATTGTGGTCGGCCGTTCGCTGAAAGTGCCGCGTGAAGGCCCGCTTGGCTTGAAGGCGTTCTGGACCCATTCGATTCTCTGTGCCGTACTGGCAGAACGCCTATGTCAGCGGATGCCAGCAAAATTCCGACCGCCGCGCGGCATGGTTTACCTGTCCGGTTTGTTGCACAACTTCGGCCATTTGTTGCTCGGCCATGTTTTTCCGCCGCAATTTTTCCTGGTCAATCGCTATGTCGCGGCCAATCCGGCGGTGCAGGTCGATGTCATCGAGCGGCATGTGTTGGGTGTTTCCCATGAAGAGATTGGCGCTTGGCTGATGCAGGCCTGGCATATGCCGGAGGAGCTCATCACCGCCGTGCGCTGGCACCATCAGGAAGAGTTTTCCAGCCCATACGCGGTCTATTCCAATCTGGTGTTGATCGCCAATCGCTTGCTGAAGCGGCTCAATATAGGCGATGCCGGCAGCAGTCATTTGCCGGCCGCCGTCATGGCGTCGCTGCATCTGACCGGCGATGAGGTGGAAGGCGAGTTCGAACAGCTGCGCGACAAGCGTGCCGAGCTGGAAGCACTGGCCCAGAAGCTGGCGGCCTGACGGCATTGCCGAGGTTTACTACCTGTGCGATGGCGGTCATCCTTCCGGTATCGAGTGTTCAGCACGAATTCAGCCAGTCGGCCTTAGTCTGGCGGCGTACCTGAACCGGAGAGCCGCCATGTTGCGAGCCCAGTTGCGTGCCAAGTTTGCCCCCATTGCTGTTCTGCTGTCGCTCGTGGTCGTGACCAGTCTGGGTTCGGGCAGTGTCAGTGCCGAACCGCGTGATTCGGATCGCGACCGCAGTCAGCGCCGGGCCGAGGAACGCGATCGTCGTCACGATGACGATGGCTACGAGTACGCCACCGTGCTCGAGAGCATTCCCATCACCAAATTCATCCGGGTCAACGAGCCGCGCCAGATCTGCGAAGATGTGCCAGTCGAATACCGCCGTGAACGCCGTTCCGGTGCCGGTGTTGCACTGGGGGCATTGCTGGGCGCGGCCATCGGTCATCATGCCGGCGAGCATTCCGGCCATCAGGGCGCCGGCACCGTGATTGGCGCTGTTGTCGGTTCACAGATTGGCCGGGAAGTCAGCCCGCGCGAGGTCACTGTCGAGCGCGATTTGGAAACCCGTTGCCGCACTGTTGACAACAGTTACACCGAAGAGCGAGTGGTTGGCTACCGCGTGGTCTACCGCTACAACGGTCGCACCTATGAAACCGAAATGCCGGATGATCCGGGCAGCAGCCTGCGCGTGCGGGTCGATGTTCGGCCGGTACCTTGAGCACCCGCGTCATCAGTCAGGTTGCCATTGATCGCCGCCGTTTGCTGACACGGCGGTTTTCTGTACAGACGGTGGTTCTTGTCATGCTGAGCTGCTTTCGGTATATCAAGAGCCACCTCGCCAGCCCACCGACCCAGACTGCACTGACGATGAAAGCGCTGTTTTCTTCACTGACAACTTCTCTGCTGTTTTCGCTGGCCTTGTTGCCGGCCATGCCGGTGGCGGCCGCGTCGCCGGCACTGATCATCATGGCGGCGCAGGCGCCAGCGGTCTCGGAGTCGGCGGCGGTAGCCAACGCCTTGCGGGCAGTGAAAGGCCGGGTGCTGTCGGTGCAATTGATTGAGAGTCGTGGCCCGCCGGTGTATCGGGTCAAGATCCTGACCGAGGATGGCCGCGTGCGGACAGTGCACGTCGATGGTCAAACCGGTGAAGTTATCAGCTACTGAGCCGGCGCACGCTGGCTTGGCATAGCCAACCATATAAAGAGAAAGGGACTGAGCATGCGGGTATTGGTGGTGGAAGATGAGCCGGCGCTGCGCACGCAGCTGGCTGACGCGCTGAAGGAACAAGGCTATGCCGTCGATGTGGCGGCGGACGGCGAAGAGGCCTGCTATTTCGCCCTGGAATACAACTACGATGTCGCCGTGATGGATCTCGGTTTGCCAAAAATCGATGGCATGGAAGTCATTCGCCGCACCCGCGCCAAAGGCAAGACCTATCCCATATTGATCTTGACGGCACGCGGCCACTGGCAGGAAAAAGTGACCGGTCTGTCGGCCGGCGCCGATGATTACCTGACCAAACCGTTTCATATCGAGGAATTGCTGGCGCGGCTATCGGCCCTGCAGCGGCGCGCCGCCGGTTTTGCCAATCCGGTATTGCGGTTTGGCCCGATTGAAGTGGATACCGTTGCCCAGCAAGTCAGCCGAAACGGTATCGCACTGGATTTGACCGCCTACGAGTACCGCTTGCTGGAATACCTGATTCACCATCCGGGCAAAGTCGTTTCCAAGACCGAATTGACCGAGCATTTGTATGATCAGGACGAGGACCGCGACAGCAACGTGCTCGAGGTTTTCGTCGGCCGGCTGCGTCGCAAACTGGATCCGGATAACGATCTGCAACCGATCGAAACCTTGCGCGGTCGTGGTTACCGCTTCAACCTCAAAATCAGCTGATGCTGCTGCGTCGGGCCGTTGTTGCCAGCCGCCAGTTTGTCCGGCAACTGCCGCAGTCATTGCGCGGTCGCCTGGTGCTGGTGACGGCGGCGTTTCTGTTTTTGTTTCTGGTGCTGGCTGCGGTGGTGCTGGAGCGCGCGTTCTTTACCAGTCTGCAAGCCGAACAACATTCCCGTCTGCAAGCCCAGCTGTATTCATTGCTGACCGTCGCCGATGAAGTGCAACCCGGCAAGATTCGCCTGCCGAGCTATCTGCGTGATGATCGCTTCAATCAGATCGACAGTGGCATTTACGGTTATGTCAGCGATGCCATGGGCCGGATTCTGTGGCGCTCGGCGTCGGCGTTGAACCGGCCAGCACCGCGCTTCACATCCGGTGAGGTCGGCATTGTCCGCTTCGATGACTGGCAACAGCGCGATGAAGCGCTGGTCGGCGCAAGTTACGATGTCATCTGGGAGGGCATCGGTCGGCAGGAGAGTCGCTACATTTTCAGCGTGATGGAGTCGCAAGCGGCGTTCGAGCAAACCACGGCGACCTTTCGCCGGGTGTTGTGGGGCGGTTTTGCGGTGCTGGCGCTGGTCCTGCTGGCCGGTTTGTTTTATGTCATGCGCTGGGGCCTGCGACCGGTGCGCGAGGTTGCGCGTGCCGTGCGGGCGATCGAAGGCGGTCATGCCGAGCGGCTGGAAGGCGAGTTCCCGCAGGAGCTGCGGCCGCTGACGGACAACATCAATCTGTTCATCGAAGGTGAACGCGAGCGCCGGCGCCGATATGCCGAAACCATGGCCAATCTGGCGCACAGCCTGAAAACGCCGCTGGCTGTATTGCAGGGGGCGACCGAACGAGAAGGCGATGACAGCGATCTGCGTCTGCAGGTGCGCGAGCAGGTCGAGCGGATGAATGGCATCGTCCGCTACCAATTGCAGCGTGCGGTAACCAAAGGTCGGGCGCCGTTTGCGTCGTTCCTGCCGGTGACTTCGACGGTCGAGCAATTGGCGGCGGCATTGCGCAAGGTCTACGCGGAGAAAGCGATCCAGATTGAGCTGGTCATCACCGGCAGTCCGCGCTTTGCCGGCGAAGTTGGCGATCTAATGGAAGTGCTCGGCAACATCATGGACAACGCCTGCAAGTTTGCCCGGCAATCGGTGCAGGTGAGCGTGGCGGAACAGCGCAGTGAACGCGGCTGGCTGCTGACTATCGCGGTGGCGGACGATGGCCCGGGTATTGCGCCGGAGCAACGGGCAACGGTACTCAGCCGCGGTGGTCGGCTTGATACGCAGGTCGAGGGGCAGGGTATTGGCTTGGCGGTGGTTGCCGAAATCATTGCCGCCTACGGTGGTCGCCTGAGCATCGGGGAAGCCGAACTGGGGGGCGCCGAGTTCCGGATAGAATTGCCATTACATTAAATAAAACAATAAGTTAGACGTATTTTTTGAAGTCTTGAATGAGAAGTGTCGGCAAATCGTAAAGCGCTTTGACAGGGCCGGACCCGGCCAGTAGAATGCGCCGGCCTTTGCAACGGGTCGGCATTTTTGCCTTCTGCGTCCCCATCGTCTAGAGGCCTAGGACATCGCCCTTTCACGGCGGTAACCGGGGTTCGAATCCCCGTGGGGACGCCACCGTCTTTTCCTTTCTCGCCCGTTGCCGCCAGCCGAGAATTTCCTGCGCACGTCCGCATTCGCATTGCCGAATGCTTCGAACTGCGCTGATCCCCGCTTTCCGCTTCACCATATTGCCGCCAAGCCGACCAACATTTTCGGCAGCTAGCTTCAGGCTCAGCGCCCGAACTCGCTTTGGCGCTGTGAAGTGGAGTCGGCACCATCGAGTCTGGAAAACAGGCCCACACCCCCAGACACGAAACCGACCATGGCTGAATGCCCCGGGCGCCGGAACCAAAGATCGGCGCCCCGGGGCTGGCTTCATTCACCCTTCACCAGAATGACGATGTCGCCTTGTGCCGCACCGGGGCGCCGCAGGTCCGAGTTTGCTGCGGCGACTTCCTTGATCTGCACGCTGCCCTTGCTCCAGCTGTGCCGTGCCAGAATGGAAGCGGTTTTCAGGTTACCTGCCGCGGCGCTGAACGACGCAATATCCTGACCATTGCAGTCCAGCTTGTTGGCCACCAGCTTGTAGGTAAAGCCCACTCGCTCCAGTTTGTTGGCAAACGCCATATGGTGGTCAACCGCCGCGCTGACGCAGATCAGTGATTCCTTCGAATCGTCAGCGGCAACATAACGAACCCCGGCATTTGCCGCCGTAGCACCGGCAATGACCATCGCCAGCAGTGACACTTTCATTAGCTTGCTCATGATGTCTCTCCTTGTTTGCGGGTATCGCGGTGTCGTTTTCGCACAAACAGGAATTTCTGGCACTCTCGCAGAATTGGAATCGGTAACCGGGTTTTGCGACGGTCACAACGGTGCGCAGGCTAAGCTGCTGAATTGCTTCATTTGTCGGGTAAAATGCCGGGTAATAGTGCCGACCGATTGTTACCTGGTGTGGATTATGCGCAGTGGCATCGATTTTTCTCCGGCGACAAATGCGGTTGATACCGCATTGAAAAGGCAACGGCCGTTGAAGCTCCAGTACTGATGTAATATGCATGCAGTGTGCGTGCTGTTGTCACAGCGGTGGTCGATTGCAACAAGATGCCGACTTGAGCGATGAGGGCATTTTTTGCCCGACGTTGTTTTCGATTGATAACGCTTACCAAATTGATCTGTGATGAAAATGAAGCTGGTAGCTGATGAAAATATCCCACTGGTGCGCGAGCTATTTTCCGCGTTCGGCGAACTGGTGCTGCGGCCCGGGCGGGCGATTACCGCGCACGATTTGGCTGATGCCGATGCCTTGCTGGTGCGCTCAGTCACGACGGTCAACGCAAACTTGCTGAAAGGCAGTGCGGTCCGTTTTGTTGGCAGCGCGACCATTGGTACCGATCATGTTGATCACGTCGCGTTGGCAGATGCGGGTATCGCGTTTGCCAATGCCCCCGGCTGCAATGCCAATGCAGTGGCCGAGTATGTTATTGCTAGCTTGTTGGTGCTGGCCGAGCGCAATCGGTTCCGACCCGGACGCGATGTCATTGGCATCCTCGGTTACGGCAATGTTGGCCGCCGGCTTGCTGCCAAATTGACCGCTCTCGCATGGCCATTCCGGGTTTGTGATCCGCCGCTGGCCGAGGCGCAAAACCGGGCGCAGCAGTGGTGCACCGCTGCTGAGCTGCGCGATTGCGATGTGCTGACCTTGCATGTGCCGCTGAACAAACAGGGGGCGCATCCGACTTGGCATTGGCTGGATGAGGCGGCGTTTGCCAGCATGCGGGCGCGGGTTGTAATCAATAGCTGTCGTGGCCCGGTGGTGGACAACCATGCGCTGCTTGACTGGTTGAGGGCGGAACCGACACGCGCCGCTGTACTTGATGTTTGGGAGCACGAGCCGGATCTGCCGGACGATTTGCTGCAACGAGTCGATCTGGCGACGCCGCATATCGCGGGTTACAGTCGTGAAGGCAAATGCAATGGCAGTTTCATGATCCATGCGGCGTTTCGCCAGCATTTCGGTTTGGATGCGGCCAATGCCGAACGTTGGCAATTGCCGGTCGCAGGGCAGGGCGCGGTGCCGGACTTTGCTGTTCCGGATCGGGCGGCTCAGCATTTGGCTGCACTGGATCTCACAACACAGGATCTGACCACACAGGCTCTACCGCAAGCATTACTGGCACCGCGAGAACAGGTACGGCAAGAACTGGCACAGCAGTGGCTGCTACAGCAATTACTCAACTGCTATGACCCGCGTCGCGATGATGCGGCGCTACGTGCTGCATTGGCAGCTGCCGCAGATCGCCGGGCAGCGTTTGATCTGTTGCGAAAAAACTATCCCGAGCGACGAGAGTTGGTGTCGTGGCGTTTTACTGCCAGTGAATCCATTGCAACCCGCTACCAATCCTTGGCCGCGTTTATTTGACATCGGCTGTTGCGACAGTCCCTATTGCCGCTGGCGTTTGTCAAAGCAAGCACGTTTTACAACAAGGGCTTGATCAGGTGCAGCAGTGAGGCAGTCAGTGGGCCCAGCGGTTTCAATTCGGGCCAAGGTTGTGCTTCGGCGCAGGTATCGTCGAACCAGCGCTGCAGATCGTTGACACTGGCGCGATCATGGCAGAGCAGGCTCAGTTCGTAATTGATGAAGAAACTGCGGTAATCCCAATTGACCGAGCCGATCATGGCCAGCTGTTCGTCAACGATCAGCGCCTTGGCGTGCATCATGCGGCCGTGGATGGCGCGCAGATTCAGCCCCAGTTTCAGCAATTGGGCCAAGGCCGGTTTGCGGGCGGCATCGACCAGCGGGTTGTCGGAGCGGCGCGGTAACACCAGCCTGACCTGCACGCCGCGGCGCAGTGCCGATTCCAGCGCAAACAGCACGCTGTCATCCGGAACAAAATACGGTGTCAGCACCGTGATACTGCGCTCGGCGTTGTAGAGTGCTGTCAGCACGGCATCCAGCAAAGGTTCATCCGGCACATCGGGCCCCGATGGCAGCACCTGTATCACCGCATGGCCAGGTTTCGTAATGTCAGGCTCGGCAATGTCAGGATTGGCTGCCTGCTGATCGCTTGTGGTTTTTCCGGTAGCGTAAAACCAATCGGCTTCGAAGATTCGCGCCAGCTCAGCGACCGCCGGTCCGTGCACAACGGCGACCAGATCCCGCCATGGCTTTTGCTTCAACAAACGGGAGAAATATTCCTGTGCCAGATTGGCACCACCCGTCCAGGCACTTTGCTGATCGATTACCACCAGCTTGCGGTGATTGCGCAGACCACCGCGGCCGGTGAGCAAACTGAGCAACATCGGATGAAACACCGCAAACTCGCCGCCATGCTGACGCAACCGGCGCAGCGCGCGGTTCGACAGTAGCCATGAACCGGCGCCATCGACCAGCACCCGAACCCTGATACCCGCTTTTGCCTTGGCGGTCAGCAGCTCCACGATTCGTTGCCCGGTAGCATCGGCACGCAAGATGTACACCGAGACATCGATTTGTCGGGTTGCTGCAGCCAACAGTTTTAGCAGGGCATCAAGGCCGCCATGTTCGGAGGAATAGAACTTCACCTGATTGCCCGTGCTGGCAGCCGGTAATTGGTAGGCTTGAATCAACCGGTCAAGACGCGAACAGGGACGACAGGCATCTGGCGTGTGTGCTGCAAATTGCAGCGGCCTTTTGCTGCGTCGGCGGGCGGCGATTTTGCGACTGCCGAGCAGCAGATACACCGGCACGGCGAGCCAGGGCATGAAGATCATGGCCAAGGCCCAACCCCAGCTGTTGGCACTGCTTGATGCCTGATAACGCAGTCGCGTCAGGCCAATCAGCAGCAGCAAGCCGGTTGCGATCAGCGGGACATAGAGTTCGACAAACTGTTGCCAGTTCATGCGTAGGTTCGGTACAGGGTGTGGATGAGGTGAGGCAAATCATAGCGCGCCGCCGCCCAAATAGGGCGGCGGCGCGTGTTGACGGCAAGTTAAAGCCAAGTTGATGGCAAGTTTACTTGCCCTGATGTAGTGCGATGGCCGCCGTGACGATATCGTCAACACTCGGCAGCAGGTACTGCCATGAGGTGCCGGTGGTGATAAAGCTGTCTTTGCCGGTGATGCGTTTTATCTGCGGCAGCTTCTTGCTGTGCTCAACCAGATGGGTGGTGATTTCTTCCGACAGCGAGCCGGTCTTGCGGCACTCATCGACAATCAACACTTTCTTGTAGCCCTCAACGGCCTTCAGTAAGTGCTCGATATGCAACGGTGCTACCCAGCGCAAATCGACAATCTTGCTGGCGATGCCATGCTTGTCACGCAGGATTTTCTCGGCCTGACGCGACAGGTAATTGCCATTGCCATAGGTGACGATGACCAAATCCTTGCCGTCGCCATGAATGCCAGGTTCGCCATACGCCAGCGGCGCTTCGTTGGCCGGGTAGGTAAACGCCCAGCCGTTGTCGTTCTTCTCGTGCAAATCCTTGACGTGATAAAGCGCAATCGGCTCCAGAAAGACAACCACGCGCTTCTGCTCATCCGCGAGTCGAACGCAGGTCTGCAACATCCGCGCAGCGTCATGACCATTGGATGGGATTGCGAGGATCACGCCAGGGATTTCCCGCAAGAAGGCAAAGGCGTTGTCATTATGAAAATGACCGCCGAAACCTTTTTGATAGCCGAGGCCGGCGATGCGTATCACCATCGGGTTGCTGTATTGACCCGCGGAGAAGAAGGACAAGGTCGACGCTTCACCGCGAATCTGATCTTCGGCGTTGTGGGTGTAGGCCAGAAACTGGATTTCCGGAATCGGTAGCAAGCCGATTTGCGCATAGCCGATGGCACCGCCGAGAATCGAGGTTTCTTCCAGTAGCGTGTCGAACACACGGTCGGTGCCGATGCGGGCCTGAATGTCAGCCGTAACGCGATACACACCACCTTTCTTGCCGACGTCTTCACCGAACATCACGGTGTTTGGGTAGCGGGCCATGATATCGGTCAGTGCGAAGTTGATCAGATTGGCCAGAGTGCGCGGTTCAGCGAGTTGCGACTGGGCCTTGCCGAAAACCTGCAGCGTCTGATCACTTGTCAGAGCCGGCGGCAGTGGCTTGGCCGGCTTTTCTGGTGCCAATGCCGCCATGATATCGACCGCATTGTCGAGCTTCGGCAGCTTCAGGGTTTCTTCGGCTTCGTAGGCAACCTGCTGACGGATGTTTTCATACAGGGCGACGATTTCATTGGCCGTCATAAAGCCGGATTCAATCGCGATACGGGCCGAATGCAGCAAGGGATCCTGGGCTTCGGTTTCTTCGATTTTCTTTTGGGCGTGGTACTGGCTTTCGGTGTCGTTGCCGGCGTGACCCATCAGGCGAATGGTCTGCACATGCAGGAACACCGGGCGGCGCTCCTGACGGGCGATTTCTTCAGCTTCCTGTGCGGCCAACCAGATATCCGGCAAATGCAGGCCGGAACATTGCACGTACGCCAGACCACTGCGGCGCTGCATGGTGTGCTGCACCCAGTTCGGCGGTGTTGATACCGAAATGCCGATGCCATTGTCTTCACAAATAAAAACCAACGGCATTTCTTCGCCTTTGTACGACCAGTATTCGGCCGTGTTGAAGGCAATCTGCGAGCTGCCGTGATTCAGTGACGCATCACCAAACGAGCAAAGAATGACGCTGTCACTCGGTATGACCGGTTCGATACCTGTTTTTTTTGCCTTGCCGAGGCCATGCGCGGCGCCGACCGCCTTGGGCAGATGCGAGGCAATCGTGGATGTCTGCGGTGGCACCCACAGCGGCACCGAGCCAAATACCTTGTGCCGGCCTTGGGAAATCGGATCCAGTTTGCTGCAGACAAACGACAGCATCTGATCGCGCACCGGGTTGATTTCCGGCAGGTGTTTTGAACGCTGCACCATGAATGCGCCGCTGCGATAGTGCAGAAACGCCATGTCGGTATGGCGAAACACTTTGGCGATCGCGGCGTTACCTTCGTGACCACTGGAACCGATGGTATAAAATCCAAGGCCCTTGTCTTTCAGGATGCGCGCCTGCAGGTCGAGATGGCGCGACAGCAATTGCGAATGGAACAGCTCGATAAACGTGTCGCGGTTCAGCCCCGCCTGAGCGGCAGTGATGCGGCGAACCGGGGCGGGAAAATTACCGTCAAGGACACGGCGGGTGAAGTTTTCATCTACAGCTTTGGCGCGATCCAGCATGTTTCCTTACCACGGCCCATGAAGGGCGCTCGTATTGTTCGCAAATTTGGATAGATGGACGTCTAAATGGTCCTCGAAAAGCGGACCGAGTATAGCAATGGCCGTCCGTTGACACCGGTACGATGAGTCGGGAGCCCGCCGCCTGCTCTGTGCTAAAGTAGCGCCCCGGTTTTTCCCGGAAAAAGCCGGTAGTAAAAAGTGTCGGCGGTGCAAAACGCCGGCCGCAAAAACGGGCGGTAAAAGCCAGCGCAGCGAACGCCGTCCGGTAACGCAGCGTACCCCACCTGATGTTGGTTCTATTTGATCGAGGTTAAGTATGTCGGTTAGCGGTAATGTCCTGGAGATGATCGGTAATACGCCGATGACCACCCTGAGCAAACTTGACACCGGCGTTTGCCAGTTGTTTGGCAAGCTGGAGTTGATGAACCCCGGTGGTTCGATCAAAGACCGCATCGCGTTGTACATGATTCGTGCCGCTGAACAGCAAGGCCTGATCAAACCGGGCGATACCCTGGTTGAGGCGACTGCCGGCAATACCGGCTTGGGTTTGGCACTGGTGGCCGCCCAGAAAGGCTACAAAATGCTGATTGTCATGCCCGACAAGATGAGCATGGAAAAGGAATACAACCTGCGGGCGATGGGCGCCCAAGTGATCCGCACCCGTTCCGATGTGGTCAAAGGTCACCCCGAGTATTACCAGGAAGTGGCGGCGCGTCTGGCGCGGGAAATGCCGAATGCGTTCTTCGTCAACCAGTTTGCCAATCCAGCCAACGTGCAGGCGCATTACGAAACCACCGGTCCGGAAATTTGGCAGCAGATGGAAGGCAAGATCGACGCGATGGTGATCGGTGTCGGTTCGGGCGGCACGCTGTCTGGCGTCGGTCGCTACCTGAAAGAGAAAAATCCGAAGGTCGATATCGTGCTGGCCGACCCGGAAGGTTCGATTCTCGATCTGTACCACCGCACCGGCGAATTCAAGCAGGCGGGCTCCTGGGTTGTCGAAGGTATCGGCGAGGATTTCATCCCGTCTATCTGCGACATGTCGCTGGTCACCAAGTCCTATGAAATTCCGGATCGCGAAGCCATTCATGCGGCCCGCGAGTTACTCGCCAAAGAAGGTCTGATGGGCGGCTCGTCCACCGGTACCTTGCTGGCAGCGGCGCTGCGCTATTGCCGTGAACAGCAAACACCAAAGCGGGTCGTTACCCTCGTTTGCGATACCGGCACCCGTTACGTCTCCAAGGTGTACAACGACGTCTGGTTGCAGGAAAAGGGCTTGTTGTAATTCCGCCCGGTAGATTATCAACGTGCTGGCGCAATACGGCAGTGAGTTTGCGTTGATCGCGGTTGCGCATCTGCTCGCCGTGATCAGCCCCGGACCGGACTTTTTGATGACGGTCCGGCAGAGCGTACGATTTGGTTTTCGCACCGGCAGCATCACCGCAGTGGGTATCGGCACCGGTATTCTGGTGCATGTTTTCTACACCGTGCTCGGCATCGCGATTTTGCTGCGTGACAATCCGCAACTGTTTCAGCTGGTGCGTTACGCCGGTGCAGCGTATCTGCTGTGGCTGGGCTGGAAATGCCTGCACAGCGGCGCGATGGCAACGATGGATGTCAGCGGCAATGGCGGCGACATGCCCAGCAGTTTGCAAGCGTTTCGCACCGGCTTTCTGACCAATGCTCTGAATCCAAAAGCGACGCTGTTCTTTCTGGCATTGTTTACGTCAATTGTCAGTCGCAGTACGCCTTGGCCGGTACAACTGGCGTATGGCTTGTGGATGCTGGTGGTGACGGCGCTGTGGTTTGTGCTCGTCGCCTGGGTGATGGTGCGACCTCCGGTGCGGGCAATGTTCCTGCGAGCTGGGGTCTGGTTTGATCGCATTCTTGGTGTGCTGCTCTGGCTGTTGGCAGCACGATTGATTTGGCATTGATGCCGGTTCACTGCAGCAGATTTCGTGAAATCCGTTCGGTGAGATGGTTTCAGTGAGACAGGTTTAATAAAACCGGCTCGGTAAAGCATGAGTGATGGCGTGTTTGCGCCATCAGGAGAGGACGTCATGAAAGATACCAGTAAACTGCAGTTTGGCACGCGCGTGATTCATGCCGGTCAGGAGTACGATCCGACCACTGGTGCAGTAATGCCGCCGGTGTATTTCACCTCGACTTATGCCCAGGAAAGCCCCGGCGTACACAAAGGCTTCGAGTATTCCCGCACCCACAACCCGACGCGTTTTGCCTATGAGCGCTGCGTGGCTGATCTGGAAGGCGGTGTCCGCGGTTTTGCCTTCGGCTCCGGCATGGCCGCCACGTCAACGGCGCTGGAGTTGCTGAACAGCGGCGATCACCTGATTGTCATGGACGATGTTTACGGTGGTACATTCCGTCTGGTCGACAAGGTCCGCAAACGCTCGATGGGTCTGCAATTCAGCATGGTGGATTTGACCAGGGTCGAGAATTTCATTGCCGCCATACAACCGAACACCAAGATGGTCTGGATCGAAACGCCGACCAATCCGATGCTGAAAGTCTGCGACATTGCGGCCATTGCCAGTGAGGCGAAAAAACGCGGCATTTGGGTTGTGGTCGACAACACGTTCGCGACTCCGTACAACCAGCAACCAATCAAACTGGGCGCTGATCTGGTCATGCACTCGGCCACCAAATACCTCAACGGTCATTCCGACATGGTTGGCGGTTTGCTGATTGCGGCGACTGCCGAACTCGGCGAACAAATGGCGTTTCTGCAGAACAGCATTGGCGCCGTTGCCGGCCCGATGGACAGTTACCTGGCACTGCGTGGCGTGAAAACGCTGGCACTGCGGATGAAGCAACACAACGAAAGCGCGCTGCAGCTGGCGCAGTGGCTGAATGCGCATCCGAAGGTAGAGAAGGTGGTGTATCCGGGTCTGACTTCACATCCGCAACATGCCATTGCCGCGAAACAGATGAGCGGTTTTGGCGGCATGATCACCATTTTCCTGAAAGGTGGTCTGCAGCAGGCGCGTCAGTTCCTGGAAACGGTCGAGATTTTCACGCTGGCGGAAAGTCTCGGTGGCGTCGAGTCGCTGATCGAACACCCGGCCATCATGACGCATGCGTCGATTCCGGCCGAGTCTCGGGCCAAGCTGGGCATTCACGACAACCTGGTTCGGATCTCGGTGGGCATCGAAGACGTTGCCGATTTGCGCGCGGACCTGGAAAACGCCCTAGCGGCCTTCTGACACCACCGATACGATTGCTTGTATCACAGACAAAGGGCCGCACTTGCGGCCCTTTGTCTGTCCTGATGGAACGCTCATAGTTTTTGCTGGGCAGTGGCTGTGAGTCGTGCTCGGCGTTCAGTCACCGGTGCTGGCGGAGCCAGCCGTTTTTTCCGGTTCGTCGTGCAGCAGGCCAGCCTCGCCGGCGTGGCTCAACACAGACTGCATGCGCGGAATATTCAGGGCATTTTCCCAGCGGCTGACCACGACGGTGGCAACGCCATTGCCAATGAAATTGGTCAAGGCGCGAGCCTCGCTCATGAACCGATCGATACCCAGGATCAGCGCCATACCGGCGACCGGAATATCCGGCACCACGGCCAGCGTGGCGGCAAGTGTGATGAAGCCGCTGCCGGTGACGCCGGCAGCGCCTTTCGAGCTGATCATCGCGACACCGAGTATCATCAGTTGCTGCCAGATCGTCAGCTCGGTATTGGTGGCCTGAGCGATGAACAGCGCCGCCATGGTCATGTAAATGTTGGTGCCATCAAGATTGAATGAGTAACCGGTTGGGATCACCAGACCGACGACCGGCTTGGCGCAGCCGAGATTTTCCAGCTTCTCCATTAGCCGGGGCAGGGCGCTTTCCGAGGAGCTGGTGCCGAGCACAATCAGCAACTCTTCTTTGATGTAATTCAGGAAGCGCAGTATGGAAAAACCGGTCAGCTTGGCGAGAGCGCCGAGTACCAGCAGCACAAAGAGTGCGCAGGTCAGATAAAAGCTGCCCATCAGCTTGGCCAGTGGGGCCAACGAATCAACACCATATTTGCCAATGGTAAACGCCATGGCGCCAAACGCGCCAATTGGCGCCAGCTTCATGATCATATGGACAATGCGGAAAATGACCTGAGTCAGATTTTCCAGCAACGATACGGTTGGCCTAGCTTTTTCACCGAGTGCCGACAGCGCCAGACCGAACAGGATGGAGAAAAACAGCACGCCGAGAATCTCGCCTTTTGACAGTGCTTCGAATGGCGTGGTCGGAATGATGTTCAGCAGAAACTCGACCAGACTGCCGCTGTGCTGGCCGGCATATTTGGCGACCGCGCTGCTATCGAGTGTGGCGACATCGGCATTGAAACCGGCGCCCGGTTTCAGCACATTCACCACGACCAAACCAATTGCCAGGGCAATGGTTGATACCACTTCGAAATACAGCACCGCCTTGAAGCCAACCCGACCCAGCTGCTTCATGTCATGCATACCGGCAATGCCGAGACTGACGGTCAGAAAGATCACCGGGGCAATGACCATCTTGATCAGCTTGATAAAACCATCGCCAAACGGTTTCATCAACACGCCCCAGTCTGGCGCGAGCATGCCGAGCAGAATGCCCAGCGCTATGGCGATCAGGACCTGCACATACAAAATTTTGTAGAACGGTTGTCGCATGAGAACTCCTCGTTCAGCAGGTCGCTCAGCACTGGTGCCGAGGATACGCCGGCATCAGCTGTCGCTGGAGCTTGGCGCGGTAATAACAGGCGTGGCTATCAATCGTGGTAGTGGTTAGTGTTTCAGCAAGTTTGCCGGCGCAAATTGATCGGTCAGCACCTTCACGCTTTTGTCCCAATCGGCCGGCTTTTCCAATGCCAGTAATTGCCTGACATCCACACCATAGGGCGTCAGCCGCGCTTGCCATTCTTGTGCTGCCAGATCCGGACCGGGCAATACGAAAGCATCGGCGGCGGCCAGCAACACCCTGTTGCCGCGCTCGCTTGACAGCATTTTCACCTGGGCAAAAACCGCTTCATAGGTCACCGACTCATGGTGATAGAGCCGGCTGGTGGCGAATGTGTTGGCGGCAACAAGGCCACCGGGCTGCAGTGCGCTGCGTACTTCCTGCAGGAACTCCTTGGTCATCAGATGTTCGGGAATGTAGTCGCCATTGAAAGCATCGAGAATAATTAAATCCCACTTTTTGCCATCACGGATGGCGCGCTTCAGATAAACCCGGGCATCCATGGCAACGGTCTGGATGCGTTCGCTCTCCTGATAATCGAAATAGCGTTTGGCGGCTTTGACCACAGCCGGATCGATTTCGGCCGAGGTAGTCGTGCTGTTGGGCAAGAGCTCATGCAGGGTTTTCGGCAGTGTGCCGCCGCCAAGGCCGACTATCAGGATATTTTTTGGTTCTGGTTTTACCAGGATGGCAGCCAGCACCATCTTGGTGTAATCGAACACCAGTTTGCGCGGCTCACGCAAATTGATGCAGGACTGGTTATGCGTCGCGCGGGCATGCAGCACAAAGCGCATGCAGCGTTCGCCGTTTTCTTCGCTAATCAGGATATTGCGGTACAGCGAGCGTTCTTCGTGGATCACTTTGGCGCTGGCTGGCAGGCACATCAGCGTGGCAGCCAACCCGATCGACAGTAGTTTTTTTGCTGCGCGCGCGCATCGACCCAATTGAAAAAAGATATTCATGTCACAGGCATCCGTTTGTGCAGGGCGAGCAGCAGCATTCCATTGCCGATCATAATGGCGATTGCGGTCAGCAGAATCTGGTTCATTTCCAGTAGCGCCACCAGATAGAACGAGGTCGCCAGAGTTCCTAACGCGCTGCCTAGTGTGGACACGAAGTAAAGCAAACCGGCCGAGGCGCCGCTGGTTTCGCGTGAGCGGGTCAGCAAGCGCACCGAGTAGGGCGATACCATGCCCATGACCAGCGAGGGCAGCAGGAACAGCGCCAGCGATGCCACCAGCGAGCCATAACGGGCATCGACGATCTGATCGAAAATCGCTGCCATGATCAGGTCGGCGCTGAACACAACCGGCAGCATCAGCACACCGCCCAGCAGAAAAATGCCGCCATAGCGTTTCAGGCTGGCATTGCGCAGTGACCAGCGACCACCGAGCAGGTAGCCAAGACTGAGCGCCAGCATGAACACCGTGATGATGCTGCCCCAGACATAGATATCACCGCCAAACCACGGCGCGATGATTCGGCCACCCAGCATTTCCAGCACCATGATGATAAAGCCGGAAACAAAAGCCGAACCGAATACCACGACATTCATCAAAGTGAATCCTTGGGCGCGCTGCGCTGTTGTTGTCTGAATCTGAATCTGAGTCTGAGTCTGAGTCTAAATATATGTCTGAATCTGTATTTGCGACTGTGCCGGCGCAAGGCGCTCCAGGTGGCAAGTTTATTTTTATCTCGGCAAGCATTGCGCCAGCTGCGGCGTTTTCGTACCGACCAGCCTTGTTGCCGCCGTTATCTGCCCGAGAGTTCTTACCTGCCGATCACCCAAACAGCACGTCGTAACCGACGGCAAATACCGCGACATCGGCGAACAGATGGCTCAGATAACCGGGCCAGACGCTGCGGTAACGGGCATACAATGCGCTCCAGATCACCCCGGCGACGCCGACGCCGAGCGAGCCGAGCAGATTCAATTGCCACGGTACATAGGCTGACAGCGCCAGACTGTGATGGACCGTGAAAATCACCGCAGCAGCAAGCACTGCCCAGACTGCGGGCAGCAAGCGTTCGCATTGCCGGAACAGGAACCAGCGGAAAGCATATTCCTCAACCAGACTGTTAAACAGCGTCCAGTAAGCAGCCATCAGCAGATAGCGCTCCGGTGACGTCAGACCGGCCGTTTGCAATAGCGAACGCATCGGTGCCGGATCAAACTGGCCTTTGCCGAACAGCAGATAGCCGCCAACGATGCTGGCCGCCATCAGCAAGCCGCTAAGCAGACCGGCCAACATGCCGCTGTTTGCGGCACTGACGTGGCCCTGCAGCGGTGACCACGATATTCGCTGCTTTTCTATCAGCACATACCAGAGCACCGGAGCCAGCAGGAACCACAGCTTGGCAAATGCCCAGACAGCAGATCCGAACAGGCCCGGTGCGCCGAACAGTGCGACGGCAACGCCGATGCTAGGCGCTGGTGCGATCAGCAGCAGCGCCAGCAGGGCAGTGTGTTTGGGTTGGTGTGAGTTCATCGGCTGGCATCCGCCGCTGGCAGCAGGCGCACCGTGATAGCGCTCGGATGCTGACGGTCACGATAGATTTGCTGGGTGGCGCGGACAAAGTCACTGTCCTTGGCCTGAAAGATATTCGGCAGATATTGTTGCGGGTTGCGATCGATAAACGGAAACCAGCTCGAGTGCACTTGCACCATGATGCGGTGGCCGCGCTGGAAGGTGTGCAGCACATCGTTGAGCCGGTAACGCACCGGCGTAATCGCGCCTGGCGTCATTGGCTTGGGTGCGCTCCAGCTGTCGCGATAGCGCGCCCGCATGGGCTCGCCGCGGATCAGGGTTTGCTGGCCGCCACGATTTTTCTTGCCGGCTTTTTCCATATCTTCATTCCAGCCTTGCGGTACGCCGGGGGTAACGTCGATCAGCTTGACGATGTAGTCGGCGTCCGTGCCGGTGGTGGCGACAAACAACTCAACATCGATCGGACCAGCAATGGTGGTGTCCTGCGCCAGCGGTTCGGACTGATACACCAGCACATCCGGCCGGTTGGCAACAAAGCGCTGATCGGCGGCAATGTAATCCTTGCTCCAGCGAGTGGTGAGCTCCTGAGAATAAGGCACTGGTTTGGCTGGGTCGCTCAGGTAATCATCAAAGGCCGCATCCTGGGTTGGTGCCGTGGTGGTCAGGGCATTTTTTTCCTGCAGAAACCAGCGTTGCTCCTTGCTGGTCTTTGGTGGCCAGCTATCGAAGCTGCGCCAGCGATTGGCGCCGGTTTCAAACAGCCAGGCTTCCGGAAGTTTCGGATCGTCGCCGTCTTTCAGATAGTGTTTGAAAAATGCCAATTCGATTGGTTGATAGCTCAGTGAAGTCTTGAAGCCGAAATCGGCATCACCCACTTTGTCGCCATCAGTACGAACCCAGCCACCGTGCGTCCACGGCCCCATGATCAGCGTATTTCGGATGCCGGGATTCTGCTTTTCGATGGATTCATAGGTGTGCAGCGGGCCGTACAGATCTTCGGTGTCATACCAGCCGCCAACCGTCAGCACGGCGGCCTTGATGTTTTTCAGGTGCGGTAACAGATTGCGGGCCTGCCAGTAGTCGTCGTAATCGGGATGACTGGCAAAATCTGTCCAGGCGGCAATTTCATGCTTGAAATACTTGTTGTCGACATTGCTGAGTCCGCCCAGATCGAGCAGGAACTGATAACCGTCCGGCGTACCGTATTCAAACTTTTTCGGGTTCTCGTCGTCGGTCAGTTCCGGTCTGGCCTTGCCGAATCCGCTAAAGAAACCGAACGCCAGCTGCAAATTGAAGGCGCCGTTGCGATGCATGTCGTCACCGCGCCACCAGTCCGCGATCGGTGCCTGTGGCGAAACGGCTTTCAAGGCCGGATGCGAATCGATGGCACCGGCTGAGGTGTAGAAGCCGGGGTAGGAGATTCCCCATTGCCCAACCCGGCCATTGTGATTGGGCAGATTTTTCAGCAGCCAGTCGATGCTGTCGTAGGTGTCACTGCTTTCGTCGACATCCTGTTTGTTTTTCTTGTTTGGATTGTGCGGCGTCATGTTGCGGAAGTCGCCTTCCGACATGTTGCGGCCACGGACGTCCTGAAACACAAAGATGAATCCGTCTTTCTCGTAGTCGAAGGTCGGACCGAGCTTTTCCTTGTAACGGTCAAGGCCATAAGGCGCGACGCTGTAGGGTGTGCGCACCAGCAGAATCGGATAGCGTTTGCCGGGGCTGGCGTCATTCGGCAGATAAACTGAGGTAAACAGACGGGCGCCGTCGCGGACCGGCACCCGGTATTCAAATTTGGCGTAATGGGAGCGGATGTAGTTGCTGCGTTCGACAGCCGGGTCGGGTGTTTCCGCAGCAGCAAGCGGTGTGCTGCCGAACAATGCCAACAAACTGAAGAGAAGTGCCGGTGTCGGCAAAACCGATCGGAGCGTCATGGCTCATCCCTGATAATCAGGCGAAGAGCAGAACATACACGGCGCATCGGACGGTGGCAATGCGCGAGCAGATGGCAAGCCGGATCAATGAGCGACGGCGCGAAAAGGCAGACGTGGCGCTGGCCGCTACCTATCGCTTTAAATGCAGCGCGCCGGTTTGGGCAGGCCGGCAATTTTGCTCGCCTGCTTGGCGGGCTCCTTGAACAGCGTGTGCAGATATAGGCTGTTACCTTTTTCCGGTCCCCAATGCTGGGCCAGATATTTCACCAAGGGCCGAATGGCTGGGCTGCTTTGAAATTCATCGTAAAACGCCCGCACGTAGCGGATGACCTGCCAATGTTCTGCGGTCAGCACAATGCCTTCCCGCGCAGCCAGTTGTTCGGCAATGGCCTCGGTCCAGACGCTGCGATCGCGCAGATAGCCGTGCCCATCGGTGGCGAACGATTGGCCATTGATCTCGATGAAGTTGCCTGCGGAGCCGGTCATTCCTGTTCACTCGGCATGGCTGGTGCAGTCGGTGTTATCCATTTATTTAACAGCGTGATCAGCTCCATGCGATCACCCGATCATGCTGCAGCGTCAAGGCAACGAACGCCGCGTCGTCGATAATCTGGATGCTGGTTGGCAGCCGGTTGCGCAAGCCGCGCGCATCAACATCGGCGGCGAGGGCGTAGACATCGGTGAAGGCTTGGGTAACGACATTGGGGTTGACTGCCAGCAGCACCGCATTTTCGCGCAGCAATAGCGCATCGCCGGGCAGGGCGCTGGTGCGGGCGCGCTGGCCGGCTGCGGGATCGAGGTGATGCAAGGTGTGCAGGCTGCTCATGTCGTGCTCGTGTTGTGTTGATGCCTGTGCTTCTGTCTGTGTGCGGTACCGCGCGCTGCTCGGTGTTCATGTATCAATGCCTGGCGATCCGCCATCAATAAACCCACACCTGATTCTGGCTGGCGAGATGGCCGGCCAGCTCGGCTTTGCTGATGGGGTCGGCACTCAAGGCCAGCTCATTGGCATTGAGTTGATGGTGATTCAGGCTGTCGGCACAAATCAGTACACGGCTGACGCCATACAGTGCCATCAACTTGAATTGTGCCAGCAGCGGTTTGTTGCCAAGGGGGCTGGCGCTTGGCTGGTCACGCAGTTGCCAGACGCCATAATCCTGAAAAATCACCGTGACGGTTTGATCGAAAGCAGCGCAGGCCAGCGCCGTGTCGAGTGCCTGGCTGGCGCGATCATCGCCATGCGGCGCTGTGGTGATGATGATGCTGATCGTTTGGCTGTTCATGTTCGCTGCGTGTGCTCTCACCCGGGAAAATGCAACACGCGATCGCAATCGAGCGCGGATTCGACCAGCGAGCCCAGGCCGCTGATGTTGAAGCCGGCGGCAAGCGTGGCGCGCGGATCCGCATCAGACCCGGTTTCCGCGACGATACCGTAGCGCTGGGCGGCGGCCGAGCAGAGCAATAACTCGCTGCCATGCTGCGCAGCGAGCTGGGTCCATTGCTGCTGAAGCTGCGGTTCGTCACCGGGCGTATCCATCAGGCCATTGCCGATCAGCACCGCCTCACCGGCAAAAAATATCCGGGCGACCACGTGGCCACTGCCGATTGCCGCCGTGGCGAAACGCAAGGCCGACAACTGGCCTTGGCCGCTGACGGGATTGGCAGTGACATAGAGCGCAAAGCGCTTGCCGGACATAAGGTGACTCGCTGCGGTGGCGGTTAACGATCTCTGGTTAAGCAATACCCGGGCTATCGATGGCTGGATTTTCACTACCTGTGCTACCCATACCAACCGGGACAATTCAGCCCGACCGGGCCGTTTGGCGGGGCAACAAAAAGCCCGCCGAAGCGGGCTTTATTGTAGCGGGATTTGCCGGTTTGTGGCTCAGTCGTCGCTGGCGACGCCGAGCAGGACCAGTAAATGAGTAAAGATGTTGTAGATGTCGAGATACAGGGCAACCGTGGCGCGGATGTAGTTGGTTTCGCCGCCATTGATGATGTTGCTGGTGTCATACAGGATGAAGGCCGAGAACAGCAGCACGCAGGCAGCTGACAGCGCCAAGCTCAGCATCGGCATGTAGACGCCGAAGTAGCTTGCCGCAAGCAAGGCGAGCGAGCTGAAAAACACCACCATCAGGCCAACGAACAGAAAGCCGCGCATGAAGCTGAAGTCTTTCTTGGTGTTCAGCACATAAGCCGACAGCGACAGGAAAATCAATCCGGTGCCGCCGAGCGCCTGCAACACAATCTGGCCGCCACTGGCTTTGGCCATCATGAAATTCAGCAGCGGTGCCAGCCAGAAGCCCATCCAGCCGGTGAAGGCGAAGACGAGCAGCAGACCAGTGCCCGATTCGGCGGTTTTGTGCACGCCGAACAGCAGCGCAATGGCGCCGATAAAGGTAATCAGCGGACTCGATGTCGGTGCGAACAGCATGCCGACATAGGCCATGACAGCGCTGAACAGCAGCGTTGCCGACAGCAGCATGTAGGTGTTCTTCAATACCTTGCTGGTGCTTTCCGCTTGCGCATCGGCACCGATGTAGCTGGCGGCATTGATGTTGCGGATATTGGATTCCATGGCAGTAACGACCTCAATTGGTGGAAACGGCAAAGCGTGAAATGGGGGGGCCATGCAGGTTTGCAAGGCTCGTGATAGGGCGAGTGATAGTGCATCCCCGCGAAGAAACCCGCTTGCGCGCTTGATGCGAAAGAGTAGGGAGCCGGTCTCGCGCGGTCAAGCAAAACCGGTTTGCGACAAATACGTAAAACTACGTGGGAAGTCAGGCAATTACTGTGGTTTTTCGCGCCGGCAGCGGGTGTAGCGCCGTGGTCGATTCGATGATGCCACCGCCCAGACACACCGCGCCGGCATACAGCACCAGTGACTGGCCCGGCGTGACCGAACGTTGCGGTTCCGGGAAGCTGACATCGACCGTACCGTCGTCACGGACCCGCACGGAACAGGCAACATCCTGTTGGCGATAGCGCACTTTGGCCGTGCAATCAAAGCTCGGGGCCGGCGGCTTGCCGGCGACCCAATGCAGCTGGCCGGCGTGCAGCGCCGTGCTCATCAGATACGAGTCGTCGTGGCCTTGGGTGACCAGCAACACATTGCGCTGCAGATCTTTGGCGACGACAAACCAGGGCGATTCATCAGCACCTTTGAGGCCGCCAATGCCAAGGCCCTTGCGTTGACCGAGCGTGTGGTACATCAGGCCATTGTGACGGCCGATGACCTTGCCCTCGACCGTTTCGATGTCACCCGGTTGCGCAGGGAGGTAGCGACTCAGAAATTCGCTGAAGCGACGCTCGCCGATAAAACAGATGCCGGTCGAATCTTTCTTTTCGGCGGTGACAAAACCTTGTTCGGCGGCGATTCGGCGCACTTCCGGCTTTTCCAGTTCGCCAACCGGAAACAGCACGTGCTTCAGCTGATCCTGCTGCAAGGTGTACAGGAAATAACTTTGGTCCTTGTTGCGATCAAGCCCGCGCAGCAATTGCGCCTCGCCGTTCAGGTCGCCGCGGCGGGCGTAATGGCCGGTGGCAATGAAATCGGCGCCAAGGTGTTTGGCAAAGTCGAGAAAAGCGCGGAATTTGATTTCTTTGTTGCAGAGAATGTCGGGGTTCGGGGTTCGCCCGGCTTTGTACTCGGTCAGGAAATGCTCGAACACATTGTCCCAATATTCGGCGGCGAAATTGACCGTATGAAACGGGATGCCGATTTTCTCGGCGACGGCTTGGGCATCGGCGCGATCCTGCGCGGCCGAGCAGAACTCGTCGGTGTCGTCCTCTTCCCAGTTCTTCATGAACAGCCCTTCGACCCGGTAACCCTGCTGCTTCAGCAGCCAGGCCGAGACCGAAGAATCAACGCCGCCGGACAGGCCGACGATAACGCGCGGGGCAGTGTTCATGGCAAGAAACGGGTCCGTCAAAAATGGCCGCGGATTCTAACATGGCTTGATTGGTCGAGATTTGGCCGGCAGGCACCCAGGCCCGGAGCAGGTCAGGCAAGCGGCTCCGGTCTTATCCCGTTATGCGGTTCAAGTGAGGCTGCTTTCGGTTCAGGTGCGGCAAATGCGGACTATAGATCCCGCTTGAACACCGAGAACGCCTGCAACGGCAGTCGCTGGCCGGCTTGGTAGTCCTGAAAGCACTGCAGTACCAGAGAGCTGCGCGGGCCGAATTCGACAATCTCCGGCAAGCTCAGCCAGTGACAGGCATGGATATCGGCATCGCAGGGGTGGGCCGGCGCGTCAGCCGGCACTGAACCGGCGAAGCAGATCCGCAGATAGTCGCGACCATTGCGGGCGGTCAGCCGGTAAACGCCGACCACCGCTTCTGGAGTAAAAGGCAGGCCTGCTTCTTCGGCCACTTCGCGAATCACAGCGGCGATCAGGCTTTCGCCCGGTTCGACGTGACCGGCAGGCTGATTCAGGACCCGCTTGCCGTCCTCCTTGTCAGACTCTTCGACGACCAGAAAACGGCCATCGCGCTCGATAATGGCGGCAACCGTGGCCGCGACCTTCACAACCCAGCTCCACTGCAGACCTGGCCCGGCTTGTCAGCAGCCAGTGGGCTCACGTAGCCTTGCCGCACTTTGACTGCCCGGTTCATGCGGCGAGTCGTGAATCTGGAGTGGTCTGTCATGTTGTTGCCCATCACCGGTCTGTATGCCGCGTTGCTTGGAATCCTGATCATTGTGCTAGTTCTGCGGGTCGTTGCCAAACGATTCAAACAGCGCATCGGGGTTGGAGATGGTGGCGATCGGGCGCTACTGCTGGCCATTCGCGCTCACGGCAACGCCATCGAAACCATTCCCATCGCCGTGATTCTGCTGGCGGCGCTGGAACTCAATGATGGCAGCGCCCGGACGCTGCACATTTTCGGCATTACACTGATTGTCGCGCGCTTGCTGCATGCTTTTGGTTTGAGTCGTTCACCCAAAGCCAGCCCCGGCCGTTTTGCCGGCACCGTGCTCACCCTGACCGTCATCGTGGGCTTGGCGATTGCCAACCTGATGGCATTTTGGGTGACACAGTCATGATGCGTTTGTCGTTGCTTGGCAACGGTGTGTCATCGATCATGAACGTCGCGCGGATGTTGGGAGTGCTTGCCATGGTTTCAACAGCGGCGCTTGCAGCTGCAGCGGATCAATCCGCACCGATCGCAATCGCCATTCACGGCGGTGCCGGCACGATTCTGCGCTCGGATTTGACGCCGGAATTGGAAGCGCAGTATCGGGCCACGCTGGCGCAAGCCCTGGACAGCGGTTACGCCGTTTTGAAAGCTGGCGGCAGCAGTCTGGACGCGGTGGAAGCCAGCGTCCGGGTCATGGAGGATTCGCCGCTGTTCAATGCCGGCAAAGGCGCGGTATTCAGTCACGACGGCAAAAACGAACTCGACGCCGCCATCATGGATGGAAGCACGCTTGCCGCGGGCGCTATCGCCGGCGTCACCATTGTCAAGAATCCGATCACGCTGGCGCGTCGGGTCATGGACAGTTCGCCACATGTTTTGCTGATTGGTGCCGGCGCGGAAGCCTTTGCCCGAACCCAGCCGATCGAGCTGGTCGACCCTGCCTATTTCCACACCGAACGACGCTGGCAGCAGTTGCAGATTCTGCTGGAGAAAGAGAAAGCGGGCGGCGCCAAAGGTGCGACCGGTTTGTCGGAAGATGCCGATCAGAGCAAGGCGCGCAAACAGAGTTACCATTTCACGGCGCAGGAAAATCGTTTTGGTACTGTTGGCGCAGTCGCACTGGACAGCAAAGGGCATCTGGCAGCCGCGACTTCCACCGGCGGCATGACCAACAAGCGTTGGGGCCGGGTGGGGGATGCACCGGTGATCGGCGCCGGCACATATGCCAATGCCTTGTGTGCGGTATCGGCCACCGGTCATGGCGAGTATTTCATTCGTGCGGCTGTGGCGCATGACATCTGCGCCCGGGTCGAGTACCTCAAGCAACCGCTGGCCGAGGCCGCTTCAGCGGTGGTTAAGGACAAACTGGTCAAGCTCGGTGGCGAAGGCGGTATCATTGCAGTCGATGCCCAGGGCAACGTGACACTGCCGTTCAATAGCACCGGCATGTACCGCGCGTCGATCAATCAGAAAGGGGAGCGCGTGATCGCCATTTACGCGGATTGAGCCAAGCCGCGAATGGTAGTCACAGTAAAAACCGGCGTAACGAATCGCTGCTGTATCGGGAACCACCAATTAAAATGCAATTACCGGAATTTTTTGCCCAACTTGACGAATATCCCCAGCAGGTGCCGCTGGAGCGGATTGCCGAGCTGCTGGAAAATCTGCAGCTCGATCTGAATGATGTTCAGGCGCATCTGGAATTCAACGCCCATCATTACAAGCGCAATCTGATGCATCAGGGCCCCAGCTGCCAGGTGTTGATGTTGTGCTGGCTCAACGGCCAACGCAGCCAGATCCATGATCATGTCGGCTCCAATTGTGGTGTCCGGGTCATGCGCGGCACCGCCATTGAAACCACCTTTCACCGCGCCGATAACGGCATGATTTTCGCCAGCGGCTCGCGCTCGCTGGCTGAAGGCAGTATCTGCGCCAATCACGATGATGATATCCATCAGGTGTCCAATCTGGCAGCGGCGGACAAATGCCTGGTCACCCTGCATGTGTATTCACCGCCGCTGCGTAACATGAATGTCTATGATCTGTCGGCGTCACAGCCGCACGTGGTTGAAGACCCCGTTCATGAACTGCTCTACGGCGGCGCATCGACCGTATAAATTTTTGGCTGGCTCAGCCAGTGGCTGAACGAAAAGGAGAGGAAATGAAATACTTTGCGATAGCGGTCGGCGCCATTGCGCTTAGCTGCTCGGTTGCAGCAGCAATTGACCCCATCGAAGCGCGCAAGGAAGGTTTCAAGGCCTTCAAGAAGGAACTGGGCGCGATCAAAAAGATTGTCGAAGCCGGCGATGCGAGCCAGCAAGCGGCCCTGCTCGATCACGCCAAGGCACTCGATGACGCCGCCAAGGCCCAGTGGAGCAAAATGGCCGAGCATTTCCCGGCTGGTTCTTATCAAGGCGAAACCGACGCGCTGCCGGCAATCTGGGAAAAAGCCACCGAATTTCAGGCGGCTATCGACAAGCAGCGCACGGCGATCAATGGTTTTGTCGCGGCGGCACAAAGCGCGGATCCGGCGCAATGGAAGTCGGCTTTCGGGCAAGTCGGTGGCAGCTGCAAAAACTGCCATGAGTCATTCAAGAAAGACTAAAACCGATGTCTGGGAAAAATCTGGAGAGAAAAATCCGGAAAACAACATCCGGAAAACAAAACGGCGCCCATCGGCGCCGTTTTGTTTTTGAACAGTCTTAGCTTCAGTGCCAGAGCGCGCTTGCTCGCGCCAGTTACCCGGTGTGCATCTCCGGCAGCAAATTCGGCTTGCCGCAGGACAACCTTGCTCGTTAGCGCGTGCCAAAGCGCTCGCGATTTTCCTGCTTGGCGTCATCGCTTTTTTTCAGCAACACATATAGCGCACCAGTGCCGCCATCGCGTTTCTGCGCCGAATGAAAGGCCAGCACGTCCGGCAGTTGCTGCAGCCAGACATTGACATAGCTTTTCAGCAGGGCCGGAATGGGCGCCCGGACGCCACGGCCATGCAGTATCAGCACGCAACGCTGTTCGCGTTTGACCGCATCCTGAATGAAATGAAAGACGTCATTGCGTGCCTGCTCGACCGTGCGCCGATGCAGATCCAGCACATAGCGGCTTTCATATTTGCCACCACGCAGCGCCTGATAAACACCCAGCTGAACGCCGTCATGCCGATAGCCGATTTCCGCATAGGGGTCGACCAAGGGCGGTTCGGCGGTGCTGAGAAAATTGCTGTCGTGCTGCCGGTCCGTGATCGCGGCCAGCCGACGCGCTTCGAGCGCAATGGCGTCGAGATCCGGGGCGCTGCTGACCGCCACTTCGGCATCGCTCGCCAAAGGCGTGACGTCAGCCAGTTCCGCGCGGAACAGCTCAAGCTCATCGGTTGGGGGCAGGCTTTTTTTCATGCCGGCATGATACGTCAGAACGCTGGCAACAGCGTGGTCCGGCAGGACCGCAGCGGCACCGATCGCCAGCCAACAAAAAGCCCGCGTTCAAGCGGGCTTTTTTTGCTGTGACCAGCGAATTTTGGTGCCGGAGGTGGGACTTGAACCCACACACCCTTTCGGATACTGGATTTTGAGTCCAGCGCGTCTACCGATTCCACCACTCCGGCACGGAGAGGGCGCGCAGTATAACAAAGCAAACGATCCGGTCAACGCTCCTGCTGGTATGTCGCGCCTGAGTTGGTTACCCTAGCGCGCCCGCGCCGGGCGGTTGTTCATTTTCTCGCCATGTTGCTGTCCGATTTCGATTATTCCTTGCCCGATGAGCTGATCGCGCGCTACCCCTTGCCGGAGCGCAGTGCCAGCCGTTTGCTCTGTCTGGACGGTAGCTCTGGTGCCATCGCGCACCGTCAGTTCACCGCGCTGCTTGAGCTGCTGACGCCGAACGATCTGCTGGTGTTCAACAATACCAAGGTGCTGGCGGCACGGCTGTTCGCCCAGAAAAGCACCGGCGGCCAGGTCGAGATTCTGGTCGAGCGGGTGCTGAATCCACATGAGGTGCTGGCCCATGGCCGCAGCAGCAAAGGCCTGCGCGATGGCATGGTGCTGAGCCTGGCCGAGGGCGGCGAGGTGACGGTGCTGGGCCGGGAGGGCGATCTGTACCGCTTTCATTCCAAGCGGTCGTGGTTTGAGCTGATGGTCGAGCAGGGCCATATGCCGCTGCCGCCGTATTTCGAACGGGCCGACGAGAGCGGCGATCGCGAGCGCTACCAGACGGTCTACGCCGAGGTGCCGGGCGCGGTCGCGGCGCCGACCGCCGGTTTGCACTTCGACAATGCACTGTTGGCCAAGCTGGCGGAGAAGGGCGTTCGCTCGGCACAGGTGACCCTGCATGTCGGTGCCGGCACCTTCCAGCCGGTGCGGGTTGAACGTATTGAAGAGCATCACATGCATTCGGAGTGGTTCGAGGTCAGCCCGGCCGTTGTTCAGGCGGTGGCCGAAACCCGGGCCCGCGGTGGCCGGGTGGTGGCGGTTGGCACCACCTCGGTGCGGGCGCTGGAATCGGCGGCGGCCGGCGGTGCCCTTGAATCCGGCACCGGCGACACCACCATCTTTATCTATCCGGGCTATCGCTTCCGCGTCGTCGATGCCCTGATCACCAATTTCCACCTGCCGCAATCGACCCTGCTGATGCTGGTGTCGGCATTCAGCGGCCGGGAACGCATCCTCGCGGCCTACCGCGAAGCTGTAGAACAAAAGTACCGATTCTTTTCTTATGGGGATGCGATGTTCTTGACTCGGGATGAGGCGGCCAGCGCATGAGCGGCATGCAATTCGAACTGCTCGGCACCGATGGCGCGGCCCGTCGCGGCCGGATGACCTTTGCCCGTGGTGTGGTGGAAACGCCGGCGTTCATGCCGGTCGGCACCTATGGCGCGGTCAAGACCGTGACCGCAGACGAGGTCAAAGATCTCGGCGCCCAAATCATCCTCGGCAATACCTTTCACCTGATGCTGCGGCCCGGTCCGGAGCTGATGGAAAAGTTCGGGGGCCTGCACGGCTTCGGCGGCTGGCAGGGGCCGATCCTGACCGACTCCGGCGGTTTTCAGGTGTTCAGCCTCGGCGCCATGCGCAAGATCTCCGAGGCCGGCGTCCAGTTCCGGTCGCCGATAGATGGCTCCGTGGTCTGGCTCGATCCGGAACGTTCGATGCAGGTTCAGCGCAGTTTGGGTGCAGATATCGTCATGATCTTCGACGAATGCACGCCGTACCCGGCCAGCTGGGAAGTCGCCAAGAAGTCGATGGAGCTCAGCCTGCGCTGGGCCGAGCGCAGCAAGAAGGCGCATGAGGGCAACCCGTCGGCGCTGTTCGGCATTGTTCAGGGCGGCATGCATCTGGACCTGCGGGCGCGTTCGCTGGAAGGGCTGACCGCAATTGGTTTTGACGGTTATGCCATTGGCGGTTTGTCGGTTGGTGAGCCAAAACCCGAGATGTTGCGGGTACTGGATGGCGTTACCCACCAGCTGCCGAGTGATCGGCCGCGCTACCTGATGGGCGTCGGTAAACCGGAAGACATCGTCGAGGCGGTGCGCCGCGGTGTCGACATGTTTGATTGCGTGATGCCGACCCGCAATGCCCGCAATGCTCATTTATTCACCAGCGAAGGTGTCGTGCGGCTGCGCAATGCGCAATATCGCAGCGATGACAAACCGATCGAGGAGGGCTGCGATTGCTACACCTGCCAGCGCTACTCCCGTGCCTATTTGCATCATCTCGACAAATGCGGTGAAGGGCTCGGCGGACGGCTGAATACCCTGCACAACCTGCGCTATTACCAGCGGGTTATGGCTGGTTTGCGTGGGGCCATTGAAACCGGTACCCTTGCCGCCTTCGTGGCTGACTTCTACCGCCGGCGCGGTCAAGAAACGCCGGAGATTTGCCAGTAAAAGTCCTGTAATAACCAAGCAAAGACCGGATGAAAAATTTCGGTCATCAATGAGGAATAAAACGTGAGCTTTCTGACTCTTGCCGCCGCCGCTGGCGCCGCCCCTGCCGCTGCTCCTGCTGGCGCTGCCTGGCAACCGATCATCATGCTGGTGATCTTCGGCCTGATTTTCTACTTCATGCTGATTCGCCCGCAATCGAAGCGCGCCAAAGAACACAAGAGCATGATCGAAGCGATCCAGAAAGGTGATGAAGTGGTCACCATTGGTGGCATCGTCGGCAAGGTCGTCAAGATCAAGGATCAATTCGTTGTGGTCGCACTGAGCGATGACAATCAGATCATTGTCCAGAAGCATGCGGTGTCGGCCACGCTGCCGAAGGGCACCATCGAAAACGTCTACAGCAACAACTAATTCGATTGGTCAATCGGGGTGCCACACGCACCCCGCTCGTTTTTTAAGGATTAACCCATGCTATTCGGGACTCCGGCGCCTCGTCCGCTCAATACGTATCCGGCCTGGAAATACGTCATTGTCACGCTCGCAGCGTTGATTGCCATTTTCTATTCCATTCCCAATTACTTTGGCGAAGATGCCGCGCTGCAATTGGCCGGTGAAAAAGGCGCCAAGGTCACTGCCGAGCAAGTCGAGCAGGTCAAGCAGGCACTGCAAGCCGCCAACCTGACCTACAAATCGGTGGAACTGGAAGAGTCCGGTAGCTGGTTGATCCGTTTCACCAACACCGATGATCAGCTGCACGCGCAAACCGTCGCCCGCAAAGCGCTGGGTGATGGCTATAACGTTGCCCTGAATCTGGCGCCGGCTACACCGAATTGGCTGCGCGCTATTCATGCCGATCCGCTGAAACTGGGTCTGGATTTGCGCGGCGGTGTCCATTTCCTGATGGAAATCGACATGGCAACCGCGATCGCCAAGCACGAAGAAGCGCTGGTGGAAGAGTTCAAAGGCCTGATGCGCGATGAGAATCTGCGCTACGTGTCGACGCTGCGTCGGCCGGAAGGTGGCGTGCAGGTGCGTTTCCGCGATGCTGAAACCCGTGACAAGGCCCAAGCCGAAGTCAAACGCCGCAATCCGACCTTGCAAATTTCCGATGGCAGTGAAGGCGAGCTGTTTTTCTTCAATGCCGTGCAGACCGAGCAAGGCCTGCGCACAACCCGCGACGAAGCGGTGCAGCAAAACTTGACCATTCTGCGTAACCGGGTCAACGAACTCGGTGTGGCAGAACCGTTGATTCAGCGCCAAGGCGCCGAGCGCATTGTTGTGCAATTGCCGGGCATTCAGGATTCGGCGCGTGCCAAGGAAATTCTGGGCGCAACCGCAACGCTGGAATTCCGCTCGGTCAACGAAGAGCGTGACGTGCAAGACGCACTGCGTGGCCGGGTGCCGGCGGATTCGGAATTGCTGTACGACCTGAATGAGCGGCCAATTTTGGTCAAGAAACAGGTGATTGTGCAGGGCAGCCAGATCACCGGCGCCAGCCAGGGTCTCGATCAAAACGGCATGCCGCAGGTGTCGGTCAAGCTGGATGGTAAAGGCGGTCAGCGCATGCTGGCGCATACCAAACAAAGCGTTGGCAAGCGCATGGCGTCGGTGTTGATCGAATACAAGACCGAATATGAGGAAGTCGATGGCCAGATGGTGGCCAAGCCGAATCCGCGCAAGGTCGTCAAGGTCATCAATGCTGCGACTATCCAGGGCGTGTTCAGCAACAACTTCCAGATCACCGGCATTGGTTCGGCGGAAGAAGCCCGCAACCTTGCGCTGCTGCTGCGCTCCGGTGCGCTGATTGCGCCGATCCAGATTGTTGAAGAACGCACAATCGGCCCCAGCCTCGGCAAAGCCAACATCGAATCGGGCGTCAAGTCGGCCGGCATCGGTGTCGCAGCCGTCATGATCTTCATGTTGTTTTATTACCGCATGTTTGGCTTGTTCGCCAATATCGCCGTCGCGGTCAACATTGGCCTCATCATTGCGCTGATGTCGATGATCGGTGCCGTGATGACGCTGCCCGGTATCGCCGGTCTGGTGCTCACGGTCGGTATGGCAGTGGATGCCAACGTCTTGATCTATGAGCGCATCAAAGACGAGATTCGCGAAGGCACCAATGTTCAGCTGGCCATTGATCGCGGTTATGCCCGGGCCTTCGCCACGCTGGTCGATGCGCACTTGACCACCCTGATTGCTGCGCTGGCATTGCTCGCCGTGGGTTCCGGAGCGGTCAAAGGCTTCGCGGTGACGCTGAGTCTCGGTATTCCGACCACCATTTTCACCGCAACGATGGGCGCCCGTGCGCTGACCAACCTCGTTTACGGCAACCGCAACGTCAAGAAGCTGGCCATCTAATCAGGCGGGAAAAGACAAATGACTACTGATATCAAGTACCACGTCCGCTGGGATCGGTTTGCCAAACCGGCTTCATATATTTCAATTTTGCTGATTTTGATCTCGATCGGCTCGTTCATCGTGAAGGGTTTCAACTGGGGCCTGGATTTCACTGGCGGCAGCCAGATCGATGTGCGTTACGAACAGCCGGCCAATCTGGAGAAAATTCGTAGCAAGCTGGAAGCGGCGCATTTCGAAGGCGCCATTGTCCAGTTGTTCGGTTCAGCCGAAGACGTCACCATTCGCTTGCCGCCTCAGAAGCATATTGCCGGCGACAAAGTGACCGATGCCGTCATGGCCGTCTTGAATGCGGATGGCGACAAGGCCAAGAAGATGAACGGTGGCTACGTCGGCCCCAGCGTCGGTGCCGATTTGATTGTCGATGGTTTCACCGCGATGGCGGTGTCCTGCCTCGGCATTCTGGCCTACGTTGGCTGGCGCTATCAGTGGCGCTTTGCCGGTGGCGCGGTGTTGGCGCTGATGCACGACGTTGTCATCACGCTCGGCATGTTTTCGTTGCTGCAGCTCGAATTCGATCTGACCGTATTGGCGGCGATTCTGACCGTTATCGGTTACTCGCTGAACGACACCGTGGTCGTGTTTGACCGGATGAAGGAAAACTTCATCAACCTGCGCAAAGCAACGCCGTGGGAAGCCGCCGACAACGCCATCAACTCGATGCTTGTCCGGACCATGGTCATGAGCTTCACCGTGGTAATCGTGCTGGTGGCCCTGCTGATCTGGGGCGGCCCGATGATCCGCAACTTCTCCATCGCTCTGCTGTTCGGCGTGATCTTCGGTACCTATTCGTCGGTCTATGTGGCAACCGCGCTGGCGATCAAGTTGGGTATCACCCGTGAGGATCTGATCCCGGTTGTGGTCGAGAAGGAAGGCGCCAATCTGGATGCCATGCCCTGAGTGGGGCGTGGAGCGGGTCCCGAGCGGGTTCCGTTCCAAAATGCCCCGGTGACGCCCGTGCGTCACCACGGCAGAAAAAGAGTCGCGTCAGCGGCTCTTTTTTTGTCCGGGGCCAATAGGGGGGTCGCAACAGCGGCGTCGCAACGAGCGGGCCCCCGGCGGCTTGCCAACTTCTGCGCAAGCCTGACTGGCCGGCGTTGTTGGCCAGTGGACCGGCCTTCTACAATAGAGGGAGTTGCGGAGGGCAGCTGCCTTGGTTACCAACGATATTCCTTATCAGGAATTCCGGATTGCGCCGGCCGATGCGGCCCGTGGTCCGGCGCTGCAGTCACTGATCGTGATGGTGTTGTCCGAATACGGGCTGCAAGCCGACCTGACCGGCGTCGATGCCGATGTGCTGGATATCGAACGGCATTACCGTCAGCCCGGTGGTGATTTTTTTGCCGTGCAGCGTGCCGGCACGCTGGTCGGCACCATGGGCTTCGTCCCGATCGATGCCGACACCTGCGAGCTGCGCAAAATGTATTTGCTGGCAGCAGCGCGTGGTTGTGGTCTCGGTCGCCGTTTGCTGACGCTGGCCGAAACCGAGGTGCGTCAACGTGGCTATCGCTTCATGCAGCTGGAAACCGCCAGCGTGTTGAAAGAAGCGGTTGCGCTCTATGAGCGGCACGGCTATCTCAGCCAGTGTGGGGCGCCGCATGTCAGCCGTTGTGATCGGCGCTATCGCAAGGATTTGTCGCTGGCAGCGAGCTAGAGGCTCGGTTGCTGTGCTTGCCGCCCTGCTTGCCGCGCTGGCGTCTGCCGGCAGGATTCAGCCGCGGCGGGCGAGTCGGTCTGAATGACTTGAATGTGCTGGCTTGCCAGTCAAACGCATTACCAGAATAAGGAAGCCGTTGATGTCCCGTTACGATGTTTATGCCATTGGCAATGCCCTGGTCGATTATGAATTTGAAGTCAGCGTTGCCGAGTTGTCCCGTCTGGGCATCAGCAAGGGCGTGATGACACTGATTGAAGAGTCGCGTCACGATCAATTGGTCGGCGAACTGCAAGGCGAGAAACACAAGCGTGCCTGCGGCGGCTCGGCCGCGAATACCTTGATTGGCGTACAGCAGCTCGGTGGCAAGAGTTTCTTTTCCTGCAAGGTCGCTGCCGACGAGCCGGGTGATTTCTATTTTCAGGATCTGAAAGCCAACGGCGTCGATACCAATCTGGCCAGTAAACCGCGTGATGATGGCAAGACCGGCAAGTGCCTGGTGATGATTACCCCCGATGCCGATCGCACCATGAATACTTTTCTCGGCATCACTGGTGACGTTGGTCCGAGCGAGCTGAATACCGAAGCGTTGCTCGCCAGTCGCTTTCTCTACATCGAAGGTTATCTGGCGAGTTCGCCAAGCGCGCGCGAAGCGGTGCTGATTGCCCGCAAAGAAGCCCGGCGTCGCAATATCCCGATTGCCCTGTCCTTGTCGGATCCGAACATGGTGAAGTATTTTGCCGACGGCATTCGGGCCTTCATCGGCGATGGCGTTGATCTGTTGTTTTGCAACGAAGCCGAAGCCTTGGCCTTCACCGAAACCACGGATGTCTTCGCCGCTGCCAACAAGCTGCGCGATCATGCGCTCGCTTTTGTGATCACCCGCGGTGCCCACGGCGCGTTGGCATTCGACGGCGATCATTTCATCGAAACGCCAACCGAGCCGGTCAAGGTGCGCGACACGCTCGGCGCCGGTGACATGTTTGCCGGTGCATTTCTGTATGCGCGCAGTCAGGGTTGGGATTTTCGCCGTGCCAGTCAGCTGGCCAATTACGCGGCCGGTTTGGTGGTCAGTGAGTTTGGTCCGCGTCTGGCCAGTCAGCACCTGCCGTCGCTGCGCGACAAAGCCAAACAGCTCGCCAAGCAGAAATGAGCACGACTGGCGTGCTGATCCTGCTGCGGCACGGTCAGGCTGAACCTTATCGCGCCGACGACGCCAGCCGGGCGCTGGTTCTCGCCGGCAGGGAAGAGGTCAAACGCAGCTGTGCCTTTTTGCGTGAGCACGCCTGGCTGCCGCAGCGCATTGTTGCCAGCCCGTATCGGCGCGCGCAGGAAACGGCCGGCATCGTGCAGCAGGAGCTGGCGCCAGTGCTGGCCATCGAAACCGAGCCGATGCTGCAGCCGGATGCCGATGCAGGCCTGACCGCAACCATGCTGGCGGTGTTGGCCGAGCAGCCGCTGCTGGTCGCAACGCATATGCCGTTGGTCGCGGCCTTGCTGCGTAACCTGACCGGTCGTGACTGGGGTTTTGCCACTGGCGCGCTGGCGGTGTTGCGCCGTGAAGGTGCACAGTGGCGGCTGGCCGGGCAGTACAGTCCCACTCTCTGAACGTTGTGAAGTTGGCGTCTGAAACCTGAAATGACCCGAGCCGATCCGGCTTGTCAGCCATCGGTGACGTCGTGGTTTATGGCAAAATGCGCGCCGGCGTGGCCCGCATCAAGTGGTCGCAACAACACCCTGTCGCTCAGTTCGCTACCACGACTGATCCGCAGCTTTCTTAAAAAACGATACGACAGTCGGGTATATGCGCAAAGCCTCCTTGTTCCGTTTGTTGCTGCTGATGGCTGCCAGTGTGGCGGTGACGTTCTGGTATTGCCTGCGCGGCATCTGGGTTGGCACGCTTTATCGCAATCCACGACCCGCGATGGATCGGGTTTGTCGGCGCTGGTCGCAATGGCTGGTGCGGCTGATTGATTTGCGTTGGCAGGTTCGCGGCCAGATGCCGGTGCTGGAAAGCAATCGCCGTTACATCATCATGTGTTCGCATGCGAGCCATTACGACATTCCATTGAGCTTTGTTGCTTTGCCCGGCAGCCTGCGGATGTTGGCGAAAAAGGAGCTGTCGCGGATTCCGGTGTTTGGACTGGCGATGCGTGCGGCGGAATTCATTTTCATTGACCGGCACAATCGCGAACAAGCGCTGAAAGACTTGGCGGCCGCCCGCGCCAAAATGGAAAGCGGTATCGTGCTGTGGGTCTCGCCGGAAGGTACCCGTTCGGTCGATGGCAAACTGTTGCCGTTCAAGAAAGGTTGTTTCCATCTGGCGATTGATACCCAGGCGATCATCATTCCGGTGGCAATCCGCAACATCAGCACGGTGCTGCCGAAAGGCACGTTCAATCTCAACCTCGGTGTCGAAACCGAAGTGCATATCGGCGCGCCGATTGACGCGTCCAATTATTCCATTGAGACCCGGCAGGCGTTGTCAGACAGCGTGGCGACTGCCATGCAGGCCTTGCTGGGCCAGCCTGATCCAATCGCCGCTGAAGCAAGCACCAGCACACTGCAAGGAGAACATGCATGAGTCTGTCCGAGCAGGATATCCAGCAAGCCGTTGATGATTTGCACACCGCCCAGGATTTTTGGCGTTGGGCAGCCAGCCGCTTTGCCGCGCACGATCTGTTTTATGGTCATGGCACCATCAATGCCTGGGACGAGGCGGGTGCCTTGGTCATGCAGAGTCTGGATTTGCCGCACGAATACATCCGTGAAATTGCCAGCTGCCGGTTGACTCGTAGCGAGCGTGAGCTCATCGCCAATCGGGCTGCCGAGCGGATCAATTCACGGCGGCCGTTGCCGTATATCACCGGCAAGGCGTATTTCTGCGGGCTGGAATTCATCGTTGATGAAAGCGTATTGATCCCGCGCTCGCCCATCGCCGAGTTGATCCAGAACCGCTTTCAGCCATGGCTCGGTGAACGTGAGCCAGCACGTATTCTGGATCTGTGCTGCGGCAGCGCCTGCATTGCCATCGCGTGTGCGCATGCGTTTCCCGAGGCGCTGATCGATGCCAGCGATATTTCCGCCGAGGCGCTGGACGTTGCCGAAGAAAATGTCGCGGCTTATCAACTGGAAGAACAAGTCCAGCTGGTGCAGTCCGACGGCCTGACCGAGCTGATGGACGAACAATACGATTTGATTGTCTGCAATCCGCCGTATGTCGATGCCGAGGATTTTGCCTCGGTGCCGCCCGAGTATCGGCATGAGCCGGCGCTGGCCTTGGCTGCCGGCGAAGACGGTCTGGATTTTGTTCGTCAGTTGCTGGCTGATGCCGCAAAGTGTCTGACCCCCGGCGGCCTGTTGATTTGTGAGGTCGGCAACAGCATGCGCCATGTCATGGCGCAATATCCCAATGTCCCGTTCACCTGGCTGGAATTCGAGCACAGCGATGACGGGGTTTTCCTGATCTCCCGCGAAGAGCTGCGTCAGTTTTTTCCGTCGTGATGCTTGGCTGTAGTCTGGGCTGCGGAGTCGGTGGCGAGATGTGGCGCCGGCGAGTGTGTTGTCATGCCGCGTAACGAATTTGCTCGGCTGTCGGCGTTCTATTTCTTTTATTACGCTGTACTCGGCGCATTTGTGCCGTATCGCGGTCGCTATTTTGATTCCCAGGGGTTCGACTCGATCACCATCGGCCTTTGTACTTCGGCCATTTCGCTGGCAACCATTGCGGCGCCTTACGGCTGGGCCGCGCTGGCAGATCGTTATCATGCCGGTCAGCGGGTGCTGTTGCTCGGTGTGTTGGCCTCGTTGCTGGCATTGGCGTTCGGCCTGCAACAGACCGTTGCCTTGCCCATGATATTGGCGATGTCGGCGTATTCCTTGTTCTGGAATGCCATCATTCCGCAAGCAGAAACGTTGACGCTTGCGCGCACCGCCAAGACTGGCAGCGATTACAGCCGAATCCGGTTATGGGGCTCGGTGGGTTATCTGATCACGGTGCTGTTGGTCGGCTACGCGATTCAGGCTGGCGGCCCGGCGACCATGCAGCCCGTCGTGCTGGCGTTCATGGCGATTTTGCTGATCAGTGCGCTGCTACTGCCGCGTCACGAGCAGATCAATCGCGACATGCTGCGTCATGATCGTCTGCGCACCCAGCTACGCAAGCCGGCGGTGATTGCCTTCTTGATCGCTACCACCCTGATGACCATTTCCCACGCGCCGTACTACACGTTTTTTGATTTGTATCTGCGCGGCCTCGGCTATAGCGCGAGCGAAAGTGGCTGGCTGATCACGCTGGGCGTGGTTGCCGAGATTGGCATGTTTCTGCTGACCAAGCGCTTGTTTGCCCGGTTCCGATTGGCACCTTTGCTACTGTTCGCGCTGATCGTCAGTGCGCTGCGCTGGTATCTGCTGGCAACGTTTGCAGATAATTTTGCTGTTCTGTTGTTTGTTCAAGTGTTGCATGCGGTCAGCTTCGCGCTGATTCATGCCTTGGCCATGCAGTTCCTGCACAGTCAGTTTCCCTTGCATCAGCGCAGCCGGGCGCAAGCGATCTACAGTGCCTTGTCCTACGGGGTTGGTGGCGCACTGGGCAATTTGCTGGCTGGTTTTTTCTGGCGCAATGGTGCCGGTGGCAGCGATACCTATCTGATGGCCAGCGCGGCCTGTGTGCTGGCGGCAGTGGTGATGGCTGTCAGCTTGCGGTCGGCAAACATCACGACGCCGACTGTCCCGTCAGCTCCGTAGTGGCCATGTAATCCCTCAGCGCTGCCGTGACTCCGGGTGCCGCACTTCACCGTGACCCAGCACGACATATTTTTCCGCCGTCAACGCTTCCAAACCCATGGGGCCGTAGGCATGCAACTTGGTGGTGGCGATACCGATTTCGGCGCCCAGACCCAGTTCGCCGCCGTCATTGAATCGTGATGACGCATTCACCAGCACTACGGATGCATCGACCTGATGCAGAAATTTTTCGGCGTTGGCCGGCTCGCTGGTGCAAATGACCTCTGAATGCTGCGAGCCGTATTGGCGTATGTGACGGATGGCAGCATCGAGATCGTCGACAATTTTGATGCTGATGATTTTGTCGAGATACTCGCTGCTCCAGTCGCTGTCGCTGGCAAGCGTGCAATCAGCGAGCAGCGCGCAGGTGCGGGGGCAACCACGCAATTCGACCTGACGTGAGCGCAGGGCTGCCGCTGCCTGCGGCAGCCAACTGGCCGCGATGCTCGCATGCACCAACAGGGTTTCCAGTGCATTGCAGACGGCCGGCCGGGAACATTTGCCATCGATCAGCAAATCGATGGCCATGCTCGGGTTCGCGCTGGCATCGACAAACAGATGGCAGACGCCTTTGTAGTGCCGTATCACCGGAATGCGACTGTGGGCGGCCACCGAACGTATCAGCTTCTCGCCACCGCGCGGGATAACGAGATCGATCAGCTCGTCCCATTGCAGCATCGCGTTGACATCGTCATGACTGCATTCGGTCAGCACCGTGACCGCCGCGGCGGGCAGTTGCTGGGCAGCCAATACCTGCTGCCACAATATTCCGATCGCGGCATTGCTGTGACGTGCCTCCGAGCCGCCGCGCAGCAGCACGGCATTGCCGGATTTCAGACAGAGTGCTGCCGCATCAACCGCGACATTGGGCCGCGCCTCATAAATCATCAGAATGACGCCAAGCGGAATGCGCTGCTTGAACACCGAAATTCCGGATGCCGGTTGACTGAACGGACGTCGGCTGCCGAGTGGGTCGGGTAACGCGGCAACCTCACGCAGACTAGTTGCCAGCGCTGCCAGACGCGCCGGGTTCAACGCCAGCCGATCGATCATGGCAGCGGACAGGCCGCGTTCGGTTGCCGCTTGCAAATCGCGTGCGTTGGCGGCGAGCAGCATTGCTTGCTGGTTGTTGATGGCATCGGCCATTGCCAATAACAGCGCATTGCGCGTGTCGGCGTCGAGGGGCGCGACAACCGGTGCGGCCGCGCGGGTTGCCGCAACTTGCTGCTGCAGTAACGCGCTCACAGTGATGACTCCTGTTCAATAGGCGACAGATACAGCACCAGATCATCACGGTGAATGGCGCAGTCCTGGCCGGTGTTGCCGAGTTTTTGGGTAATTTCGTCGCTGCGCATGCCGCGGATGCCGGTCAGTACGCCGGCGTCATATTGACTGATGCCTTTGCCAAGCAGCCGGACGCCGTCGTCCTGATACAAGGTGATGTCTACGGCGTCACCTTGCTGAAAATCGCCACTGACCTGCCGTATGCCGGATGGCAACAGCGACGCGCCACGTTCACGCAAGGCCTGCCAGGCACCGGCATCAATCTGCAGCTGGCCGCGGCTCGTCAGCGTGTGCTGCAACCAATGCTTGCGCGCCCGCAGCGGTTCGCCATGGGCACGGAACAGGGTTCCCTGACAATCAAAGTCACCCTGACAATCATCAGCCAACAGCGAGGTAAGGAAATCCGGATTTCGTGCATCACCGATCACCGTCGCGATGCCGCGCGAGGTGGCTCGTTCTGCTGCTTGCAGTTTGGTGATCATGCCACCGGTGCCAACGGCCGAGCCGCTGCCGCCCGCCATCGCCAGTACCGTCGCATCGATGCGTTCGACGACTGCAATTTTTTTTGCGTTCGGCGTGGTGCGCGGATTCTGATCGTACAAGCCATCGATGTCGCTGCCGATGATCAGCAGATCGGCGTCGACCAAAGCGGCAACATGCGCTGCCAGATTGTCGTTGTCACCGACTTTCAATTCATCAGTGGCGACACTGTCGTTTTCGTTGATGATCGGCAGGCAACCCAGGCTGAGCAATTCGCGCAGGGTGTTGCGGGCATTGACGAAGCGATGGCGGTCTTGCAGATCATCGGCGGTCAGCAGGAGCTGTGCGACCGGCATCTGCAACTGGCTGGCCCAGCACTGCATGAGCTGGGCCTGACCGACGGCGGCGAGCGCCTGTTTACGCACCAGCGTTTGTCGGCTGCGATCACCGGCCTGCGGCAACAGCGCCCGGCCGGCAGCGACTGCGCCCGATGACACCACCACCAATTCGCGGCCACTGCGGTTGGCAGCTGTGATGAACGCGGCGATCGCTTTCAGGTAACGGTCCGACAAGCCATCGCGGTCGGGTGCGATCAAGCTGCTACCAATTTTGAGTACGGCCCGCTGCCAGCGGAGGTCGGTCATGTCATCTCTTCCTGAGCATTGCATTCTGCAGCCGCGGCAGCGTTGCCAGCGGTATCGCTATTGGACGAGAGTCGCGTCAGCGAGGCAAATGATTTTGCTTGATAAAAGCGAGTGTGGTGTCAGGAGCGACGGGCAGGGCGCAGATGCGCGAACTCACGCGAGGAGGCAATGCTGTCGAGAAAGCGACTGGTGTCGGCATCGGCAGGGCGAAAACTGGGCGGGACGTACCAGGCACTGACCTGACCTTTATAGGTCACCACCTTGTCGCGCGCGCCGAGCATGAAGCGGGCGATGCTGCCGGGAACGTGGCGCAAGGTGACGACCAGACACTCCGGATCGAGCCGGTCGGCGTTCACCTTGATGATTTCCAGACGCATCGCTCAGTCCGGTCCGCGTTGCAGGACATAGCTGCTGAAAAAACGCTGAACACTGCGCTTGACGGCTTCCGAATTGCGTTCGCGCAGAGCCTCCCGAACGGTGTTGATGGTGAGTTGTTCGATCGCCGGGCCTTGACCTTCGTGCAAGGCGCGAAAGCCGCGCAGTGTCAGCACTGCGGCGTCGATACCTTCCAAGCCGATCATGTCGCGATAACGGATCACGCCCTCTTCGCCGAGCCAGATCAAACTGCCGAGACAGCGTTGATGCCGCTCTGATTGCACACCAAATTCATCCGGGTCATCGCTGCCGGCGATCTCGTCGACATACAGCGCAGCCGGGCGCGGAAAGGTCGCGTACAACCGGATTAGCGCGATGGCGACGTCGCGGTGGAAGTCTTCAATGTAAATATCATTCATCGGAAATGCTGTCATGGCGTGATCAAATGGGCTCGTCTTGGTTGCTGCATGCCGACTCGCTTGGTGTTGGCAAAAGAGTGGGGTCAGGGAATCTTGGCCATCAGGCCGCGTTCCTGCAGTTGCTGCGGGTCGAGACCGTAATCGCCACGGCGCAGCACGCGCACTACCCGGTGGGCCGGTGCGCCTTCAGCCGCCGGCATGGCCAGATTCAGTATTTGTTCCTTGCGCGGCTGCTTGTTGGCATCGAGCAGCAACACCACGCGCGGCAGCATCGGCTTGTTCGGCGTTTGTGCCAGCACGATGCCGACTTCGCCGCTGCCAAGCTCGACAATACTGCCAACCGGAAACACCCCGATCATGTCGATGAAGTGTTTGACCAGCGACTCATCGAACTGCTTGCCGCGGCCGGCATTGATTTCTTTCAAGGCCTCGAACGCCGTGCGTTCGCCGCGATAAACATGCTCGCCAATAATGTCGTCGTAGGTGTCGACGATGGCAATGATTTTGGCAAAGGGTGAAATCTGGCCGCCGTTCAGACCGCGCGGGTAGCCGGTGCCGTCCACCCACTCGTGGTGACTGTGGGCAACGTCGATAGCGCCGTGATAGAGCTCGCGTGCCGACATCAGAATGACCCGACCAAAATCGGTATGTTTGCGCATCGTGGCCAGCTCGGCTTCACTGAGCGGCCCGGTCTTGTTCAGCACGGCATCCGGGATCTGCAGTTTGCCGACATCGTGCAGCAGCGCACAGATGCCCAGCTTTTGCAGTTCATCGCGCGGCAGACCGAGGTGGCGGCCAAACGTCACCGCGAGAATGCAGGCGTTCAGGCAATGCTGTTCGTGACTGGCGTCCTTTTTGCGCAACTGCGCCAGCCACATCATGGCATCCGGATTGCGCAGCACGCTGTCAACGGTATCGGCCACGCCTTCCTCAATGGCCTTGACGTTAAGCACCCGACCAAAGCGGATGTCATCCATGAAGCCGCGCACCAGCGAGCTGCCGCGCGCATGCACTTTGCGGGCATCCGGCAGTTCTTCTTCGACCGCCCGTTTTGGTGCTGGTGGTTCACTGCGTTGGAACAGACTGAAGCTGCTGTTGCGATCCAGATTCTGCTGACCGCGGTCTTTGCTTGAGGTTGGCAGAGCGCCACGGCGTGGGTCGATGTAGACGTACCGGCAATATTGCTGGACCGCTTTGATATCGGCCTCGGTACTCAGGATGAAGCCTTGGATCAGGAACGGTGTTTCGAGCCAGGGCCGGTCGAGATCGATAACGCACATGCCGAGCCGAAGCTCGCTGACGGAAATACGCTGGCGGTTATTCACGGTAGTCGCATCTCATCGGTGGTCGCCGTCCTCACGGTACCGGGGCCATTGCCCGCAAACGGCCTAAGCTGTACCAGAGTATACCGTCAAATCTCCGGCTTGCTGGCTTTGGCAGGACTTTCCCGACCGGCTGAACGTGGGCGCCGGACTCGGCTTCGGGTAGAATGCGCGCCGTTTTGCGTGGCTTTCGGTTCAGTCGTTGGGCGGGTGCGTGGTGTCCAGTTCTGCAGTATTCAGTTTGCCGATTGCTGGCCAGGAGCTGGCTGACCGCCGTGGCCCGACGCCCGATGCGGCCGCCTTGATCGCCGTGTTCAATGCCTGCTTTGCCGAATCCGAACGCACCGTGCTGGTTGGCGGTGGTGCCGAGCCGGAGTATCTGCCGGCAACCGAAACGCAGCCGGCCCGGATCATTTTCCGTGAAGACTTCGCTTCCAGTGCCTTGCATGAAATCGCCCACTGGTGTCTGGCGGGCGCAGCGCGCCGGCAATTGCACGACTTTGGTTACTGGTATCAGCCCGATGGTCGCAACGCCGCGCAGCAGGCCGAGTTCGAACGGGTCGAAGTCAAACCGCAGGCCGTGGAATGGGCGCTGAGCCGGGCGGCCGGTATACGGTTCAATCTGTCAGCAGACAATCTCGCCGCCGGCCCGCAGGGCAATGATGCCAGCGCGGCTTTTCGCCAGGCCGTGTTCCAGCAGTGCCAGCACTATTTTTCGACCGGCTTGCCACCCCGTGCGCAGCAATTCTTCGATGCTTTGCAGCAGGTCTTTCGGCAGGGCGAACCGGTTTCGGCGCCGCAGTCGCCGTGCTGAGTCATCGCTGGCTTCTGTCATCGTCAGTTTGAGCAATCGATGACTGCGGCAATCAAGAACTGGTGCAATTCATAGCTAGTGCAATTCATAACTGAAGCTATCGCTGGCCGGTGCAAGGGGAGAGAGGATAGGCATGCTGAATCTCGGTCTGGTGATCAATCCCTGGGCGGGTATTGGTGGCAGCGTTGCCCTCAAAGGCAGCGACAATGTCCGTGATCAGGCGCTCGCGCTCGGCGCCGAACCACGCGCGAACATCCGGACCCGCACCGCGCTGGAAAAGCTCTTGCCCTGGCGGGAGCAATTGCGCTTTCACACCGCGGCCGGCGCCATGGGCGCTGATGTCTTGCAGCAGCTCGGTTTTCAACATCAGATTGTCTATCACGCCAACGGCGAATTCACATCAGCTGCCGATACCGTTGCCGCGATCAAGGCGCTGGCTGCGCAGCAGTTGGGCTTGATCCTGTTTGCCGGTGGCGATGGCACAGCACGCGATGTCTATTCGGAGTTGAATGCGCTTGGTGTCAGTGAGCTGGCGCCGGTGCTCGGGATTCCGGCCGGAGTAAAAATCCATTCGGCGGTGTATGCCGTCAGCCCGCAGGCCGCCGGTGAAGTGCTGGCCGATCTCTGTCAGGGCAAACCGCTGGAGCTGACCAGCGCGCAAGTGAAAGATCTCGACGAAGACGCCTATCGGGCCGGCAATGTCCGGGCGCGCTTGTTTGGTTATCTGAAAGTGCCGGCGCATCCTTTGCTTCAACAAAGCAAGGAAAGTGCGCGGGCGGTTGAAACGCAGGTGGTAGACGATATCGCCGAGCAAATCGTTGATGAAATGGCGGACGACGTTGCTTATTTGCTCGGCTCCGGAACCACCTGCATGGCGATCAAGCAACGGCTCGGAATTGAGGGCAGTTTGCTCGGCGTCGATGTGGTCAAGGCCGGCCAGTTGCTGAGCAAAGATGCCACCGAAGCGACACTCTGGAATCTGCTGCAAAACGAACCGAAAGCAGCGCTGGTGGTCACGGTTATCGGTGGTCAGGGCCACGTTTTCGGTCGCGGCAATCAGCAGCTGAGCCCGCGGATATTGCGACGTCTGGGCCGTCAGGCGATCAGCGTGGTCGCCAGCCCCGGCAAGCTGCAAAGTCTGCAAGGGCGGCCACTGCTGACGGATAGCGGCGACCCCGAGCTGGACCGGGATTATTCCGGACCGATTCGCGTGGTCACCGGCTATCGCAGTGAGGCGCTGTATCCGTTGCAATAGCTGCCAGAGAGTGTCGTTCCGGTCGGCCAGCATGTTTCAAGCTGTTGCGGCGGGTGTGCAAATGCGTGCCACCGGGTTCAGCATAATTGGCAAAATGCCCGGCAGTTGCTGGGCTTTTTGCCAATTATGCCTGTGCTTGCCTTAAACAAATTGCCGTAATCCCTTCATTGCCCTGCAATGCTTTGCCGGCAATCTGGCAACACCGGAGATTGCTCCGGCGTAACAGGAAGGGAGTCACCCATGAACGTCATCACCACCGTCGTCATCGCCACTGCGCTGTTGGCGGTTTGCGATGTCAGTCAGGCCGCGCAGCCGGCAGCAAGCAAAATGGTTCATCCGCAAGCCAGCACTCAGACGGTTGCCTCGTCAGCCGCTGCACCGTCATTGCCGAATATTCGCGAGAGCGGCAAGCAGGCCCAGCAACAGATTCTGCGCGATGCGATCCCGCAAAACTGGCAGCAGCTGGCCTTGCAGCCACTGCCGATGCTGGCGCCGGTTGAAGAAGAACGTGTGGTCGAGTCGGAGCTGTCGAGCCGTCAGGTTGCGGTCAAATAAGGCCGGCAAGCACTCAACCGATATCGTCAGTCAGATAGTGGCGGAAGCGCGCCGGTGCGACGGCGCGCAGCCAGTCGAGTGGAAACGGCATCGGCTCGCCGGCCAGTTGTGCCGCCAGCACCTGCGCACCTGCGCAGGCTGTCATCAGTGCGTGTGAGCCGTGGGCGAGATTAAGCCAGAGCCTGTCCTGAGTCGGGTGCGCGCCAATCAGCGGTGAGCGATCGGGGCTGACCAGGCGATGACCAACATCGCCCTGCACGGGCTCGTGTTGCCAGGCTGTCGCCAGTTCCGGCAACGCCCACGCCAGCGCAGCGATATTCTGCTGCTGACTTTCCAGCCGCAACGCCGGATCCCATTCACCTCCATCGTAACTGGCACCGAGAATGTGCCGCCCGTGTTGGGCCGGTGTCAGGTAGCCACCAAAACGCAGTGGTAGTTGCAGCGCGCTGCTGGTTGTTGTTGCTGGCAGGTTGCTGTTTTGGCCGCGCACCGGTCGCAATGGCAACGGTGCCAGGCGGGTCATGCTGGCGGCACCGGTAGCGAGCACGAGTTGTGCGCAGTGTTCCTGTTCGCCGTTATGCAAGCGCAGCGCAACGCCGGCTTCATTGGCCGTAAAGTCGATTACCTCTACGCCATGGCGAACCGTAATCAACGGGTGCGTCAACAACGCGGAACACAAAGCCTGCGGATCAACCGACAATGCCAGATGATGCCGCACCGCGGTGTGCTGCAATGGCACGCCGGCAATGGCGCTGGCGGATGCCGCATCGAGCCAATCTGCCAGCGTCGGCAAAATGCCCAGCTCGTGCAGCAGAGTCTGTTCACGCGCGCAGTCGGCGTCCGTCAGCACGGTCAAAATGGCTTGCTGCAGAATGATTGGCCGAGCCGGGTCGGTTGATTGCAGTGCTTGCGCCCACTGCTTCAACAGCAACAGCCCCGCCAGCTGAAAGCGGCTGCGGACATTGTGATCGCGACTCCAGCGCGGACTGGCCAGCGCTGCCGCGTGTTGACGCAAGGTTCCGCCGGTTTCTGCCTGCTGCTCCAGCACGACCACCGAAATGCCGCGCATTGCCAATGCATAAGCGGTGGCAGCGCCGGCGATGCCGGCGCCGACAATGAACACCGGTTCCTCGGGCCGTTGCAGACTGGCGTGATACGGCAGTTGCTCCCGCTTGCGCGTTTGCGGGTACTGCGGCGCGACGAAACGGGCTTCTGTCATGTCGCGCTTGTGGCCAAAGCCGGCGACTTTTTTTACGTCAAATCCTGCACTCTGCAAGCCACGGCGAACGACACCGGCCGCGCTGAACGTGCTGGCCGTTGAGCCGGTACGTGCCAGCGCCTTCACTACCGGCCACAGTGGCTCGGCCCACATCTCGCCATTACGGGCCGGAGCAAAGCCATCGAGATACCAGGCATCGAATCGCCAATCGGTTTGCTGCAGAGCCGGTAGTGCGTTGGCGATGTCATCGAAGATCAAGGTCAGTTGTACCTGCCCGGCAGCAAAGTGCAGCGTGTGCCAGTTGCGCAGTGGCAAGGGATATTGCGCCAGCAACTGCGCGGCGAGCGGCGCCAGTTCGGGAAAGCTGGCGAGTGCACGCTGCAGATCCTGCGGTTGCAACGGGAACCGTTCGACCGCGACATAGCGCAGTTGCGCGCGTGGCGGCTGGTTGGCCAGAAACGCCTGCAACGTCAGCAGGAAATTGAGCCCGGTGCCGAAACCCGCTTCAAAGACATGAAAGGCCGCTTGCTCGGCAAAATGTCCGGGCCAGCGCTCGGGAATGTGGTTGCCACGCAAATAAACGTAAGTGGATTCGGCGAGACCGCCAGCGCGAGAAAAGTAGATATCGTCAAATTGCTGCGAGCGGGGCGTGCCGTCAGCTTCCCAGCTGAGGTCGGCGTAATCGACGGTGGCAAGTCCGGCCATGGGCAATCAGTTTGGGTGGGGATTGATCAGGTGATGGTGCGGCAGCGAAGGCGTTCGTGAATCTGGCGCCTTCGCTGCTGAACGGAGCGGTCAACCGCGGCCGATCAATTTCAGGAATTCGGTGCGCGTTGCCTGCGATTTGCGGAAGTAACCGAGCATGACCGACGTGGTCATGGTCGAGTTCTGCTTCTCGACGCCGCGCATCATCATGCACATGTGCTTGGCTTCCACCACCACACCAACGCCCTTGGCATGGGTCACGGCCATGACCGCTTCGGCGATCTGCTTGGTCAGGTTTTCCTGAATCTGCATGCGACGGGCAAACATGTCGACGATACGGGCAATTTTCGACAAGCCAATCACCTTGCCGGAAGGCAGGTAAGCGACATGGCAGCGGCCGACGAACGGCAGCAGATGGTGTTCGCACATCGAGTACAGCTCGATGTCTTTGACGATGACCATCTCATCGGTTTCCGATTCGAAAATGGCATCGTTGACCACTTCATCGAGCGTTTCGTGATAGCCCTTGGTCAGGAATTGCATGGCTTTGGCAGCGCGCATTGGCGTGTCGCGCAGGCCTTCGCGATTCACGTCTTCACCGAGCTGGCTCAGGATCTGGCTGTACAGGGCGGCGATTTGTTCAGTCGCGGGCAAGGGCGCGGCTTTGTCGGACATGGGGCAACCTCGGCGAGCTTTCAGGGGCGGGCAGGGCGAAGGGCCGGTATGATACCGCATACCGGCCAAACAGGCCGTCTCTTACGCGGTCCGGCGGCAATCAGATGTCGCATGGGCCAAGGATGTTTTCGAGCCCTTCATGGATTGCCGCCCGGCCTGCGCCGCCTGCTGCATTGCGCCCTCTATCACCAGCCCGATACCCGGCATGCCAAACGGCAAACCGGCGGGTGTGCCGTGCGTGCAGCTCGACGAGCAACTGCGTTGCCGCCTGTTTGGCAAGCCGGAGCGGCCGGCTTTCTGTTCCAGCCTGCAGCCATCGGCCGAAATGTGCGGCAGCTCGGCGGCGGAAGCCATGATCTGGCTACTGGATCTGGAAGCGGCCACGGCACCAAGGCAATCGGACAGTCGAGCTTAGGAGAGGGCTTGCCCGCGATGGTTTCGATGTGGAAAGTCATCGCGGGCAAGCCCGCTGCTACAGGGTCCATGACAATCACAAGGTCCGTGACACTTACAATGTCCGTGACAGTCAGCCAACCCCATCCGCTTTGAACATGGCTTTGATGCCGCGCAGTGCCTGCCGGGTTCGCGCTTCGTTTTCGATCAGGGCAAAGCGGATGTATTCGTCGCCGTATTCGCCAAAACCAATGCCAGGGCTGACCGCCACTTTCGCTTGTTCCAACAGCTTCTTGGCAAAGGCGAGCGAGCCGAGTTCGCGGTAAGCGGCCGGAATTTTGGCCCAGACAAACATCGTCGCTTTTGGAATGTCGACCGGCCAACCGAGCTGGTGCAGGCCCTGACAGAGCACGTCACGACGTTTGCGATAGATCTCGCAGATTTCCTGCACGCAATCCTGCGGGCCTTCCAGCGCGTGGATTGCGGCGATTTGAATCGGCGTGAACATGCCGTAATCGTGATAGCTCTTGATGCGCGCCAGCGCGTTGACCAATTTGGCATTGCCAGCCATGAAGCCGACCCGCCAGCCCGGCATGTTGTAGCTTTTCGACAGCGTAAAAAATTCGACCGCGATATCGCGCGCGCCCGGCACTTGCAGCAGCGACGGCGCCTTGTAGCCATCAAACACGATGTCGGCATAGGCAAGATCGTGCACCAGCCAGACACCGTACTCGCGGCACAAGGCGACGATTTTTTCAAAGAAGCCATCGGGCACCGTCACCGCCGTCGGATTGGATGGGAAGTTCAGGATCAGCATTTTCGGTTTCGGGTAATGCGTGCGCAGCGCTTCTTCCAGCCGCTCCGGAAAGGATTGCGGATCGGTCATCGGCACGCTGCGGACATCGGCGCCGGCAATGACCGGACCGTAGATATGAATCGGGTAGGAGGGGTTCGGCACCAGCACGGTGTCGCCACGATCAAGCAGTGCCAGGCAGAGGTGGGCAATGCCTTCCTTCGAGCCGATGGTGACGATGGTTTCCTTTTCCGCGTCGAGGCTCACGTCATAGCGTTTGTGATACCAGTCGGCGATGGCCTTGCGCAGCCGCGGCAGGCCCTTGGACACGGAATAGCGATGGGTGTCGGGCCGCTGCGCGGCTTCGACCATCTTGGCGACGATATGAGGCGGCGTCGGTCCGTCCGGATTGCCCATGCTGAAGTCGACAATATCGTCGCCCTGCCGGCGAGCGGCCATCTTCAGGTCGCCAATGACATTGAAAACATAAGGCGGCAGCCGGTTCAGCCGCGGAAAATCGTCCATTGGGTTGGCCATCTTGCAAGCTTCCTGTTCGGTAAGCGGCCGATTCTAGGGACCGATGATGCTCTGCAGCAAGCAACGGATTGGCATATTCGCGCGGCGGGCGGGCGGGGCTATTCAGCCTTCTGGTCAATCGCTATAGTCGGGCGGTCGCGTCGTGGTCGCGTCAGCTGCCGGCAGCCAGGGATTCCAATCGCGCTATCGATTGCAGCCGCTTTACCGATGCCAACAATTCGGATTTTCGCCAGGAAGGAACATGAGAAAAATGACAACCCCTCAATCGTTTTATCGCCGCTGTGCCCCCCTGTCTCTTGCCATTGCCACCGTCCTCGCCACCCCAGCCATCACCCTCGCGGCCGATACCGCCGGCGATGAAGAGCGGGTCCAGGTGGTCGGTTCGCGCGTTGCTGTACGCTCCGAAAATGAATCCGCCGTGCCGGTCGACCTGATCTCCGGTGACGACCTGCGCAAGGCCGGTGCCACCGATGTCGGCAACGCACTGGAGCTGATTGCGCCGTCGTTTAACTTTGTTGAAATGTCGGTTGCCGATGGTTCCGACCACGTTAAGCCGGCGATGTTGCGCGGCATGGGCCCGGACCAGACTCTGGTGCTGGTCAACGGCAAGCGTCGGCATCAGAGCGCGCTGATCCACATTTATTCGGTTGGTCGCGGCACGGCCGGCACCGACCTGAATTCAATTCCGATGAGCGCGGTTGAACGCATCGAAGTGCTGCGTGACGGCGCCTCTGCACAATATGGTTCCGATGCCATCGCTGGCGTGATCAACGTGGTGTTGAAGAAAAACCTGGGCACTTCCGTCAGCCAGACATTCAGTCAGACCTCGGAAGGCGATGGTGATACCAGCCTGACCTCCGTCAACACCGGTTTTGGCGTCGGCGAAGGCGTGCTGAATCTGACCGCAGAATACAAGAAAGCGGATCCGACCAATCGTGCCGAGCCGGACCCGTCGGGCAACAAATGGCGTTTTGGTGAGCCGGAACTGGAGCAAAAAACGGCATTCTTCAATTTCGAAATGCCAATGGGTAGCGCAGAGTTGTATGCCTTCGGTGGTTACTCCAAGCGTGAAGCCGAATCCGCCGGCTATGCCCGTTGCGATGAAAATGATCCGAACTCTGGCATCACTTATTGCCAAACGATCCCGACGCCGGTTTTGGACGTACACCCGAACGGCTTTCTGCCGCTGATCAATTCTGATGTCGAAGACAAGTCCATCGCACTTGGCTTGCGCTTCGATATTGGTAATTGGAATGCCGACTTGTCGGTGGTTGATGGCGAAAACAGCTTTGGCTTTTTCATCAGCAATTCGCAGAACTTCTCCTATGGCTACGGCCCGGACAACGACCCGTCGACGGTGCCGACCAGTGCCGATGCCGGCGAATTGATGTTTGGCCAGCGGACCCTGAACTTTGATGTCAGCGGCGATGTTTCACTCGGCAGCAAAACACTGGCGCTGGCCTTTGGGGCAGAAATGCGCCGTGAAGAATCGCAGATTACCGCTGGCGATGAGTACTCTTGGCAATACTACGGCGATCAGCCATGGGGATTGCCGGATGCCAAGCCTGGCATCCAAGTGTTTCCGGGGTGGTCACCGGCACAAGCCAACCATCTGGAACGCGATAGCAGCGCGATCTACGGCGAGGCGTCGATGGAGTTCACCGACAGCTTCCGCATGGAAGCGGCGCTGCGTCACGAGGACTACGAAGATTTCGGCACGGATCTGAGCAGCAAACTGGCGGCTTACCTGAGCTTCAACGATCATTTCAGCATGCGGGCTTCTATCGCCGATGGCTTCCGGGCACCAGCCCTGCAGCAGATTGGTTATAGCCAGCTGTCGTCGCAAATTGAAGCCGGCGCGACGCTGATCTCGGGCATCTACTCGATTGAGAGCGACGTTGCACAGCAGCTGGGCATTCCTGAGCTGAAGCCGGAAGATTCGAAGAGCTACACCTTGGGCTGGGTTACCAAGTTCGATATGGGCTTGGAAGCGACACTGGATATCTATCGGATTGATATCAGTGATCGGATTGCCATCTCCGGCTTGTTCTATCCAAGCGATGCGACAGAAATCGATGATGCCCTGCCGGATGATGTCGGTGCGGCCGCTTTCTTTACCAACGCCATCGATACGCAAACGCTCGGAGCGGATCTGGTGGTGAACTTCCGCCATGACGTTGGCACGGGTCGGATGGAATACACCTTTGCTTCCAGCTACAACAAGACCACGGTTGAAAGCATTGACGACTTGCCGGGCGTGCTGGCGGGCATCACCGGCGCCAATCGCGATTTGAGCCAGGTGTATTTTGACCGTCATGAAGAAGCTCGTATCGAGCGCTACTCGCCGAAAAATCGCCACACCATTTCGGCGCGTCACGTGACCGATACCTGGACCTTTGGTGCCGCGGCGAACTATTTCGGTTCCGTGAAGACGGTCTATCTTGCTGATGACCCGACTTACGACTACGTCGATGATGGCGCCTGGATTTTTGACTTGAATCTGGCGTATGACTTCGGCAATGGCTTCAACGTGCGTGGCATGATCAACAACGTTGCTGACAAGTATCCGAAGAAACAGCATGGCGATTGGAATGGCGTCACCTTGCCGTACTCGTTGGAAACCGCGCAGTGGGGTTACAACGGCCGGACCTATTCATTGGTCGGCTCGTACACCTTCTGATTGTTCCAGGACAGAAAAAGCCGCCGCAAGGCGGCTTTTTTTCGGCCGCACATCGCGACCGCAACATTTGCTTACCGCTGCCCGGAGGTTTACACACCGGCATCGGGCACAGTGCGGATAGGCATTTTTCAGGGGCGGTGAGCATGTTGGCGTTGCAGGACGTTAGTAAAACTTATCGCAATGGCGTCAAGGCCGTTGACGGGGTCAGTTTTTCGATGGGCGCAGGCGTGCTCGGTCTGCTGGGTCACAACGGTGCCGGCAAAACCTCGCTGATGCAGATGGTCGCCACACTGTCGAAGCCTTCCGCTGGCAGCATTCGTTTCCGTGGTGACGATATCGTGGACAAACCGGACCTGCTGCGGGCGCGGCTCGGTTATCTGCCGCAGGATTTCGGCGTTTACGACAATCTGAGCGCGCGCGAGCTGCTGCAATATGTCGCGGCGTTGAAAGGCGTCAAGGAGCGGGGCCGCATTCAGTCCATGCTGGAACTGGTCAATCTGCATCAGGTTGCGGACCGTCCTGCCAGCAGTTATTCCGGTGGTATGCGCCAGCGGCTCGGTATTGCCCAGGCCTTGATCAATGATCCGGATGTGATCATCGTCGATGAACCCACGGCCGGACTGGATCCAGAAGAGCGTTTGCGGTTTCGCAATCTGCTTTCCGAGAACGGTACCGGCAAGCTGGTGATTCTGTCGACCCATATCGTGTCCGACATTGCCTCCATCGCGACCCAGCTGGCTGTGATGAAGGAGGGCCGTTTGCTGCGTTTTGATCGGCCTGAACGGCTGATCCACGAAGTCGTTGGCAAGGTCTGGCAAATTTCCGCGAGCTCTGCCGAGCTGGAGCAGTATCGCAAGCAATACAAAGTCACGCAGGCCGTACGTGATGGTGAAAACTGGACGCTGCGATTGGTGCATCCCGAGCAGCCGCTGCCGTCAGCCTTGCCGGCAACGCCGGATCTGGATGACGTGTTCACCTGGCTGATGCAGTACGGCGGTTAATCATGTTCAGCTCAACCGTTTTCCAGGTCGCCCGTGTTGAAATGATCCTGCGGCTACGCCGACTCAGCACCCTCATCATGATGGTGTTGATGATGATCGGCGGCTTCTGGATGGTGCCGGATCCGGCATCGGGTTATACCGTGATCAGCTCCGGCAGCCAGCGTGTGCTGTATGACTCGCTGGCGATTGCGCTCGGTGGCAGCAGTCTGGCAACCATCCTGATTTCCCTGGCTGGCTATTACCTGATCAGCAACAGCCTTAGTCGTGATGTCCGGGTTCGGATGGGCGCGGTGTTGGCGGCAACACCAGCCAGCAGCAGTGCGCTGATACTCGGGAAATGGCTCGGCAATGCCGCGTATCTCGGCTGCGTTGTCCTGGCGATGATACCTGGCGGCATGCTGGTGCAGTTGCTGCGCGGTGAAGCGGCGATTAATGTTTTTGATTTTCTGGCGGTCTATGGCGTCATTTTCGTGCCGCAGGTGCTGTTTGTGTCGGCAATAGCCTTGTGGTTTGAGAGCGAGCGCTGGTTGCGCGGTCGCTTTGGTGATGTGCTTTATTTGTTTATCTGGGGCGGTTTGCTTTCAGCCACTATCAATGCGGGCGAGAGCAAATCGCTTTCCGGTTGGGCCGGCATGCTCGATGTGACTGGCATGGGCTTTATCGTGGTGCAACTGAGCACGCAGTTTGCGAGCAGCAATCTCAGCGTGGGGTTTGGCGACTTTGATAGCAGCTTGCCTCCGATTGCCTTGCACGGCCTCGATTGGTCGCTGGTGCTGGTCCGTTGTCTGGCATTGGTTCCGCCGATGCTGTTGTTGGCACTGGCCGTTTTCCGGTTTCATCGCTACAACCCGGACAAGGTCAAAGCCGATGCGGTAACCGCTGGTGTGGCCTGGTGGGCCGGCATCAATCGCCGGCTGCAGTTTCTGCGGCGTTTGCTGCGGCCGTTCTGGACCGTGTTGCCGAATTTGCCGGCGCCACTGGCGCACGTATTGTCCGATGTTTTGCTGACCTTGACGGCGACGCCGATTTGGCTGCTGCTGTTGCTCATCGGCAATATCGTCGCCTTGGTGGTGCCGACGGCCGATGTCGCCAATACGCTGGTTTTCAGCCTCAGTGCCGGCGCGTTGGCAACGGCCGAGCTGGGCGTGCGGGATCAGCAAACCGGCATGTGGCAGGTGCTGGCCGCCGCGCCGCGATTGCCCGAGCGTTTTCTACGTTGGAAGTTGGCTGGCGCGGTCTTGACCCTGCTGCTGTTTGTCGGTGTGGCGCTGGTTCGTTTGCTGATCGCCGATCCGGTTCAGGCGTTGACGTTGGTGGTGGGATTGCTGTTTTGTGCGGCCGCCACCGTTGCCATTGGTGTGATGTCACGCGGCAGCAAACTGTTTGCGGGTGGTTATCTGTTTTTGATTTACATGACGCTCAATGCCCACAGCGAACCCGGCTTTGATTTTGCCGGCATCAACAATGTGGCAACGGATGGCAGCCGCCTTGGGTATGGTATTGCAGCCGCCGGGCTGGTGCTGTTGGTGTGGCTGGTTCGGCGCTGGCAGCAGCGCTAGACTGCCGACCAGAGACAGAAACCAACGAGTAAAGGAATGAACTTTCGGCGCGCTAACGCAGCGGATATCCCGGCCATTTTCGAGATTCGTTTTCTCGTGAAAGAGAATGTGCTGTCCGATCCGAGCAAGGTCACGCCGCAGTTGTGCGAGGACTATCTCGACCGTCTGGGCCGTGGCTGGGTCTGTGAACAGGATGGCGCTATCGTTGGTTTTTCTTATGCCGCCAGCGCCGATGGCTCAATCTGGGCCTTGTTCGTCCGCCCCGGGTTTGAAGACCGCGGTATCGGTAGTCAGTTGCTGACGCTGGCGACCGAGTGGCTGTTTCAAAACGGTCATCAACAGGTGATCTTGAGTACCAGCATCAACACCCGCGCCGATCGGTTCTATCTGGCCAAAGGCTGGCAGCGTGGCGCGATGAAAAATGCAGTGGAAGTCAGCTACAGTCTGCCGCGACCGCCGACTTGAAGCTTCTGCTTCGTGACTTCAAGAAATAAAAAAGCCGGGCCACTTTCGTGGCCCGGCTTTTCTTTCAGTTTTTTTTTTGCGGCGCTAGCGGTCAACGCTCAGGCCGTTTGACCTTTCAGCGCCTGCACCAGCGGTTTGAACAGTTTCGGGTTGGCGCAAACAATGCCGTTGGCGCCGCCAAAATCGGTGCCGCCATTCATGTCGGTCACCAGACCGCCGGCTTCCAGCACCATCAGCGTGCCGGCGGCGATATCCCAGGTCTTGACGCCGTATTCCCAGTAACCGTCGAAACGACCGGCGGCAACATAGGCCAAATCCAGCGCAGCGCTGCCCATGCGGCGGATGTCACTGCAATTCGGGTAGACCGAATTGAAGCCGGCCATGTATTTGTCCATCGAGACGATGCCGTGGAACGGGAACGCCGTGGCCAGCAAGGCTTCTTCCAAACGGACTTTGCCGGATACCCGCATACGCTTGCCGTTCAACATGGCGCCGCCGCCGCGCGAGGCGGTGAACAGCTCGTCGCGGAGCGGATCGTAAATCAGGCCGTGTTCAACTTTGCCTTTGATCTGGGCGGCAATCGAGATGCAGAAATGCGGCAGACCGTGCAGGTAATTGGTGGTGCCATCGAGCGGGTCGATAATCCAGACGACTTCGTTGTCGCCTTGTTGACCGCTTTCCTCGGCGAGGAAGGCGTGCTCGGGATAGGACTTGCGGATGGTCTCGATGATGGCGTGTTCTGCCTTGTGATCGGCATCCGAGACAAAGTCGTTACGACCTTTGGCGCTCGCCTTGAGCTTGTCAAAATTCTCCATCGTGCGGAGCAGGCTGGAGCCGGCCGCGCGGGCGGCCCGTACGGCAATAGTAAGCAGCGGATGCATGGCAGAACCGTGTTGGAAAAGAGCGGAAAATTCGGGCGCGAAGAGTAGCAGAATCGGCCGCCGGCCGCCAATCGTGGTCGGCGGATTTCCGGCTGACCTGCTAGAATCCGCGACCTTCGTTCAAGATGGCCAGCCGGCCATCTGCCAGACCAGACCCGAATCCGACGGCCCGCCGTGCTCGACCAGATCCGCATCGTCCTCAGTCATCCCCAGCATTCCGGCAATATCGGCGCGGTCGCGCGGGCCATGAAAACCATGGGCCTGACCGATTTGCGGCTGGTCAATCCGCGCGACGCCATCGACGGCGAAGCCCGGGCCCGCTCCTGTGGCGGCCTCGATGTGCTGCTGGCAGCGCAAGTCCATGACAGTGTCGAGGCAGCCGTTGCCGGCTGTCGGACGGTCATCGGTACGTCGGCCCGCATCCGCGGCCTGCAGTTCGAGGTACTGAACCCGCGCCAGATTGCCGAACGGCTGCGCGACGAGCCGGGCGGTTTGCCGGCCGCGATTCTGTTCGGCCGCGAAGCGCATGGCCTCTTTAATGATGAGCTGGCGCTCTGCCATTACCACGTTTATATCCCGGCCAATCCGGACTACAGCTCCTTGAACCTGGCGTCGGCCGTGCAACTCATTGCCTATGAGCTGCGAATGGCGACCGTGACCGGCGCGGTGGTGCCGACCGAGCCCGGTGATCTGCGCGATCTGCCGGCGTCGGCCGAGTATATGGATGAGCTGTTTGTGCATATGCAGCGGGTACTGCTGCAGATAGAGTTCCTCAAACCGACCGCCTCGGAAAAGCTGTTCGAGCGGCTGCGCCGCTTGTACCTGCGGGCGCGGCCGAGCCAGCGCGAGGTCAATATCCTGCGCGGCATGCTGCGCGCGACCGAGGAAGCGACCGCAGCAGGCGGCGAGGCGACCGGTCCGGGCGATGCTGCCGATCAGAACGAGGACTGAGCATGTTTGGCCGTATTCGAGAAGACATTCGCAATGTGCTGACCCATGACCCGGCCGCGCGCAATGTCTTTGATGTGTTGACCAACTATCCCGGCTTGCAAGCCATCTGGTGGCAGCGGCTGACCAGCCGGCTTTGGCGCTGGAAGCTGCGCTGGCTGGCGCGCTGGCTGTCCGGCTGGGTCCGCTGGTGGACCGGGGTCGAGATCCATCCCGGGGCCAAGATTGGCCGGCGGGTGTTAATCGATCATGGCATGGGCGTGGTGATTGGTGAGACCGCCGAGGTCGGCGATGACTGCACCCTTTATCAAGGCGTCACGCTGGGTGGCACCAGTTTGAATCAGGGCAAACGTCACCCGACCTTGGGCAAGGGCGTTGTGGTCGGCGCCGGCGCCAAGGTGCTGGGTTCGTTCTTTGTCGGCGACGGTGCCCGTATCGGCTCCAATGCTGTCGTCGTCCGGGAAGTGCCGGCCGGCGCAACCGTGGTTGGCATTCCGGGCAAGGTGCTCGGCGCCGACGAGCGCAAGGCCGATGGCTTCCAACCTTATGGGGTGGACACCAGCATGCGCGACCCGCTGTCGCCGGCGCTGGCCAGCCTGCTGCAACACATCACCGCCACCGATGCCCGGATGCGTCTGCTCGAGACCACGTTGCGCAGCAACGGCATCCGGCTGGACTGTGCAGAGCTGCCGTCCCTGGACAAACGTGCCTTCCAGCCATTGTTGGATGAACACGATGCCAACGGCATCGATTACTTCATTTGATGAGGTTTGTTTTTCAATTTATTGATTCATATAGAAAATGAATCCAGATTTGCGGTGGCGGGCGGGAATATTCCGGCGCTTTAGATAATTTACTAAAACACTCGGTCTTTTGTATAATTGCCCCAGTTGCCCGCTCGGGCATTCCTGCCGGTTGGATATCATGAAACTGAGCACCAAAGGCCGTTACGCCGTTACCGCCATGCTGGATCTTGCGCTGCACCATGACGAAGGTCCGGTGGCGCTGGCCGAGGTTTCGGCGCGACAAGGCATTTCGCTGTCCTACTTGGAGCAGTTGTTTGCCCAGCTGCGCCGCGAAGGGCTGGTCACCAGTGTCCGTGGTCCCGGTGGCGGTTACCGGCTTGGCCGCAGCGCCGACGCCATCAATGTGGCCGAGGTCATTACTGCTGTGAACGAAAACATCGACGCCACCCGCTGTGGCGGCACCGGCACCTGTGACGAAGGCGAAGAGTGCCTGACCCATCGGCTCTGGCTCGATCTCAGCAACCAGATTTACAACTTTCTGAGCGGTATCAGCCTGGCGCAGGTCGTTGCCCGGCGCGAGGTCCAGCACATTGCCGAACGTCAGCATCGGCGTGATGCAAAAAGCGATAACGCTCGTATCGATAGTGCGCGACTGATCGCGATTGAATTGGAAGAATCCACGCCAGCCGTCGCCAAGCGCGGCGTTGCTTCTGGCGTTTGAGGCGGAGTTTGATGCTCATGCAAGCGGTAACCCCTATGAAATTGCCGGTTTATCTCGACTACTCGGCGACCACGCCGGTTGACCCGCGCGTCGCGGAAAAAATGATGCAATGCCTGACCGAGGATGGCCTGTTCGGCAACCCGGCTTCGCGCTCGCACAAGTTCGGCTGGCAAGCCGAAGAAGCGGTCGAAGAGGCGCGCCAGTTTGTTGCGGAACTTATCAACGCCGATCCGCGTGAAATCGTCTGGACGTCCGGCGCGACCGAATCGGACAACCTTGCTATCAAGGGCGTGGCCGAGTTCTACAAGGACAAGGGCAAGCACATTGTCACCTGCAAGACCGAGCACAAGGCCGTGCTGGATACCTGCCGCTATCTGGAAGGGCAGGGCTATGAGGTGACTTATCTGGATCCGGAGCCGAATGGCCTGATTGATCTGGCCAAGCTCGAAGCCAGTTTGCGTGCTGACACCATTCTGGTGTCGATCATGCACGTCAACAACGAGATTGGCGTCATCCAGGATATCGACGCCATCGGCGCCATGACTCGCGCCCGCGGCATTCTGTTTCACGTCGATGCGGCCCAATCAACGGGCAAATTGGTCATCGATGTCGAAAAGACTCCGGTTGATCTGATGTCACTGACCAGTCACAAGACCTATGGCCCGAAAGGCATCGGCGCGCTCTATGTGCGCCGCAAGCCGCGTGCCCGTATCGCCCCGCAAATGCACGGTGGTGGTCACGAACGTGGCATGCGTTCGGGCACGCTGCCGACCCATCAGATCGTCGGCATGGGCGAAGCCTATCGTTTGGCCAAACTGGAAATGGCGGCAGAAAACGAGCGCGTGCTGCAATTGCGTCACAAGCTCTGGAACGGCATCCAGGATCTGGAAGAAGTGCATTTGAACGGTGATGCCGACCGCCGGGTCGCTGGCAACCTCAATGTCAGCTTCAATTATGTCGAAGGCGAATCGCTGATCATGGCGTTGAAAGATCTGGCGGTATCGTCGGGGTCGGCCTGTACCTCGGCCAGCCTTGAGCCGTCGTACGTGCTGCGCGCGCTCGGTCGTTCCGATGAGCTTGCTCATAGTTCGCTGCGTTTCACCATCGGCCGCTTCACCACCGAAGCGCAGATTGATTTTGCCATTGCGGAAATTCGCAAGGCCGTCACCCGCTTGCGTGAGATGTCACCGCTGTGGGAAATGTACAAAGACGGGGTCGACCTCTCCACAGTCGAGTGGGCTGCGCACTAAGAACGCGCAAACGTCGGAGGTGTTTGAGGCGGCGTGAAATGTCTCGGCACTTCCGGGAAATGTACAAGGATGGCGTCGACTTGAGCCAAGTCGAATGGGCCGCGCACTAAGCCGGTCTTTGCACTGAATCAGGCGTTGCTCGAAACAGAATTCATGCTTTACGAGGTGTACCATGGCATACAGCAATAAAGTCATCGATCATTACGAGCATCCGCGCAATGTCGGCTCGCTCGACAAGAACGACAGCGATGTCGGTACCGGCATGGTCGGTGCGCCAGCTTGCGGCGACGTCATGAAGCTGCAGATCAAGGTCGGCAAGGATGGTCGCATCGAAGATGCCAAGTTCAAGACCTATGGCTGTGGCTCGGCGATTGCGTCGTCGTCGCTGGTGACCGAGTGGGTCAAGGGCAAGACGCTCGACGAAGCTGCGCTGATCAAGAACACCGATATCGCCCAAGAGCTGGCCTTGCCGCCGGTCAAGATCCATTGCTCGGTGCTGGCCGAAGATGCCATCAAGGCAGCGGTGGCCGATTACAAAGCCAAGCGCGAACAGACCCAGAACTGAGCGAACCGGTTGAGGAGCGAGCATCGTGGCCATCATGTTGTCGGATAGCGCAGCAGATCGGGTGCGCAAGTTTTTGGCCAATCGCGGCAAAGGCTTTGGCGTCCGCCTGGGCGTCAAGACGACCGGCTGTTCCGGTCTGTCCTACGTGCTGGAATTTGTCGATGGCATCAATGAAGAAGAAGACGCCGTGTTCAATGACAAGGGCGTCAACGTCATCATCGACAAGAAGAGTCTGGTCTATCTCGATGGCACCGAACTCGATTTCGTCCGCGAAGGCTTGAACGAAGGTTTCAAGTTCAACAACCCGAACGTCAAGGGTGAGTGCGGTTGTGGCGAAAGCTTCACTGTCTGAATGTTGAACCCGCTGTGACTGCCAACGATTACTTTGCCCTTTTCGGGTTGTCGCCGAGTTATGCGCTTGATCGCGATGACTTGACTCGCCGTTACCGCGAGTTGCAAAAGGCGGTGCATCCTGATCGCTACGCCAACGCCGGTGAAAGCGAGCGGCTGATGGCGGTCAGCCAGGCCGCGCGCATCAACGATGCGTTTCAGACCCTGCGTGATCCGGTCAGCCGGGCCCGCTATTTGTTGCAGCAGCATGGCGGCAACTGGCAGGACGAACAAACCATTCAGGACAAGGCGTTTCTGTTCGAGCAGATGGAGCTGCGTGAAGAGCTCGAAGGTCTGCACGCAGATCGGGAACTGGCGGCGCTGGAAGCGTTTGCCACGCGCGTTCGCCAGCTGGAGCAGATGCAGGAACAGAAGCTGGCGCGTGAATTTGCCGACCTCATGCATTTGCATCTAGTCCAGGGCCGTACCGAAATTCAGAAACTGATGTTCTTCCGCAAGTTGCGGGAAGAAACCGAATACGAAATCAACGCAGTGCTGGATGAAGCCTGAGCGAATCGCGGTGACGCATTCGTGATCAGGCGCTGACTGTGTTGCCCCTGTGCGAGTAGGCGAGTGCTGATTGCCGATGGATTGTTCCGCCGGCAGATGCCGCCACCGTATTGGGTTTGACGAGGAAGGCCATGCCGCTTTTACAGATTGCCGAACCGGGCATGAGCACCGCACCGCACCAGCATCGGCTGGCTGCCGGTATTGATCTGGGCACAACCAACTCTCTGATTGCCAGCGTCCGCAGCGGCAGCGCCGAAACGCTGGCTGATGAAAGTGGCGAGCACCTGTTGCCGTCCGCTGTGCGTTATCTTGCCGATGGCAGTGTCCAGGTGGGCCGCCTGGTGCGTGACAGCGCTGCCGAGCATGCCGCCAACACCCTGCTGTCGGTCAAGCGCCTGATGGGCCGCGGTATGGCTGACATCCATCAGTTGACCGGCCACGCCACTCACCAATTTGTCAGCACGCCGGATGGCCTGCCGGCCTTTGTCACGGCGGCCGGTCCGCGCACGCCCGTGGAAGCATCCAGCGAAATTCTGAAAGTGTTAGCACGCCGCGCCGAAGCCTCGCTCGGTGACAGCCTGCAAGGCGTTGTCATTACCGTTCCGGCGTATTTTGATGACGCCCAGCGACAAGCGACCAAAGATGCGGCGCAGCTCGCCGGACTCAATGTGCTGCGCTTGCTGAACGAGCCAACCGCCGCCGCTGTTGCCTACGGTCTCGACAGCCGGGAAGAGGGCGTTTTTGCCGTTTACGATCTCGGCGGTGGCACCTTTGATATTTCCATTCTGCGCCTCGCGCGCGGCGTGTTTGAAGTGCTGGCCACCGGCGGCGACAGCGCGCTTGGCGGCGACGATATCGATGGGGCGTTGGCGCTGGTGCTGGCCGCTGCAGTGAATCAGGATGCCAATGCCGACAGCAAGACGCTGCGCACCTTGTTGCAATTGGCCCGGCACGTCAAAGAGTGTTTGAGCATTCAGGAAACCGTGACGGTCAATGTGCTCGGCAAGGGCGATGTCGCGGTAAGCCGCGAGCAGCTGAAGCAACTGGCGGAGCCCTTTATCAAGCGCACGATGCAGGCCTGCCGTCGCTGCATTCGCGATGCCGGCGTTCAGCTTGACGAGATTCGCGAGTGCGTGCTGGTCGGTGGTTCGACGCGGATGCCGGCGGTACGTGAGGCGGTCGCAGCGTTTTTTGGTCGCGACGGATTGACCACCATCGATCCGGATAAAGTGGTGGCCATTGGTGCCGCCATTCAGGCCAATGTACTGATCGGCAACAAGAGCGAAAATGATCTGCTGTTGCTCGATGTCATCCCGCTCTCGCTCGGTTTGGAGACGATGGGCGGTATCGTTGAAAAAGTGATTGCGCGCAATACAACTATTCCGGTGACCCGGGCCCAGGAGTTCACCACGTTTGCTGACGGTCAAACGGCCATGAGCATTCACGTGGTACAAGGCGAACGGGAACTGGTTCAGGATTGCCGGTCGCTGGCCAAATTTGAGTTGCGCGGCATTCCGGCGATGGTCGCGGGTGCGGCCCGTATTCGGGTGAGCTTTCAGGTCGATGCCGATGGTTTGCTCAGTGTCTCGGCGCAGGAGACGCATACCGGCGTTCAGGCCTCGGTGCAGGTCAAGCCTTCATATGGGCTCAGTGACAGCAGTATTCGGGAAATGCTGGAAGCGTCGATGCAACACGCTCGCGAGGATATGCAGGCGCGGCTGCTGCGCGAGCAGCAGGTCGATGCCGACCGGGTGTTGGTGGCGCTACGGGCCGCAATGCGCAGTGATGGCGAATTGTTGAGCGCGACCGAACGCGAGGCCTTGCATGTCGCCATGCAGGTGCTGGAACGGACTGCTGCTGGTGACGATGTCGCCGCGATCAAATCGGCGATTGCCGAGCTGGATCGACAAAGTGCCGCATTTGCTGCGCGCCGGATGGACCGCAGCATTGCGGCGGCGCTGGTTGGGCAATCGCTCGAGCAGCTGTAATATATTTTTGCCGACGGCGACAGCGTTTTGTTGCCGTGGCTTCAGGTACGGATTGCTATGCCAAAATTGACGTTTCTTCCGCATCCGGAACTCTGCCCGAACGGCGCGACCGTTGAGGCAAAATCGGGTGAAACCATTCTTGATGTCGCGCTGCGCAACAAGATTGGTATCGATCACGCTTGCGAAATGGCCTGCGCCTGCACGACCTGCCATGTGGTGGTGAAGCAGGGCTTTCAGTCGCTGGCGGCAAGCGACGAAGACGAGGACGATCTGCTCGATCGCGCATGGGGTTTGACGCCGGTGTCGCGGTTGTCGTGTCAGGCCAAGGTGGCGGAGCAGGATCTGACGATCGAGATCCCGCGCTACACCATCAATCTGGCATCGGAACGGCATTGAGCAGACGGGGAGCAGGTTATGGCACTGAAATGGACTGATGTTCTGGAAATCGCCATCGCGCTGTCGGACCGCCATCCGGACGTGGACCCGGCCTTTGTCAATTTCGTGGACCTTCGCAACTGGGTTCTGCAACTACCTGATTTTGCGGACGATCCGGCCCGCAGTGGCGAGAAAGTACTGGAAGCCATCCAGCAAGCCTGGATTGATGAAACTGACTGAAAACCTTTTCCCTTTCCGCTTGATTTCCGGAAGAAAATCCGTAAGATAGCGGCCTCTTCGCGATGGGTCGGTAGCTCAGTCGGTAGAGCAGCGGACTTTTAATCCGTTGGTCGCGAGTTCGAATCTCGCCCGACCCACCATTTATTCGAGCAAAAACGCTGGCAATTGCCGGCGTTTTTTGTTTTCCAATCCGGTAAAAACAGGCTCTTGGCCCGCCGCGCAGCGGACGCTGGCCGTGATTGGTCAAAAATTATCCGGCCGTATTCCCAGCTCCTTGCCTTGATTTGAACACGCGTCCGCGTTGTTCCGCTGGCACCAATTTGCCGGGGCAAAATCCGCTTGGCCGGTAAATTGGAAATGCTATTATCGCGCTCGCCGCGCAAGTTTCCTGCGCAAATTCAGGCACCAGTACAGCCATAGAGTAAAGGTATTTGAGTATGTCGAATCGCGAAAAAGGCACAGTGAAGTGGTTTAACGACGAAAAGGGTTTCGGTTTCATCATGCGGGAACAGGGTGGCAACGACGTGTTCGTGCATTACACCCAAATTCGCGCTGATGGCGGTCGCCGTTCCTTGGTGGACGGCCAGCAAGTCGAGTTTGTCGTCGGCCAAGGCCAGAAAGGCCTGCAAGCCCAGGACGTGACGGTGGTCTAACCGCGTTCGATGTCACTATAAAAACGGCCGGCTTTGCTGGCCGTTTTTATTTCTGCCGATAAACATCCGGTTACGGTGGGAACCACGTGTTGCCGGCTGACGGCGTATAATCCCGCAACCTGATGCTAGTCCGCTCCGGATACCCTCATGAGCGCCGTGCCTGAAGCCATTCGGCTGGAGATCCCAGCCACCTTGCCGCCGCGTGATTTCAGCGCCGTGGAACGTACGCAATTGCGCGAGCGCATCAAGCAGCAGTTGCGCGCTGAAGATGCCGTGCTGGTGGCGCATTACTACACCGACCCCGACTTGCAGGAGCTGGCCGAAGAGACCGGCGGCTGTGTGTCGGACTCACTGGAAATGGCCCGATTTGGCAACCGTCATCCGGCGTCGACGGTGATTGTCGCCGGCGTCCGCTTCATGGGCGAAACGGCCAAGATTCTGAATCCGGAAAAGCGCGTTCTGATGCCGACATTGCAGGCGGAATGTTCGCTTGATCTGGGTTGTCCCGCTGACCAGTTCGCTGCGTTTTGTGATGCCCATCCGGATCGCACGGTCATTGTCTATGCCAACACGTCGGCGGCGGTCAAAGCGCGCGCCGATTGGGTGGTGACATCCAGCATTGCCGTCGACGTGGTGGAATACCTGAGCGAGCGCGGTGAGAAACTCATCTGGGCGCCGGACCGAAATCTCGGCCGTTATATTCAGGAAAAAACCGACGCTGACATGCTGCTGTGGAATGGCACCTGTGTCGTACACGACGAATTCAAGGCCAAAGCGCTGGCGCAAAGCAAGGCCATGTATCCGGATGCAGCCGTGCTGGTACACCCGGAATCACCGGAGTCGGTCATTGCGCTGGCCGACGCGGTCGGCTCGACCTCGCAGTTGATCAACGCAGCCAAAACCTTGCCGCACAAACAATTGATTGTTGCCACCGACGGCGGCATTTTCTACAAGATGCAACAGGCGGCACCGGACAAGGAATTCATCATTGCGCCAACTGCCGGTGCCGGTGGCAGTTGCCGGTCTTGCGCGCACTGTCCGTGGATGCGGATGAACGCGCTGGACAATCTGGCTGCCGTGTTTACGGAACCGGGACACGAAATCACGGTCGATCCGGCGGTGATCCCCGGAGCACTGCAATCGCTGCAACGCATGCTGGATTTTGCCCAGCAGCGTGGTGTGCGTTCGGTGGGGCGTGCCTGAGCTGATTTTTTTGCAAACCGCTATTCCTCGTTAACGGATGGAGCAGAACCCATGAAGCAACTGATTGCCGCGGTCGCCCTGGTGTTGAGTTTCTCGGCGGCAGCTGCCGATACCGAGCTGCAACAAGCGCTGGCGGGAAGCCATCGTGAACCGGCCAATGTTGCCCGCGATGGCTTCCGCCATCCGGCAGAGACCTTGGCGTTTTTTGGCCTCAAACCCAATCAGACCGTGGTCGAGATCTGGCCCGGTGGTGGTGGCTGGTATACCGAGATTCTGGCGCCGTATTTGAAGGCAAATGGCAAATTCTACGCTGCCCATTTTGATCCCAATTCGACCAGCGACTATTACAAGAAGAACCTCGCGGCTTATCAGGCCAAGCTGGCGGCCAAGCCCGAGATTTATGGCAAGGTTGAGCTGACGGTATTCAATCCGCCGACGCAGCTGGCCGTGGCGCCGGCCGGCAGTGCCGATCTGGTGCTGACTTTCCGCAATGTCCATAACTGGTGGATGCGGGGTGGCGGTGATGCCAATGTACAGGCCTCTTTCAAGGCCATGTTCACCGCGTTGAAGCCGGGTGGCGTGCTCGGTGTTGTCGAGCATCGCCTGCCGGCCGCTCGGCCCGACAGCGATCAGGAAAAAAGTGGCTACATGCACGAAGCCTACGTGATCAAAATGGCGGAAAGCGTGGGTTTCAAGCTGGCGGCGAAATCCGAGATCAACGCCAACAGCAAGGACAACGCCGATCATGAAAATGGCGTTTGGGCTTTGCCTCCGACGTTGACCAACGGCGATAAGGACCGGGAGAAGTATCTCGCCATTGGTGAGAGCGACCGCATGACGCTGAAGTTCGTCAAGCCGGGCAAATGATGGCTGGCACGTAAATGCAAGAAAACAAAAGGGCGCCGCTGGCGCCCTTTTGTTTTGCTGCTGCGCTGCCTGTCGTGCAACCGACGCGGCAGGCAACACCGCAGCAACAGGACCGGCGAAATTACAGCTCGGTCTTGAACGGATTGGCTTTTTCTTTCGCCACCGGCTGTACATTGGTTTTGTCGCCGGCTTCACCGAGCCGCATGCGCAGGCTGAGGTCGGTTTTCGATTCGGCGTAGAACAGCGCATCTTCCCGGGTGATCAGGCCGCCCTTGTACAAGTCATAGAGCGACTGGTCAAACGTGCGCATGCCGTCGACATAGTTTTTCTCAATTGCTTTCGGCAGGTCTTCCAGAAAGCCTTTCTGAATGATCTCGGCAATATCTGGTGCCATCATCATCACTTCGGCGGCCGGCATCCGGGCACCGGTACCGGATTTGACCAGCCGCTGCGAGACGATACCTTTCAGTACCGACGACAATTCCTTCATCACATGGCCGCGCATGTCTTGCGGGAACAGGTTGCGGATCCGGTCCAGCACTTGCCGGCAGTTGTTGCCGTGAATGGTGGCCAAGACCAGGTGGCCGGTCTGGGCGTAATTCAGTGCATGCTCCATGGCTTCGGAGTCGCGGATTTCACCGATCAGGATCACATCGGGTGCTTCCCGCATGGCGTTCTTCAGCGCGTAGTGAAAGCTCTTGGTGTCAACGCCGATTTCGCGCTGGTCGACAATTGACAGCTTGTGGTCGTGAAGGAATTCGATCGGATCTTCGATGGTCAGAATGTGGCCGGTTTCACGCCGGTTGCGGTAGTCAATCAGCGAGGCGAGCGTGGTCGACTTGCCTGAGCCGGTCGGGCCGCAGATCAACAGCAGTCCGACCCGCTCCATGATCAGGTTCTTGATGATCGGCGGCAGCTTCAGCGTGTCGATATGCGGAATATTGGACTTGATGTGGCGCATGACAATACCGACTTCGCCGCGCTGCTTGAACACGTTGACGCGGAATCGCCCAACGCCATCGGCAGCCAGCGCGAAGTTCATTTCCCAATTTTCTTCGAACTCTTTGATTTGGCCGGGGTCCATCAGCGCGTAAGCAATTTCCTTGATCGCGCCCGGTGGCAGTGGGCCGGATCCCATCGGCGTGGAAACGCCTTCGATTTTCATGTGCGGCGGCGCGCCGGTGCTGAAGAACAGGTCGGAAGCGTTCTTTTCGGCCATCAGGCGCAATAATAATTTGATGTCCACTTGTTGTTTCCGGAATGAAGGGTGGGGAAAGCCAACGGAATATAGCAAAGGAAAGCCAACAGCCGTTATCTGTACGAGCGTTTGTTATCGGTCGAATCCTGACCTGTGGGCAAAGCGTTTGCCAAGCCGGGGTCGAATGGGTAAGCTAGCGCGCCTTTTCCGACCCCCCACGTTTGGGCTGGTCGTCTGGAAAAGGGCGCTGATTGGCCGCATTGATCAGCGTATAGCAGTGAGATTCAGGAGAGGTGTCCGAGTGGTTGAAGGAGCACGCCTGGAAAGTGTGTATACGGTAACCCCGTATCGCGGGTTCGAATCCCGCTCTCTCCGCCATATCTCATTTGTTGCCGCCTTCAGTTAGTACCCAGCCTCAATTCGGCTTCAGCCGGTCCCGGCTACCGTTCAATGGCGGTCTGCAGGGTGCCCGCGCGACGCTAGACGGTGAACCCCGCCAGGCCCGGAAGGGAGCAACGGTAGTCGTTGATGCGTGCGCCGCGGTCGTGCTCTGCAGGCTGCCACCCATTTCCCCGTTTCAGTCTCCTTCAATCATCTAGATCGGTGTGATCGTCCGTTAGTGGCATATTGCTAGTCGCTGATGCCTGCGCCGCAGTCGTGCACTGCTGGCTTTGCGCTGCTATCGGCCACCAACCACGACCTCGCCCGTGGTAGCATTCGCGCCTCGCTGTAGTCACCTCGGCCGTTGTCTAAACCATGACATATCAGGTACTTGCACGGAAATGGCGGCCTCGCCGCTTTGACGACATGGTCGGTCAAGGCCATGTGCTGAAAGCCCTGCAAAGCGCGCTTGGCCAGCAGCGTCTTCATCATGCCTATCTGTTTACCGGCACTCGTGGGGTCGGCAAGACCACCGTCGCCCGGATTTTCGCCAAGTGCCTCAACTGTGAGCTTGGTGTCTCGGCGACGCCCTGTGGCCAGTGCGCGGCCTGTCAGGAAGTGGATTCCGGTCGCTTTGTCGACCTGATCGAAGTCGATGCCGCCTCGCGGACCAAGGTCGAAGATACCCGCGACTTGCTCGACAACGTCCAGTACCTGCCGACCCGTGGCCGCTACAAGGTCTACCTGATCGACGAAGTGCACATGCTCTCCAACAGCAGTTTCAACGCGCTGCTGAAAACGCTGGAAGAGCCGCCGCCGCACGTGATGTTCCTGCTCGCGACCACGGACCCGCAAAAACTGCCGGTGACGGTGCTGTCGCGCTGCCTGCAATTCCATTTGAAGGCGTTGACTCCCGAGCAGATCGTTGCCCGGCTGAGCCACATCCTGAAAACCGAAACCGTGCCGTTTGAAGAGTCGACACTGCCGCTGGTGGCGCGCGCGGCCAACGGCAGTTTGCGCGACGCCCTCAGCCTGCTGGATCAGGCCATTGCCCACGGTCAGGGCCAACTGAAAACGGCCGATGTTCGCGACATGCTCGGATTTATCGAGCACGCCTCGCTGGCGGAATTGGTCAATGCCTTGTGTCAGTGCGATGTCGCTGCCGTGATGCAGGCGGTCGCCGCAATGGAAAGTTTTGCCCCGGATCACGAGGCGGTCTTGGCGGAGCTGCTGAGTTTGCTGCACGGTGCTGCCGTGGTGCAGCAGTTGCCGCAAAGCAGTTATGCCGAACAGGCGCTTTGCCGGCAGTTGGCCGGTGCGCTCGGCGCTGCCGATATTCAGCTCTACTACCAGATTGCCTTGCACGGTCGGCGCGATTTGCCGCTGGCACCAAGCGGCCGGGAAGGGCTGGAAATGACGTTGCTGCGGATGCTGGCCTTTCGCCCGGTAGGCGAGGGCGAACGCCGCGCCGCGCCCGTTGCCACGACGTCGGCAGCGGTGACGAAAACCGCTGTCACGGCAGCAAGCGTTACGTCAGTAACGACCAGCACCGTTGCAAATTCTGGCAACAGCATTGCCGAAGCTCGCGCGCCGGCGCTCGATACACCGGCTGTTGTCACCGCTGTGGTGACCGAAGTCCCGGCGACCGCAGAAAAAATGCCAGTCGCAGCTACGGTTGCGGTGAATCCGACAGCGACAACCGCGACTGCCAGTGCCAATACCAGTGCTGCGTCGGTTGCCGAGCGTGCACCAAGTGCACTGAATCCGGACAACTGGCATCACGCCAGCCTCGTGCAGCTGGGCAATCAATGGCTCGACTGGATTGATGAAATGAAGCTGGTCGGGCTCGCTGACAATCTGGCGCGCAATACCGCGCTGGTGCGCTGCGACGGCGAGCGCTTTACCCTTGCTGCCGACAGCCAGCGCATGGACATGCTGACGCCCGCGCGGATGAAAGAAATCGAAACCGGATTGTCCAGCTTGCTGGACCGTTCCATCACGCTGGTGCTGACCAGTGACATGCCCGCAGGTGCCATGACAGCACGTGATCTGGCCAGCCAGCGCGCGGCAGAAAAACAGGCCTCGGCGGCGGCGTCATTGCAGGGCGATCCACGGCTGAACGAGCTGCTGAGTCTCAGTCAGGGCCGGTTGCTGCCGGACACCATACGGTCTTTGCACTGATCGCGCAGAGCCGTTGAAAAATCACCTTGAGTTGAAAAATTATCTTGAGTCAATTTGCAAAGAGGACATCACCATGAAAGGCGGATTGGGCAATCTAATGAAGCAGGCGCAAGACATGCAAGCCCGCATGCAGAAAGCGCAACAGGAGATTGCATTGCTGGAAGTGACTGGCGAATCGGGCGCGGGCCTAGTCAAGGTCACCATGAACGGCAAACATGATGTCAAGCGGGTCGAGCTGGACGACAGCCTGATGAAGGAAGACAAGGAAATGCTGGAAGATTTGCTGGCAGCGGCCATCAATGACGCCGTCCGCAAAGTGGAAGCGACCTCCAGCGCCAAAATGAATTCGCTGACCGCCGGTATGGCACTGCCGCCCGGCTTCAAGATGCCGTTCTGATTTCGTACCGGGCTTTTGCTGTAGGAGCGGCCTTGGCCGCGATTGTTTTGGAACGAATCGCGGCCAAGGCCGCTCCTACAAGCCCTCTTTCACATTGAGCGCCGCGCTGTAAATGGAAAGCAGTCCTCTTATCAAGCAACTGGTTGACGCGCTGCGCGTGCTGCCCGGTGTCGGCAACAAATCGGCAACGCGGATGGCGTATCAGTTGCTCGATCGCAACCGTGCCGGTGGCCGGCGTCTGGCCGATGCCTTGACCAAGGCCATGGACGGCGTGCGCGACTGCCAGCGCTGCCGTACCTTCAGCGATGAAGAAGTCTGTGCCATTTGCCGCGATCCGCGCCGTGATCCGGCGCTGCTTTGCGTAGTTGAAACCCCGTCCGATGTCTATGCCATCGAGCACACCGGTGGCTACCGTGGCCGCTATTTTGTCTTGCGTGGTCATTTGTCGCCGCTGGATGGCGTCGGCCCGGAGCAAGTCGGCTTGCCGCAATTGATCAAACGCCTGAAAGAAGGCGAGGTCAGCGAACTGATTCTGGCGACCAACCCGACCGTCGAAGGCGATGCCACGGCGCACTACATCCGCGATTTGTGCGAAAACCTGCCGCTGACCATCTCCCGCATTGCCCACGGCGTGCCGCTGGGTGGCGAGCTGGAGTTTGTCGACGGTGGCACGCTCGCCCATTCGTTTGCTGGTCGGCGGCCGTTCAAGTAATTTCGAGACGCGAGTGCCGCGATGACCGATGCCAACCCGACATTCACGCCGATGAACCCGCTCGAACAGGCGCTGGTCGATACCCAGAATGGTCGACTGTTGCCGGCTGCCTTTTTTCCGCTGCTGTGCGACAGTCAGGTGTTCATTCTGATCGATAGAGAGATCCCGGAAGGTGGCAGCTGGACGCCGGATATTTCCGTGCTGGTACTCAACAGCCAATCCGGCATTCCGGTGGTAGCGATGTTTACCGCGCCGGAGCGCTCGGTGGCCTGGCTGCAGCGGGCGCCAGCGTTCAAGTTTGGCTTGCAGATCGATTTTCGCTGGTTGCTGAACGGCATCGCGGATGGCGCCGGCATTGTGCTCAATCCGGGGGCCGCAGTCGGCGTCGAATTGCCGGCCAATCTGGTCCAGAAACTGAAGACGCAGGCCCAACAGGCGTCGACGGCCAAGGGCAGCGCGCCAACGCTCAACTGAGCCGCCGTTTGTACAGCAGCATTGCGGCCTTCGCGACCGTTTACTCGACGCTGCTAGCCAGCTTGGGTCGCCAGCCGATTGTCGATTGCCAGCGTTCGGTCGTCAGAGTTCGGTCGTCAGAGTTCGGCCGTCGAGTATCGCCGTTTCCCTCAGGCTCTTGAAAAACCGTAGGCCGGCCCCAAATAGCCGGCAGCGCCGCGGCTCTCGCCACGGCATTTTCTGATCCCCTTGTTTTACGGAGCCACACCATGTCCGTTGCCGCGACCCGCGAAACTCGCCGTTTTGAAACCGAAGTTAAACAGCTGCTGCAGCTGATGGTGCATTCGCTGTACAGCAATAAAGAAATTTTCCTGCGTGAGCTGATCTCCAATGCCGCCGATGCTGCCGACAAGCTGCGGTTCAAGGCCTTGGCGCAACCGGAGTTGCTCGGCACCGACAATGATCTGCGTGTTCGGCTGGTGGTCGACAAGGCGGCCGGCACGCTGACCATCAGCGATAACGGCATTGGCCTGACCCGCGACGAAGCGGTCCAGCATCTGGGCACGATTGCCAAGTCAGGCACGGCCGAGTTTCTGAGCAAACTGTCGGGTGACCAGAAGAAAGATGCCAACCTGATTGGCCAGTTTGGGGTCGGTTTCTATTCGGGTTTTATCGTCGCCGATCGCATCACGGTGCGCAGTCGGGCTGCCGGCGCGCCGGCCGACCAGTCGGTGCAGTGGGAGAGTGCGGGTGACGGCGAATTCAGCGTCGAGACCATCAACAAGGAAGAGCGCGGCACCGATGTCATTCTGCATCTGAAGGAAGATCAGAAAGAGTTTCTGGAAGCCTGGCGTCTGCGCCATCTCATCCACAAATACTCCGACCATATCGCCATTCCGGTGCAATTGCCGCAGGAAAACGACGAAGGCGAACCGACCGCGGAGTTTGAAACCGCCAACAAGGCCACCGCGCTGTGGACGCGGGCCAAGTCCGAGATTTCTGACGACGAGTACAAGGCGTTCTATCAACACATCGCGCATGACTTTGAAGATCCGATGGCGTGGACGCACTCCAAAGTCGAAGGCAAGCACGAGTTTACCTCGCTGTTCTACATTCCGGCGCGGGCGCCGTATGACTTGTGGAATCGTGATCGGCCGCGCGGCGTCAAGCTGTACGTCAAGCGCGTGTTCATCATGGATGACGCCGAACAGTTCCTGCCGATTTACCTGCGCTTTGTCCGGGGTGTGCTCGATTCGGCGGATCTGCCGCTTAACGTCTCGCGGGAAATTCTGCAGGACAGCGCAGTTACCGACACGCTGCGCAAACAGGGCGTCAAGCGAGTACTGAGCCTGCTGGAAGACATCGCCCAGAAAGAGCCGGAGAAGTATCAGAAATTCTGGGACGAATTCGGTCAGGTGCTGAAAGAAGGTCCGGCCGAAGATGCGACCAACAAGGATCAGATCGCCAAGCTGCTGCGCTTTGCCAGCACCCACACCGATACTCCGGTGCAGAACATCGCGCTGGCCGATTACGTCAGCCGGATGAAGCCGGAACAGAAAGCGATTTACTACATTTCGACTGACAGTTTTGCCGCCGCCAAAAACAGTCCGCACCTGGAAGTGTTCCGCAAGAAAGGGGTGGAAGTGTTGCTGCTGACCGACCGTATCGACGAGTGGATGCTGAGTTATCTGCACGAGTTCGATGGCAAGCCGCTGGTGTCGGTGACACGTGGTGAGCTCGATCTGGGCGGGCTGGAGAGCGAAACCGAAAAAGCGATTCAGAAAGAAGCCGGGTCGCAGGCCGCCGGTCTGGTGGCGCGAGTCAAGGCGGTGCTGGGCGAGCGGGTGAAAGAGGTGCGGGTCACTTCACGGCTGACCGATTCACCGGCGTGCGTCGTCGGTGAGCAGCAGGACATGGGTTCGCATATCGCCCGCCTGCTGAAACAAAGCGGTCAGGAAGTACCGATCATGAAGCCGGTATTCGAGATCAATCCGGCGCACCCCTTGATGCAGCGCCTGGATCGCGAAGCCGATGAAGCGCGGTTCGCCGATTTGCTGGAGCTGATGTTCGATCAGGCGCGGCTGGCCGAGAGCGGTCAGCTGGAAGATCCGGGCAGCTACAGTCTGCGGCTGAATCGTTTGCTGTTGAGTTTGCTGGCCCATTGAGGGGCGCTGCCGGCGTTGCCGACATTAGCCTGATGACAAGGCCCCGTTAATCGGGGCTTTGTCATTCCTGCGGGCGCATTGCTGTGCTGTGGTAGCCGTGTCATGCCTTGAGCCCGCGCGTGTAAGCAGCGGGCCAAACAAAACAACAAATTCTGGCGCCGGTTCAACGATGTCGGCAGCGTTCTCGGCTATGCTTTTGCCCAGAGACATCAGTGCCGGTTGGGAGCTCGCTCTACCACTATGGCCATTGCCACCACCTTGCGCCGCTTTCTGACCGCCAATGGCGTTGGCTTTCAGGAACACATTCATCCCCGCACCGACACCCTGGAAGAGGCGGCTGCTAGCTGTCAGGCGCCGGCAGGTCAGTTCGCCCGGGCAGTTCTGCTCAGCGATGGCGTCCAGTTGCTGATGGCCATCATTCCCTTGAACAGCGTGCTGGACCTCGACAAGGCCGGCAAGCTGCTGGGCCGGACGGTGCAACCGCTGACCCGGGCTGAAGCCGATCGCCGCTTCTCCGATTGCGAACCCGGCTCGCACCCGCCTGTCCCTGAGCCTTACGGACTGCGCGCGGTGATCGAAGAGGCGCTGCTGCGCCACGACCGCATCTGGTTTGAGGCCGGCGCCCATACCGCGCTGATTTCGGTGAGCGGCCAGTCCTACGGTTTTCTCTGTGGCCGCGCGGTCAAAGGCACGATTTCGGCCGTGGTGCCGGTGGCGCCGGCACCGTGCGGGCTTGATGGCGCCGACCTGAGCCAGCAAATCGCCCGGCTGAATTTGCCGTCCGATGCCGAGGTGCAGAAAAAACTGGAGCAGGTTTACCGGCTGCCGGCGATTCCGGCGGTGGCGACCCAGATTCTGCAGCTTGTCAGTGATCCGGATTCGACCGCCAAGGATCTGTCCGAGCTGGTCGAGATGGACCCCAGCATCGCGGCTCAGGTCATCCGCTACGCCCGGTCGTCCTTCTTTGGCTACCGGGGCAATGTCGACTCCATTCAGACCGCCATTACCCGGGTGCTGGGGTTCGACATCGTCAGCAATCTGGCGCTGGGCATCGCTGCCGGCAAAGTGTTCAAGCTGGCAGCGGACGGTCCGCTCGGGCTCGACAATTTCTGGCGCCATGCGGTGTACAACGCCGCCGTGGTGCAGGGCCTGACCCGGCTGCTACCGCGTGCGCTGGGCATCAAACCCGGCACCGCTTACCTCTGCGGCCTGCTGCACAACTTCGGTGTGCTGCTGCTCGGCCATCTGTTCCAACCCGAATACTTCCTGCTCAACAAGATGTGTCTGGCCAATCCCGGTTGCGGTTTGCCGGCCATCGAGCGGCGCATTTTGTGTGTCGGCAGTTCGCAAAAGCTGGTCAGTCTCGGTCACGCCAATCTTGGCAGCTGGCTGATGAACCACTGGAAAATGCCGGAGGAAGTGGTCGAGGTCACCGCCCACCACCATGACGACGACTACAAAGGCAGTGCCGCCGCTTACGTGCAACTGGTTCGGCTCGCCAATGCGCTGCTGGCCCGCGATGGCATCGGCGACATCACCGATCAAACCCTGCCGGCCGATGCGCTGGCGGTGCTCGGCATGGACGAGGCGACCGCGCTGCAACTGTACGCCGACGTTCGCGCCCACTCGGAAGAGTTGGATCGGATGGCGCGACTGATGTCCGGTAGTCGCGACGAGGGTGCCAACTGAGCCGGCAATCAGCCCGGAAGCGTCACCCGTACGTAGGCAAAAAGTCTTGCTGGATTAAACAGTTAGAGCTGATTTTTACTTGCCGCAAACGGCGTCGGGCGGTAAAGTGCGCGCGGTTCGGTCGCCGTGTGCGGCCGGCGCCACTTATCACTGTCAGGGTTCGTTACCCATCGCCCTGATGGACTTTCTTCTGCTCTGTGGAACAGAGCCTTGGAGCAATTGATGCGTATCATTCTGTTGGGCGCCCCGGGTGCGGGCAAAGGAACGCAAGCGCAGTACATCAAGGAACGGTACGGCATTCCGCAAATCTCAACGGGCGATATGCTGCGCGCCGCAGTCAAGGCGGGCACCGAGCTCGGCCTCAAAGCCAAATCGATCATGGATGCCGGCCAACTGGTGACCGATGATCTGATCATCGCGCTGGTCAAGGATCGGCTGACCCAGGACGATTGCAAGAACGGTTATCTGCTCGACGGTTTCCCGCGCACCATTGTTCAAGCTGACGCCATGCGCAGCAACGGCATCCATGTTGATCACGTAATCGAGTTCGTGGTCGATGACGAAGAGATCGTCAAGCGTTTGTCCGGCCGCCGCGTGCACGCCGCGTCGGGCCGGGTCTATCACACCGAATACAATCCGCCGAAAGTGGCCGACAAGGATGACGTCAGCGGCGAGCCGCTGATCCAGCGCGACGATGACAAAGAAGCCACCGTCCGCAAACGTCTCGAGGTTTATCACACCCAGACCAAACCGTTGATCGATTACTACCGTAATTGGTCGGACCGCGGCGGCGACCATTCCCCGAGCTATATCCGGGTGGAAGGTGTCGGCCCGATGGAAGAAGTCCGTGATCATATCTTCGAGGCCCTGGAGGCACAGTGACCGATTCAGTCGTCGCTAGCACCGACCCCACAAAAGGCGCCAACTCGGCGCCTTTTGGTCTTCTACTGGTCAACCTGGGTTCGCCAGACGAACCAACCACCGGCGCCGTTCGCCGCTACCTGAAAGAGTTTTTGTCAGACCCGCGCGTGGTTGATGCGCCGCGCTGGCTGTGGTGGCTCATCCTCAACGGCGTGATTCTGAATATCCGCTCGAGCAAAGTCGCCAAACTCTACCAAAGTGTTTGGCAAGACGATTCGCCGCTGCGCGCCATCAGCCGCCGTCAGGCCGGTGCGCTGCAAACCGAATTGCGCGCGCTGCTCGGTCGCGATATTCCGGTTGCTGTTGGCATGACCTATGGCAACCCGTCACTGAAAGCCGGCTTGCTAAAACTGCGGCAGGCGGGTGTCAGTCGGGTGCTGGTCTTGCCCATGTATCCGCAGTTTTCCGGCGCTACCACCGGCGCGGTTTTTGATGGCGTTGCCAGTGCGTTGAAACCGTGTCGGCATCTGCCCGAGCTGCGCATGGTCAAGGACTATCACGATCATCCCGGCTATATCGCCGCACTGGCCGACAGCATTCGCGCTCACTGGCAGCAACACGGGCGCGGCCAGACGCTGGTATTTTCCTATCACGGCCTGCCGCAACGTTTCGTCAAACTTGGCGACCCGTACGCAGCGCAATGCGAACGCACGACGCAAGCTGTCGTCGCGGCGCTGCAACTGAAAGCGGGGGAGTGGCAGCATTGCTATCAGTCCCGCTTTGGTCGCGAGCCCTGGTTGCAACCGTATCTGGATCAGTGGTTGGACGAGCAGGGCAAGACCGGACTGAAATCTGTTGATGTGATTTGCCCGGGATTCGCTGCCGATTGTCTGGAAACGCTGGAAGAAATCGCCGAGCGCGGCAAGCATGCCTTCCTTGAGGCCGGCGGCGAGCGACTGCACTACATTCCGGCGCTGAACGATAACCCTGAACATATCCGTTTTCTTGCGCAGCTCGTGCAAGAGCAAGCAACGGCAGGTTGGATAGGTTGATGCACCCACAATTGCGCTCTGCCTTCGAGCAAGAAATGCTGGCCGCTCAAGCGGCCTATCGCCGTGGTGAATGGCGCGAAGCGTTTCGCCTGCTGGAACGCGCCCACATTCTCGGCCAGCACCACGCCATCGCTCACACCCGCACCCATATCTGGTTTCTGAAAACCGGCTGGCAGCGTCGCGATGCCTGGGAAATCATCGGTCAGGTGATTCGCATCATCGGCGGTTTTATCGGTTCATTGATTGGCAAGGTTCCCGTCGGCAATACCGGCGGCGCCGATGTCAGCGCATTTGCTGAAATGCCCATTCCGGATGATCTGCGCGAGATTCTGATCAAGGACGAAACCTCGTGGCAAGGGATCGTCAGGGCGCGGGAGCGGGCGGCGCAGAAACGATAATCTCAGCTGCGGGTTGTTGTGTATTCAATTGCGATTTCTGTCCGCTCTTCCATCTAAAGAAAAACCCGCCGCAGCGGGTTTTTCTTTATTCATCGCTATCATCCTGTATCGGTGCTTTCAGCACTCGCCAGACAAAATAAACGGTGATGGCGGTGACCGAGATCATTGTGGTCAGCATCATGACAAGGCCGCTGGTGCTCATGCTTGTACCCTCCCGGCATGCAGGCGTTTGCGATAGGCGAGGTAGACCAGCGCCGTGATGAACAGAAAAGTCGCCAGCAGCAGCAGACGGGCGCCATTCACATAGAACAGCCGCTCCTGCAGCGTGGCAACGGTGCCACTGTCGCCGGCCACTTGGGCCGCAGCGATCTGCGCTTTCAAGCCCGCATTGCTGACCGTGCCAACCAGCGAACTGGCATCAAACTGCCAGCCGTTACCGGCAACCAGATTGCTGATGGCGGCACCCCAGTCGGCGCCGGCCGGAATAAACAGGTTGCCAACAAAGACAAACAGCAACAGCGCTGGCGTGATGTATTTCAGGACAAACTTGTAGACCGATGGCAGCCGGATCTCCGCGCCGTCATTGATCTCCGCCCAGCCCCGGTCAATGCCAAACACCCAGGCAAACAGTATCGATTCCACCATGGCAAAAAAGAACAGGCAGACCGTACCGGCCCAGTAATCGTATTCGCCAAACACACCCTTGTCGTAAAACAGCACTGTCGGCAAACCGAGCAACAGCACCAACCCACCAAATGACCATGCTGCGCGTTTCTCGCTCCAGCCAAATTCGTAGCGCAGCAAGCCAATCCACGGTGTGCCCATCGCCAGACTGGAGGTGATGCCGGCAAAGAACAGTAAACCGAAGAACGACACGCCAGCGAGCACGGCCATCACGCCACCCCATTGCTGGAACAAGTAGGGCAGTGATTGAAATGCCAAGCCGAAGCCGCCGCCGGACTTGACCAACTCGACCACCTTGTCGACGCCAAAATAGCCGACGCAGATCGGGATCAAAATGGAGGCGCCAAGCACTACTTCGACAAATTCATTCAACCAGCCGGCAGTCATGGCATTGAGCGCGACATCACGGCGTTTCTTGATGTATGAGGCAAAGCAGATCACCGTGCCCATGCCCACCGACAGCGTGAAGAATATCTGACCGGCTGCGGCCAACCAGACGCTGGGGTTGGTCAGTGAATCAAATTGTGGCGTCCAGAGAAAATCGAGGCCAACGGTACCGTCAAACTGGGCGCCGTTTTCGCCGGCGGTCAAGCTCACGCCCTGAATTGCCAGAAAAATGCCAAACAAAATCAGCAGTGGCATGCCGATCTTGGCCGTCACTTCAACGCCGCCCGCCAAACCCTTGCTGAGAATCCAGGTGTTGAGCAAGACGCAGAAGACAAAGAACACGATGTTCTCGTACGGAATGCCGCTGGTGGTCTGGTTGATATCGGTATAGGCGGTGAAGAAGTTCGCGACTTCGACCTGACTCATGCTACCGAAAGTGCCGACCGCCGAGTGATAGACGTAAGCCATGGTCCAGCTTTCGACATAGCAGTAGTACGCTGCGACTGCGACGTTGGCAAAAATCCCAAACACGCCGAGGTATTTCCAGAAATGCCGCTTCGGGTCGAGCTGCTGCATCAGGAATGGCGTGCTGTGATCGCCAAACTGACCGGCGAACCGGCCGGTGGACCATTCGATCAACAACAGCGGCACGCCCATCAAAAGAAAGCAGGTCAGATAGGGGATGATGAAAGCGCCACCGCCGTTTTCGACCGCCTGAATTGGGAAGCGCAGAAAGTTGCCGAGGCCAACTGCGTTGCCGGCCATGGCGAGAATGAGGCCAATGCGGGAACCCCAGCCTTCAATGGGCTTGCTCATCTTGTTCTTGTCCTGTTGCGATTGCTGTTCGTTTTTGTCGACGGCGTTTGTTGAAAGCTACTGGCGAAAGCGATTGTCGGCTCTCATGCTGCTGCGGAACTCAAGGCCGGTTTGAATCGATCTCTTGCTTGGACAGGCCGCGATATCGAGTCTGCTGCGACACCGAGCTCGACAGGCGCTGTTACGAGCGCCAGCACAAACTGGATGAGGCCGTTTGGGCGGCTCATGGCGAGGGGAACGATACCTGAATCTGTCGTGACTGCAAACTGCGGCCGTTATGGCCGGCATTTGTGTCGATAGAGCGGATCGGCACATGGGAATAGTGCCGGACGCGACGGCAGCAGCGCCTGATGGTGCTGCTGCCATGCGGACTGACGGACAGTTACTGCTTCAACACGACCTTGACGGTGCCATCGACCTTGCTGGCATCGATATAGCCAACGCCGGCCGGTGTGCTGGCGACGAAAGCCTTCACGGCCTCATCATTGTCGAGCTCTTTCGGCGGTGTGCCTTTGCCGGTAAAGACCAGCTGCGACCAGTAGGCCTTCACCTGACTTTCCGATTTGCCCAGCAGGCCCTGATTGAATTGCTCACGCACTGCAGAGCCTTCTTTCAGGTTGACCGGGGTGGCTTCGCCGCCAGCCGGAAAACTTTTTATTTTGCCGAGAAACAGCTTTTGAATGTCATCGCTGCTCAGCGCAGCCGCGTTGCCGGGGTGCACGATCACGGCGACTTCGGCATGGACCGCGCCCGCCATCAGGCCGAGCAACAGGGGGAGAATGCGTAGCATCATGCTGATCTCCTTCAAAATACTACATCGACGCCAAGAGTGAGTAATTTCGAGTCACCGATAAAGTCTGATACCGGATCGTTTTCATCGGGGTAATAGAAATACCGCGATTCATCCTCGAAAATATCGTATTGAATCTTGAAGGCCGCCGAGCTGGCAAAATCCCAGCGCAGGCTGAACGACCGGGTATTGTGCTTCTCGATATCGGGCCAGGTCGCGGTTTCCTCAAAGCTGGACGACGTGATCATGGGCAGGAAGTCACCAAAGCGATAGCCGATACCGAAAAGCGCAGCCTTGTATTTGTTCTCTTCACCGGGACGTTCAAAGGTGTTGTATTCCGAGCGCACCACCAAATCGCCATAATCGATGTTGGCGGCTATGCCCCAGAATTTCTGCTTCTCATCTTCCAGACGAACGCGGGGCGGTGATTCGTCATAAATGAGACGATCAACCTTGTTGGTCATGTAGACCACCCGCAAGGTCAGCCAGTCGCGGGAGAGATCCAGGTAACCACCCAGCATGTCCTTCCAGGTTTCATCAACACGCACGCCGTAGTAAACATCGGATAGCAGGGCGTTATTGTTGTCCTGATCGCGACCATACCAGACGTTGCCGATCACCCCCCAATCACCCCAGCTGCTGTTGTAGAGCGCATTGATGCCTTCATAGCCAACAATCTGCCAGCCATACAGATCGCCGGGCGCTCGCATCCATGGCACGGCATAACCGACGTCAAAAAAATCCGAGTAGTAAAAAAGCGGCAATCGCTTTTTACCAATCTGGGCAGTCCAGCTGTCGTTGAGGTTGTAACTGATGTAGGCCCATTCGATATCGGTTTTATAATCTTGGGAACCGTGCGCGACCATTTGACCTGTAACCGACAACTTGTCGTTTACCTTGAAGTTGGTTTGCAGACCGAAAGTGGTTTCTGCATCGAATGTCCAGTCTTCATCATAGGTCCCGACGAACGGATAATCGACCACGGCGCAGTTGCAGGGAAAGGCATTGGGGTTGTCTTCTGTCTCCAGTGCTTTGCCACCAACGGCCGACAGAAATCCGTTCATGGTAAGTTCGCTCGCCATAGCCGCGTTGGCAGCCAGAGCCAGCAATAAGCCAGCTGCAGAAATCGTTCTTTTATGCGGAGCAGGCATGTGTCCTCCCGTTTGCTTTTGATGGTCGGTTTCTCAATGTCAGTGAAAAACCGGTGCCTGAAGCAAAGCTGGACAATGCCAAACTGTCAAACCGGGGCAGGTTATTTACTGTGTTTTCGGCTTGAAAAACACAGCGCCGCAACCTCGGCATAGGTGCGGACAAAATGCACCGAAAGGCCTTTCCGGATGTAGGCCGGCAGTTCCTGATAGTCGCCGCGACAAGCTTCCGGCAGGATCAGTTCGCGGATGCCAACCCGGCGCGCGGCCACCACTTTTTCCCGGATGCCGCCAACGGCCAGTACATCGCCGGTCAGCGTCAGTTCGCCAGTCATGGCCAGTTCGCGTTTCAGGGGTTGCTGGCGTGCCAGCGAGAGCAGGGCGGTGGCCAGCGTGATACCGGCGCTCGGTCCGTCTTTGGGGGTTGCACCTTCCGGCACGTGGATGTGGATGAAGCTGTTGTCGAGCGCCTCGGCTTTGGCGCCGAAGTCGGCAAGATGGGCACCGACATAGCTGTAGGCGATCTCGGCCGACTCTTTCATGACATCGCCGAGCGTGCCGGTCAATTTCAAGCCGCGCTGTTTGTGATGCACGACGGCGGTTTCAATGTTCAAGGTCGAGCCGCCCAGTGCGGTCCAGGCCAGTCCAGTAACGATGCCGATACCTTGCGCGGGTTTTTCAATCGTGAATACCGGATGGCCGAGGTATTGCTCGATCCGTTCCGGTGTCAGTTCGACTTTGCTGGTTTTGCCCGGTGACTTTTGGTTGACCTTCTCGACGACAATTTTGCGCACCATGCGGCCGAGTTGCTTTTCCAGATTGCGGACGCCGGCTTCGCGGGCATAGTCTTCGATGATTTTGCGCAGCGCCGGTGCCGGCAGGCTGACATCACGCCGTGACAGGCCGACTCGTTCCAGTGTTCGTGGCCACAGATAATCGCGGGCGATGGCCATTTTTTCCTCAGTGATATAGCCGGACAGGCGAATCACCTCCATCCGATCCAGCAGTGGCCGCGGAATGGTGTCGAGCTGGTTGGCGGTGCAGACAAACAGCACTTTCGACAGATCAACCCGGACGTCGAGATAGTGGTCAAGAAAGGCGCTGTTTTGCTCCGGGTCCAGCACCTCCAGCAATGCCGATGCCGGATCGCCCTGATAACTGCTGCCGATCTTGTCGATCTCATCCAGCATCACCACCGGGTTCATGGTTTCGCATTCGCGCAACGCCTGGATTAATTTGCCGGGCAGGGCGCCGATATAGGTGCGGCGATGGCCTTTGATTTCGGCTTCATCGCGAATACCGCCGACTGAGAACCGATAGAACTTGCGCTCCAGCGCGTGCGCGATGGAGCGGCCAATCGAGGTTTTGCCGACACCGGGCGGACCAACGAGCAGCACAATGGAGCCGGCAATTTCACCTTTCAGCGCGCCGACCGCAAGAAACTCGATGATTCGCTGTTTGACGTCTTCGAGGCCGGCGTGATCTTTTTCCAGCACCGCTTGGGCACGCTTCAGATCCAGATTGTCCTTGCTGTATTTGCCCCAGGGCACCGCTGTTGCGACATCCAGCCAATTGCGCGTTACCGCGTATTCCGGCGAGCCGGGTTCCAGCACGGCGAGTTTGTCCAGCTCTTCGTCGATGCGCTGCCGGGGCGCGGCCGGCACGGTCAAGGGTTCCAGCCGCTCGCGAAATTTTTCGGTGTCGGCGGTGCGGTCATCTTTGGCGATACCGAGTTCGCGCTGGATGGCTTTCATTTGCTCGCGCAGGAAAAACTTGCGCTGGTGTTCGCTCAGTCGCTCTTCGACTTCCTCGCGGATCTTGGCTTGCAGACGAGCGACCTGCATCTCGGTCTTGATGAGTTCAATGACCACTTCCATGCGATCACGCAGGTGCACGGTCTCCAGCACCTGTTGCAGCTCTTCGCGGCTGGCGGTGGTCAGGCTGGCGGCAAAATCGGCCAACGGTGACGGCTCGTTCGGGTTGAACCGGTTCAGGAAAAATTTGAGCTCGTCGCTGTACAGCGGATTGAGCGGTGCCATGTCGCGCAGGGTGTTGATGATCGCAACGGCATAGGCTTTCAATTGTTCGACATTGCGGTAACGCGGTTCCAGCGGGTAATCGATCTTGGCCAGAAACGGCGGCTTGTGACTGATGAATTCGCGAATGCGAAAGCGTTGCAGGCCTTCGGCAATGAATTGCACCTTGCCGGACGACACCACCGGATGGTGTACGCGCACCACGGTGCCGATTTCATAAAAATCCGCGCTGGTTGCGTGATCAGGATGGGCAGCCTTGGTCAGCACAAGACCGGCGAGACGATGCTCGGTATGGCCGATGTAATCGAGCGTTTCCCGCCAGTGTTCTTCATTCATCAACACCGGCAGCGTTTGTGGCGGAAAGAACGGCCGCTCGGCCAGCGGCAGCAGGCAGAGTTCGGTCGGCAAATAGGTTTCGACGGGGCTGTGGGCTTTATCGTTATTCAGCGGATTGATGCCTGTTGGCTCGGGGGCCATGCCGGTCTCCTGCACCACCGGCCTGCATCCTGGCGGCCAGTCGGGTGGGCGGGGCGCGCCTTGGTGGCTTTAGCCCCTTGCGATGGCGTTAGGTATAGGCAAAAACGTGGCATTGCGCCACGTTTTTTGTATGGATGTCTCAGTATGCCGGCGCTGGATGGCTTAAGCGTCCGCCGAACGGCTCAGGCGTCGCTGCCGTCCGGGTGCTCGGCGAGCCACTGATAGAACTCGATGTCGTTCAGGGTATCGAGATCCGCGTCGGCGGCCAGCAACTCCATGTCATCAAAACCGATGGCCGTTTCGCTGTCGGTTTGCGCCAGACCTTCGGCATCGGTCGCCGCCGGCGCGCGTAGCAGCAAGGGCAGCGCCAGCACAATCGCCAGTGCCGCCGGCATGGCGGCCAGCCACAGCATTTTCTGTTGCCACCAGGGCGCTTTGGCCGGCTGCGGGCTCAGTGCCGCCAGGGCCGCCGCGCGTGCGCGCTGCAGCTTCAGTTGGGCGGCATAGTCCAGTTGCTCGGCACTGTGGTTCAGTGCCTCCCGGCTGCGCTGGATCAGGGCTTCGTCCTGCTCTTGCCTGTTCATGATCAGACTCTCGCTGCTGGCTTGTGCTTCGTCATCGTTACGCATCGTCCCGGACTAGCTTAATTTATGCTCGACCAGACTGGCGCGCAGGGCATGCATGGCGCGCGACAGATGGGTTTTGACCGAGCCTTCGCTGCATTCCATCGCAAATGCGGTTTCCTTTTCCGACAGGCCTTCCCAATGCCGCAGCAGAAAGGCCTGCCGCTGCCGCTCCGGCAGCTTGCCGACGGCGTCGACCAGCGCGCTGTTGCCTTGCTCCAGCGTCAGCCGGTCGAGCGGGTTGGTCAGGGTTTCGTCCGGCGCCTCGGCGATGGGGTCGTAGTCGTCATCGTCGTCATTGCGGCTGAACCAGACGAACAAGCGGTTGCGCACTTTCTGGCGGCGAAAATGGTCGGTAATGCGGCTCTGCAGAATGCGCTGGAACAGCGGCGGCCAGTCGCTGGCGGCGACGTGGCCGTAGCTCTGCGCCAGTTTCATCATGGCGTCCTGAACGATTTCCAGGGCATCGTCCCGGTTCCGCACCGAGAATTCGGCAATGCGCAGCGCCCGTCGTTCCACGCCGGCCAGAAACTGGTCCAGCTGTCGGCGCTGTTGTTGCAAAGCATCTGCTGGAGCGACGCCACTCTGCACATTACGGTCCCGGGTCAGCCCGCGGCGCACCGGAGTCGCGCCGTTTGGTTGGGTCGCGTACGCTCCCTGCGTACTGCGACGTTCCCCATATCCAAGTGGGCCAGAGTCTAACGGTATCTGCAGGCTGGCAACAGCGGCGGTCATCAGCAGGGCTCGCGACGTGGGTTTTGCTCAGTTAACGCCGGTCCGGCGGTCGCGTTGACAGCCCGGATTCACTATTTTTGCCAGAACCATGGCTCGAACCGCCGCCGGGGCTTGCTTGCGGCGGTCGGCCCGGCTGAAATGGCGCCTGCCGTTTGCGCCACCCCGGATGTGTCTGTGTCTCTGTTGCCTGCTTCGCCCACGGCGCCACGCGCTGCCTTCATTTTCATCTTCATTACCCTGGTGCTGGATGTGCTGGCGCTGGGCGTGGTGATCCCGGTCTTGCCGAAGCTGGTCGAGCATTTTCTGGCCGGAGATACCGCCGCCGCCGCGCGCATGGTCGGTTTTTTCTCGATGGCCTGGGCGTTGATGCAGTTTCTGTTTTCGCCGCTGCTCGGTGCGCTATCCGATCGCTTTGGCCGGCGCCCGGTCATTCTGATTTCCTGTTTTGGTCTCGGCCTTGATTACCTGTTGATGGCGCTGGCACCGAGCCTGCTGTGGTTGTTCATCGGCCGGGTCATGTCCGGAATCACGGCCGCCAGTTTTTCCACCGCAGGCGCTTACATTGCCGATGTCACGCCAGCAGAAAAACGCGCGGCCAGTTTCGGTATGCTCGGCGCCGCGTGGGGCATTGGTTTCATCGTCGGCCCGGCGCTTGGCGGCGTGCTTGGCGGTATCGAAACCCGGTTGCCGTTCTGGGTTGCCGGCGCACTGACTTTGATCAACGCGATGTACGGATTATTTGTCCTGCCGGAATCGCTGCCGGCGGAAAAACGCGGCAAATTTTCCTGGGCCAAAGCCAATCCGCTCGGCTCACTCAAACTGCTGCGTTCGCATCCGGAATTGTTTGGTCTGGCGAGCGTCAATATTCTGTATTTGCTGGCGCATTACGTCTTGCCCAGCACCTTTGTGTTGTATGTCGGTTATCGTTACGGCTGGAGCGCGACCGTTACCGGTATCACGCTGGCGATCGTCGGCATCTGCAACGTGATCGTGCAAGGTGCGCTGGTGCGTCGTGTCATTCCTTGGCTCGGTGAACGTCGCGCGATGTTGACCGGACTCTGGTTTGGTGCCGCCGGTTTTCTGATTTACGCGTTGTCGCCGGTTGGCTGGATGTTTTGGCTCGGCATTCCGGTATTTGCCTTGATGGGCTTTTTTGGCCCGGCCGTGCAAAGCATGATGACGCAACATGTCACGCCGCAGGAGCAGGGGCAGTTGCAAGGGGCCAACAGCAGTCTGCTGGGTTTGACCGGCATGATTGGCCCGGTGCTGTTCACGCAAACCTTTGCTGCGGCTATTTCACCCGGTAAAGCCTGGCATTTCCCCGGCGCACCGTTCCTGTTGGCCGCCATGCTGTTGTTGCTGGCCGTGGTGATTGCCTGGCGGGTTACGATGAGCCGCAGCCGCTCGCGAAAAAACGCGGCAACGTGATGTGATCGGCGTTTTCAGTCGCGGCTGTGATCGCTGACAAAAACGCTCGCCGCAAATTAAAAGAACGCTCGCAGCAGCGCCGTCGAGCCTGCAGCCAACGCCATGACCGCCAACAGCGGCAAGCGCAGCAGCAGCGCGAGGGTCGCGACGAACAGGCCGCCGATTCGGGCATCGAGCACCGGCGCATCAATACCGGAAAAACTGGCGTTGATGACCATGGCAGCCAGCAAGGCTGGCGCCAGCACCGGAAGTACACGGGTAATCGGCAATGGCAACGCGCGGCCGCGCAACCAGAAACCACTGGTTTTGCAGGCTGCCGTGGCAGCCGTGACCGCGGCCACGACCGACCAGCTATTTTCAATCATCGCATCATTCCTGTTGCTTGATGGCTTGTGCCGCTGCCGTTTGCTGCGCTGGCAGGTTGCGCTGAGGCGGTGTCTGTCGGTTCCCCCCATTGTTTCGGCGCAGCGACAGCCAGATCAGCGCCGGTAACGGCGCCAGCAATAACGCTAACCCCGGCTGTGCCAGTGGCAACAGCAAAAGGGCGAGCGCGGCACTGCCAATGGCGGCGGCGCGTTTGTCGGGGTGGTCCAGTTGTCCGGCCATCAGGGCCAGAAAAAACGCGGCAATTGCCATGTCCAGCCCCAGGGTTTCCGGCGCCGGCAAATGTTCGGCGAATGCCAGTCCGAGCAGGGTGCCCAAGGCCCAGATCAGCCATTCGGCAATACCGACGGCAAGAAAAAATTCGAATCGATGCCTGCCGTTTTTTCGCCGCGACAACAACCAGGTTTCATCGACCAGCAATTGCCCCGCCAGAAATTGTTTCCAGCGTGATGCCGGCAAACTGTTTGCCAGTGTCAGCCCCATGCTCAGATAACGGCTGTTGATCAGCAAGACGGCCAACAGCGCGGCGATGAGACCACTGCCAGCAGCAAGCGCACCGAGCGCCGCAAATTGGGCGCCGCCGGCAAACGTGATCATCGACATGGCCATGGCGGCGCTGCTATCAAAGCCAACCTGTCTGGCATACAAGCCAAAGCTGATGCCGAAAGCGAGCAGCGGCAACAACAGCGGAAATGCGCGTTGCAGACCGGCGATAAACCGCAGCTGATTGCGACTGGGCTTTTTGTTCATGGTGTTTGGCTCATCATGCTGGCGTTGTCTTTTTTTCGTTCATGCGCCCATCACAACAGTGGCGTGCCGTTTGGCACCGGGTGATCCACCGAGCACAGCACGACGCGACCATCGTGATCGTGGAAGCCAGTAACCAGCACTTCGGAGGTAACGCCAGCGACTCGCTTCGGCGGAAAGTTGCACACGCAGAGCACCTGCCGACCGAGCAAATCGGCCGCCGAATACAGCGCAGTGATTTGCGCGCTCGACGTCTTGATGCCGAGCGGGCCGAGATCCACTTGCAGGCGATACGCCGGTTTTTTTGCCGTCGGATTCGGTTCAGCGTGAATGATCGTGCCGAGCCGCAATTCGACCCGTTGAAAATCGTCCCAGCTGATGACGGGCGGTCGTTGCTCTGAAGGTGGTGATGCGGAGGGCGGTTGTTCGTTCATGGTGGTCGCTAACGTGGTGGGTGCCGAAACGGGCGGCGGGGTTTGTCGCTGTATCTGAGCGGGTCAGCTCGGCAAGTCGGCTCAGCATGCCGGCAACTCTCTTTACTTGTCTTGCAAAAAGCGCAGTGGTTTTTGCCAAAACAACAGATTAGGGGCTGGAGTTAGTGCAGGTGGCCGGTCGTGTCGCTGGGTGGTCAGTGCCGAGCTCAGCGCCGGCGCAAGCGGCCGGGCGTGATGCCGGTCAGTTCGCGCAGGGTGTGGGTCAGCGCGCTCTGGTGGGCAAAACCGGTGGCGGTGGCAATGTCGGCCAGTGATCGATCGGTACTTTCAATCAGCCGGATGGCGAGCTCGGCCCGGCGTTTGCGCAGGTATTGCAGCACGCTCTGGCCGGTCGCCTGCCCGAACAGCGCCTGAAAGTGGCCGGGCGAGCGGTGGACCAGCCGGGCCAGATCAGCGACCCGGATGGGTTCGTGCAGATGCTGGTCGATGTAGCTGTCGATGACGGCGAGGTCGAGCGGGCTGCGGTCAACGTCCTGCAAGGGCCGGCCCTGGACGGCCAGCAGCAGGGTTACGGCCAATTGCTGGGCAATGGCGCTGTCGGAAGGGTGGCGCGGCAGCTCCAGGGCGGCAAACCGGGCCAGCTGCTGCAAGGCCGGGTCGGCGGCAAACCAGCTGGCCTTGTCGAACAGGCGATCCAGTTCGGGCAGGCCGCGTTCGGCCAGTTCCTGCGGGTCGCCGCCGACATCGATGACCAGGCTCTGGTTGTCACCGGTCACGACAAAATCATGCCGGCATTCGGCCGGCACAATGCCGCCGCGGCTGGTCGTGATGACATTTTCCCGGCCCTGCATGGCCAGCTCCATGCTGCCGCTGACAGCGACCAGCAGCTGGTGATAACCGTGGCTGTCGCTGGCACCAAGCTTGCGGTAATGGCGGATGTCGGCGGTCAGTTTCATGCCCACACTATAACGGCTCGCTTTTCAGCTGTCTTTTTGCCCGCTTTTCGCTGCGCCGGCGCTTTCACCAAGGGGCTTTTTAACAACGCAATGCGACAAGCCCGAGCGGGAAGCTGAGCCCTCAGTCAGGCTCAAGCTGTTGCAAAACATCTCGCCAGTCACGCCCGCTTACGCTGGATCAAACTCTTTCTTGCTTTCTTTCGTCAGACTAGCGGCCAGTTGATGATTTCTCATCTGAAAGGAGCGCGTCATGAAATGTCCGAAATGTCATGCGGCAATGGACAGTGTCCGGCTGCACGGGGTCGAGATTGATCGCTGTTCTGGCTGCAAGGGGCTGTGGTTCGACAATGGCGAGTTGGACACGCTCGGCGCCATCCGCGACAGCGAAATGCTGGATTTGGGCTCGGCTGCCATCGGCAACATCTTTAACGGCCAGCACGATATTGATTGCCCACGCTGCGACGACATCGCCTTGCTGACCAAGCAGTTGGGCGGCAGCGGTTTGACCGTCGAGCATTGCCCGCAATGCCAGGGCAAATTCTTTGATGCCGGCGAATTCACTGCCTACAAGTATCGTGGTCCTTTGGCTCCGCTGCGGACGCTGTACTCGCGTCTGACTGCCTGAGTCCCGGTTGTAGCGTCAGCCCGGCTGCGGAACAGGGCCGGGGTCGGGCTGACCATTCCCGCTGTTTTTCTGCGGTTTTCCCGCTGGATTTGATTTGGCCCCGGACCCTTTATCGCGGGTTCTTTTTGCGACAAAACGCGGTAGAATTCGCGCCCCGTTGTTACTGCTGCTTCCGACTCTGCCATGGCTTCTTTTGCGACCGAACGCGTACTCGATGTCCGTCACTGGAACGATACCCTGTTCAGCTTCACCACCACCCGCGATCAGGGCTTCCGTTTTCGCAACGGCCATTTCGTGATGATCGGGCTTGAGGTGAATGGCAAACCACTGCTGCGTGCCTACAGCATCGTCAGCTCCAATTACGAAGATCATCTGGAATTTTTCAGCATCAAGGTGCAGAACGGGCCATTGACCTCGCGTCTGCAGCACATCAAAGCCGGTGATTTGGTGCTGGTCGGCAGCAAGCCGACCGGCACCCTGATCGTCGACAATCTGATCCCCGGCAAGCATCTGTACCTGCTCAGTACCGGCACGGGTCTGGCGCCGTTCATGAGCATCATCAAAGATCCGGAAGTGTACGAGCAGTTCGAGAAAGTGATTCTGGTGCACGGCGTCCGCAACGTGAACGATTTGGCCTACGCCGATTACATCGAGCGCGAGTTGCCGCACAACGAATACTTCGGCGAAATCGTCCAGCAGAAGCTGATTTACTATCCGACGGTCACGCGTGAGCCGTTCCGCAATCAGGGGCGGGTGACGGATTTGATTCAGAGCGGCAAACTGGCCAGCGACATCGGCTTGCCGCCGTTCAACGTAGATACCGATCGGGTCATGCTTTGCGGCAGTCCCAGCATGCTCAAGGACACCTGCGCCATTCTGAATGGCATGGGCTTCGCCGAAGCCCGGCAAGGTGATCTGGGGCATTATGTGATTGAGCGGGCGTTCGTGGAGAAGTAAGCTGCACGCCATCGGTTTCGCCAACAGGCGCGTCGGTCCATCACTGACGCGCTTGTTTTGTTTCTGGCATCGGAATACGCAGGTTCCCGCATGGCACTGAAAGCCACCATCTTCAAAGCCGAGTTACAGATTGCCGACATGGATCGGCATTACTACGAGACGCACATGCTGACCATTGCCCAGCATCCATCGGAAACCGATGAGCGGATGATGGTGCGCTTGCTGGCGTTTGCGGTTTACGCCCATGAGCGCCTGGCGTTCACCAAGGGCATCAGTACCGAAGATGAGCCAGATCTCTGGCAGAAAAGCCTCAGCGATGAAATCGAACTGTGGATTGAGCTTGGCCAACCGGACGAAAAGCGTCTGCGCAAGGCTGCCGGCAGGGCCCAGCAGGTGGTGATCATCACCTACAACAGTCGCAGCGCGGCGGTTTGGCGCAGCCAGATGCAGGATGCGCTGAGCAAGCTCGACAACGTCACCGTGCGTGCCCTGAACAACGAAACCGTCGAAGCGCTTGGCAAACTGGCTCAGCGCAACATGAGCCTGCAGTGCACGATACAGGACGGCGAGATCGGCATCGGCGACGACAGCCAGCATCTGACCGTCCGATTCGAATAAGGCGAATGTGCCGCGTTGTCTCAGGCCTGCTGTGCCAGTCGAGATCGCGCGGTGCAGAAGGCTTGAACAGTAGCGCCGCTAGCCGCCATCGCTTGAACAAGCCGACGTTGCTGCACCGGTAACAGCCGAATGACCGGCACTGATTCGGCCAGAAGGCCACTGGCCGCGTTACCACGCAAGAACGGACTATACTGACCAAGCCGTATCAAACAAATTCCCCGGTTGTGGAGGTCCGTATGGTCATGGATGCCACCGCAGCCGCCGCTCGTGATGAACAAGCCTGGCAACGCAAGCTGCTGCCGTTCATGGCAGGCAGCATTGCGCTGATGGCAGCGTTCTTTCTGATTGTCAGCGTCGTGCTGTTGTTCTCGTTATACCAGGAAGTGCGAATACGCTCCGGTGACAGCATTGTCTATGCGCCGGCTGCAACCGACGCGGTCGCGGTTGCGCAAGCGCAATGGCAAACGCTGGTGGCACTTGAGCAAAAAGTGATCGAGCACCGCTACCAGCAAGTCAATGTCACGTTGATGTTGCGCGCCTGGACCCGTTATCTGGGTTTTCTGACCGGCATGATCCTGGCATTGGTCGGCGCCATTTTCGTGCTCGGCAAATTGCGCGAGGCGGGTACCAGCCTCAACGTCGAAGGCAATGGTTTCAAGGGCGCCATCACCAGCAGTTCGCCCGGTTTGATTCTGGCCAGCCTTGGCACATTGCTGATGGCGATCACGCTGGTGATCCCGTTCAGCTTTGATGTTCGCGATGTGCCGGTTTATCTGTCCCCGTCAGTTGCCGCACCAAGCACGGCGGCGCCAATCCCGTTGGCGTCGGCCGCGCAACTCAAAGCGGAAAATTGTGCGCTGTTTCCCGGTCCGGAATGCGAGACCCACCCGGCACCTGCTGCCAACGCTTCGCCCTGAGGCGTTTGTTACGGAGGGCAGATCATGGCTGCCACTCGCGTTTTGCTGTCAAGCCTGCTCTGGTTGTTGATGGCCTATGTTCCGCCGGGTTTTGCCGAATCTTCGTATCAAACCGGCAAAGAAAAGTGGGTCGCCGGTGATTACGCGGCGGCATTGACGGCGCTGCTGGAATTTCGCAAACAAGCCTTTGGTCGCACCGCCGAAGTGGACTACATGCTCGGCACCAGTGCCTGTCGTTTACCGGCACGGCAGGAGTGGGGGCTGCGGGTGCTGAATTTCACGCTGTATAACTACGCGCTGGATGATAGCAGTCGACAGCAGGTGCAGACCGAACTGCAAAAGTGCCAGCAAGCGGGTTTGTCAGGTGAACGTCTCGCTGTTGCTGGCGCCATTCATGCCGTGCTGGTGGCGGGCGCTTCCGGGCAAGGCAAGATGTATTACGACCTGGGTTCGGAGAACTCCTTGTTTGCCTATCCGGCGAGGCATGTGCGCGAAATTGCAGAAGCCGAGTTCTCGGCACGCTTGTTCACGCCACAGCAGTTACCGGAAGCAAAGGCCAAGATCAGCAGTTTGGTGCCCGAGTTCACCGTGCATGGCTATGGTCGCTTTGTGCTTGCAAGCCACGCCGGACATAGCGTCAGCGAGCTGGAGCAACTGGCAACAAAACTGGATCGCTATTTCGCCTTTTTGCAACAGCGTTATGCCATCACGGCACCGACCAGTGTGGTCAGTGTCTATCTGGTGCCAACCGTTGCCGAGCTGCAACAATTGGCCGAGCGCCTGCACGGTTTGGCGGTCAATCCCAATACCATTGGCTACACCTATCGCAATGATCAATCGGCCGTGGCAATGGTGACCGGAGTCAATACTGGAACCCTGTTTCACGAGCTGTTTCATTTGAGTGTGCGCAACGGCTTCGGCGACATTCCGCAATGGCTGGACGAGGGGATTGCCTCGCTGTATGAAGTCTCGACGTTTCGCCAGCAGGAGCTGTTCGGCTTGGTCAATTGGCGCGGCGAATTGCTGAAACGCTTTTCCCGCGACATTCCTCCGGTAGCCAAGGTCATCAGTTCCGACTGGTTTCCGTTTGATGTGCAGGAGCTGGAGCGTGACCGCTGGCAGGACGGTCAGTCCAATCGCGAGCTCGCGGTGCAAATGGCGGCCAACCGCTATTTCATTCTGTATCTGCAAGAGCAGGGCAAACTGACTGACGTCTATCGCAGTTTTCGCGACCGTGATCTCGATGCGCTGGCCGACAATCCGCATCAGGATGCGCTGAAACGGGTGGAACAGGTGCTGGGCAAACCGATGTCGACCATCGAAGCTGAATTTGGCGCATGGCTGAAACAGGTCCTGCAACACGGGTTGCCTGCACCCGCCGGCACCGGTGAAACGGCGACCAAAAGTGGTACCGGCCAGAAACCCTAACAGCCTGGGACTTTAACGGCGAGCGACGGTAACAGCCAGAGGCGGTAACGGCTTGCAGCGTTGAGATGGTCGGCGCAGAATCGCCAGCCGTTGCCGCCGTCTCCGGATTTGCCAAGTGAATCGCGTTCCTGCTGCCACCTTGCGCCATGAAATTGAAGTCAAGCGCAGCCGGTTTATTGCGACCGTCGCGCGGGCTGGCTCACGCAGCGAGGCCGAGCAAGTGATTGCCAGTGTGCGCGCCGAATTTGCCGACGCGACCCACAATGCATTTGCCTACATCGCCGGCATGCCCGGCAACACCGCAGATGTTGCCTGTTCGGATGATGGCGAGGTGGTGGGTACTGCAGGGCGGCCGCTGCTGAATCTTTTGCAACATAGCGAATTGGCGGAAGTGGTTGTGGTGGTGAGCCGCTATTACGGTGGCACCTTGCTCGGCAGTGGTGGTTTGGTGCGCGCTTATAGCCAAGCCCTGAAAGATGCCTTGGCATTGTTGCCGACACTGGCGCTGGTAGCGAGCTGCAGCGCTGAAATTTCGTTTGCCTTTGCGCTTGAGGCTTCGGTTAGGCGGGAGCTTGCCCGGATTGGCGCCAACGTGCTCAGCCAACACTATGGCGAGCGTGTGAACCTGCAGATTCAATTGCCGATCACCCATCGCGATGAATTCCGCGCGGTGTTGGACAGCCTCAGCAAAGGGCAGGCGATCTGGCGGGATCTGCAGGCCTGAATTGGTTTGATTGGTGAACCTGAATGGTAAATCGGATTGATTAATGAACCGATTCAGGCGGCAGCGGCCGGCAGCATCTGCTGTAGCCGCTCGACCATTTTCTCGGACGGTTCAAAAATTTCCAGACAGACCCGACCCTTTAGATCTTCGTAGAAATATTCAAAGTGGGTGCAGGCGAGGATCAGAATCTCGACGCCGCTCATGCGCAGGCTGGAGCCGATTTCGACCAACGCATGATCGCGGATGATGGCTTTCGGCGAATAACCTTTCTCGATGTCTTCAACAATCTGCAAATTACCGACGCCGATCACCTTGGCCTGGCTGTCGCCTTCGATAATCAGCCGCTCAATGTTGGCGCAGCTCTGGCAGTTGGCCGCCAGCAAACCAAACTTGCGGTATTTGCCGATCAGCTCTTTGTAGACATCGAGCGGTGACACCAGCGGAACGGTAATCTGCTTGCGCACGCGGTCCAGATCAATGGCGCCGCTCAGCGAGTTGCAGTAAATCATGATGGCGTTGGCACCGGCGCGCTGCAGCTCCTCGATGACCAGCAAGGTCCGCTCGGTCAGTTGGTTGCGGTCCAGTGCCTGCAATTCGGTTTGCTGCTGCGGGGTTTCCGAAATGGAGCGGCCATAAGCCTTGATCTGATGGGCATCGAGATAATTGACGCCAAAGCGGGTATCAATTGGCGTGCCGGCAATGACGCCAACCACCAGTTTGGAATCGACAACCGAATTCGTGATCAGGGCCATGCTGTGCTCCGTTCAAGCCGGGGTGCTGCTCGCCGTCATCGGTTTCAAACCGAACAGCGAGCGAACAAAGTCGAGGTAGATGCCGTAAGGGCGGCCGAGGAATCCCGCCAACAGGCTGGCGGTGCCGGCGGCTTTCAAAATACCGGCCAGATCTGCGCCACCGAGCGCCATGATGGTCACGTACACCGGCAACTGGAACGACAGGAATACCAGCGAGTCGACCCAGTAGCGCTTCAGCGCGCTGCTGGCTTCGTTCATGCCGGTCCGCTGCACGACATATTCCCGCCATACGCCATAAGGCCGGCCGATCAGCGAATTGATCAGCAAGCCCATCAAGCGCACTTTTAAATGCGCCTGCCAACTCATGTCGGCGACGATCAGCTCCAGCGGCGCCGCCACCGCATAGGAAAACGTGTTCATCACGAACACATCAACCCAGAACTCTTTCAAACGCTCGCGGGCAGGGAGCGAGGAGGTCTTGGCGGTGGGGTTTTCAATCGACACTGTGGACGTCCAGACGTATGCTACCCAGGAAAAGCAACGGCCACCGCAAGGGTGGCCGATGGCGCGCATTCTACCCGAACCCCGGCGGTTATGGCAGCTCAACCGACCAGCCAGTTGCAGTTATCGTGAGGGGTTGCCGGCTTGGCATGCGCCATGACGATCCACCATGGCTATATCGGTGCTGCGAATCGGGTATCGCCAACATGCTGTTTGGTCAAGGAAAGTGGTAGATGGTTTGTCGTTCATTTGTTGTTGCTGGCGGCATGTTGCTGGCTTGCCTGCTGTGCGCTTGCCAGCAATCGGAAACCTCGGCCGAGAAAGCGGATGTGGTGGCGTCTTCGCCGCAGGCCACACCAGAAAACACTGCAGCCGCGAATGCCGTGGCGGTTGATAGCACGACGCTGCGTTCGGGGTTGCAGGAACTGGTCCTGGCACATCGGCAGTTGATCGTGCTATTTGCCGAGCCCGGCCGTGATGCCGCAGAGCAGGACGTCATCAATCAGGTCGGCCAGTACATCTTTCATGAAAATCAAGCTCGGTTACAGGCGCTGCTCGCGCAGACGGCGACGCTTGCCGACGCGAGCAATACCAATTGGTTTGCTGCCCTGGACGATTTGCTGGTCTATGTCGAGTCGGCTGATGATCTGTTTGATGCTGACCGCCTGGCATTTCGAGAATGGCTGCTTGCGCTTGAATCGAGCAGTACCAAGAGTGGCACCTTGCCGGCCATCAAGTTGCACAAGCGCATTGTCGAGGATCTTGATGCCCTGAACGAAATCGAGCGCTTGTATGACAAGGAGATCAAACAGATATTCAGTCGCTTCGAAACGCGCGCCATTGTACTGCGGCGGGAGCGGTGGCAAGAGTATCTTGCGCAGCTGAAAGCGCGACTGTCTCGGGACGACATTTTGAAGCAGTACGGCCACATCATGCCGTATCCAACACCGGCGGAACGCGAGCGGGTGCAACAGAAATCCATTTTTGGCCGCACATTGCCTGAGAAGACGGTGGTTCTGAGCTTTGATGATGGCCCGCACGCGAGCTATACCAGTGAAATTGCCGCCATTTTGAAGCGCTACAACGCGCCGGCAGTGTTCTTCCACGTAGGCAAGAATCTTGGCACCGTCGACAAGGACGGTATCGTCACGCTGTCGAAGCGGGCGGAAATAAGCCGTCAGCTAGCTGGCGAGGGTTTTACGCTGGCCAACCACACCTATAGTCATGCTCAACTGTCAAAAGAAACGGGTGAATCACTGAAATCGGAAATCACTATGGCTGATGCCGTTCTGAAGTCGGTTGACGGCAAACGCTCCAGCCTGTTCCGATTTCCTTATGGCGCCAACAATGATGAAGGTTTGACTGCGTTGTCACAGGCAAACCTGATTTCGGTGATGTGGAATATCGATTCGCTCGATTGGGCCGATCCGGTCCCCACGTCGATTGCGGATCGGGTATTGCGACTTGTGGATCAAGAGGGTCGTGGCATCATCCTGTTTCACGACATTCATGACCGAACCGTAAAAGCCTTGCCCAAGGTGCTGGACCGCCTGGTGGCAGAGGGGTATCGCTTTGCCGGCTGGGATGGCAAGGACTTCACCGTACCGAAGGAAGCCGAACTTCCAGTTGGCAAGCTGGCCATGAGCACCGAATACGGCGACTCTTGGGCCATCGTGATTGGTATCGACAACTACGACAAGTGGCCCAAGCTGCAATATGCCGCCCGTGATGCTGAAGCCGTCCGCACCACCCTGATCGAACAACACGGTTTCACCAGTGAGCGCGTTCTGGTTTTGCAGAACGAAGCGGCGACGCGCAATGCCATTCTGTCATTGTTTCATGAGCGTTTGGCCCATGATGGGGTCAAGAGCAATGATCGCCTTTTTGTATTCTTTGCTGGTCACGGCGCCACTCGCAAGCTGAGCTCGGGTCGCGAACTCGGCTACATCGTTCCGGTCGATTCCGATCCTGCAACTTTTGCCAGCGATGCAATTGCCATGAGCGACATTCAAAATATCGCCGAAAGCCTGACGGCCAAGCATGTGCTGTTTGTTATGGATGCCTGCTACAGCGGCCTTGGCCTCACGCGCGGAGCCGGTTCGGGTAGCTATCTAAAGGAAAATTCGCGCCGACTGGGCCGTCAGATGCTGACCGCTGGTGGCGCGGATCAGCTAGTTGCTGACGGCGGTCCGAATGGTCATTCGGTCTTCACATGGGCGTTGCTGCAGGCGTTGACGGGTAAGGGGGATTTGAACGGTGACTCGCTGATCACGGCAACCGAATTGGCGGCCTATCTTGCGCCAGCCGTATCCAGCATCTCACAGCAGACGCCGGCATTTGGCAGCTTACCTGGATCGGAAGGCGGCGAATTCATTTTTGAATTGAGTGGCGAATCTGAGTTTCTGAATCCACAGACTGAGCAATTACAACGTGACGAAATCGCGATGAACAAGCAGCTTGATGCTGCAAGTCAGCTGAGCGCGACGGCGCCAGTCAAAGTGCTGGATCTGCAGGGCAAGGCGCAGGAGCTCAAGTTGCCGAAAGCGGTCAGCTCGTCCATGCGGCAGTTGGCGCAGCGTGCCAATGACAAGGGATTGCAGCTGTACCGGGAACAGCAATATGCGGCTGCCGAAGCGCAGTTTACCGAAGCGCTGAAATACCGGCCTGATTTTGCTCTGGCCGCCAACAACCTGGGTTACATCTACTTTCAGCAAGGAAAGTATCAGGAGGCGGTGCGCTGGTATGAGAAAACACTGCAAATTGATCCGTCACGTTCCGTTGCCTATCGCAACCTCGGTGATGTGAAGGTCAAGCTGGGACAAATCGACCAGGCCAAGCAGGCGTTCAACACATACTTGGAACTGGCGCCAACTGGTGTTGGCGCTGACTATGTCAGAGCAGAGTTGGCGAAGCTCTGAGTTGGCTTTCTCTGTTGGAAAAAAGGGCACGTTATCCGTGCCCTTTTTTTGCTCATGGCGATGAGGCCAAGTGACATCATCGCCAGCCGAGTGTGTTACTGACCCGCTTTTTTACCGCTGCTGCCGCCTGCTTTCGGCAAAAAGCCGCGCTTGCGCATCAAGGCATCGGTTTGGACATCGCGGCCGCGGAATTCGCGGAATTCTTCCGCTTGGTCCTTGGTGTTGCCGGCAGACAGGATGGTCTTGCGGAAGCGTTCGGCTACGGATTTGTCCCACGGGCCTTTGCCTTCGCCGAAGGCTTCCCAGGCATCGGCGGTCAGTGAATCTGACCACAGGTAGGAGTAATAGCCGGCCGAATAGCCATCGGACGAGAACACGTGGCCGAATTGCGGCGTGCGGTGGCGCATGACGATTTCTGCCGGCATGCCGAGCTTCTGCAGTTCTTCACGTTCGAACTTGTCCGGATCAATGGTCTCGCCACCGGCCAGATGCAGTTTCATGTCGATGACGGCCGAAGCGAGGTATTCCATGGTCTTGAAGCCTTCATTGAAGGTTTCTGCCGCCTCGATCTTGTCGACCAGTGCTTTCGGAATCGGTTTGCCGGTTTGGTAGTGCAAGGCAAATTTGTTCAGCACTTCCGGCGTCGACAGCCAGTGCTCGTTGATCTGCGACGGGAATTCGACAAAGTCACGCGCGACGGAAGTGCCGGCCAGACTTGGGTATTTCACATCCGACAGCATACCATGCAGGGCGTGGCCAAATTCATGGAACATGGTTTCCGCATCGTCCCAGGAGATCAGCACCGGTTCACCCGGCTGGCCTTTCACGAAGTTGGAGTTGTTCGAGACGATTGGCGTCACGTTGCCATCGAGCTTTTCCTGACCGCGGTAGGCATTCATCCAGGCACCGGAACGTTTGCCCGGCCGTGCGTACGGGTCGAAATACCACAGGCCGACGTGTTTGCCCTTGGCATTGGTCACTTCGTAAACGGTGACATCCGGGTGTTGCACCGGCAGGCCTTTGACCAGCTTGAATTTCAGACCATAAAGCTGACCGGCGGCCCAGAACATGCCTTCACGCAGTTTGTCGAGCTGCATATAGGGTTTCACTTCGTTCATGTCCAGATCGTATTTTTCTTTGCGCAGTTTCTCGGCGTAGTAGCGATAGTCCCACGGCGCAATCTTGATCCAGGCTTCTTCCTTGTCGGCGATGGCTTGCATGGCCGCGACATCGGCTTTCACTTGCGCGGCGGCTGGTGTCCAGACCGATTCCATCAAGGCCATTGCGCGCTCGGGTGTGCCGGCCATTTGCGGTTCGACGCGCCAGTGGGCGTGGGTTTTGTAACCGAGCAACTGGGCCCGCTCAAAACGCAGCTTCAGAATTTCCGTGATGATGGAGTTATTGTCAGTTTTGCCACCGTTGTCGCCACGGCTGAAATAGGTGCGCCAGACTTTTTCCCGCAGGGCGCGATTGCTGGCATTGACCAGCACCGGTTCCATCGAGGAACGGGTGTTGTTGATGACCCATTTGCCTTTGAGGCTGCGTGCTTCGGCATTGCTGGCGGCGGCGGCGATCAAATCAGCTGGCAGGCCGGCCAGATCCGATTCGTTTTCGACCACGGTGAACAGATTGCTTTCGTCGTCGAGCAGATTCTGACTGAAGTTGTTGAACAAGGTTGCCAGCCGACCGTTGATCTCGGTGATGCGGGCTTTTTGTTCTGCATTCAGCGTCGCGCCGGAGCGGACAAAACCGTTGTAATAGGTCCAGACCAGACGCTGTTCTTCCGGCGTCAGCTTGGCTTTGTCCGGGCTGTTGTAAACCGCCTCAACGCGCTTGAACAGCGGTTCGTTCTGATTGATTTCATCATTGAACGCGGCCAGCTTGGGCGCCAGATCGCGCTGGATGTTCGGCATCTCGCCGAGATTCAGCGTGCTCGAATGCACGCCGTAATAGGTGTAGACCTGATCCAGCAGTCGGCCGGAGCGTTCCAGTTCGATGATGGTGTTGGCGAAGGTGGGTGCGTCGGGATTGCTGGCGATTTTGGCGACCCGGGCGCGTGAGTCGGCCATGGCGGCGGTAAACGCGGCGCCGAAGTCCTCCGGCTTGACCTTGTCCCAGGCCGGGACGCCACCGTAGGGGCCGGTCCATGCGGCCAGCATCGCCGGCGACCCCGTCGGGGTGGTGGTCTCGTCGGCATGGCTGATGCTGGTGCCCAGTGTGGCAACGAGAGTGGCAGTAACCAGCGTTCTGGCAATCAGGGCGTTTTTCGGTGAGGTACGGGTTTTCTGCATCGCGACAAACCTCGGATGGCAGTGCCGGTGCAAAGGGCGGGGCAATCCTGCCGCCTTACCGGACGATCAATAGCCAGCGAATCCCTCCGCCGGGCGAGACCGGGGATGGTAGCCGGCCCTGTCGCTGCTGCCAGCCGGCAAAACCGTTACAAGGCGTTTCAGCGGCCCGGCTTACCCGGCCGAGTGCCGGCGGCCCGCCATTTCGGCTATTGCGCGGATTTTTTATGGTAAGTTTCACGGCTACCTGAGAATGGAGAGGAATCAGGCGTGAAGAAAAATTTGAATAAATTGCTGGCAACCGTGATGACCCTGACCGCGCTTGGCCTGGTCGGCTGCGAACGGGGTGATGAGCCGGCGCCGGAAACCACCACGCCGGTCGCGCAAGCCAGCGCCAAAGCGCGGGAAATAAAACAATACAGCGCCGCGATGCTCTATGAAACGGTCAGCTATGGCGGTAGCTCCATCAATGCTGCCGGTGACGCCGTGCTGTTGCATTCTGACGAGTCGGGCGTTTTCAATGTCTATCGCGTTGCCCTGGCCAGCGGCGAAAAGACCGCACTGACCGATTCGAAAGACGACGCGCTGTTTGCCGAAAGTTTTTTCCCGGCCGATGATCGCGTGCTCTACAGCGGCGACAAAGGTGGCAACGAGCTGGACCATCTGTTTGTTCGCGCGCTGGATGGCTCCATCACGGATCTGACCCCCGGCGACAAACTGAAGGCGCAGTTCATCCGGTTCAGCAAGGACGGCAAGTCCTTCTACGTCATGACCAATGAGCGCGATGCCAAATTTTTTGATGTCTACAAATACGACAGCGCAAACTATCGCCGGGAGATGGTCTACAAGAACGATGCCGGCATGCAACCGGAAGCGCTCAGTGGCGACGGTCGCTGGCTGGCCTTGAACCGCAGCAACAACAACGCCGACAGCGATATTTTTGTGGTTGATCTGAGCAGCAAGGACAAAAAGTTGCTGCACCTTACGCCGCATGAAGGTTTTGTCCAGTACAGCGCGGCGACCTTTACCCCGGATAACTTTGGCCTGATTTACACCACCGACGCCAACGGCGAATTTGCCCAGGCGATCCGTTACAACATGGCGGGTGGCAAACGCGACACGCTGATCAATGCCGAATGGGATGTCTCGTTCGTTTATTTTTCGGATGACGGCCGCTACATGATCAGCGGCATCAATGCCGATGGCTCCACCGAAGTCCGCATTCTGGACACCGTGACCAACAAGGCGTTGCCACTGCCAGAAATGCCGAAGGGCGATCTGCGCAGCATCAGCTTCAGCAAAGACAGCAAGCGGATGGTGTTCTACGTCAACTCCGACACCTCGCCGTCCAATCTGTATGTCTACAACATGGATGGCAAGGCGCCGCAACAGCTGACGCAGGCCTTGCCGAAAGAGGTAGCCGAGCTGGATCTGGTCAAGAGCGATGTGGTGCGTTATCCGAGCACCGACAATCTGGAAATTCCGGCGCTGCTGTTCAGGCCGCAAACTGCCAATGCCGACAGCAAAGTACCGGCGATTGTTTACATCCACGGCGGTCCCGGTGGCCAGACTCGCAAAGGTTACAACCCGACCATCCAGCATCTGGTCAATCACGGTTACGCGGTCATTGGTGTCAACAATCGCGGCTCTAGCGGTTATGGCAAGACCTTTTATCATCTGGATGACAAGAAGCACGGCGAGAAAGATCTGGAAGACATCGTTGCGGCCAAGAAATACCTGCAGTCGCTGCCGTGGGTCGATGGCGACCGCATTGCCGTGATGGGCGGCAGTTATGGCGGTTACCTGACCATGGCGGCCATGACTTATACCGACGAGTTCGCGGTTGGTATCGACATTTTCGGTGTCACCAACTGGGTCCGGACCCTGGAATCGATTCCGCCGTGGTGGGCCAGCTTCCGTGATTCGCTGTACGCAGAAATGGGCGATCCGGCCAAGGACAAGGAACGCCTGCGGCGCATTTCGCCGCTGTTCCATGCCGACAACATCAAGAAGCCGGTACTGGTCATTCAGGGCGCCAACGACCCGCGGGTGCTGCAGGCGGAAAGTGACGAGATGGTCGCGGCCATTCGCGCCAACAATGTCCCGGTCGAGTACGTGCTGTTCCCGGACGAAGGCCATGGCTTCGTCAAAAAGAACAATCGTATCCGGGCCTCTGATTCCTATCTGTTGTTCCTGGACACGTATTTGAAAGGGCAGGGGCCGGTTGTGCCTGCAGCGCCGGCATCCGCCACTACGGAGCCCGCTGCCGCTGAATCCGCGACGTCCGAATCGGCTGCGCCTGAGTCGGCGCCAGCGAGCAACTGATCACGGCACGATATCTGATCATGGCAAAACACCGGATCATGACAAGACATCGTCATGCTGACGGGGCACCTTGGTGCCCCGTTTTTTTCGGGCGGCAGCAACCGTGACAGGAGCTGGAACCATGGCGTTTAACGACGTTTCTCCAAGAGACAAATCTGTAAACGACGAGTCTGCAAGAGACAAGCCAGTAAAAGACAAGCCAGTAAAAGACAAGCTGGAGATCGATGCGCTGGTCAAAGCGTTCTTTCAGGTTTTTGACAACCGTGGCGGAAAGCGCCCGGCGTTTGACCAATTGCATCAGTTGTTCATTAGCGAGGCGCTGGTGATAAAGAATGTCGGCGACCGGCCGGAAATTTATACGCTGACCCAGTTCATTGCGCCGCGGGAAGTGCTGCTGACAAATGGCGAGCTGCTGGATTTTTTTGAGCAGGAGTTGGCCGAGCGCACCGATATCTTTGGCAAGATCGCCCAGCGCTTTTGTGTCTACCAAAAATCCGGAATGCAGCAGGGCCAGGCTTTTCAGGCCAAGGGAATGAAGACCATGCAGTTCATCAAGACGCCGGGCGGCTGGAAAATAGCCGCAGTGGCCTGGGATGATGAGCGCCCGGGCCTGATGATCGCGAGTGACCTGATGCGTCTGGATCAGTAACCGCTCGGCGAAAAATGCATGAAGTCTTTTTGCTTGCCGGCAATTTCGCCGCCCCACTTGAAGCCGTATTTCTTGAACGTGAGCACAATGGGGGATTCGACTGTCAGGCTGGTCGGCTGCTGCGGATTCCACGGACCACCTTTGATCAAGCGACAGCCGGGGCCGAACTGATAGCAGTTGTCATAGAGCCCGTTTTGTTCGGTATTGATATCCAGCGCGACCCCGAATGAGTGATTGCTGAAGCCGGTGCGATTACCGGACTTGTCCGGCTCGCCACGGGTCATGCCAACGCGATAACCGACGATGTCGATCAGCGCCGCCTGTTGCTGCTGCAATTCCGTGACAATTTTGCGGATGTTGTCTGCCAGCTTTTTACAGGCCTTGAATGGCCGCAAACCGGGAAACTCAAACTCCATTTGATCTTCGTTGCACACCGTGCAGCCGGTGGTGGCGTCGATTTCGGCATTGCTCAGTTCGCTGCGCAATTTGCGTATTTGTTGGTGGTTGACCGCCTGACGCGTCTGGGTGTTCCACTGGTAGGTCGAATAACTGCAGGTGTCATCGGCCGCGCTGGCGTGGGTAGTTGCAAGCAGCAGCGTCAACAGGAACATCGGGTGAATGCGGCGCACGGTTATCGGTGGTCGGCGGGGAAGTGGTCGGCCAATGTTAGCACCGCTGCTATGTCGGCGGCATTGCCGTACTGGCAAGCGCCAACAAACCTGGGTCACGTTGCCAACGATGAATCACAGCCCATTCGAGCAGGAGTCAAAGCCAGAATCGATTGGGATATCGGCGTAATGTGGCGCGGTCTGTGATTGCTGGCCCTGTTCACTCCGAACGCGCCCGGTGCTATGTTCGTGCTCAGCCATGTCATTGAGACATGTCATTGGTTTTGGGAACTGCCATGCCACGCTTTGCCGACCCGCTGCAGACCACCGATATCATCAATCCGTTTCCGGGCATCGTTGCGCTGGAGCGTATGCTTGGCCGTGCGATCACGGCGCGTATCGGCTCGAACGAAGGCTTGCCGATTGCCAATGAGGCGCTGCTGCATGCGTTCGGTGCGTCTTTCTGTGAGCTGGCCCGGCTGTATCCGGACCCCTCCGCGCTGGCCTTGCGCGAGTGCGTCGCGGCTCAGCAGCGTGTGCAGGCAGAGCAGGTCCTGTTTGATGCCGGCGCGGACAGTCTGCTGCTGCTGGCGCTTCGGAGTTTCTGCAATGCTGGCGATGCGGTGGTGACCAGCGCGGGGACCTATCCCAGTTTCAAATATTTTGCCGAGGGGGTCGGTGCCCGGATTATCGAGGTGCCGTATCACGATCAGGCGGGACTGCTTGCCCCAAATTTGTCGACGATGGCCGCCGAGGCAACCGCGTGTAACGCAAAAGTGGTCTATCTCGCCAACCCCGATAATCCCAGCGGTTACTATCATGACCGCAACGCCATTCGCCGCTTCCGCGAGCAATTGCCTATTGAAACTGCATTGATTCTGGATGAGGCGTACATTGACTTTTGCGGCGTCGAGGAGTGCCTTGCGCTGGCGGGCCATGGCAACGTTGCCATCGACTACCCCAACACGGTGCGTTTGCGTACGCTGTCCAAGGCGTATGCGGCCGCCGGTCTGCGGCTCGGGTATGCGTTGGCTGATGCCGAGTGGATCAAGAAGGCGGCGATGATCCGAATCCACTACGCCACCAGCAGTGTCGCGCAGGCTGCCGGTCTGATTCTGCTGAATGATGAACGCTACAAGCAGCAACTGATCGCGCAGACACTGCAGTTGCGGCAGCAATTGACCGAGCAATTGAGCGCAGCCGGCAACGGCCGCATAACGGTATTGCCGTCGGCCACCAATTTCATTGCGATCCGGTATTCCGATGCCGCTCGCGCGACGGCGGTTCAGCAGCAGTTGTGGCAACAAGGCATTTCTGTGCACAGGCCACCACACCCGGCATTGCAGCATCTGCTGCGGGTGACGGCGCAACCGGCAGCGCTCGAAGCGACGGTGATATCGACCTTGGCCGGTGGTTGATTGCGTCGCGCAGTGGCAGTAACGATTGTTTGCTTGTTGTCGAACTTGTCTTTGTGTCGCGCCTTTTTTTTTCGGGTATCGGTGCCGGGTATTGGCTTCGGGGATTGATTCAAGCATCAGGTTTAGTGAAGCGGATTGGTAATTGAGGAAGCGTTTCATGTACGTTTTGTATATCGCCAATAAAAACTATTCTTCCTGGTCATTGCGGCCGTGGCTGTTGATGCGGCAGTTGGCGATTCCGTTTCAGGAACGCATGGTGCCGTTTTCGTCCGGCTCCAATTGGGAACAGTTTCGCCGTTTTTCGCCCACCGGACGGGTTCCCTGTCTGCGTGACGAAGACAGTTATATCTGGGATTCGCTGGCCATCACCGAATATCTGGCAGAGCGCCACGACGGTGTCTGGCCACAACAGCAAAAGGCCCGCGCGTGGGCACGTTCGGCAACCGCCGAGATGCATTCCGGTTTTCAGCAGCTGCGCGAGCGTTGTCCGATGAACTGCGCGTTACGGGTTCAACTGAACAGCGTTGCGGCGCCGCTCAACAACGACATCACACGGCTCGATGAGCTCTGGTGCGATGGCCTGAACCGGCACGGTGGTCCGTTCCTGACCGGTGCGGAATTCACTGCCGTCGATGCGTTTTTTGCTCCGGTGGCGTTTCGCGTGCAGACCTATCAACTGAAATTGTCCGCTACCGCAACGAGCTATGCCGAACGATTGCTGACATTGCCGGCAATGCTTGAGTGGTACCGCGCCGCGCTGGTTGAACCGTGGCGCGAGCAGGGGCATGAAGACGAGGTCATGCGCTCCGGCACCGTACTGACGGACTACCGAATCCCCGGCGTCAGCTGATGGCAAATGTCGGCGTTCTTGACTGAGCTGGAGCCATGCTCATGCCGCGTATCAGTTTTACTGCCAATTTGCAGCGTCATGTCGAAACGGCAACGTTGTCGGTTGACGGCGATACCATGCTTGCTGCACTTGAGCAGGTGTTTGCAGTCAATCCGCGGCTGCGTGCCTATGTGCTCGATGATCAGGGCCGGGTGCGTCAGCATGTGGCGATATTTGTTGATGCCCAGCAGATTCGTGATCGTATCCATTTGACCGACACCGTAAGGCCTGACAGCGAGATCTATGTCATGCAGGCTTTGTCTGGCGGTTGAAGTCGCACTGGCGGTTGAAGCCGCATTAGTGCAATCAAACCATTGGAGTCACATCGAGCACAGGAGCGCATCATGTCAGCGAAAATTCACGTTGCCACTCGCAAAGGCTTGTTGACGGTAAGTCGCGGCGCAAGAGGTTGGCAGATTGAGCGAGCGGATCTGCTCGCCGAGCCGGTAACGGCATCGCTGTACGATGCTCGCGATGGCTCGCTGTATGCGGCGTTGCGGCTGGGGCATTTCGGACCCAAGCTGCGCCGCTCCCGCGACGGTGGCCAAACCTGGCAGGAGATTTCGGCACCGGCTTTTCCGGCGATAGCCGCAGCGGATGATGGCAGCGAGCCAGATGCGAACGCCAAAGCGGCATCGGTTGACATGATCTGGTCACTGGAGTGCGGCGGTGCGGATGAGCCGGGTGTGCTGTGGGCCGGTACCATTCCGGGCGCGCTGTTTCGCTCGACGGATGCTGGTGAATCCTGGCAATTGAACCAACCGCTGTGGCAGCTGCCGGCGCGCAAGGAATGGCTCGGTGGCGGCTATGATCAACCCGGCATTCATTCCATTTGCGTTGATCCTCGCGATAGTCGTCGGATCCTGATCGGCATTTCCTGTGGTGGCGTCTGGTACAGCGATGACGGTGGCAACAGCTGGAGCGTTCGTGCGCAGGGCATGCGTGCGGCGTACATGCCGCCGGAGCGCGCCTTCGAACCGAATATCCAGGACCCACACCGTTTGGTTGCCTGCAAGGCGCAACCGGATCATCTGTGGGTACAACACCACAACGGTATTTTTCGCTCAGTTGATGCCGGTTTGCACTGGCAGGAAATTGAAACCGCCAAGCCATCGGCATTTGGTTTTGCCGTGGCTGTGCATCCGCAGCAGCCCGACACGGCCTGGTTTGTTCCGGCAGTCAAAGACGAATGCCGGGTGCCGGTCGAGCAGAAATTGGTGGTCACGCGAACGCGCGACGGTGGCCGGAGTTTTGAACAGTTGCGCACCGGGTTACCGCAGCAACACTGCTTTGATTTGATTTACCGCCACGGCCTGGATGTCGATGCCAGCGGCAATGTGCTGGCCATGGGCTCCACTACCGGCAATCTTTGGTTGTCTGAAGACCAAGGCGATAGCTGGCAACTGCTGTCGAGCCATCTGCCGCCGATTTATTCGGTGCGGTTTGGATGAAGGGCAGGGCGGGTGAGAGGCGGGAGTTTTGTTGACAGGCTGACGTTGCGCCAGCGCTTGCATGATTGCGGGTGAAATCTGGAAGCACATCGTCTTGCTGTCCGTTTGAACAGCAAGACGATGCCTGTTGCAGCTCAGGTGCCGCTGCGAATGTTTTCGTGGATGCCCTGACTGCGCAGGTAGTCTTCGTAATTGCCACCGAAATCAATAATGCCTTGCGGTGTCATCTCGATGATGCGAGTGGCCAGCGAGGAAACGAATTCGCGGTCGTGGCTGACAAAAATCAGCGTGCCGGGATAGTTCTCCAGTGCCAGGTTCAGCGCTTCAATCGATTCCATATCCAGGTGGTTGGTCGGCTCATCCATGACCATGACGTTTGGCCGGGTCAGGATCAGTTTGCCGAACAGCATCCGGCCTTGTTCACCACCGGAAAGTACCTTGACCGATTTGCCGATTTCATCGCCGGAAAACAGCATCCGGCCCAGCGTACCGCGAACCAGCATTTCACCGCCCTTGGTCCATTGCTGCATCCAGTCGAACAAGGTCCAGTCTTGCGGGAAGTCTGCTGCGTGATCCTGCGAGTAGTAACCAACTTCCGCGCTGTCGGTCCATTTGACCGTGCCGCTGGTCGGCGTCAGTTCACCCATCAGGCAGCGCAGCAGCGTGGTTTTGCCGATACCGTTCGGGCCGATGATGGCGACACGATCGCCAGCATCGATCTGCAGGCTGAAGTTCTTGATCAGCGGTTCGTTGCCCGGATACGCGTACGTCAGCTTGTCCAGCGTGATGGCCTGACGGTGCAGTTTCTTGTTTTGATCAAAACGGATGAACGGACTGACCCGGCTCGACGGTTTGACTTCTTCCAGTTCGATCTTCTTGATCTGGCGGGCGCGTGAGGTGGCCTGCGCCGATTTGGACGCGTTGGCCGAGAACCGGCTGACAAACTGCTGCAGTTCAGCAATCTGGGCTTTCTTTTTGGCGTTGTCGGCCAGCAAGCGATCACGCGCGGCGGTGGAGGCGACCATGTAGTCGTCGTAATTGCCGGGATAAACGCGCAGCTCGCCGTAATCCATGTCGGCCATGTGGGTGCAGACGCTGTTCAGGAAGTGACGATCGTGCGAGATGATGATCATCGTGCTGTTGCGTTGGTTCAGAATGTCTTCCAGCCAGCGAATGGTGTTGATGTCGAGGTGGTTGGTCGGTTCGTCCAGCAGCAGCACATCCGGATCGGCAAACAGGGCTTGCGCCAGCAGCACGCGCAGTTTCCAACCCGGCGCCACGGCGCTCATCGGGCCGGTGTGTTGTTCAACCGGAATACCAAGACCCAGCAGCAACTCACCGGCGCGCGCTTCGGCGGTGTAACCGTCCATCTCGGCGAACAGCACTTCGAGCTCGGCGACTTTCATGCCGTCGGCTTCGCTCATGTCGGTCAGCGCGTAAATGCGATCGCGCTCGGCGCGCACACGAGCCAGTTCGGTGTGGCCCATGATCACGGTGTCGAGCACGGTGAATTCTTCAAACGCAAATTGATCCTGGCGCAGCTTGCCAAGCCGAACGTTCGGTTCCAGCATCACTTGTCCGGCCGACGGTTCCAGATCGCCACCGAGGATTTTCATGAAGGTGGATTTGCCGCAGCCGTTGGCACCAATCAGGCCGTAGCGATTGCGGTTGTTGAAGCTGACATTGACGTTTTCGAACAGGGGCTTGGCCCCGAATTGCATGGTGATATTGGCAGTCGAGATCACAACGGATTCCACAGCAGCGGCAACACGGGCGACATGCCCGTACGGAAGCCACCAGCTGGTAACTTGATACCAGTTAGGTGACCCCAGCGAAATGGGGCGCGATTGTCGCACAGCAGCATTGTTCAGTCACTGACCAATTTTGCCGTTGGGGAGCGAGGGGCTAGAGGATGGGGCCTGGTTTGCGGATAGAACTGGCGCGGGCCGATCATGGCCGGCTCAGGAGCATTGTTGCGGCCGCCGGGCCAGCTGGAGCCTAGGGCGGGCGCGATAGAATCGACCATCGCCGTCAAACTGCTTGGAAGATCTCCAAGGTGTTGGCTCAGTGAGCTGCTGTGAGGGATTTGCTGAGGAACGCTACAGGGGCGGTCTGTTGGGGGATGTGTTAATGCAAGACCTGACCCCGATACCTGGGCTCAGGAGCAATGTTGCGGTCGTCAGGCCAGCTGGAGCCTAGGGCGGGCGCGATAGAATAGACCATCGCCGTCAAGCTGCTTGGAAGATCTCCAAGGTGTTGGCTCAGTGAGCTGCTGTAAGGAATTTGCTGAGTAACGCTAAAGGGGCTGCCTGTTGGGGGATGTGTTAATGCAAGACCTGACCCCGATACCTGTGCAGGCTGCGCTGAATAATTTAAATGGTCACTAAATAGATGAAGGCTAATGTTATGAAGGCGACGCTCAAACTATTCTTTTTTTTGTCGGCTATGCTTTTGTTTGGTTGTGATGAAAGCGATAAGGGCGCGCAGGAGCTGCAATCAAGAGGCGCGGTAGTCAATAAGCTATCTCTGAGCGGGGACTATCAGCGCGCCGCTGACGAGGCGGTAAAATTGGCGAAAGACTTTCCTGGGAGTGCGAAAGCTCAATTTCTTGCAGCTTTCTATCTAGGAAGAAAGGCTCAGATGACTGAGTCGCATCCTTTTTCTAATGAGACCGCAAATGAGGTCAGAAAGTATCTAAGTAAGGGGTTTGCAATTGGGCCAGATGATGTTGAAACAGAATGGGGCGCTGCACTAGTTTATGCCGGGATAAGTGCCCCAAGAGAAGCGATGAGTATTTTTTTGAAGTATAAGGATGATAACGAGTTTCTGACTCGGGAAGGGCGTATCGACACATTTTCAGACTTCGCATATTTGATAGCAGATTCTGGCGATCTGCCTGAGTCGCTTGAAGTGATGGATGCTGCTTTGGCCGCCAATCCAGGCCATGACTCACTTGCTCAAGAGAAGGTAAGGTTGTTAACTAAGTTTTCAACGATAGAAGAAGTCGAGTTGTTTGCGAAATCTTTCGAAAGCCAGTTCGGTTTTCGCGAAACCATACAGTACCAAGTTTGCTCGGCTTACAAATATCGGCAGTTAAAGGAAAAGGCAATTAAATGCTTCAATGCATTGCTTGCCGTGCCTGATTTGTCAGAGGAGGAGCGGGAAATGATTCTTTCTGATATGAAAAATTAGGGTCACGCTCGAATTAACAACGACCAGTGCAGGTAGGGCGGGACATCCGCAGGGTTTTCCGCCGAATGTTGCGTTTCCGAAACGTCCCGAGCATGCCGTGGGAAACCTGCGACGGAAGTGCTTCGCGGTGGCGCCCTGCCACAAGGCATTAATCCGCCGTACGCGAGGTGCGATAGTTTGAACGTAAAACCGCCGCAAATGCGGCGGTTTTACTTTGCCAGGAAACCGGCAGCGTTTGCTGCATTTAACGACCGGCTAAAACTGCAACCGTAGCTTGACCAGAAACTGGTCGGCATCGCGCAGTTCCAGCGCGTCACTGAAAAGCGGGCCTGGCGCATCGGGGCCATCTTCGCGTTCGCTGAAGCCACCACGGCTGTAGACGGCAAAGACATCGGACAATGAGCCGAGCTTGTAGCGGTAGCGCAGCTGCAGGCCAAAGGTATTGATATTCAGATCGGCAACGGCGTTACCGGTCGCCTGCATGTCTTCATTGACGAGTTGATAGGCCTGACCGTGGTCGGCTGCGATGGCGAGCCACTGGGCTTTCAGCCGCAGCTCGTGTTTGTCGCTCGGGAACCAGTTCAGACCAAACTCGGCCTCGTAGACTTCGCGCTGGTAACGGTTGAAGTCGATGCCTTGCTGCCAGATCAACCAGTCCGGGCTGTCACGGTATTTGAGTTCCGTGCTGGTGGTGAAGCTGTCGCCGAAGTAATGGGTGTAAGCGGCCCAGTACATGTCAAACGATTGGTGCAGGCCTTCTTCGTAACTGTAATAGCCGCCGCTCCAGGCGCTGTTGTCGCGGCGCGCCGATTCGAACCAGACTTCCTTGCTGAGTTTTTCCGGGGCATCCCAGTTGCCATTGCCACGGGAAATCAGATCGTCTTCGCCCGGTTGGGTGATCACCGATTCAAAAAACGCAATGTCACCGGCACGGCTGCGCGCCTGCATGGTGATGCGCGCCATGTCGCCGATATCATCACCTTGCTGATTGCGCCGTGGTTTGACTTTGCCTTGCCACTCGATTTCCTGAATCCAGGCATCGTCGGCAAAACCGGTTTGCACATAACGGGTCAGCCAGGAGACCTGACGCAGATTGCTGCGCTGAACGTAGCCCATGTCGTTGAGCATGAGCTCTTCGCCGTAATTGACCAGCTCAAACGTGTGCTGGGTCGACACCGACGGGTTGATGTCGACAGCAAGCCAGCCACCGTTGTCGCGCGTGCGGCTGTCGGCGACGTCGATCTGGCTTTGCAGGGCCTGCACATGCAGGTGAACGTTTTCGTTGAAAACACTGGTGACATCGACCGCCTGGACCTGGGCTTCGCGTTGCAGGAACGGCCGATCGGTTTGCAGCAGGGTATAACCGAACTGGGTTTCACCAACCCGGTACTTGGGCCGAAGCACCTGAAACCGCCGGCCAAGGTCATCACCAAAATCAGCTTCCTGGGCACCGAGGTAACTGATGGAGCCGGCGCCATTGGCGCCGCGCAGTTTGACTGCCGCATCAATATCGGCAATGCCTTTACCGTCGTCGCGGTTGCCACCGATGCGGCGGGTGTAGATCAGTTGGCCACTGTCCGGCAGTGACAGAATGAAGTCGTCATTGTTCTCGGTGAAGAAGGGCCGCTTGTCGGAAAAGAACACTTCGATGGCCGAAAAATCCACGACCAGATCATCGCTTTCGACTTGGCCAAAATCCGGATTAAGCGCGCCGATCAACTGAAACGACGGCGATGGTTTGTAAAACACATCAAGACCGGCGCGGGTTTCGGTATCGCCATTGACCATGTCACGGCGGACGCTGACATATGGGTAGACGTGCGACTGCGACGCCGAGTACGCGGGGATGTTGATTTTGGCAAAGGTGCTGATGAAGTCGCTCTGGTTGAAACGCAGCGCCGGGTAGGCATAACGCTCGCCGCGCGCTTTCAACACCCGGTCCAGATAGATGCCGACCGTGCGGGTATCGCCGTCGACCGGATCCATCGCGGCAATGGTCCAGGGAATCAGCATTTCCACCGACCAGCCGTTGTCCGTTTCATGTACGGCGTGCTGCCAATCGCCATCCCAGTCATTGCGGAAATTGTTGCGCGAGGCGATGCCGTCTTCGATTCCGTTGGCCAGACTGACCGTGAAGTTGTAGGCGGTCTGGCCCTTGTTGTCGAAATCGATAATCAGATTGACCCGGTCGGCGCTGTCGAGCTGGTCACGCTGCGTTTGTGGCTTGGTGCGGGTGACCTCGGCCGGATGATCAATCTGAAAGGCCAGTGCCAGTCCTTCCGGCAGTGACAACAGCAAAACCCGTTGCTGATACGGCGGTATGGCTTGGGTATACGGCTCGACGGTGACGAACTGATCGAGCACCTTGGCTTGTTGCCATTCGATTTCATCGGCCCGGCCATCAACATTGATGTTGGCATGGCCAACGCTGCAAAGCAGCAGGGATGCGACGGCGAACAGCGTTTTCATGGCGGTGGCGGACATTGGAGTGCTAGCTCTCGGGAATTGCCGCGCATGCTACCGAACCCGCGGCTGGCGCCGATACCGATAATTTGTCACAACACTTTTACCGTAAAGGAAACAACGCGAGGTTTATCGGTTCGCCTTGCCTCAAGCCAGCGCCGCGATCACCTGGATTTCGACCCGGTAGCCCGGCTTGGCCAGCTTGGCCTGTACGCAGGCGCGAGCGGGTGCGGTATCGGCCGGCACCCAGCTGTCCCAAATGGCATTGAAGGCATCGATCTCGCTGATATCGCTCAGATAGATGGTCGCCATCAACAACCGCGCCTTGCTGCTGCCGGCACTGACCAGTGATTGTTCGAGGCTGGCCAACATTTCCTGTGCCTGTCCGCTGATGTCGGCGCTCAACGTGGTGGGCACTTCGACAAGGTACAGCGTGTGGTTGTGGCTGACAGTATCGGACCAGCGGGCAGTGGTTCCGGTGCGGGTGATGTCCATGGTTTGTTTTTCCTGTTTTGAATTGTTCTGGTTTGCTGTCTGGTTCGATGTCTGTTTGAAGTCAGATTCGATCTTTAATTCCGGCGAGGCCGACAATGCAGATCAACTGTAAGGGCTCGCATGGTGCCGGCAGTTTGTCATGCCGGCGAAAGTCGGATCAGACTGCGCTGAGCGGAACCTCAAAATAAAACGTGCAGCCGCCATCAGCGCCATTGCGAAAGCCAATCTGCCCACCGTGGGCAGCGATCAATGCATTGCATATACTAAGACCCAGACCAAAGCCGCCGTGGGCGCGGCTGTCATTGCCGTCGCCCTGACTGAATGGTGTGAATAAGCGGGTCGCCAATTCAGCACTGATGCCCGGTCCGGTGTCGGTTACTTCGACATGCAAGGTGTCGTTGCCACGTTTGTCGTGCGTGATGTTGGCACGCAGCTGTACCGTGCTGTCCGGTTTGGAAAACTTGAGTGCATTCGACAGCAGGTTGTGCACCACCTGCTCAATCCGGTCGGCATCGATATTGACCGGGGCTGTAACCGTCGACTCAACACGCAACGTAATGTGGCATTCATCAGCGCGCGATTGATGCATGCTGGCGGCATGTTCAAGCAGCTGAGAAATGTCGCTTGGACTGCGCGTGAGCAGCACCTTGCCGGCGTTGATCCGCTCCATGTCCAACAAATCATTGGTCAACCGGACCAGCCGCTCGGTGTTGCGCAAGGCGATGGCCAGAAACTCGGCATTGCGCTCGGGATTGCTTTCCGCATTGTGCCGGGTCAGCGACAGCGCACCGTGCAATGCGGTGAGCGGTGTCCGCAATTCGTGACTGACCACCGACACCCATTGCCGATGTAACGCCGCCAGCCGCTGTTTTTCTGCGTCGGCCTCGCGCCGGTTGCGTTCGTACAGATAGGCCGTGCCGGACACCAGCAAGGTCGACGCTGAAAACGCCAGCAATCGGGCCCATTCATTGCCGAGTGCAGGAAAGCGGGCAAGCAGCCCCTGATGGTGTGCCAGCGCCAAACCGATCAGCATCACAATGACCAACAGGCAACTGCCGATGGCGCGAATGCGGCCGGCAAAAAAATTGCCAATCAGCGGCACCGCCGGTAACCAGATCATCACCCGGGAATACAGGCCGTTGTCATTGATCGCTACGCCGATAACCACCACCAGCAGCAGCAGCAACGACAGATCCGCCGTCAATCCTCGATCCAGATTGCAACGAAAGGCAATCAGCAGCGCGCTGTAGGCGAGCCAGGCCAGCAGGGTAACAAGCGTGGCAGCGGCCCAGCCCGCATCCAGCAGCCGATACAGAAACATCACGCCGGACAGCAGGCAGCCGAGCAGCAGAAAACCGGCTTGCACCTGCGTTTGACTGCGACTCTCCAACGTGTCTTGCGCTGTTGTCGGCAGCAGTGGCGAAAGAAGGGCAGGGAGGGGCAAGGACGACTCGCAGGCTTGGTTTATCCCGTGCTCTCAGTGTAGTTGCATTTGTCGAGGGCAGCGGTGCGAGATTTGCGGTTGTGATGATGGTCCGTGGCGACAAACGCCAGTCGTTATCATCACCGCAAAAAACAAGGGCGCCAGTGGCGCCCTTGTTTTACAACTCACTAATGCTTATTCCGGCTTTTCCAGATCGGCGATCACGGCCGCCAGGAAGCGGGCGCCTTCGCCGCCAGTGCAGGCACGGTGGTCAAACGACAGCGACAACGGCAGCATCTTGGCGTTCTCGATGCCTTTGTCAGTCAGTTTCAGCTCGTTGCGGAAGCGGCCGCAGCCCAGAATCGCCACTTGCGGAGGCGACACAATCGGCGTGCCGTAGCGACCGGCGATCGAACCGTAGTTCGACAGCGTGATCGTGGCGCCGCTGAGATCGGTCGGCTTGATGGCCTTGTCGGCGATTTTCTTGCGCAGGGTTTCAACATCGGCGCGCAGTTCTGCGTTCGATTTGGCCTGCGCCTCACTGACGACCGGCACATACAAACCATCCGGGGTATCAACGGCGATACCGACATTGACGTTCGGGTGCAGCAGCCGCTCCATGTTGGCGCCATCAAACCAGGCATTGAGCGCAGGCTCGACTTTGGCCGCAGCACACAGCGCGCGGATATAACGGGCGAGTGAATCTTCGCCTTTTTTCCACTTGCTGATATTGGCATCTTCCATCAGCGTGACCGGCACGACGGTCTGATGCGACAGCGTCATTGCCTGCGCCATTGCCCGGCGCACGCCACGCACGGCTTCCGGTTTTACCTGCACCGTAACGGTCGGCAAACGGGCGCCGACGGCCGGAGCCGCCACCGCCGTTGCCGCTGTTGTGCGTGCGGCGACCGGCGCAGAGGCACCGGTTGAAGCCGACTTCACATCGTCACGGGTAATCGTGCCTTTCGGGCCGCTGCTGTTGCAGCGGCTCAAATCGACACCAAGCTCATTCGCCAATTTGCGCACAGCAGGTGAGGCGCGGAATGCGAGCGGGTTGTTGGTCGATGTCGCGACCGGTGCCGCCGCCAGCGCCATCGATTTCGCCAAGCCACCAGCTGCCGCGGACTTGACATCAGCCTGACTGATTTTGCCGCCAGCGCCAGTACCTTTGACCTGATTCAGATCGACGCCGAGTTTTTTCGCCAGCGCTTTGACCACCGCATCGCTGGTTTCGGCAACGATGGTGTTGCCGACTTGCACCGCGCCGACAACCGTGCCGGCATCCGCAGGTGCTTCGTCTTTTTTGCTGGGCGCCGGCACAGCAGCAGCTGAACCACCGACAGCCGAACCGCCGAACGTAACTAGCGGCGCATGGGTGATAATCACATCACCGGCTTTGCCGTGCAGTTTGGCAATGACGCCATTGAACGGCGACGGCACTTCGACTACCGCTTTCGCCGTTTCCATTTCGGCGATCGGTTGATCGACTTTGACGGTGTCGCCTTCTTTTACCAGCCATTTGACGATGGTGGCGTCCGGCAGGCCTTCACCGAGATCCGGCAGCAGAAATACTTCACCGCCGCCGCTTGCCGGTGCCGCCGGAATGCCGGCAGCCACTTGCGAATGCATCGAGGCCGATGCGCTCGGTACTGATTGGCTCGGTGCCGGAGCTGCGGCAGGTGCGGCAGCCAGCTTTTCACCGGCATTGCCAAAGGTAACGAGCGGAGCGTGGGTGATGATCACATCACCGGCTTTGCCGTGCAGTTTCAGAATCACACCGTTGACCGGCGACGGCACTTCCACCACGGCTTTGGCGGTTTCCATTTCCGCGATCGGTTGATCGACTTTGACGGTGTCGCCTTCTTTGATGAGCCATTTGACAATGGTCGCATCCGGCAGGCCTTCACCCAGATCGGGCAACTCGAAAACAAAGCTCATCACTTGTACTCCAGCAAGCGGCGGGCTTCTTCCAGAATGCGATCCACGCTCGGCATGAACTGCTTTTCCAGTTTGTAGTACGGCATGGTGGTGTCGTAACCGGTGACGCGGCCGATCGGGGCGAGCAAGTTAAAGAGGCCATTTTCGGCCACTTGCGCGGCAATTTCCGAAGCCCAGGAACCCGAGCGCGGTGCTTCACAGACGATGCACAGGCGACCGGTCTTGGCGACCGATTCCAGAATGGTGTCGATATCGAGTGGCGAAATGGTGGCCACGTCGATCACCTCGGCACTGATGCCTTCAAGCTTCAGTTTGTCGGCGGCGATCAGCGTTTCATGCATCATCGCGCCCCAGCTGACCAGGGTGATGTCAGTACCTTCACGGTCCACAAAGCAGGTGCCGAGCGGATATTCTTCGCCGTTGTCTTCGATCTCGTGCTTGACGATACGGTAGACGCGCTTCGGTTCAAAGAACAGCACCGGATCCGGATCACGAATCGCGGCCAGCAGCAAACCATAAGCACGCGACGGGTTCGACGGGATCACCACTTTCAGGCCCGGAATATGCGCGCATTGCGCTTCCGGCGAATCGCTGTGGTGTTCCGGCGCGTGAATGCCACCGCCCCACGGTGCCCGAATGACCATCGGCAACGTGATGCGACCGCGAGTGCGCAGGCGCATCCGGGCCATGTGGTTATAAATCATGTCGTAAGCCGGCATCATGAAGGCTTCGAATTGCATTTCAGCAACCGGCTTCATGCCTTGCGCGGCCATGCCAATCGCCAAGCCGGCGATCATCGATTCGGCCAGTGGCGTGTCGATGACGCGGTCCTTGCCGAACTTCTGGGCCAGACCGTTGGTGGCGCGGAACACGCCGCCGTTGACGCCAACGTCTTCACCGAGCACAACCACATCGTTGTCGCGCTTCAGCTCGTGGGCGAGCGCAAGATTTACCGCTTCAATCAGAGTAATGGCAGCCATGCTGGCGACTCCTTAATGATGACCGCCAACATGCTTGGCGCCACGAGCAATGGCTTCCGCACGTTGTTGCTGGATGTGTTTCGGCAGTTCGGCGAACAGCGTGTCGAACATGTCTTCAGGCTTCGGTGCCGGGAACGTTTTGTAGGCGTGCACAGCGGCTTCGATTTCCGCCGCCAGTTCTTTTTGCAGCGCTTCTTCGTCGGCATCGCTCCAGGCTTTTAGCGATTCGAGGTAAGCACGCAGGCGCTTGACTGGCTCGCTGTCCCAGCCTTTTTCCAGCTCGTCTTTTGAACGGTAACGGGAGGCGTCATCAGCGGTGGTGTGGTCGCAAAGGCGATATGACACCGCTTCGATCAGCGTCGCGCCTTTGCCAGCACGGGCTTTTTCAAGCGCTTTCTTGGACACGTCGTAAACGGCCAGAATGTCGTTGCCGTCAACCTGAATGCTTTCGATGCCAGCCGCGATACCTTTCTGCGCGTAGGTTTCGCAGTTGGTCTGAATTTCCGACGGTACCGAAATGGCCCACTGGTTGTTGTTGATGAAGAACACCACACCCAGATTCCAGATACCGGCAACGTTGATGGCTTCGTAGAAGTCGCCTTCTGAGGTGCCGCCTTCGCCAATTTCAGTCACCACAGCGCGCTGTTGCTTGCGGTATTTGAGCGCTGTTGCAACACCGGTAGCGTGCAGGCATTGGGTGGCAATTGGCACCGCAATCGGGAAGTCTTCGCGCGCGACCTTGAAGTCGGAACCGCGCTCGTCACCGCCCCAGTACAGGAAAATTTCCAGCATCGAGACGCCGTGCATCAGCAGACCGCCGGTTGAGCGGTAGTAGGGCACCAGCACGTCTTCTTTTTTCAGTGCCGTGCCGTAACCGATGCCGATGGCTTCCTGGCCCAATGACGCCGGGTAGGTGCCCATGTTGCCGGTACGCTGCAGCGCGTAGGCTTTGGCGTCGAAGGTGCGCAGACGGACCATGTTGCGATACATCGAGCGCAACAAATCTTTGTCTTTGGCGAAATCAGGCAGGTTTTTGGTAAGCGGTTTGCCAGTCGGGTCCAGGTACTGGACGCGTTCAATGGCGAACTTCGCGACGGGGGTCGTCGACAAGGCAAATCCTCCGGGGTGGTGAAGGACAAAAAAGCGCGTGAGATCCTAGCTGGGTCTGCCGACGACAGCCAGTTTCCCTTTACGCAAACGGAAGGGCGCGCATTGTACCCGAGTCGGTGTGACAGCCCAACACCGTTGCGTGGCTGGTTGCCGGCAGACCGGACCGACCAGCTGCCAGGGGCGGGATATGTTGCGATGCAGCAATATTTGGCCCCTTCTTAATTCACTCCTTACCTTAGCGGTCTCCCCTCGGCTTGACCTGGTGTTGCGGTCGCGTGATGGCCCGCGAATGCAGGGACAGCGGTTACAATCCCCGGCCTGATTCCGCCCCATTTACAAAAAGCCCGGTCCGTGACCGGGCTGGAGCCGCCAATGGCCAAAGGCAACCAACAGCCCAAACAGCCGAAATTCCGCAAGGATTACCGTGCCAGCGATTACCTGATCGATCAGGTCACCATGACCGTCGATCTGTACGAAAGCCACGCCGAGATCTACAGCCAGCTCCATATAAGGACCAACCCGGCAGTGCCGGCGCCGGCGTCCAGCCTGTGCCTGGACGGTGAGGAGCTGGCCCTGAAGTCCATCGCCATCGATGGTCAGCCGCTGCCGGCTTCGCGCTATGAGCAGGACGAGGACTCGCTGACCTTGCACGATCTGCCGGCGCAGTTCCTGCTGGAAACGGTGGTGCACATCGCGCCGCAGAACAACACCCGGCTGGAAGGGCTGTACAAATCCGGCGGCAAGTTTTGCACCCAGTGCGAGGCCGAGGGCTTTCGCCGCATCACGTTTTTCCTGGACCGGCCCGATGTGCTGGCGACCTATGACGTGACCGTGCGCGCCGAGCAGGCGAAATATCCGCATCTGCTCAGCAATGGCAATCCGGCCGGGCAGGGCGAGCTGGACGGCGGTCGGCATTTTGCCCGCTGGCTGGATCCGTTTCCGAAGCCTTGTTATCTGTTCGCGCTGGTCGCCGGTGATTTTGATTTGCTCGCCGATCAGTTCATCACTACGTCCGGTCGCAAGGTTGATCTGAAAATCTATGTCGACAAAGGCAAACTCGATCAGTGCGCGCACGCCATGGCGTCGGTCAAGAATTCGATGCGCTGGGACGAACAGAAATACGGACGCGAATACGATCTGGATATCTACCAGATTGTCGCGGTATCCGATTTCAATATGGGCGCGATGGAAAACAAGGGCCTGAACATTTTCAACACCAAGTATGTGCTGGCCAATCGCGAGACCGCGACCGATACCGATTATGAAGGCGTCGAGAGTGTCATTGGTCACGAATACTTCCACAACTGGACCGGCAACCGGGTCACCTGTCGCGACTGGTTTCAGTTGTCATTGAAAGAAGGGTTGACCGTTTTTCGCGATCAGCAATTCTCGGCTGACATGGGTTCGCCAACGGTCAAGCGGATGGACGATGTCCGGGTCATGCGCACGGCGCAGTTCTCCGAAGACGGCGGCCCGATGGCGCATCCGATTCGGCCCGACAGCTACGTCGAGATGAACAACTTCTACACCGTCACCGTCTACAACAAGGGTGCGGAAGTGATTCGCATGTTGCACACCCTGCTCGGTGAGCAGGGCTTCCGCAAGGGTATGGATTTGTATTTCCAGCGCCATGACGGCCAGGCTGTGACCTGTGATGATTTTGTTCAGGCCCATGCCGATGCCAATGCGGTGGATTTGACTCAGTTCCAGCGTTGGTATAGTCAGGCCGGCACGCCGACCGTCGCGGTCAGTGATGATTTTGATGCCGAAAAAAACGAATACCATCTGACCCTGAAACAGCATTGCGCGCCGACACCGGGACAGCCGCAGAAAGAACCGTTCCTGATTCCGTTCCGGATTGGCTTGCTGGATGAGCAAGGTAATGAACTGGCGCTGGATTGGCAGCAGGGGACACAGCGCAGCCAGAGCGCGGTATTGCCATTTGCTGCCGCCGAACAAACCTTTGTTTTCCGTGGAGTAAGCAGTCGGCCGCTACCGTCATTGCTGCGCGACTTCTCGGCGCCAGTCAAGCTGGAATTCGGCTATCGCGACGAACAGCTGGCGTTTCTGCTGCAACATGACAGCAATTTGTTCAATCGCTGGGACGCCAGCCAGACGCTGGCGAGCCGCGTGCTGTTGCAGTTGGCCGCCGATTTTCGCGCCAGCAAGGCGCTGACGCTGCCAACCATTCTGGCCGAAGCACTTCGTGCCGTGTTGCGCGATGACGCCGTCGACAATGCCGTGCGCGCGCGCATCTTGCAGTTGCCGGATATCGCCTATCTGCAGGAGCAGGTCGAGATTGTCGATATCGACGCGCTGGTTGCGGCACAACGTTTCCTGCGCCGGCAGCTGGCGCAAAGCCTTTATGCCGATCTTTTGGCTTGCCAACAGCGCCATCGCGGTGCCGGTGGTACCGACGGCGCGGCGATTGGCAAACGGGCGCTGGCCAATGCCTGTCTGGCGCTGTTGATCGACAGCGATCGCAGCGAAGCCTACGCGCTGGCCGAACAACAGGCACGTGATGCCGACAACATGACCGACCGCTTTGCTGCGGTCAAAGCGCTGGCGCACAGCGCTGCTCCGCAGCGACTGATGGTTTTGAACGCGTTCGCTGAGCGGTTCAAGGACCAAGCCTTGGTCATGGACAAATGGTTTGCCGTGCAGGCCAGTGCGCCCATTGCCAGTGTGCTGGATGATATTCGCCGGCTGGAAACGCATCCGGCGTTCGATGCCCGCAACCCCAACAAGATTCGCGCCTTGTGGTTGGCGTTCTCGCATGGCAATCCGAGCGAGTTCCACCGCGCCGATGGCTCGGGTTATCAGTTCATTGCCGAGCGGGTGGCCCGGTTGAATGACAGTAACCCGCAGGTGGCGGCGCGGCTGGTCAGTTGTTTCAATCGCTGGAAGAAATTTGATGATCAGCGTCAACGCCTGATGCTGGCGCAATTGAAGGCACTGCTTGGCAAGTCGGGATTGTCGGCCGATGTGTTCGAGATTGTCAGCAAGTCGGTGGCGGCTTAGCGGGAATTTTGTGTTTTATTTTTTGAATAATTTGAGCTGAACCAAGAGAGACCTCTGAAATGGCCTTGATTAACTGCCCGTCCTGCGGCAAAAAAATGTCCAATAAATCACCGTCGTGTCCACATTGTGGCTTCAGTGCCAACGCCGCGCCGGAAGAACAGGACCGGATGTTGGCGCGTCGCGCCGCTGATCGTTATCGCCGGCAGCAGATGCTGCAAATGCTGGCGGTGATCGTGTTGATGGTGGGTGGTGTCATGTGGTGGTTTGGCAGCAATGGTTACGGCAGCAAAGCCGGCATGTTGCTGGCAACCGGTCAGGCGCTGCTGATCGGTGCCGTGCTGCTCTATGTGTTTGCCCGCGGTGCCATGTTATGGGACAAATTTTTCCGGAAAAGCTGATGGGGTCTGCCCAATAAAAGATGGGGCCTACCCAATAAAAAAGGCCGCTGTTGCGGCCTTTTTTATTGGAATCGAAAGTGAATGCGTTAGCCTGAAGAACAGGCCTCAGGCCGAGGCAAACCGCCGGTTGGGCCCCATCCGGGTTGCGCCGCCATTTTGGGTGTACAACACCGCATCCGGTTGGTGACCGCGGATCAGGCTCAGCGAACGCTCCACGCTGCGCCGGCTGGCGCTGATGATGCGGCCATTGATTTCATTCTGGTTGTGGCAGCGAAACAGCAGCTCGCGCAGTTGATCAACCGCCTGCTGCAGCGGATTGGCGATCGCGGCCGGAAAGGTGTTGATCAAGGCATCGACGGCGCCTTCGACCTGATGGTTCGGCACCAGTTTCTGCCGGGCCAGCAGTTGTTGATCGAGCGCAGCGAGCAAGCGGGATTTTTCCTGCGCCAGTGCCTGTATCGAGGCGCTGTCCATTCGCTGCAAGGCCGATTGTTCCTGCGCCATCACCTCATAGAGACGTTGGGCGACGGCGGTTTCCTGACGGAGCGCGGTCTGTAATTGTTCGGCAAGTGTCGGCATGCCGGCGCTCATTAGCGTTGATCCTTGCTGGTTTCGCCGCGATTGCTTTCGCTACGACCGTTCACTTCGCCAAAGCCTTCCTCAAAGCGAATCATTTTGCCGGCCAGTCGTTCCGCCGAAACGGTGTAACGGCCCTCGTCGATGGCGGCTTTGATGCGGGCGACCTTGGCCTGATCGACTTCCGGCTGGGTGGCGACCTGATTCAGCGCCGCGCCAATGGCTTTGGCCTCGGCCGACACTTCCACTTCCGGTGTGCTGCGAACGGTGGCCGGCGCCGCAGCAGGCGCGGCGGCGGTCCCGGCTTTTTCAGCGCGGCGACCCTCGACGGCGGGCTGGCCCGCAGTACCCGGTTTGGCAAGACCCAGTTGTTTGATATCCATGTGTTTCAGCCTGTCGGTAGCTCAGCCTGTTGAGGCCGTTCAATACTCACTGCCCATTTATCGGCAGCGGCGGACCAAACTTTAGCGGCAACGCGGGTTTGGCTGAAGCCGTTGCCCGAATCGGACCGAACCGGGCCGGTTGCTCGATTAACTCTCTACAGCCAGTTACGAGCAAGTTACGGGCCAGCACGACCATGACCGGCAAGGCCCCGCGCTACAGGCTGACCCGAACCTGGCCGGCCGTGACGACTTCGGCCCGGATGGTTCGGCGACTGCCGAGGTTGCGTACCGGGATACGGTCGCCGCTATTGCCCCAGCCTTCGGCCACACCCTTTACCACCACCTTGAAGCCGCTGTCCGCGGCGGAAATGTCGACGCTGTCGCCCTTGCAGACCTGGCAGGTCTGCTGGTCGCTCAGGGTCTGGCCGGCGGCGATGGCCTGCCGGGTCACCGAGCCGACCAGGGCCGCCGGGTCGCGATACGGATTGCCACGCAGCTGGTCGCGGCTGACCCGCTGGAGCTGGAGGTCGGCCGCCAGCAGTCGCTCGCCGGGGCGCAGCGGCCGGCTGGCCACCACTACGGTGACCCATTCCTGAATCCGCACCGGCAAGAACACCTGCCAGCCGGGCGTGCCGACGCAGCGGACGCCGACCACCGTGCTGCCGGATTGGCGGGCATTGGCAGGCCAGAAACCTTCCAATGGCTGGGCGCAGGCGGCCAGTTGCAGCCGGGCATCAGGCTCGGCCAGTGTGATTTCCCGTTCGTCTTCGGCCGTTGCCGGTGGCAGCTTGCCGGCAAGAAATTGCCGGGCAGTTTGCTGCAGGCTGGTGACATCGGCCGGAAAGGTTTTTAGCACCGGCGCAACATCGGCCTGCGCCGTGCAGATGACAAGAAATGCCAGCAGACTGAATGCATTACGCAATTTCATTGGCTTGACCTATGCTTTGGCAGGTTCACGCTTCGGTTGGTTGGTTTAGCCACTGGGCGGTGCCGGGAAGGTTTCCCTTGTTGCAGAGCTCACCGGTATTGCGTTGCTGCTCTGCAGATTTCATGCCCTGAGCGGGCAGATGAGGATATTGGTCATGGCTGGCATATTGGACACCGTTAACCAGCGCACCCAGATGGTCGGACAAAACCGTCTGGAATTGCTGCTGTTTCGATTGGGCGGCAAACAGCGTTACGGCATCAACGTGTTCAAGGTGCGGGAAGTGTTGCAATGCCCGTCGCTGACCCAGTTGCCGCATCGGCATCCGGTGGTGCGCGGTGTTGCCCATATTCGCGGCAATACCATTTCCGTCATCGACATGAGCATGGCTATCGGTGGGCCGCCGCTGGCCAATCTGGAAGGCAGTTTCATCATCATTGCCGAATACAACCGGGCGGTGCAGGGCTTTCTGGTCAGTTCGGTTGAACGCATCATCAATACCAATTGGTCGGATATGCATCCGCCGCCGAAAGGTTCCGGCAGCAATACCTATTTGACCGCGGTAACCGAGATCGACAAGCAGCTCGTTGAAATTATCGACGTCGAAAAAATCCTGTCGGAAATTTCGCCGCAATCGACCCAGGTCAGTCAGGCGGTGCTGGACAAGGCCTCCGACAAGTCGATGACCGAGCGGGCGGTGTTGATTGCCGACGATTCGGTGGTGGCGCGCAACCAGATCAAGAAAACGGTCGAGCAGCTGGGCTATCGCTGCGTGATGGCAAAAGACGGCGCCGAAGCTCTGCAGATTCTGAAAGACACGGCGGCGAAAGGTCTCAGCATTGCCAACGAGTTTGTCATGATGATCTCCGACATTGAAATGCCGGAGATGGACGGTTACACGCTGACCGCCGAAGTGCGCGGCGATCCGGCATTGAAAGACTTGTACATCCTGTTGCACACGTCATTGTCTGGCGTGTTCAACCGGGCCATGGTGGCCAAAGTTGGCGCGGATGATTTTATTCCGAAATTCAATCCGGATGAGCTGGCCAGCGCGGTGCAGCGCCGGGTCGAATCAGCCAATAAATCTTAACGGGGCGGAGACTCCGCAGTGGCGGTAACCAGCGGGATTAGCAGCGATCGCGAACAACAGGGCTATTTGCGCTTCTGTGAGCTATTGCAACAACGCAGTGGCATTGTCCTCGGCGACAGCAAGCAGTATCTAGTGACCAGTCGGCTCAGTCAGCTGATGCGCGAGCATCAGTTGACGACCTTGTCGGAGCTGGTTGACCGCCTGCAGCGCTCGCAGCCGATGGGGCTGTTGCAGCAAGTCATCGATGCGATGACCACCAACGAGACCATGTGGTTTCGCGATGCCTATCCGTTTGATGTCCTGCGCAAGGACATCTTCCCGAATCATCCCGGTCCCGGCCAGTTGTCGATCTGGTGTGCGGCCTGTTCCAGTGGTCAGGAACCCTATTCCATTGCGATGACGGCCGAAGAGTATCGCGCCGAGCCGAAGTCGCGGTTGTTTCCTGGTGTGCGTATCGTTGCAACCGACATTTCTGCCCAGATGCTGCAGGCCGCCAAGGAAGGCGCTTACGACAGTCTGGCGGTGGCGCGCGGATTGTCGCCGGAACGCAAGAAGAAGTTCTTTGATGAGTTGCCCGGTGGCCGCTGGCAAGTCAAGGCAGCGCTGAAAACTGCCATCAGTTTCCAATCAATGAACCTGCTCAGCATGCCGTACTCGGTCGGCCCGTTCGACGTGATTTTCTGCCGCAATGTCTTGATCTACTTTTCCCCGCAGGTAAAGCAGCAGGTATTGGCCGCCTTGACTGCCCGGTTGAAAAAGGGCGGCATTTTGTTCCTCGGCGGCTCCGAGTCGCTCGGCGAGTTGTCCGAGCGGTTTGAAATGATCCGCTGCAGCCCCGGCATCATGTATCGCCTGAAGTAAACGTCTCCGCTTCATTACTCCCTTCATCGCCCCATTTATAACAGTGGTCCGGCGTGCAGCTGCCGGGCGCTGCTGATCTGTGCCCGCATTAGATCTGACCTGCACTTCCGGAACCGGGGCGGCAAGTCTTTGCCGCTGTGGCAAGTGCCAGCTTGCATCGTGTGTTCCGGATGATTCCGGCTTTGAATCTACCGGTCACCATAAAACGCTACCAGCGCGCGCAAGCGGTCCCCAGCGGCAGTCTGATCGGGCTCAAACCATCAAGGCTCGGCGTCAAAAATGCCGTCTGATTCTCTGGCATGGAAGTTGCGACTGCATGCCTGAGTGAAACGGCGGCAGGTGAGGCGAGCGCCATGAGCATCAACTTCAATCAGGCCTTTGGCATACACGAGCAAGCGCTGGATGTGCAATCCAAACGCTCAGCCACGCTCGCCAACAATATCGCCAATGCCGACACGCCCGGCTACAAGGCGCGTGACATCGACTTCCGCCAGGCGCTGCAGAACGCCATGCACGGGGCGACGTCGCCGGGCTTGACGCGCACCGATGAACGGCATTTCAGCGGCAACAGCCGTTACCTGAGCACCGAACAGCAATACCGGGTGCCGATGCAACCGGATACCGGCGATGGCAACACCGTCGATGCCAACGTCGAGCAGGCGGCGTTCGCCCAAAACGCCATCCAGTATCAAACCAGTTTGACCTTCCTGAACGGCAAGATTCGGACGCTGTTAACCGCGATTCGAGGTGAATGATGGATCTGAACAATGTGATGGATATTGCCGGCAGCGCGATGTCGGCGCAGTCGGTTCGGCTCAATACCACGGCTTCCAATCTGGCCAACGCTGACAGCATTTCCAGCAGCATCAACCAGACCTACAAAGCGCGGCATCCGGTGTTTTCCGCCATTCAGCAGGCCTTGAATGCCGACGGCGTCGCCGGTGTTCAGGTCAAGGGCATTGTCGAGAGCAGTGCGCCGGTGCGGCCGCTGTATCAACCCGATCATCCGCTGGCCAATGCCGACGGCTACATCTTTCAACCAAACGTGAATCTGGTGGAAGAGATGGCCGACATGATCTCGGCGTCGCGGGCTTATCAGACCAATGTTCAGGTCGCCAACACCGCCAAGCAGATGCTGGCCCGTACTTTGCAACTCGGTCAGTAAGCAGCAGCGGCAAATGAAAGCCGCTTGGTCGAAGTTTGAAGTGAAGTGTCATTCATTTCAGGAGCGTCAGCCATGACGGTCAGCAGCGCAACAGATATTTATTCCGGCCTTGGCCTGACACGTACCCAGTCAACCGAGAACGACAAAAAGCAGTTGGGCCAGGAAGATTTTCTGGCGCTGTTGACCACGCAGCTGCAATACCAGGATCCGTTCAAACCGCTGGAAAACACCGAATTCATTGCGCAAATGGCGCAGTTTTCCAGCCTCGACAGCCAGCAGCAGCTGCTGACCAGTGTCAATGATCTGGCCAGCTCGCTGACTTCCAATCAGGCGCTGCAAGCCTCGTCGATGGTGGGTCGGACAGTGCTGGTGCCGAATGACACGGCATATCTGTTCAGCGACGGCGGCATGAGTGGCACCACCAATCTGAGTGCCAATGCCTATCGCGTGCAGATGCAGGTGACGGATGAAAACGGTCAGCTGGTCTACAGCGAAGAGATGGGGCCGAAGGCGGCCGGCAAGATTGATCTGTGGTGGAACGGTCAGGATGCCAGCGGCAATCGTTTGCCGGCCGGCAAATACAAAGTGTCGGTGTTTGCCAGTGTCGGCAACCGCACAGAGCAACTGGCCGTCCAGACCCGGGCCTTGGTTACCAGCGTCAACATGAGCAGCAGCACCGGCGGCATTGTGCTGAATCTGGCCGGGCTGGGTTCGGTGCCGCTGTCGGATGTGAAAGAAATCGGTGGTTGAGCCGACGCGCTCAGCACACGTTTACGGTCTAGAGGAGAGCAGTCCATGTCATTCAATACCGCACTCAGTGGTCTCAATGCCGCGCAATCGGATCTGGCCGTTACCTCGAACAACATTGCCAACGTCAACACGACCGGCTTCAAAGAGTCGCGCGCCGAGTTTGCTGACATCTATGCGCTGTCGCCGTTCGGCAGCGTCCGCACTTCAATCGGCGCCGGCGTGCTGCTGACGGCGGTGGCGCAGCAGTTCAATCAGGGCAATCTGAACTTCACCCAGAACACCCTGGATCTGGCGGTCAGTGGCGAAGGCTTTTTTGTCCTGGCACCCAATGTTGGCAGCGTAGAGCGTGTCTATACCCGGGCCGGCGCTTTCGGTGTCGATGACGTGGGTAACGTCGTCAATGCCACCGGCCAGGTGCTGCAGGCGTTTCCGGTTAACCCGAATGGCACGGTCACCTCTACGTCGCTTTCCAGTACGGTGCCGATCCAGTTGCCGCAAACGGCAGGGACACCGGCCAATACAACGGAAATTGAAATCGGTGCGAACCTGTCGGCATCGGCGAGCAACCTGAACGTCGCGCTGTTTGACCCGACCCAGCCGACAACGTACAGCTCGTCGACATCGATTTCGTTCTTCGACTCGCTGGGTCAGACCCATATTGGAACCTTCTATTTCGTCAAGGATGCGGCGGTGCCAAATTCCTGGGCGACTTATTACTACGTCGACGGCAATCCGGTTGATATCACCGGCGGTACTGCCGGTGCCGGTGGCCAGTTGTTTGGCCGACTGACCTTCGACAATACCGGGGTGTTGCAAAGCTCGGTGCCGGCGACGATACCGCCCGGCGAGTTCACCACCGCCGCACTTGGCTTTACCAACGGCGCCGATCCGGCGCAGACATTGACGCTGGATTTCGGCAACAACAATCCTACCCAATTTGCCTCTGGCTTTATTGTCAGCACGCTGAGCCAGAACGGCTTTGGTGTTGGACGTTTGACCGGCATCGATATCGCTGACGACGGTGTGGTCCGCGCGAATTTCTCCAACGGTCAGGCCATCGCGCTCGGCAAGATTGCCTTGGCGCGATTCCCGAATTCGCAGGGCTTGCAGCAACTCGGCAACACCAACTGGGCCGAGACGCTGGATTCCGGCGCAGCACTGGCCGGTGAAGCCGGTACCGCGAGTTTTGGTTTTGTCCGCTCTGGCGCGCTGGAAAACTCGAACGTTGATTTGACCCGTGAGCTGGTTGACTTGATCACGGCGCAGCGCAACTTCCAGGCCAATGCCCGTTCGATCGAAACCAACAACGCCATTACCCAAACCATCATCCAAATCCGGTAACCGCTGATGGATCGCTTGCTCTATATCGCAATGACCGGCGCCAAGGAAACGACCTTGGCGCAAGCCAAGTCCGCCAATAACCTGGCACACGCTAGCGTGACCGGTTTCAAAGCTGATCTGGCGCAAGCGCGGGCCATGCCGATTTTTGGTAACGGTATGCCGAGCCGGGCGTTTGTCATGACCGAGCGTCCGGGCACGGATTTCAATCACGGCAGTTTGATCACCACCGGCAATGATTTTGATATCGCCATCAAGGGCAACGGTTTTCTCGCCGTGCAGGATGCCAAAGGTGGCGAAGCCTATACCCGTGCTGGCGAACTGCGCATCAATGCCGCCGGTTTGCTGGAAACCTCCGGTGGCCGACTGGTGCTCGGGAACGGCGGTCCGGTGCAGATTCCGGCCAATGAAAAGCTGGACATCGGCAGTGACGGCACGCTGAGTATCCGTCCGCAAGGCGCACCTGCCAGTGCGGTCGTGGTGCTGGATCGGTTACGTCTGGTCAACCCGGATCTGGCCAGCATGCGCAAGGGCGAAGACGGTTTGTTTCGGCAGGAAAGCGGGGCACCGGCAGCGCCGGATGCCAATGTGCAGATCGTTCAGGGCGTGCTGGAGTCGAGCAACGTCAATGCCGTTGAAGAAATGGTCGACATGATCACGCTCGCACGCCAGTTTGAAGTGAACGTCAAGATGATGCGCATCAGTGAAGACAATGATTCGTCATTGGAACGGCTGGTGCAGATGTAAGGTGTTGTACAGGTATTTTTGCGTGCCGGGTCTGTTGATCCCGACGTGAATGGTCAGCCACGCCCAATCGCCAAACTGGCTTGCGGCTTCGGTAATATGAGGAAACTGCTATGCATCCCGCCCTTTGGATCAGCAAGACCGGCCTTGATGCCCAGCAAACGGATCTGAGCGTCATCTCGCACAACCTGGCCAACGCCAGCACGGTGGGTTTCAAGAAAAATCGCGCGGTGTTCGAAGACCTGCTGTATCAGAACATTCGTCAGCCCGGTGCCGCGACGACCCAGAATTCGACGCTGCCGACCGGCTTGATGCTGGGCACCGGTGTCAAAACCGTGGCCAACCCCAAACAGTTCACTCAGGGCACAACACAGGTCACTGAAAATGCCCTGGACATGTCCATTCAAGGGCGTGGATTTTTCCAAATTCAAATGCCAGACGGCAGCACGGCCTATACCCGTGCCGGCAATTTCCAGCTCAACCAGAACGGTGAAATCGTTACCACCGGCGAAGGCTATTTGCTGAACCCGGCCATTGCGGTCCCGACTGATGCGCAAAGTTTTACGGTCGGTCTGGACGGCACCGTGTCAGTGACGCTGCAAGGGCAGGCGGCACCAACGGTCATCGGCAATATCACACTGGCCGATTTCATCAATCCGGCCGGCTTGCAGCCGATGGGCGATAACCTGTTTGTCGAAACGCTGGCCAGTGGCGCGCCGGTGGTGGGCACACCGGGTCTGACCGGTATCGGCACGATCCGCGGTGGCTCGCTGGAAAGCTCCAACGTCAACACGGTGGAAGAGCTGGTCAACATGATCGAAACCCAGCGCGCCTATGAGATGAATGCCAAAGTCATCTCGACGGTGGACCAGATGTTGCAATACGTCAGTCAGACGCTCTGATCCGTCAATTTGATGAATGAAGGTACGCTGACATGAACGCCCGCCTGTTTTCGCCGCTGCTGACGTTGCTGTCGCTGGTGTCGTTGTTAGCCGGTTGCGCAGCATTGCCTGGACCGCAGCCGGATGACCCGGAATTTGCGCCGATTCTGCCGGCCATGCCGGAGCCGTCGGCGGCGCAGCCCGGCGCCTTGTACAACCCGGGTACCGCCAATTTCCTGTTTGAAGATCGCCGCGCCAGTCGGGTCGGGGATTTGCTGACCATCCGACTGGTTGAAAATACCCAGGCCCAGAAAAAAGCGGACACCAAGATCAAGAAAAACGATTCCACCGAGATCGATCCGCCGCTGATTTTCGGCCGCACCAATCCGCAAATCGATGGCGGAAAATTTGGTCTGGAAACTGACCTCGGTGCCAGCCGCGATTTCAAGGCCGAAAGTGACAGCAAGCAAAGCAATGCCCTGACCGGCACCGTTACTGTCATGGTCAGTCAGGTGTTGCCGAATGGCAATCTGGTCATTCGTGGCGACAAGTGGGTCAACATCAATCAGGGTCAGGAATTTGTCCGCATTACCGGCATTGTCCGGCCACAGGATGTTGCGCCGGACAACAGTGTGCAATCGACCCGGGTGGCCAATGCCCGCATTGCCTACAGTGGCACAGGGCAAATGGCCGAAGCGAACAGTCGTGGCTGGTTGGCACGGTTCTTCAGTACCGAATGGTGGCCGTTCTGAGGAGCATGATGATGAACCACACTGCAGCTAAATGTTTTCATGCGGCGCTGATTGCCGGATTGCTGGCGATCAGCGCCTCGGCACAGGCCGAGCGCTTGAAAGATATCGCCGGCATCGGTGGCATTCGCAGCAACCCGCTGGTCGGCTACGGTCTGGTCGTGGGGCTCGACGGCACCGGTGAGCAAACGCCATACACAGCGCAGGCGTTCAAATCCATGCTGAGCCGGTTTGGCATTGTCCTGCCGGACGGGCAGACGCCGAAATTCAAGAATGTCGCCGCGGTGGCGATTCAAGCTGAGCTGCCGCCGTATGCCAAACCCGGTCAACCGATCGACGTTACCGTTTCCAGTCTCGGTGAAGCCAAATCGCTGCGCGGCGGCGCCTTGTTGATGGCGCCACTGCGCGGTGTGGATGGTGAGATTTATGCCATTGCCCAGGGCAATCTGGTGGTCGGCGGTTTTGGCGCCCAGGGCAACGACGGCTCCAAAATTACTATCAATGTGCCGACATCTGGTCGGATTCCCAATGGCGCGACGGTCGAGCGGATTTCGCCCAACGGTTTTGCGCTCGGCGATTCGGTGATGCTGAATTTGCACGAGCCGGATTTCACCACTGCCAAGCGAGTGGCCGAGCAAATCAATCTGCTGCTTGGGCCTCTGGTTGCACAGGCGGTCGATGCCGGCACGATTGAAGTTGGTGCGCCGCGCGATCCGTCACAGCGGGTAACGTTCATGTCGGTGCTGGAAAATCTGACCCTGGAGCCGGGCGAGCCGGCTGCCAGAGTCGTGATCAATTCACGCACCGGCACCATCGTCATTGGCAATCATGTCAGAGTGAAGAAAGCCGCGGTTGCTCATGGCAATCTGGTCGTGACGATTACTGAGCAGCAGAACGTCAGTCAACCCAATGCGCTGGCACAGGGCAATACTGTGACTACGCCGCAAAGCAATGTTGCGGTCAATCAGGATGACTCGCGGATGTTCCTGTTTCCGGCAGGCGTGACGCTGGAGCAGATTGTCCGGGCGGTCAATGCTGTCGGTGCCGCGCCAGGCGATCTGATGGCGATTCTGGAGGCATTGAAACAGGCTGGTGCCTTGCAGGCCGAGCTGGTTGTCATTTAAGTCGGCGCTGACGGATACCGATCATGGCCGAGCAATTACCGCTGACCTCTGCGACCCTACCGGATGCCGGCAGCTATCACGATCTGCGTGCGCTCAACAAGCTGCGCAATCTGGCTCAGCATGACGAACAGGCGGCGCTGAAAGCTGCTGCCAAGCAATTCGAATCGGTTTTCTTGCAACAGCTGCTGAAAGCCATGCGTGCCGCCAATGAAGTGTTCGAGGATGACGACTTCTTTGGCGGTGGCAATGACGAGGTCTATCAGCAGATGCACGATGAGCAGCTGGCCTTGTCGCTGGCCAACAATCAATCACTGGGTTTGGCGGAACGCATGGTGCAACAGTTGAGCCAGACGGCCATCAGCAAGTCTGGTTCAGCTGCACCGCAAGCCGCGCCGGAAACCTTGCCTGCTGCCAGTCACCTGCCAGAGCGCAGCCTGCGCCCGCATAGCGTGCAAGGCGCCGTCAAAGCCGCGCACAGTGTGCCCCTGCCGTTGCCAGCGCGCCCGCCGCTGCAAGCCGCACAAAATCCACCACCGGCGACCCCGGCCGAGTTTGTCAAAACGGTGTTGCCGCATGCCGAGCAAGCGGCCGAGAAATTGGGTGTGAGTCCGCTGATGTTGCTGGCACAGGCGGCGCTGGAAACCGGCTGGGGCAGCAAATTGCCGACTGCAGCGGATAATGTCAGCGGAAAAGTTTTGCCGCCGGCGCAGGCAGCAATTGGCCAGTCAAGCGCTTCTGCACATCCAGCCGGCCATTCACAGCCAAACGGCTATTCACAACCAAATCAGTCGATACCGATGACTGCGGCTTCCAGCCACCAGTATTTTGGCATCAAGGCCGATAGTCGCTGGACCGGCAAAACGGTGACCGCGAACACGCTCGAATACGGTCCCGGCAACAGCGCGGTGCCCGCGCGTCAGCGCGCCAGTTTCCGGGCCTATGACTCGGTTGCGGAAGCGTTCGCCGATTACGCGGATTTCATCAAGTCGTCGCCGCGTTATGCCGCCGCAGTCGAGCAGGCCGGTGATCCGGCTGCGTACGCCAAAGGACTGCAGCAAGGTGGTTATGCCACCGACCCGAACTACGCCAACAAGCTGATACAGCTGTTCAACAGCGATTCTTTGCGCGACCTGGTCGCCAAGGCACGCGAATTGCTCTGATTCGTTCAGGCAGTGGCGGAACGGCAAGGTTGGGCTCAAGTCGTGTCCGCCCCGGCCGATAACCCGAGGCGGAGTACCCGAGCATGGCAATCGATATTCTCAATGTGGGCGTTTCCGGGCTGATTGGCTCGCAGCTCGGCATTTCCACGACCTCGCACAATATCGCCAACGTCAACACCGCCGGCTATAACCGGCAGCGCACCGATTACATTGCCTCGTTACCGCAGTTTCTCGGCAGCCAGTATTTTGGTTCCGGTGTCGAGCTCAGCAATGTCGAGCGTATTTTCAGTCAGACGCTGATCAATGAGCTACGTACCAACAGCAACGGTTCGGCAGGGTACGAAGCCTATCTGCAGGAAGCGCAGCGGCTGGACAATCTGGTCGCAGATGCCGATACCGGATTGAACCAGCAGCTGCAGGCGTTTTTTGCTTCGTTGCAGGGTGTCAGCGACAACCCCTCATCGATTCCGGCCCGGCAGGTGCTGCTGAGTCAGGCGCAGATGCTGGCCGGTCGATTCCAGTCGCTGGATTCAACGTTGTCGAAGCAACGCGACACGCTGAACGACGGTATTGTTGCCACAGCTGATCACATCTCGGCCATTGCCCGCGATATTGCCCAGCTCAACAACGCGATCACCGGCGCGGTATCGGCCGGTGGCGGCATTGCCGGACAACCGAATGACATGCGTGATCAGCGTGATCGCCTGCTCGACGAGCTGGCGACGCTGACCAATGTCACGACGATCGATCAAGCTGATGGCAGCACCAGTGTCTTTCTCGGTAATGGTCAGGCGTTGGTGATCGGCGTGGTGTACAACACGGTGGTGGCGCAGCCGAGCGTGACCGACCCGCGTCAGTATGGCGTGTTCCTGCAACCGTCGAGCGGCAGCGCCCAGATTGATATCACCAGTCAAATCAGCGGTGGCAAGCTGGGTGGATTGTTCCAGTTCCGCCGCGAACTGCTGGAGCCAGCCATCAACACCCTCGGCCGTGTTGCCATTGGTTTGTCTGAAACCATGAATGATCAGCATGCGCTCGGCATGGATCTCAACAATCAGCTGGGTGGTTTGTTCTTTACCGATTTCAATGATCCTGCCATCGCTACCCGGCGTGTATTGACGCCGACCGGTTACGCCGGGCCCGGCAGTTTTTCGGTCGATATCGTTGACCCGAACACCATGACCGACAGCAATTATTTGCTGACCATGAATGCCGGCACTTACACGGTTACCCGTCTGTCCGACAACACCGTCGTCAGCAGTTTTGCGGCGCCGGCACCACCCGCTACGGTCAATATTGGCGACGGCATTTCGTTGAATATCGCGGCCAACGCCAATAATGGCGACAGTTTCATTCTGGCACCGACCCGTGGTGCCGCTGGCGAGTTTGATCGGGTCATTGACGATGTTCGGGGCGTCGCCGCCGCGCTGCCGGTCAGCACCAGTACGTCGTTGAGCAATACCGGTAGCGGTTTGGTCAAGTCGGTGCAGGTCACGGATACCAGCACCGCCGTGTTCGCCACGCCATTTGCCATCACGCCGCCGCTGCGGATTAATTTTACCTCGGCAACCACTTACGACGTCATTGACAACACGACCAATGCGGTACTGGTTGCCGGCGCCACCTTCGTGCCCAATCAGGACAATAATCTGTTGGCAACTGCCGGACCACCGGTCAATGCCTATGGTTATGAAGTGGTGTTGGCGGGTGCGCCGCGTACCGGTGATCAGTTTTTTACCGATTACAATACTGGCGGCATCGGCGACAACCGCAACAGTCAATTGATGGCGGCACTGCAGAATATCGCAACGCTTGATAACGGACGCTCGAATTATTCGCAGGCCTATGGCCGCTTGATTGCAGAAGTGGGCACCCGGACCTCCGAGGCCGAGGTCAATGCCGCATCGACCAAGTCGCTGGTGGAGCAGACCAAGGCCCGGCGCGATTCACTGTCCGGTGTCAATCTGGACGAGGAGGCGGCCAATTTGCTGCGCTTCCAGCAATCCTATGAAGCGTCGGCGCAAGTGATTTCGGTGGCGCGGTCCTTGTTCGATACCTTGTTCCAGTCTGTGCGTTAATCAGGAAAGCGACCATGCGTATTTCGACCCCCGGATTTTTTCAACGCGGTGTGGATTCGATTCTGGATCAACAGGCGGCCATTGCCAAAACCCAGCTGCAGCTGTCGACCCAGAAGCGGGTGCTGACGCCGTCCGATGATCCGGTGGCCTCAACGCTGATTGAAACCTTCAAGGGCGAACTGGCGTCGCTTGAGCGCTACAAAATCAACGCCAACACTGCCAAGGGCTATAACGAGCAATCCGATACCACGCTTGATAGCGTCACCACGGCGCTCGGCCGCGTACGCGAACTGATCCTGCTGGCCGGCAACGGAGCCTATGACAGCCTGGAGCGCAATGCGCTGGCCAACGAGGCGCAGGAGCGGCTGGAAGAGTTGGTTGGTATCGCCAACAGCCAGAACTCGGAAGGCGAATACCTGTTTGCCGGCTTTCGCACCGATGTCAAACCCTTTACCCGCAATGCTGCTGGCAACTATCAATACGCCGGAGACAATGGCCAGCGCGAAATTTTCGTCAACAATGATGTCGCCGTTGGCGTAACCCACTCCGGTTTCGACGTGTTCCAGAACATCAAGGAAGGCAACGGCGATTTCGCCACCTTCGGTGGTGCACTCAATACCGGCAATGCCGCCATTGATCCGGGCAGTGTCAGCAACCGAGTGGCGTTTGATGCCGCCGCGCCGCAAACCTATACCATCACAATGGTTACCAATGCGCTGGGCGAGTTGGCCTACAACGTCTTTGGCTCGGTCGATGGCCAGCTGATTCCACCGTTGCCCGCCAATTCGATTACCGCAGCGCCGGCCTATGTGGAAGACGCAGCGATTACCTTCAATGGCATCACGACCAGTTTCACCGGGACGCCGATTGCCGGTGATACCTTTACCGTACAGAACAGCGCGTCGAAGGACATCTTCACCACGGTGCAGGATGCCATCGACGCCATGCGCCTTGGCAGCTCGAACGATGCCGACCGCGCCCGCCTGCAAATGGCGTTGGACTATTCGCTGGAATCGCTCGACCGCGGTCTGGAAAATATCAGCCGCGTTCGCGCCGAGCTCGGCACGCGTTTGAACGTCATCGATTCCGAACTGTCGGCCAATGAAGCCGGCAAAGTGAACGCCAAAACCACGCTGTCCTCGCTGCAGGACTTGAACGTGGTCGAGGCGATCAGCCTGTTTACCCAGCAGCAGACCTCACTTGAGGCCGCGCAAAGCAGTTTTGCCCGGATACAGGGCTTGTCGCTGTTCCGCTTTCTTTGAGAGTGTCTGTGCTTGGTATCGGATAGCACCCGGTGAGCCTGAGGTGATCCGGGCAGGTTGAATCTTTAGCTGTTGCTTTCAATGCGCTGGTTCAATCGGATAAACAGTGCGCTACCCATCACAAATGCCAGTTCGATGCACTGCCGGTTTTGCAACAGCAGGTGATCGGCTGCGCGCTTCGGGCCGTCGCCGTAGGGCCAAACATAATCATCAATAATGATCCAGCCGCCGACGCAGACATGGCCGACCCATGCCGACAAGTCGGCTTGTACGCTGCTCAGGCTGTGGTTGCCATCGATGTGCAATAGCGAAATTTTGCCTTCATAGCGACTACTGCCGAATTCCGCACTGGAAAGTTCCCGTTGTTCACGATAGATCGCAGCTGCTTGAACCGATGGCATCCTGAGGTAATTGACTGCGCCCTTGCCGTACGGCAGCAAATTGAGCCGAAAGACGGTGAACGCTTCATCAGCGCTGATGGCAATACTATCCACCAGTCCTTTTTCATCGTGTTGAACCAGATGCTCGTTCGACCACGGGTCTATACACAGCAGTTTACCGATGCGGTATATCGTTGCCAGTTGCAACAGGACAAAGGCCGATTTTCCCCACCAGCTGCCAATCTCGATGATGTCACCGTCAGGGGTTTGTCGAGCAATGGCGCAGAGCGCACGAATTTTATCGTGGTCACACATCCCGGGAATGGTTTCAGCGTGGCGAAACAGCGCCGCCAATTCCAGTATTGAGCCGGCTGGCTTTGGCGTGTCGCAGCTTGCCAGTGCCAAGGTGTCGTCACCGAGTTGCTGAGCCAGCGTCAGGGCACTGCGGTACGGTGCCAGCTCGCTGTCGACCGGCGAGCCATTGACGAGCTGGACAGTGGGAGCCAGCTGCGCCAGCTTTTGCTGCAGGTAGTTCCAGACCACCGGGTTGGGGGTGTAAATCGCAGTGATGCCATGCTCGATCAGTGCTTGCCGCAGCGCGCTATCGAAGTTCTCTGCTGTGATGTAGGGCAAATGGATCCAGGCTGGGTACTGCTTTTGGGCGGGATCATAGCCGAGCGATGACGCCCCGATGACATCCTGATTTTCCGCCCGCGCTTGCGCCAGGTAACTCAGTGCGCGTGGCATCCCGGCGGGAAAGATGAGCGTGCGTGATTTGCGTTGTTCAGTCATGTCCAGCTTGTCCATTCATCAGTGCACCTGCATGCCAGCGCACAAGCACGCCAGATAGACCGCACAGGCGTTCGGTCATCCGTTTTTATTGCTGGGGAACGGGATGGCTACAAACCAGATAGATGCTGGCGCACAATTCCGGGTACTGCATGCCGAGCTGATAGCAGCCCTCGAGGTAGGCGGGTGTGATGATGTCGGTTTGCAGCAAGCGATCAAATTGGGCGTTGGCAAAGGGCTTGAAGAAAATGCCGCCACGCTGATGAACATGAAATCCGGCCGCCCTGACATCGCGCTCCAGGGTGTCAAAGCTGTAAGTGATGCGATGGCCATGCTCCGCTTCGGCGGCCGTGACGGCGTTGTTGTGGCTAATCAAGCCCATTTTGACGGCAATTTGCCGAGACGCTGCGTCGGCATTGGGAACAACAACCAGCAGACGACCACCCGGATGCAGCCACTGACGAACCCGGCTCAGCACAGCGACCGGGTCATCCAGATGTTCCAGCGTATGCACCAGAAAAATATTATGAAATGGTGTCGCCGGGTTGGCCTGTTCGAAGGTCGAGTGAATGAATCGCACGGATGCCGGCACCCGCTGCCGCGCGCGCGCAATCAGTTCGCTGCCGGCTTCGATGACGGTCAGGTCAGAGAACTGCGCAGCCAACAGGCTGGTCATCTCGCCTTCAAAACAGCCCATCTCAAGCGCATTGCCGGCGACGCAGGCTGGTGCCAGCGTCCGCATCATGTAGCGGCGCATCACATAATCAAATTGATAGGCATACTTTTGCTCTGCGCTGTCTTTCGCCTCGCGATTGTAATCACGTGACATGATCTTGATCTCCACGATAGAAGCGCTTGTCGGCGGGTTGATACCACTCGCTGAGTGTGGCCGGAATTCTGGCGTAGTAGCCCAGCAATTGTTTTACCTCGTCGCTGCAGGCTTGGCACTGGCTATCACCAAGGGCGCGACAATAATCAAATTGCGGTTTGAAGAACGGACTGGTCAAGGTAATGGTCAGGGCGCGCCTTGAGCCATCCGTCTCATTGTGGCCGGCCGCGTGCCAAAGCCTGGAATCAAACACCAGCAGGTCGCCGGAGCGGCCGACCGCACGTTCGGCGCGGGCGTAAAACAGCGCGTCATCCGGCTGCTGTTCCTGTCGGTGCGAGCCCGGCAGCAGGTGCGTGGCACCATTGTGAATGGTGAAGTCATCGATCATGACCAACAAATTCAGCATCAACGGCCGTTCCGTGGAAAAAAAACGGATGTCGCGATGGATGTTGCGGACATAAAGCTTGCGGTCGCGGCGATTGTCGAAACCACCATAGGAGTTGATGACAAGTTTGCTGCGCAGATAGTGTGTGAGCCAGTCCAGCCGGCTGAGAAACGACAAGGTCTCAAGGAATACGCCGCCTTTCGCCAGCACGTGGTGAGCGCCGCCTTGTTCGGCATTGGTGTAGCCGAGCTGTTGGTGCAGGTCGGCGTATTGCAGCAAGGCAGCGTCCAAGGCGAGGCGAACCGCTGCCACGGTATCGGCCGGGAAAACGGCCGGTACCAGGACGTAGCCGTCGCGAGAGAGGGCGTTCAGCTCGGCAAGCACTGTTGGCTGCTCAGTCGATGATGATGTAAGACTGAAACTGGCTGTTTGGGTGTCGGCGGATCTGGTAGCGCGACAAACCAAACACTTCTTTCAATGCCACGGTTTCGCCCGGAAACTCTTCCATGTTCAGTTCATCGAAGGCCAGCACGGAACCCTTGGTCATGTGATCGCGAACCAGTTCCAGGCAGCGGTGGGTAGGTTTGTACAGGTCAAAATCGAAATAGGCGAGGGCGACAATGGTGTGCGGATTGGCAGCGAAATACTTTTCCGCCTCCACGGTCGCATCACCTTTGACCAGCTGAAATTTTTTAACGTGGGGATTCGGATTGATCTGCTCGTGGTAATTCATGATGAAGTCGAGCTGTTGTTCATAGCCGGCACTGGTGGCGTAATGGCCGGGCTGGGCTATCGGGTCAGCGCCATCCTTGTGGTCGACATTGGGGAAGCCGCTGAAGGTGTCAAAGCCAATGATTTTTCGCGACAGATTGAACGGTTCGTGGATGGCCCGCAGCGAAGAGAACAGTGCGAGGTTCTGGCCCCAGCGGCAGCCGAACTCCATGATATTGCCATGGGTGTTGAGTATCAGCTGATAGAGATCGGCCATGTACAGAATTCGGCAGAGCTGCCAGCGAGACAGGAACAGGCCAAGATTGGCAAAGAGTTCATTGTCGGGAATCGGCGTGTTGCGAAAGGCGGCCAGCAACTCAGCGCGAAGTTCCTGTTCGCGCTGAGGTGAGTAGGATTTGGTAGTAATGGGGGGTGTCGTCATGACGAAGCCTCAACGGGTCCAGTAATTGTTGCTGCGAATGAGCGCAAGATAGTCTTCACGGGTTATCCCTACCAAAATGCGATCCCAGTAACGGTCTTGGCGGTAATACCAGTTTCGTTGCCGGCCTTCGACAATCCAGCCGCAGCGATTCAGGTAGATGTTCAGCGAGATCTGGTTGTATTCAATCATTGAACCATCCAGTCTGGCCAGATGCAGCTCTTCAAAGGCATAGCGCATGATCGCCATGATGGAATCAATGCCATAGCCTTTGCCGCGAATGTCCTTGTCACCGAGCATCATGCCGTGAAAGGCGTGATTGTTTTTCCAGTCGATATCCACCAGATTGGTGGTGCCAATCAGGCCATGCTCCTCGGTTGTGATGGCAAACCGTTGCTGGGTGCTGTTGGACGAAAGCGATTCGAACCATTTCTGTTGTTCATGACGGTTGCTGGGGAAATGCCAGCCGCCAAGCTGATACCAGATAGCCGGATCATTGGCCCAGCGATGAAGCAGCTCCAGATCGGTTTCTTCGATGGCCCGGATCAGCACTTTTTTGCCATGAATGTTCATGTCGTTGTTCTCGTTTCCGTTTTTACTGTCGCAGCCGGTTGCCGGTACCGGGGAAAGTAGCGGCTCGGGGCCAGCTCGGCGGTGCGGCGCCGGTATTCCTGAGGGTCCAGAATTTTGCCAAACAACCAGCTGGTCTCGCTGCGATTACTGAAACCCTGCTTGAATCGTGCCAGTCCATCGGATTCGCTGCCGGCAATTCCAGCCGTACCACCAAAGTTGATTAGCCGGGTCGAACCGTAGCGGTCGAGCGCCGCAGCATTGACGGCATAGGCGGCGCTGAGTGCATACCCCTGTTCCGAGCTGGCGGCAAGATGGCTCCATAGAATTTCGCCATCATCAAACCATAGATGCATCGATACCGGCTCGTTGTCGGTGGCCGCAATCACGACCTCCAGGCCGGGGACCTGACTCAGGCACTCAAAGTAGGCGCGCGGAAATTGATGCAGCGCGGACAGCTGGTGCCGAACTGCCAATTGCCCATACATTGCCAGCCATTTGTCCAGCACCGGAGTGAGGGTCGACCAGTGTACGGAGACGCTTTTGTTCGCCCGCTTCAGTTCGTAGCGATGATGCTTGCTGAATTGAAAAGGCAGCCGGTTATCGAACAAATAGTGCGGTTTGAATGCTTGCCAGACATCGGCTTGGCTGGCCAGGGCCGCCATGGCTGCGTTCGATTGCAAAGCGCATACGCCGACAAAGCTGATGGCGCCGGCGTTGGTCAAGGCCGAGAAATCTGTCGCCAGTTGCTCGGGGGCTTGCATTACCCAAATCGGATACAGGGCACTGGCATCCAGCCCTGCTGCGTCTGGCAGCGATCGCAGATAAGCGTAGCTGCCACTTGCCGACATGGCCACTGGCACGCCGAGATGGCGATGCGCTTCCGCGAACAGCGGGTGACAGTAAGGCGAGGTCATAGCAGCGGCTCCAGCGCGCGCACAATCGCCGCCATATCGTCGAGATCGTAACGGTGATCGCAGGGCAGGCTGAGCAGTTGTTGGCCCAGATCATGGGCTTGGGTGAATGTTGCCGGGGCCGCCAATTCGCGCCAATGACGCTGGCCGTAAATCTTTTGCTGATGCAAACGGTTGGTCAGATGCTCGACATCTGGATGCCGAATGACAAAGTGAGACGGCGTGTGCTCACCGAGCTCACCCAGCCAGCTGATGCCGACCAGCTGCTGCTGCAGAAACTGGTAATTTTGTCGGCGCTGCTGCACCAGTGGCCGCCACGGCAGCGACTGCAGCATGGCGCTGCTGAGTTCGCTCATTGCGCGGTCATCCGCGCGCATCGCCTGCTCGATCTGCTGATACCGGGCAAAGCTGTGCGAGGTAGAAGAATCGACTTGCTCCTGCAGACGCAGCAAGGCCGGCTCCGCGAAATGATCCGGTGGCGGCAAACTGGCCGGGCCCGGGATCTGCGTCGGTCTGCTGCGCGCAAATAGCAAACCGCCGTCCGGAACGCCGCAGAGTTTGCGCGGTGAGTACAGCACGTCGTCGCCCCAGGCGCTGTCGCCGGCCGCAAGGCTGTGGGCGCGGTCTTCAAACCAATGACAATGACGGTGCTGTTGTATACGGGCCAACGTGGCTGCCGTTGGTGGCATGCCAAAATAGTTGATGACCAGCACGGCGTCATCGGCTTGCAGCTGGGCAAAGAGTTCCGCGGTTGGCGCCAGCGATTCGTCCTGCGGGTAGAACAAGGTCTCGGTTGTGACCGGCACCGCGTCGGCCAATGCTGTGCAGCTATACGCCGGTAGCCAGCAGCGCCGACAGTCGAGCGCCAGCAGACGAGCATGCATTGCTGAGCGGGCGTTATACCGAGTCAGCACAGCAACCGTATCTGCGGGTAGCCAGTGTTGCCAAAGACTATCCGGGCGCTGGGCCGCGGTTTCAAGCTGAAAGAATCCGCCAATGGCTTTGCTCACGTCGGCACTCCTGCCGCGTGTACCAGCTCGACCATGCTGGTGATGATGTATTGCTGCTGTGCATCCGTGAGTTGCAAATGAAACGGCAAGCCGAGCACACGCGTGCCGAGCTGCTGGCTGATCGTAAGCTCACCGAATCGCGGACAATCCGCAAATGCCGGTTGTTGTGGGAGCGGAGGGCAATACCAGGCTCGCGTCTCAATGCCTTTGCTGGCGAGTTGGCGTTGCGTTGCTGCATTGCTCATACCGGTGGGCAGGGCAACCGGCATCAGACTGTGCACCAGATTTTCACTGCCGTGTTGCCAGTGTAACGACGGGATGGCGGTTGCAAGCTGGGTACGCAGCATGTGCCAACGTTGTCGGCGCTGCAATTGCATTGCTGGCCACATATCCAGCGACGCCAGACCCACCGCAGCATGATATTCCGACAATTTGGCATTGGTGCCAGCGTGGTCAATCTGGCCAGTACCCATATCAATGCCGAAGTTGGACAGCTGCCGAACCCGCGCTATCCAATCCTCATCGTGACTTGCAATGATGGCGCCTTCGACTGAGCTCAGCGTCTTCGTTGCGTGCAAACTGAAGATGACGTGGCAGCGTTGCCCCACCGCTTGATTGCCCATGGCACCGGCTGCGTCGATGACGACCGGAATGCCGGTGTCTGCGCTGAATTGGTCCCAGGCTGCGACATCCTGCGGCACGCCATATGTCGCGACCGGTAACACGCAGGCGAGTGGATGCTGCGCAGCATATTGATACGCCGTTGCCGGGGTGAGCTGCCAACTGTCGGGATCAACATCGGCAAACACCGGTTGGTGTCCCGTACGCAATGCGCTGGAAGCCGTGGCAACAAAGGTCAATGCCGGCATCAGAATGTTGGCTTGTACTGGTAGTCGCAACGCAAGCAACGCCATTTCAAGTGCCAACGTCGCATTGGCGGCCGAACAAACGGCGGGCGGTCCGGCCGTACCCTGCAAGAGACTCCGGATGCGTTTTTCCAGTTCCAGACACAGCGGACCGAAATTGCTGTAGCGATGCAAACGGTCGGCGCGTTGCAGGTAAGGCATGACCGCTTCGGCTGCTGGCAGATGTGGTATCAGGACCGGAATGGCGGCCGGGTGGGTCATGACAGATGCCATTGTGGTTGGCCGCGGCGGTGCCGGTTAGTGCTGGTCATGTTGGCGCGGTATCCGGGTCTTTTTGTGCAGGAATTGCAACAGCTCGGTTGCGGCGTTGCCGGCATCAAACAGCCGCGGGAAACCCGCGGCGATGCGCTTGCCAATGGCAGTTCGATGGGCACTGTCATTGGCCAATTCGTAGGCGATGTCAACATAGGATTCGCGGCTGCTTGCGATCGAGTCGGTTACGCCGATTTGCTGCAGCATCGCGGTCGTCGGATGACTGGCCATATTGTCCAACGGCAGCGTGACGATCGGTTGACCTTGAGCGAGCGCATAAATTGCGGTGGTGCCGAGGCCAAAGTGGATCGGGTCGAGAATGGCATCGGCATGGCTCAAAATTGCCTGAAAGTCAGCTTTTTCGGCCCAGCGGCGGAAGCGGATGCGTGGCATCAATTCCGGCATCTGCGCCGCCAGTCTGGCGCGCAGCGTTTTGCCCCAACCAGTGGCGATCTGGTCTTCGAAATACAGCACCACGGCGTCGCGGTCGCGGCGCAGGATTTCAGCGACAAGCGTATCGAAATCGGGATGGATCTTCTGCAGCTTTGCCGGCACCAGATAGAAGCGCTCGGTTGGCAGCGCCAGTGCGCTGCGATCGCGGGCATCATGAACCGGGTTCGCTGCGGGGTAGGCCATGGCGAAGTGATTCAGCAAAATCGGTTGCTCGCGATATCGGCTTGCCGGCTGCGGCCCTTCCAACGCCTGCTGACTTAGAAAGAAATCCAGGGTGTCGATGCCGCTGGTTTCCGGATGCCCAGGCAACAGGCATTGCACCGTGGCCAGCCGCGAGAACGCCAGATAATAGGTGAAATTGTCCATGCCGATGTCGCCATACAACATGACGTCAGGCGCGAACGATTCGATCGCGGCCCGCGCACTGACCAGTTCCAGCGGCAACGGCACGACCGGAATTGCGTGCTCACGCAGTTGCTGTTGCAGTGGGTCGGCTTCTTTCAGTTTTGTGTAGACCTGAATAGTCACTTGCCCTTTCGCGGCCATGGCCTGCAACAGCGGCTGGTAGCAGCGGCCGACCGGATGGTCGCGCATAAAAGTCGAGACGAAAGCAATGCGCAATGGACCGCTGCGACGGGGCTTCCGGCAATGTTCGGCAACATGGGTCAGCGAAGGTGCAAGTTTGCGCAGGCTGTCAGCGATGTAGCTCAGCAATGCCTTGTTGTTGCAGCCGTGATACGCAAAATAGAAATAGGTCAGCGGCGCTTCGCGTAGCGGATTGTTGGCGCGGGCGCCGGAGGCGAGGATTTTTTTGATGCCATCCTGGACACGTTGGCGCTGGTGTTCAATATGAGCGTTGGAGAGCGGAATGTTGGCGATATAGGCCGCCGCGTGCATCAGCATGGCTTGCGAGCCGGAGCGCGCTGCGGCTTGTTGACCAATCGCCCAGGCCTCGCGGTCACGATCCATTGCAATCAGCGATTCGATGCAGCCCAGGTAGCCTTCGGTGCGGTCTGGTTCTGCCGCCATCAACTGCTGGGCAATCGGCAGGCAATGGTCAAAGTCGCCGCGCACGCGATAGAGCAGGCTGAGTGCGGCGAGTGCATCGGGGCGCTGCGGTTGTTCGGTCAGGGTTTGCTGTAGCAGGGATTCGGCTTCGGTGAGGTGGCTGTCGGTGCCGAGTTCGATCAAAGTCTTGGCGCGAATGATGCGCAAGATCGGGGTAACGGCCTCGGCCAGTTTGTCAGGGTGGCAAAGCTCTTCGCGACGCTGCAAATTGCGCAGGCAACGCCACAGGCCTTCACGGGCATCGGTATCGGCTGGCGCCGACTGGGTCAGCGCCTGATACTGCGCCAGTGCCGCATCGGTCAGTTTTTGCGCTTCCAGATTGCGTGCCAGCGCATAGCGGGCAATGAGGTTGCTCGGCGCGCAGGCCACCGCGGTTTCGTAGCAGGGGGTGGCTGCGGCAAATTGCTGTTCGCTGTCGTGGGTCTTACCGAGTGCCAGCCACAGCTCGCTGCGCTCTGGCGCCAGCTTCAGCGCGTGATGCAAGGCTTCGCGGGCGCGGTCATATTGCCGCAACTGGCTGAGCGCGACCGCGAGAATGTAAAACGGCGTCGGATCATGCGGCTGCATCTGCAACAAATGCGAGGACAACTGAATCGCACCCTGATGTTGGGCGCTCAGCAGCAATTGCTGCGCGCGCAACAGCGCGTCGTCATAACTGATGGCTGGCAGCTGCATGGTGACGGATGCACTCCAAGGTCGGTTGCCGAGTCTTAGCCAAGACTGACCCGGTGCTACCCGAATCAATGTAGCAACTAGAGTGCCAGAAAGGCGGCGATAGACCGAGGCGGGATGAAATCGGGCTCAGATGAAATTCGGGACCAGTTCAACCCGGGTCTAGTTAAATCCAGACCCAGTTAAATCCAGATCCAGTTAAGTCTTGGTTTGGCCAAAAAACAGGTCTGGCTAAAAACAGGCCTAGTGGAATCCTGCGCCGACGACTTTGGCGACACGTCCCTAGAGCATTTTGCGCAGGGTCGTGCTGACCGGTGCATAGCCGCAGCTCTGCCAGAACAGCACCGCCGGCAAGTTGCTGTGGGCATGCTGGGTATCGATATGGTGAACACCTTGATCGCGCAGCGTGGCTTCGAACATCTCGACCAAGGTTTTGCCAAGTTGCAGGCGGCGGGCATCGGGTTCGACCCATAGTACCTGAATCATGCCGTACAGCGCTGCGGTGGTGAAATCATTGGGCATGCTTTGCAGGCTGCCGGCGATATAGGCCAGTGGCTGTTGCTGGCGTTCGGCGAGGATGACCAAGGCGGTCGGGCTGGCGATCAGATCGGCAAAGTAGCGTTCGACCCGTTGCGGAAAATCCGCCTGCAACGTCAAGGCCGCGCCTTGCTCGGCTTCCTGCTCAGCCAGCGCGCAGGCGCCACGGACGATGAATGGCAGATCGGCTGCGGTGGCTAGGCGCACCGCCAGTTCGCCGGAGCTGGTTGGATTCACGCTGCAGAACTCTCCCTGGCATCAGCCGCTGCCTGGGCAACACTGAGTCGTGCCGGCAGAACGATGGGCTGAGCTTGGCTGCTTCCGTGCAACCGGTCAAGTGGGGCGAGGGTATGGCAACAGCGCGGCAAAACCTTGCCTCCATGCGGACCGCAGAGCGTCGTTCAGGCGCAGGAGCGACTAACGCAGTAGCGACAATACGCTTTGTGGCCCGGCGTTGGCTTGCGCCAGTATTGAAAGTCCCGCCTGCTGCAGCACCTGGTTCTTGGTCAAGTTGGCGGTTTCGGCGGCGAAGTCGGTGTCACGGATGCGTGAACGCGAAGCCGACAGGTTTTCGATCGCGCTACCGAGGTTGGCGATCGTACTTTGCAGCCGGTTTTGCACCGCACCGAGTGCGGCCCGCGAGCTGTCGACAAAAGACAGGGCATCATCCAGCACTTTCAAGGCTTTCTGGGCGCCAATGGCAGAGGCAATGTCGACAGTTGTTACGTCGTCAAGGGTGGCGCTATTGACCGAATTGGCCGCGTTGCCATCGATCGTGGCGGCGCTGGGGGAGGTGGTAAATGATGTGGCGCTGTTCAGCTGAATGGTGCCGATAACACGATAGGTATTGTTGCCGGCCATAGTCACAGTTTCGTCAGCGGAGGAGATGACCGTAGTGCCGTTGTAATCATAACCGCGTCCGGTCATGGCGCCGGTGCCGATGGTAGTAAAGTTATCGATAACAAAGTCATGACCTTCTTCACTGGTCACGATGATTTCGCTGCCATTAACCCGCGCGGTAAACGTCGTCTGGCTGGCCACGGCATTGATGGCATCGGCCATCTGGGTCAGATCGCCGCCAGCGACCGTGGCCTGAATGCGGATGCCTGAGCCGCCGGGAAAGGAGATGCCGAAAGCATAGGTGTCATCAGCAAATGCCAAACCGCTAGCGGTTCGGGCATCGGCAGATACTCCTGTGGTCGACGTTACGGCATTGATCGCGGTAGCCACATTGGCGGCGGAACCGGCGACAGCGATGGTGGTTGTCTGCAAGCCGCCTATCGTCAAATTGCCCGTGACGCCGCTGGGTGGAAACACAGTGTCGGCATCAATGCCGCCTAACACGGTCGTATCGGCGGCCGACGCATCAAACAGATTGTAGCGATACGAACCCATGTTATCGGCTTTGTAATTGCCCAGCGACACATTGATAGTTTCGAAGGCGTTGGCACCGACCTGAAAGGCTTCCGAACCGAACGAGCCGTCCAGAATCTTGCGCGAGCCGAACGTGGTGGTGCTGGCAATACGGGTCAGCTCTTGTTTGAGCTGGTTGACTTCCTGTTGCAGCGCCTGACGTTCGCTACCGCCGTTCGAACCGTTGGCGGATTGCACGGCCAAATCACGCATGCGCAGCAGAATGTTGGTGCTTTCCTGCAAGGCGCCTTCCGCGGTTTGCGCCAGTGAAATGCCGTCGTTGGTGTTACGGACCGCGACCGACAAGCCGCCGATTTGCGAGCTCAAACGGTTGCTGATCTGCAGGCCGGCGGCATCGTCCTTGGCGCTGTTGATCCGGAAACCGGACGACAGGCGCTGGAACACGGTGCCAAGGGCATTACTGGTACCCAGCAGGTTACGCTGGGCATTCAGCGACGATGCGTTGGTTTGAATCACACTGCCCATCTGATAGGTCTCCTTTGCTGCCCCACCCTGAGAATGCGGGCCTACAAAGTCGGTTGGTGCTGATCGCCCTGGCCGGGGCGAAATTCATTTTGTTATCGCAATAACGTCAATACGCTTTGTGGCGAGGCATTCGCTTGCGACAAAATCGCAAGGCCCGCCTGCTGCAGCACTTGGTTCTTGGTCAGGTTTGCGGTTTCGGCGGCAAAGTCGGTGTCACGGATGCGTGAGCGCGAAGCAGACAGGTTTTCGATCGCGCTGCCCAGATTGGCGATGGTGCTTTGCAGACGGTTCTGCACGGCACCGAGCGCGGCGCGCGAACTGTCAACAAACGACAGGGCATTGTCCAGAGTATTTAGTGCCTGCTGGGCGCCAATCGTCGTCGAGATATCGACGTTGGTCACAGCTTGCAACGTGCTGGTGGCAGAGCCCGCAGTGCCGGTGATGGTCGTTGCTGAGGTGGCGACGGTGTATGGCGTGGCACCGTTCAATACCACAGTACCGATGGCACGCATCGAATCTGACCCGGCAAGGTTGCCCGTAGCCCCAGCAAAAGAGGCTGGCAATGCATTGTCGCCTTCGTAGTCATATCCATTAAATGAGATTCCGCTGGCACCGACAGTGGTCAAGTTCTCCAGAATGATATCGTCGCCGGCTTCGCTGGTGAGTTTCACGTTGCTACCGCTGACGGCGGCCGTGATGCCAGTTTTGCCGGCCTCGGCGTTGATGCTGTCGGCCATACTGGTCAAGTCGAAGGTACCAGCGGTGATGGAGGCCTGAATGGACACGGATGAACCCGGTGCGCCGGTCAAGGTGAACGTGTAGGTGTCGGCGCCTGTAAATATCATGTTAACAACAGTACGTGCATCGGCGATCACGCCGGTGGTGCCTGATTCGGCATTGATGGCGGCCGCCGCACTACCGGCCGATAAGCCTGCTAGTGAAATGGCGCTTGAAGTGCCGACGCCGGCAATCGTGACCGTGCCGGCTACATTATTCGGTGCACCCGCCGCGTTCGCGCCAGAAGCGGCCGCGCCAAAACTGGCGCCAAGGTTATTGCCTGCTGTATTGAACAAATCAAAACGATACGAACCCATGTTGTCGGCTTTGTAATTGCCCAGCGACACGTTGATGGTTTCGAAGGCGTTGGCACCGACCTGGAAGGCTTCCGAACCGAACGAGCCGTCCAGAATCTTGCGCGAGCCGAACGTGGTGGTGCTGGCGATACGGGTCAGCTCTTGTTTGAGCTGGTTGACTTCCTGTTGCAGTGCCTGACGTTCGCTACCGCCGTTCGAACCGTTGGCGGATTGCACGGCCAGATCACGCATGCGCAGCAGAATGTTGGTGCTTTCCTGCAAGGCACCTTCCGCGGTTTGCGCCAGCGAGATACCGTCGTTGGTGTTACGAACCGCGACCGACAAGCCGCCGATTTGCGAGCTCAAACGGTTGCTGATCTGCAGGCCGGCGGCATCGTCCTTGGCGCTGTTGATCCGGAAACCGGACGACAGGCGCTGGAACACGGTGCCAAGGGCATTACTGGTACCCAGCAGATTACGCTGGGCGTTAAGCGAGGACGCATTCGTCTGAATGACGTTGCCCATGATAGGTCTCCTTCGATGTCCCGCTCTGAGAAAGCGGAACTTACAAAGTGTCTTTGCTGGCTTGCTGCCTTGGGCAAAGCAGGGCCGACTGCCGGGGTGCACTGAGAATGCAGAACCGGATAATCGATTATCGGCGCGTAGTGTTAAATCTTTAGCGGGATTTACAGCAGACTTTCGTCGGTGCTTTCATTTGAAGAGACAAATGCACGACGCCGAAATGGCGTCAATGAGAGCTGGGATTAGATTTGCAGTTGCTGCACCGTCTGGTAGGCATCAGACATCTGCCAACGCTGGCGCAGGTCGATCACTTCTTCGAGCATTTTCTGCCGGTGGTTGCGGGCCAGTTGGTTCAGAACGCCATCTTCTTTCTGAATTTTGCCCAGCGTTCCCTGCACCAATTCATCAGGATCTGGCAGCGGCTTGCTGGCAAAATAGTGGTCGAGCAATTGCTGTCGCTGCCGTGCCACGGTCAGCATCGCGGTCCAGTCGCTGCTGACCGACAAGGCCTGCAGTTTTTCGCTCAGCGCGACGATTTCCGCCAATGCCGGACTCATGCGGGGCTGCGCTCGGAGGCTTGATTGTCTTTGAACATGTCGACTGCCTGTGGCCGAATGCCATCCCAACCTTCCTTGATGGTCTTCATCAGATGGATGACTTCATCCAGCCCCGAGGCATCATTGTTGGCGCTCGCCTGCGCCAGGCGTATGGTCATGTATTCGTACAGGGCATTCAGTGTTTGGGCGATTTCACCGCCTTTTTGCAGATCCAGACTGGCTTGCAGGCCGCCGATGATCGAAATGGCCCAGCTGACGTTTTCGCCTTTTTTGGCGACGTCGCGGCGTTCGATCATTGCTTTGGCGACGACCAGTTTGGCCAGCGCACCGTCGATCAGCATCTGAATCAGTCGATGGGGATCGGCGGATTCGGTTTCCGAACTGGCGCTGATTTTGGCGTACTGCTTGGCGTATTGCATGGACATGAAAACGATCTCCAAACGACGGTAATGGCGTAGCGAGTGCCTGAAAGCCTGACTATTTCTTGGAACCGGTAGACATGCTTGCCAGGTTCTGGCTGATAAAGGTGGACGTTCCGTTGAACTGGGCAACCAGCGCATCCAGCGCGCCATACTGAGCGCGCAAACGGGTTTCGATTTTTTCCAGCCGCAGCGACAGCGAGTCGCGCTGGCCGGCAATTCGTTGCAGATCCTGGTTCAGTGTGGTGGTGCGGCTTTGCAGCGCGCCGTTCGATCCGGTCTGCGAATCGATATAGCTGATGGTGCGCTGGGCGAGGCCATCCGTTGCACTGAATAGCGAGACAATCTTGTCAAAGCCGCTACTCAGCGCTGTATCCAGTTTGCTGCTGTTCAATTCCAGCGTGCCGGTTCTGGATGTCGTCACGCCGATAGCGGCCAAGCTACCAAATTCGCTATCGACACTGCTGACCGAACCGGTCAACAGATTGCGCAGCCGCTGGGTGATGCTGCGGGCTGAGCTGTCGGCGGCCAATGGACCTTCGGCGCCTTTGACGTTGCTGGTCAGTTTACTGATCTCGGAAAAGGCGCTGTTATAGGCCTTGACGAATTCTTCCACCGCTTTTTTCACTGCCGATTTGTCCTCGGCAATGGTCACTTCGGTAGTTTCCGCTGCGGTGTTGGTTTTCAGCGCCGTGATGGTGATGCCTTCGACCGCCGTACTGTAGGTGTTGCTGGTGCCGGTAACGACATTGCCGTTGATCTTGATTTGGCCATTGGCGGCCGCCTGCGTCGAGCTCATGCCGGTCGAGATGGAGTTCAGCGCGGCATTGGTATTGGTGACGACCAGATCTTTGCCGGTGCCGGTAATCTTGGAGTTGAAAACCAGTTTGGTGCCAGCGTCGGTCGTCGTGATGGTCGCAGTGACACCAAAATTGCCCGTCGCATTGTTAATCTTGTTGCGGATCTGGGTCAGGGTGTCAGTTGCGGAAACTGCAACCGAGAAGGTATTGCCGCCAGCAGAAAAATCGAGCGAACCATCGCCAAAGGTTGCGCTGGAACCGCCGGCTATGACCCCGGATTCGAGCTTGCTGCCGGTCGCCAAGGAAACGACTTCCACCGAAAAGCTGGTGCTGCTGGCTGTTTCACCCGGAGTGACCGTGACGTAACCACTCTGCGACAGAGAGGTGGTGCGGAGTTTGAAATCGGAGGCTGAGTCGAGCTTTTGCAGCGCGGTTTTCAGCGTGCCAAGAATGGATGACAGCGAACCGATACCGGTCAGCGTCGTGGTGGTCTGGGCTTCTTGCCGGTTCAGTCGCTGCTCGACTGGCGCGCGCTCGGCGTTGACCAAGGCCTTGATGATCGAATCGACATCGAGGCCAGAGCCGGAACCTGCAGCAGATATGAGTCCCATGGAACCACTCCTGTATCGTGTCGGTGTCGGCCCGGATGCGGCCGTAACGCACTATCACTACACGCATTCAGGCAAAGCGAGAGCAACCCCCATGCCAAGCCATCATCAGGATGGCTGGCAATGGCCGCTGCTGTTCCAGACAGCAGCCGGCACACCCTACATCCCTGCAGGGCGGAGACTGAGCTTGACTGTCAAACCTCAGCGCGCAACAACAACCCTTTACTATCGACCTGACCTTCGCTGGCGGCCGCAAAATAGCGGGCCAGTTGCAGCAATTCTTCCGACGGGATCTGGCGGATAACTTCATCCGTTTCCCGGTCGCGAACCGTGATTACCGTGATTCCGGTGTCGTCATCGACATCAAAGCGCAGGCTGCGACGGACGCTCTGGGCATTCTGGTTGAGTTCTTCAACCTTGGCCCGCAGCGCTTCCACTTCGGCCTTGCTTTGCTGTTCCAGACGTCGGGCCGTCGTTTGTTCTTCGGCAGCCGGTTTGGCCTGAATCTCGGATTGCGCGACTGGCGCGGCAACTTCTTGCCGGGCGGCAGGGCGCAAGCTCACCACATTGTTGCCGTTGGCAGGCGTAGCGATGTTGACGGGCACGCGGGGTCCACCAGTCAGACTGAGATCAGTTGACATGGTCGTCTCCTGCAACTGCTGCCGCACTTGTCAGTGCAGCGTGTCGCAAAGGGCTTACAACGTTTGCGACCGCACCGAAGGCTACGGTCTTTCGACCGTAGCCAGTGTGCGCCCGTGGGGAGCGGCGGTTCATCATTGCCGTTCCTTATCCGCCACTTACTGCAGCAGCGACAGTACGCTTTGCGGCGAGGCGTTGGCTTGCGCCAGAATCGCTAGGCCCGCCTGTTGCAGCACCTGGTTTTTGGTCAGGTTGGCTGTTTCGGCAGCAAAGTCAGTGTCACGGATGCGTGAGCGCGAGGCCGACAGGTTCTCGATCGCGCTGCCCAGGTTGGCGATGGTGCTTTGCAGACGGTTTTGCACGGCACCGAGTGCGGCGCGTGAGCTGTCAACAAAGGAGGTCGCGTCATCCAGGATCTTCAGCGCTTGTTGGGCGCCAATCGCAGTCGAAATATCGACGGTGGTGACATCATCAAGCGCACCGCTGTTGACGGTCGTGGTGCCGTCAATCGTCGCCGCACTGGCAGTGCTGGTGAACGACTTGGCGCTGTTCAGGGCAACGGTACCGATGGCGCGCATCGCATCATCAGCTGCTTCGGTCAGGATGTCGGTCGAGGCCGCCAAGGCGTTCTGACCGGTGTAATCATAACCCTGCACCGTGATTTGGCTGGTGTTGGTGATGCTGTTCAGGTTGTCGATGGTGATGTCATCGCCTGCTTCGCTGGTCAGAATGATTTCCGAACCGGACACTTTTGCGGTCAGACCGGTCTTGCCGGCTTCGGCGTTGATCGCGTCGGCCATGCTGGTCAGGTCGCCGCCGGCAACGGTGGCTTGAATCGAAACCGCAGTACCGCCTTGTGCAGCCAGGCTGAACGAGAAGGTGTCGTTGTCGAAGGTCAGGCCGATCACGGTGCGGGCATCGGCAGAAACGCCGGTCGAACCGCTGACGGCATTGATTGACGTGGCAACCGACGAAGCCGAACCCGCGACGGCGACAACCGAGGTTGCCAGACCGGCAATGGTCAGGTTGCCGGTGACGCCGTTGGCCGTAACCGAGTTGGCCGCCAGCACGCCGCCCAATGAGGTCACCGCCGCAGCGCCGGCCGCATTCCACAGATCGTAGCTGTACGAACCCATGTTGTTGGCCTTGTAGTTACCCAAGGTCACGTTGATGGTTTCGAAGGCGTTGGCACCGACCTGGAAGGCTTCCGAACCGAACGAACCGTCCAGAATCTTGCGCGAGCCGAACGTGGTGGTGCTGGCAATACGGGTCAGCTCTTGTTTGAGCTGGTTGACTTCCTGTTGCAGTGCCTGACGTTCGCTACCGCCGTTCGAACCGTTGGCGGATTGCACGGCCAAATCACGCATACGCAGCAGAATGTTGGTGCTTTCCTGCAAGGCACCTTCAGCTGTTTGCGCCAGCGAGATACCGTCGTTGGTGTTACGAACCGCGACCGACAAGCCACCGATTTGCGAGCTCAAACGGTTGCTGATCTGCAGGCCGGCGGCATCGTCCTTGGCGCTGTTGATCCGGAAACCGGACGACAGGCGCTGGAACACGGTGCCAAGGGCATTACTGGTACCCAGCAGATTACGCTGGGCGTTAAGCGAGGACGCATTCGTCTGAATGACGTTACCCATGATAGGTCTCCTTCGATGTCCCACTCTGAGAAAGCGGGGCCTACAAAGTTACGAGACGCTGGCAGCTGCTCTGAGAAAGCTCACTACCGACGCCGGTCACGTAGCTCTGGGTGCAACTTCGAGCAAATTCGCAACCTGTCTAGTCCGGCTTGCGCTGAGAACGCAGCGCCGGTCCGAACAGGTTATCGGGCTTGCCTGAGGAAACTTTAAATGGATTTCACAATGACGAACGCGGGCATCTGCCTGGCTGTCTTGGCAGAACCCGTATGGGACCAGCGAATCAGTCACTTACCGAAACTGTTAGCGCCGAAAATTTTTTCTGTCAGTTTTTTGTCAGTTAGCCAAACCGCTTGGCTTCCCGGACTCAACTGGTACATCCATCAAAGACTGTTGCCGGTATTCTGTTTATCAAAAGCCGTTCACCGAAAGCCGTTTACCGAAACCCGTTTGCCATATCCGGTTTGCTCAATTTGCCGGGACTCCGCGCCGGGCCTGAACCCCGCGGCCCGAGAACGTCATTCGGGGAGCGGGGCTCAGGTGGCTGAGCGGTCCTGAGAAAACCCTCAGCCCTGTCCTGCGGAGTCGTCGTCGGTAAGGGCTTGGGGCACTGCGGGTACGGCTACTTCGGTTGCTGCAGACTGGACGGCTCTGGAACTGTACACAGTCGGGGTCATGCCTGTTTGGGTAATACCTGGTTGTCGCCGGCAAGAGCCAGGGTTGCCGGCGACCATCTTGGCGGTCATGGTTATCATCCTTGCAACAGTTGAAGGACGGATTGGCCCTGGGCATTGGCTTGCGCCAGTACGGACAGGCCGGCTTGTTGCAACACCTGGAACTTCGACAGGTTCGCCGTTTCCTGCGCGAAGTCGGTGTCCCGGATGCGCGAACGCGAGGCAGCAACGTTCTCGTTGACGCTGTTCAGGTTCGAGATGGTGCTGATGAAACGGTTTTGCACGGCACCGAGATCGCCACGCACCGAATCGATGGCTTCAATTGCCTTGTCGATCACGATGATGGCCTCCTGCGCGCCGATGCCGGTGGCGATGCTGAGATTGGCCACTTGCTCCAAGCCGGCGCTTTGCGTGCCGATGGCGGCAAAGATATCGGCTGCCAGCGAGGTCACCGTATACGAACGGCTGGAGTCAAACCGCACCATGCCGGCGACCACGGCCGAATCGGTGGCGGCGCCAGGCGTCAACGTGGCAGCCGTCGAACCGGCCAATGCCAAGCCGTTGAAGTCTTCCGGTGTCATCGCGATGGTGCCGTTGGCACCGGCACTGTTGTTGAAATCGGCGATTTTGATATCGGTACCGGTTTCACTGATCAGATGCACATTCTTGTCACCGGTAGCCGGGTCAACGACGATTTCGGCCGAAACTCCAGTTTCCGCATTGACCCGGTTGACCGCATCCGAGATCGCCGACAAATCGGTGACATCAGTGACCGTTGCCGAGATGATGATCGGATTGGTCGTGCTGGTATTGGAGCCATACAGCTGAAATGAAAGCGTGCCCGGCAGGGCCAAGCTCGACAATTGCGCAACGGTGCGAGCCGCTGCGTTGATCCCGGTTTCACTCGAGACAAAATTGACCGCATTGGCGATGTCGCGCGCCGTCGAGCCGGCGGCATAGGTGATGTCCTGGGTGCCGAGGAAGCCGGACAGGGTAATCGTATCGCCGGCGACCGCATTGACCGCGTTGGTGGCGTTGTCGGCCAAGGTCGCGCTGGCATCAAGCAAATTGACGCCGGCACTGGTGTCGACGCGGTAGGAGCCGGTGGCATCGGCGCGGACGTTGCCCATCGTGACGCTGATGGTTTCGAAGGCATTGGCACCGACCTGGAACGAGCGCGAACCGAACGAGCCGTTCAGCAGCACCGCGCTGCCGAAGCGCGTGGTTTCCGCAATCCGGTTCAATTCGGATTTCAGCTGCGCAACTTCTTGTTGCAGCGCCGAACGTTCTGACGGGCCATTACTGCCGTTGGCCGATTGCACCGCCAGATCGCGCATCCGTTGCAGCAGGTTGGTGGCTTCACCAACCGCGCCTTCTGCCACTTGCGACAGCGAAATGCCGTCATTGGCGTTACGGGCGGCAACGGTCAAGCCGCCGATTTGTGAGCTCAGTTTGTTGGAGATTTGCAGCCCAGCCGCGTCGTCTTTCGCCGTATTGATCCGAAAGCCGGACGACAGTCGCTGGAACGTTACGTTGAGTCCGTTCGACGTCCCATACAAGTTACGCTGGGCGTTGATGGACGCAATGTTGGTGGCGATCACGCTTCCCATTTCTTACTCCTCAGTCTTCGACGCGTCAGGCCTGCTGGCTTCAAGACGCTTACAAAGTTGCCGGTGTAGGAAAGGAGTTCGTGCTGGGACTTTTGCCGCCGCCATCAGTCATGGATGAGTCATGACAAATCGCAGGCACAAAAAAGCAGGAACGTCCTTTCGTGTTAGTCGGCTGGTGGAGCTGAGAACACCCCTGCCTAGCCGTGGGGAACACTGAGAACATTCCTGCCACGTCGAGCGATTCATGCTGAGACACAACTCGCTCGTCCGGGTTATCGACCCGCCCTGACAAAGCTTGAGGATTTTTTTTTAATTGAGTGGAGGCGAGCGGTTGGCCGGTTGCACAGGCCGGGCATAAACGAGCGGAATGGCGCGAGCGAAGTCGGCCTCAAGCCTCTTTAATGCAAAGCGCGGATTTTATTCAGCGTTATGGCGGATTCTTTCGTTACGGGCGGCTGCCGTGGCGGTTCGCGCAGGCCAGGCAGGTTGGTAGCCACATTAAGGCAAGGCGTATGGCAGGCGGGCTGTGGAGGCGGCAAATGCAACCACTTGCCGCGGCGGCAAGGTCTTGCCGCTTTGGCTCTTGTCTGAGCTGCCATGCGGTCGCAGCAACCGTGGCAAGGCGGCGGCAAACGCCTTGCCGACGCGGCGCGCAGGAAAAATGGCAGGGCGGTCCGGAAATTGCGCCAGCGAACGCGCTGTTTGCACGTTGATTGCTGCAGCAATGCGGGCAATAAGCGTTAGGAATCGCCGGCTTTTCCTGCTTTGCGACGCCGAGATAGGCACCTTGGCACGCCACTTGCTGAGTGAAGGGCGTCCCGAGACACGAATGTCAGTTCCCATGATAGGTCTCCATTTGCGCATCGGTGACATCTCCGGAGAAAACGAGGCCGTTGCTGCCGGGTGCTGAGAACATCCGATAGTGATAAGGCTTCACGAAGACGTACCTTGCGGTGCTGAGAACACTTCAGGGAATGCGGCTTCAGTCGTACGGTAAGGGGCTTAGGGTGACTTAAGCCCCTTTCTTTTTGCGCGGAAAAAGCCGCTCGCGCCGCGGTGGCTGCGCAGGCTTGTGTTCACGCTGCATGGATCCCGCAATGGCGATCCGTCGTGCCGGCTCGCGAAGCCTAACGATCCAGAAGATCCATTTCGCTCAGGAACGTGTGTACAAGCTGCGATTACATCGCGAAAAGAGTGCTGCCAAGAATTTGACAATTCTCGACCCGTCTTCTATCCCTTATTCCAACTTCTTGAACTGACGTCAGTTTTTTTGTGGAGCGCGGGTATCGTGTGGCGAGAATTGCAGTTGTTGGTGCTGGATGACGATATCGAGCGCCGTCAGCGCCTGGGGATCATCCTGGAGTTTCTGGGTGAGGAGTGCGCCCCTGCCGACAGTCGCAACTATCGGGAATTTCTGACCGAAAACCGCCGCTATCTCGGCGTTGTTCTCGGCACCATCGCGCCGGCCGATGCCAAGACCGTGCTGCAGGCGCTGCATCAGCATGATCGGCAGGCGCCGGTCTTGCTGCTGTCTGGTGGCATTCCGGTGCAACAGTTGGAGCCCGTGCTGCAGCCACATGTGGTCGGCACGCTGGATGTGCCGCTGCGCTACGCACAGTTGCTGGATTTGCTGCATCAATGTCAGGTCTGCCGCAACAACCAGCATGCAACCCGGGTCGGTGATCGGTCAGTTGAATTGTTCCGCAGCCTGGTTGGCAACAGTAAAGCAACGCAGGAAGTGCGCCGCTTGATCGAGCATGTCGCCCAGACCGATGCCAGCGTCTTGGTGCTCGGCGAAACCGGTACCGGCAAAGAAGTTGTCGCCCGCAATCTGCACTACATGTCGGCGCGCCGAACCAAGCCATTCGTGCCGGTCAATTGCGGGGCGATTCCAGCCGACTTGCTGGAAAGCGAGTTGTTTGGTCACGAAAAAGGCGCGTTCACCGGCGCCATCACGGCCCGACAGGGGCGCTTTGAACTGGCGCAGGGCGGTACGCTGTTTCTCGACGAAATCGGCGACATGCCGATGGCGCTGCAAGTCAAATTGCTGCGGGTTCTGCAGGAAAAAACCTTCGAACGGGTCGGCAGTAACCGCACCGTGCAGGCCGATGTCCGGATCATCGCGGCAACGCATCGCAATCTCGAACGTCAAGTTGCTGACGGCAAGTTCCGTGAAGATTTGTTCTACCGGCTGAATGTTTTCCCCATAGAAATGCCGCCACTGCGTGATCGCCGTGAAGACATTCCGTTGCTGGTCAATGAACTGATTGCGCGTCTGGAAGCGAGCGGGGCGCCGGCAGTTCGGCTGTCGCCGAATGCACTGGTCAGCCTGAGCCGTTACGACTGGCCGGGCAATGTCCGCGAGCTGGCCAATCTGATCGAACGTTTGGCGATTCTGTATCCCTATGGCGTGGTCGATGTCGGTGATCTGCCAACCAAGTACCGTCACGCCGAAGGCCTGACGGTTACCTCAGCGCCGACCCTGGCGGGCGAGGATCGCAGTGGCGCCATGGTCAACAGCACGGTCGCTGTGTTGCCGCGTGACGGTCTGAATCTCAAGGACTATATGGCGGAGCTGGAAATCGCCTTTATCAATCAGGCCTTGAGCGAAGCCGGTGGCGTGGTGGCGCGCGCGGCGGAACGGCTGCAGATGCGTCGGACCACTTTGGTCGAGAAGATGCGCAAGTACGGTATGGGTCGCGGCGAGGAAATGACGGAAGCTTGACGTCAATTTTTACTAGTCAGCATATCGTACTGATTTAAATAGAAAAAATATCTTGGCATAGTCCCTGCATTATTGATTGCGCCTACCGGCATTCCGCCGCGGAGCGTGATCATGATCGAAGCTGCAATCCGTAATCCTTCAGCCCATCCGGTGTCGGCCGGTGCCAGTGTTGTCGCCGCCATTGCCGGCCTTGGTGCCGCATCGGCGGACTCATCTGAGTCGCTTCGGCAAGGGCCGCAGGCCAGTGTCGGACCGCTCACCACCGGTAATGAAGCGCTGCGCGAAGTGCTGGCCTTGTTGCCGGTTGGCGTGCTGCTGCTTGATGCCTCGGGTCGGGTGCAGGACGCCAATCCGGTTGCGATTGATTTGCTCGGCGTACCCTTGCTCGGCCAGCGCTGGCGCGACGTGATTGCGCGCAGCTTCGAGCCGCGCGCTGACGATGGTCACGAAGTCAGCTTGCGTGACGGTCGCCGGGTGCAAATTGCCACACGCGCCATGAGCAACGGCATGGGCCAGCTGGTGATGGTTTCGGATCTGACCGAAACCCGTCGCTTGCAGGCTCGTCTGGCGCAGCGTGATCGGTTGGCCACTATCGGCCATCTGCTCGCCAGTCTCTCGCATCAATTGCGGACGCCAATCGCCAGCGCCTTGTTGTGCGCCCATCAATTACAGAAACATGTGGCCGGCGAAGCGTTGCCTTCACGGCATGCCGCGCGGGTAATCGAGCGCTTGCAACACATGGAACGTCAAATTGCCGACATGCTGCTCGTTGCCGGCGGTGGCAGCCCGAAAGTGGAACTGCTTGCCGTTACCGATTTGCTTGATCGGGTATTCGAACTTTATATGCCGCTGGCACAGCAGCAGGGCATCACACTGTGCCGCGATGCCGAGCACGTCGATTGCTTTCTGATCGGCAATCGCGATGCCTTGATCGGTGCGCTCGGCAATCTGCTTGACAATGCTTTTCATGCCTGCCAGCGCAATGCGCACGGCAGCGCTACCGTCAGCCTCGCGCTGAGCCAACCGAACCCGGAACACATCACGCTCAGCGTCACCGACAACGGCTGCGGCATGTCGCCATCGGTATTGGCGCGGCTGCGCGAACCATTCTTTACCACCAAACGCACCGGCACTGGACTGGGTCTGGCAGTGGTGCAGGCAGTGGCCGATTCCCATCAGGCGAAATTGACGATCAGCAGCAGCGTCGGCTCTGGCAGCTGCTTTGCACTGACCTTGCCCGCGGCGTCGAACGCCCTGGCCCGCGCCGGTTGATGGCCGTTGGCTCGACCGCGCCCGGCCCAACGCATTTCCAACAGGAGAAAATCGTGACTGACATTTCCGTACTGGTCGTTGAAGACGACGGTGCCTTGCGCGAAGCGGTGGTCGAAACGCTGTCTTCTGCCGGCTTTTCCGTCAGCAGCGCCAGCAGTGCCGAGCAGGCGCAACAATTGTTGACCGAGCAACTGCCGGACCTGGTGTTGTCGGATTGGAATCTGGAAAAAATGTCGGGTCATGATTTGCTTCGTCATGTCCGTCGCGTACATAACAACCTTCCGGTCGTGCTGATGACGGCTTATGGCAATGTCGGCAATGCCGTCAAAGCCATGCAGGACGGCGCTACCGACTATTTACAGAAGCCGTTTTCCCCCGAAATCCTGATTGACACGGTCCGTCAATATGCGCGCGCGCAGGCGGCCAGCACCGGACCGATTGCCGCCGATCCGCGCAGTGTCGAATTGCTGACGCTGGCTCGCCGCGTTGCGGAATCGGAAGCCACGGTCCTGCTGACCGGCCCGAGTGGCGTCGGCAAGGAAGTGCTGGCCCGTTATGTTCATGATCATTCTGCTCGACGCGACGGCCCGTTCATCGCCATCAATTGCGCCGCGATCCCGGAGAACATGCTGGAAGCCACCTTGTTTGGCTATGAGAAAGGCGCTTTTACCGGCGCCCATCAGGCGACACCAGGCAAATTTGAACAGGCGCAGGGCGGCACGCTGTTGCTCGATGAGATCTCCGAAATGGATCTGAACCTGCAGGCGAAGTTGTTGCGGGTGCTGCAAGAGCGCGAAGTCGAGCGCCTCGGCGGTCGCAAACCGATTTCGCTCAATGTTCGGGTCATCGCTACCTCCAATCGCAACATGCTGGATGAAGTGAAAGCGCACCGCTTCCGCGAGGATCTGTATTTCCGGCTGAACGTGTTCCCGCTCCGCTGCCTGGCGCTGATGGAGCGGCCCGGCGACATCGTGCCGATTGCCGAACACCTGATCGCCCGGCACTGCCGCAGCAGTCAGCGGCTGCCGCCACGACTCAGCGTTGAAGCCATGTCGGCACTGACCGCACACAGCTGGCCGGGCAATGTCCGGGAACTTGACAACGCCGTGCAGCGGGCGCTGATTCTGCAGAGTGGGCGTGAACTCGGTGCCGCCGATTTTCAGTTGCAGTTTTCGCCTGCCAGCGAGGCCGCCGGCATCAGTCCGGAACCGGCGGCGGAAAACCGGCTGAGCGACGCGGTCCGCCGTATTGAGTTCGAACGCATTCTGCAAACCCTGCGCGACACCGAAGACACCCGGGAAAGCATTGCCAAGCAATTGGGGATTAGTCCGCGCACGTTGCGTTACAAGTTGGCGCGGATGCGCGAGATGGGTTACGCCGTGCCGAGCATGTGACGTTGGTCCGGCACTAGTCAGTTGATGGACAGGATTTTGACATGAGCACAATTGATCGCACTCAGCTGTTGCAGGAACTGCGCGCCTTGGCCAGTCAGGCCGGCCGAACCGAATCGGCCGGGCAGGTGCTCAACAAGAGCTCGGGGGTCTCGGGTGTTCAGCAATTCAGTAGCTTGTTTTCGCAGGCGCTTGGCAACGTCAATCAATTGCAACAGCAGGCAGAAGGTCTGCAGACGCGCGTTGAAATGGGTGACAAGAGTGTCAGCCTGGTTCAGGCCATGGTCGCGAGCCAGAAAGCCAGCATTGCATTCCAGGCAACGGTACAGGTGCGAAATCGGTTGGTCGCAGCCTATCAGGACATCATGAACATGCCGATTTGAGTCGGCGCTGATTGACGCTTTTCGCAACTCATTTAGTAACGCAGGTTTTGGAGTAAGCAACAATGGCTGAGGCCGCGCAAGATACCGCATTGATTGCCGCACCCGCAGGTGGCTTTGCCAGCAGTGGCGTATTGGCCAATCTGAGCAACATGACCATGCTTCGGCAGATCGGCATTCTGATTGGACTGGCCGGCAGTGTCGCGTTGGGGCTGTTGGTGGTGCTGTGGTTGCGTGATCCGCTGATGCGGCCGCTCGGTCCGGTGGACCGGGAAAATGCCCTGGCAATCGTCAGCATGCTGGAACAACAAAAGGTGCCTTACCGTCTGGAATCGGACGGCAGTATCAGCGTGGCTCAGGATGATTATTCGCGGGTGCAGATGCAGCTGGCGGCGCAGGGCATGGAACTCGGTGGCGCTGAGGCTGACAAAATGTTGGCACGCGACAGTGGTTTCTCGGTCAGTCAGCGTCTGGAACAGGCCCGGCTGCTGCGCACGCAGGAAATTCGCATTGCCCGCACCATCGAGCAGTTTGCCGGGGTTCGCGCGGCTGAAGTGCATCTGGCGTTGCCGAAAGAGGCCGTGTTTCTGCGTGACAACGAAAAACCGACTGCATCGGTGTTGCTGAATCTGTATTCGGCGCGCTCGCTGGACGCCGAGCAGATTCGGGCGATTGTCGATCTGGTTGCCGGCAGCGTGCCAAACCTGGACGCCAATCGGGTGACGATCACCGATCAGTTTGGCCGCTTGCATCACTCCGGCAGCATGACCGAGGACGAGATTCAGGCGAGCAAGGAGTTCGCCGAAAGTCAGAAACGCGGCGAAGAGCTGCGGCGCAAAGTCGAACGCATACTGGAGCCCATTCTTGGCGCTGGCAACTACACGGTCGAGTTGCATGTCGACATGGATTTCAGTGCTCAGGAAGCGACGCAAAAAGTTTACAACGCCGATTTGCCGGCGCTGCGCTCCGAACGGACCTTGAACGAGCAGAATGCCACCGGTGGCGCGCAGGGCGTGCCCGGTGCGCTCAGCAATCAACCGCCAACACCGGCCACCGCGCCGGAAGTTGCCGGCGCGAACAGTACGGCAGCAACTGCCGCCAACGGGAGCACGGGCAGCAAGCGGGAAGAGGCGGAGCGCAATTACGATCACGACACCACGATCAGTCACACCCGGTCGCAAATCGGTGTGGTCCGGCGGGTAACGGCATCGGTTGGGCTCGACTTTGTCGAGTTGCCGGCCACCGATCCGGCACAGCCGCCCCAGCGGCAACCGCGCCCGGCTGCCGAAGTCGCGAACATAACGCGACTGGTCCAGAGTGCAATTGGTTATGACGCCCAGCGTGGCGACATAGTAGAACTGCAGAGTTTCCCGTTTGTTCGGGTCGCTGTGCCGGAAGTGCCGCAATCGATACCGTTCTGGGAACAGCCCTGGTTCCAGCTGATGTTCAAGCCGCTGCTCGGGCTGATCATTGCCGTGGTATTCGTTCTGGGCGTGTTGCGGCCGGTGCTTGGCAAGTTGTCTGGAAGGTCGGATGAAGAAGTGCGGCAGGCGACGCTGGCTGCAGCGGGCCTTGGCCCGGATGGCATGCGTGACGACACCTTGTCGCTCTCTGGCGGCAGTGGCGGCGCCTTGAGCTTGCCGCCGCCGGTAACGACCGAACTGGATTCGGTTGCCCGGGCAAAAGCGGTGGTGCAATCCGACCCGACGATCGTGGCGCAAGTCGTCAAGACCTGGATGGAAAAAGATGCCTGAGAATCCGGTAGCAGAAAAAAAGCCGACTGAAGGCGAAAAGAAAGAGCTCTCGGTCGATCGCTTCAACAACACCGAGCAGGCGGCGATTCTGCTGCTGAGCCTCGGCGAGGATCATGCTGCCCAGGTGCTCAAGCACATGGGGCCGAAAGAGGTGCAGCGCATTGGTCTGGCGATGGCGGCGGTCAAGCATGTCGAACGCAATGACGTCGATCATGTCGTCAACAAGTTTCTGATCGAGGTGGAAAAGCAGACCGGTATCGGTATCGGCACCGAGGAATACATCCGCAACACCTTGCGCGCAGCGCTCGGATCGGACAAGGCTGACGCGCTGTGTGATCGCATTCTGGCGGGTGCCAATACCAAAGGACTGGATACGCTGAAGTGGATGGATGCCCGGGCGGTGGCTGATTTGATTCGCTACGAACATCCGCAGATTCAAACCATTGTGTTGGCCTATCTGGATCCGGATCAATCGGCCGAGGTGCTGTCGCAATTCCCGGACAAGGTCCGGCTCGATCTGACCATGCGGATTGCCTCGCTGGAATCGGTGCAGCCGGCAGCACTGACCGAGCTGAACAACATCATGGAGCGTCAGCTCTCCGGGCAGACCGGTTCCAAGTCGGCGGCGCTGGGTGGCACCAAGCGTACCGCCGATATCATCAACTTCCTCGATGGTTCGGTGCAGAGCGCCTTGATTGACCAAATCAAGCAAGTCGATGAGGACTTGTCGCAGAAGATTCAGGATCTGATGTTCGTGTTCGAGAATCTGGTCGAGGTCGATGATCGCGGCATTCAGACGCTGCTGCGTGAGGTCTCGACCGAAGTGCTGATTACCGCGCTGAAAGGTTCCGACGAAACGGTGCGTGAGAAGATCTTCAAGAACATGTCGAAACGCGCGGCTGAGTTGATGCGCGAAGATCTGTCATCAATGGGCCCGGTCAAGCTGAGCGATGTCGAGAAAGCGCAGAAAGAGATTCTGACCGTGGCACGCCGGATGGCGGATGCCGGCGAAATTGTGCTCGGCGGCAGCGGCGAGCAGATGGTGTAAGCCTCCGGTTGGATGTGATTCACAGTCGAGGATGCAAGAGCAGCACTCATGATCGGCAAAGACCCCTCACCGGTACAGCCCTGGCAGCTGCCGGACATGAAGGAAACCGCGGTGAACGCCTCGCAGCGGCCGCCGCCGCGGCAGCCGGGCGAGCCACGCGGCAATACCGCCTTGGTGACGGCCGAGATGTTGCAGCAACTGCGCGAGCAGGCCCGGCACGAAGGTTATGAAGAGGGTTTGAAGAACGGCCATCGCGATGGTCTGGCCCAAGGCTTGGCTGAAGGTCGCAGCAAGGTTGATGCGGAAATACTGCAATTGCGCACTCGCGTCGACGCCATGCTGGAAGCCTTGGCGCGGCCGCTGCAAATGGTTGATGACCAAGCCGAGCAGGCATTGGCACAGTTGGCGATGTCGGTGGCGCGTCAATTAATACGACGCGAATTGCGCAGTTCACCGGGGCAGATTGTCGCGGTGGTGCGGGAGGCCGTGCAGCTGCTGCCGATGTCGCGGCAAACGATACGGGTTTTTCTGCATCCGGAAGACGCGGCGCTGGTGCGGGAAGTGTTTGCACTGGACGCGCGCGGTGAACATACCTGGCAGGTACTGGATGATCCCGGCCAAAGTCGGGGCGGTTGCCGTGTGCTGACAGATGATTCCACCATCGATGCCAGTCTGGAGTCGCGCATCGCTGCGATCGTGACGCATGTGCTGGGTGGTGAACGGAGTGAAGATGAGCGCGGCGCAGAAAGAGCGACTCCCGTTCCACCAACGGCTTGAACCGTATCAGGCTCGTGTGGCCAGCGCCCCCGGTTTGCAGGTTGAGGGCAAACTGGTGCGCATGGTTGGCTTGACGCTGGAAGCGGTCGGTTGCCGTTTGCCAGTCGGCGGCCGCTGTTTGATTCGCGGCAATGACGGACGCTTGCATCGCGCGGAAGTAGTGGGCTTTTCCGGCGACAGTTTGTACCTGATGCCGACTGCCGACTTACATGGACTCGGCCCCGGCGCCACCGTGTTGCCAACCTCCGGTGCGGCAGAAATTCTGGTCGGTGGCAATTTGCTTGGCCGGGTGCTTGATGGCGAAGGCCAGCCGATTGACGGCAAAGGGCCACTCAGTGGCAGTCACCGGTCGCTTGCGGCAAAACCGATCAATCCCTTGGCGCGGCATCCCATCAGTGAACCGCTTGACGTCGGTGTTCGTGCCATTAATGCCTTGCTGACGGTCGGACGTGGTCAGCGCATGGGCCTGTTCGCAGGTTCTGGTGTCGGCAAGAGCGTGTTGCTCGGCATGATGACGCGATTCACCGAAGCGGATGTGATCGTCGTGGGTTTGATCGGCGAGCGTGGCCGCGAAGTCAAAGAATTCATTGAACACATTCTCGGTGAGGAAGGCATGAAACGCGCGGTGGTGGTGGCCGTGCCGGCCGACTTGCCACCGCTGCTGCGTTTGCAAGGCGCTCAGGTGGCCACCACGATTGCCGAATCGTTTCGCGATGAAGGCAAGCAAGTGCTGCTGCTGATGGATTCGCTGACCCGGTTCTGTCAGGCCCAGCGCGAAATCGCGCTGGCGGTTGGTGAGCCGCCGGCAACCAAGGGCTATCCACCGTCGGTGTTTGCCAAGTTGCCGATGCTGGTCGAGCGCGCCGGCAATGCCGAAAAAGGTGCCGGCTCGATCACCGCGTTCTACACCGTGTTGACCGAAGGCGATGATCAGCAGGACCCGATTGCCGATGCCGCCCGAGCCATTCTTGACGGCCACATCGTGCTGTCGCGACGCCTGGCCGAGGCTGGCCATTATCCGGCGATTGATATCGAAGCCTCGATCAGTCGGGCGATGGCGCAAATTGCCGCCAACGCGCACCAGCAGGCGGCGGTGCTGGTCAAACAGATTTATGCCACGTATCAGCAGAATCGCGATCTGATAACGGTAGGGGCGTACCAGAGTGGTGCCGATAACGCCATCGACGAAGCCATTGGTTTGATGCCGGTCATCAACCAGTTTTTGCGGCAGGGTATGAATGAAAAAGTCTCACTGAAAGACAGCTTGCTCGGATTGGAAAGTATTTTGGCGGCAGAAGCGACTATGCTTCCTGCTAATCGCCGCCGCTGATACCGAATCCGATGGGCCCGTTCGTTGACTGTGCTGTGAGGAGTCTGTGCTTGCCATGAACCGTTCCGAGCGTTTGCAACCGGTGGCCAAACTGGCCGACAAGCAGGAGCGCTCCGCTGCCCAGGCACTGGGCGAGGCACGACAGGCTCAGGTCAGCGAAGAGACCCGGCTGCAGGAATTGATCGTCTATCGGCAGGAGTACATCAGCGATTTCCAGCGTCGCGGCCGCGCCGGTTTGAATGGCATCGAGTTGCAGCAATTCCAGCAGTTCCTGAACCAGCTGGACAAGGCCATTGAACAGCAGCAGCAACGCATCCGTTCGGCGCTGACCCAGGTCGAGCAGCGGGTTGGCCAGTGGCAGCAGCGTGCGACCAAGGCCAAGGCCATCAACAACGTGGTCGGCAATCTGCAGCAGTCGGAGAACCGGCAAACCGACAAGCGTGAACAGGCCGTCCAGGACGACCGCTCGGCCCAGCGCGCCCATCTCAATCGGCCCAAACGCCAGTGATGGCGGGGTTGTCCTGCCGCAGAGGCTATCCTGAGGCTGGACCTTCGTGCTGCTTGCGCTATAGTTGGCACTGTCTCAAGCAGTCGGGGAGCAGACCTCCCTGTTGTGCCGGTTACCAGACCGGGTTCAGGAGCGGTAGATGACGATCAGCACCACCAAGAGCGCCGACGGCACCGAACTGACCATCCGCATTGCCGGACGGTTCGACTTCAGTTCCCATCAGGCTTTCCGCGAAGCCTATGAAAACCTGCCGGTCAAACCCAAGAGCTATGTCATTGACATGCACGAGGCGACCTATCTGGACAGCTCGGCACTTGGCATGTTGCTGTTGCTGCGCGATTACGCCGGCGGCGACAGTGCCCGGATCAGTATTCAGCATTGCAATAACGATGTGAAGAAGATCCTGACCATCTCCAATTTCGAACAGCTGTTCAAAATCTCCTGAGGCGAAGAGCCCGGTTTGCTGTCGCCCGGGTCGTAGACACCGCTGTCTCACCCGGGTTCGCCTAGCGAACGGAAGACCGATCTGACGAGCGCTGCCCGTCAACGCGGTTCAGGGGCGTAGCGCCAACCGAAGTCTCAGTGCGTACCGGGTTTTGCCTCGACGTTGTGAGCGCTACGTTATCTCCCTGCCGAATCATTCGTGTTGCCGCCAATGGCTTTGTGTACAGGACTGGCATTTCATAAGGAATGAATGTGGCGACTGATGCTTTGCGCATTCTGATTGCAGACGACAATGCCAGCGACCGGTTGATTCTTCGCACGCTGCTGCAGCGTGAGGGCCATTCGGTCATCGAAGCGGAAAACGGTCGGCTGGCGGTTCAGCAATTTTTGACCGAACAACCCGATATCGTTTTGCTGGATGTACTGATGCCGGAGCTGGATGGCTATGAGGCGGCCATTCAGATCAAGATGATGGCCGGTTCGCGTCTGGTTCCCATCATTTTCCTGACGGCACTGACTGATGTCGCGGCGCTGGCCCGCTGTCTGGAAGTAGGTGGCGATGACTTTCTGACCAAGCCCTACCAGAAATTGATTCTGCAGGCGAAGCTGCGGGCGTTTACCCGCATGCAACAACTCTACGATACGGTGTCGCGGCAACGGGATGAAATCCATTTTCACACCGAGCGTCTGGTCCGCGAACAGCAGTTGGCCAAAATCCTGTTCGACAATATTGCCCATCCCGGTTGTCTGGACGCGCCGACCATTCGCTATCAGTTGTCGCCGATGTATATCTTCAACGGCGATGTGTTGCTGGCCGCCGAAAAGCCCGCCGGTGGCCTGCATGTCTTGCTCGGTGATTTCACCGGCCACGGGTTGCCCGCTGCCATTGGCGCCATGCCGGTCTCGGAAATTTTCTACGGCATGACCCAAAAAGGCTTTTCGCTGGTCGATATCCTGACCGAGATTAACCAGCGACTGAAAGAAATCCTGCCGACCGGTGTGTTTTGCTGCGCCATCAGTGCCGATATCGATTTTCGCAGTGGCATGCTGGAGTTGTGGAATGGCGGCATGCCGGATGCGTTTCTGGCGCGTTCGGGCCGCGGCATTTTGACCCGGTTCAGTTCCCAGCATCTGCCGATGGGCGTGGTCGGTCGTGATCGCTTCCGGCCGCAGGTGCAGCGCGCGATTTTCAGTCCGGAAGATCGCTTGCTGCTGACCTCGGATGGCGTCATCGAAACCAGCAACGCCAATGGCGAAATGTTTGGCAGCGAGCGACTGGAGCAGGCGGTCGCCACCACGGCGGAAGGCGACAGTTTTTTTGCCGCAGTCCAGCGGGCACTGGAGCTGTTTGGCAGTGGCGCCGCGCCGCGTGATGATGTCAGCATGGTCGAAGTCGAGCTGCGGCCGCTGTCGGCACCGGAGCACGCGCCGAGCAGTCCGCGGCCAACCCGGACCGGGCCATTGGATTGGCGTTTTGAATATGAACTGCGCACGCAATCACTGCAGCAGTTCGATCCCTTGCCGCTGTTGCTGCAGGTGCTGATGGAGCAGCCAGCGCTGCGACCGCATCGCGGCCGGGTGTTCACCATACTGGCCGAACTGTATTCCAATGCGCTCGATCACGGCATTCTGCAGCTGGATTCTTCATTGAAAAATTCGCCGGAAGGCTTCGCCGAGTACTATCGCTTGCGCCAGAGTCGACTGCAGCAACTGGCCGAGGGTTCGATCCGGCTGGTGTTCGAGCATCAGCCGCGCACGCACGGCGGCCGTTTGCTGTTGCGGGTCGAGGACAGCGGTCCGGGTTTTGATTGGCAGCGCTGGCAGGCGAGCCAGGTGCCGGGCAATGGCTATGGCGGTCGTGGCTTGGCCTTGCTGGCCAATCTTTGCCAGTCGCTTCAATTTGAGGGCCGTGGCAATATCGTCGCCGCCAGCTATGACTGGTTGTTGGCCGAGGACTGAGACTTGCCGCATCTGGATGAGCAACAATTCAACGAACTGCGTGAGCTGATGGCGGATGATTTCGGCACGCTGATCGAAGCCTATCTGCGCGACAGCAGCGAACGGCTGCAGCTGCTGACGCAAGCCTGTGCCGAGCAGGATCTGGCCAGCGCCAAACGGCAGGCGCATAGCCTGAAAGGCAGCAGCAGCAACGTCGGCGCGGCGACCCTGGCCGAACATTGCCAGCGGCTCGAACAACTGGCGCGCGGCGGTGAAGTGGCCGCGGTGCTGGCGGAGTTGAGCGCCCTGCAACAGGAGCTGGCAAACGTCCAGCTGGAGCTGCGTCGCCATCTGGCCTGAGCTCTCGCTAGCCAGCGCCCGCGCGAAACGAGTCGGGTGCCGATTGCTGGCACATCAATTGCTCTCTTGTCGCTATCACCAAGAAGGTGGTGCTCAAGGAGCCCAACATGAATTCTCCTTTGCTTGGTTTGACCAGTGGCGTGTCGTCGCCGGCAAGCCCGCCCGCCGGGACCGTTGAAACCGAATCCGGCGCTGCCGCATCGTTCGGTGAGTTGCTGCTGAAGATGACCGGCGCTAACGACGAGGCCTTGGCGGAAGCGGATACCGCGCTCGGCCAAGCCGCTGGCGACGCTGGAAAAGCCGCGGAAACACCGGCGGATTTGCTGGCCGCGCTGGTTGCCAACCTGACCGGAACCGATGACGCGGACGACAGCGACGGGCTGACCGAATCGGATGCCGACAGCGATTCGGAATCCGACGCCAGCACCGAGGATGACAGCCGGATCAGCGATGTCGCTGCTGATGCCGCTGCCATCGCCGCATTGGCTGTCGCGCCGGCAAGCGTCCCGGTAGCCGCAACGGTAGCTGCCGAGGCCGGAACAGGCGACGCAGCGGCTTTGCCGGTCGGCGGCAAATCCTTGCCGACCCCTTGGCTGTTGTTGAATCAGCAGGCCGGAGCCAACGCGAATGCGGCGGCCAACGCCAATGCCGAAACGGCAACGGCCGACACGTCAGCTGGCGGCGCCACAGAGCCTGTCGAGGCGTGGAGCCAATTGTTCGAGGTCGCCAGCAAATCGGTCGAGTTCAAGGCCACGGCAGAAGCGGCAGCGCCGATCAGTCGGCAGGCCAGTGCAGAACCTTTGCTCGCCATCAACACCTTGGCCGGCCCGCTGACCGGCACCAGCGCGTCAGCGCGAGGCAGCTCGCCCGATGCCATCGCCGGTATCCCGGTGCGATCGGCCAACTTTGCCACGCTGGTTGGCAACGACGTGTTGTGGCAGGCCAAGATCGGAAGCAATCAGGCCGAGATCCGGCTCGACCCGCCCGAACTGGGCCCCATCGATGTGCGCATCAGCCGCAGCGACAACGAAACCCACCTGCATTTCACGGTCAGTCACCAGGCCACCCGCGATCAGCTTGAGCAAGCCTTGCCACGGCTGCGCGAACTGTTTGGTCAAGGCGGTTTGCAGCTCGGCCAAGTCGAGGTCGAGCAGGGCCGGCGCGAACAACTGGCCCAGCAACCGCGCGACAGCAATCCGGGACTCGGCAAACGGGGCAGCGACGCTGGCAGCACCGACGAAGTGCTGATTCAGCGCAGCACGCTGATGGGCCTGATCGACGATTACGCCTGACTCGCTCCGGTTCAGACTCACCACAATCGCCGGCCATGTGCCGGCGATTGGCTTTCTGGCGCTGTCAAAACCAGCCAGCGGCCTCCGTCCAAGCGGGATTTATTGCGCCAATTTCCCGTCATCTGGCCAAAGCAAAAATCTGAGCTACATTTCAAGTAATTGTTGGCAAAGTGTTTTTTATCAAAATTCACCAATGGCCCGAAAGCTGCATTTGATCCATTGGTGCGGGAGAGCAGCATGGCAGAGAAGCAGGATCTGGAACTGGGCGAAGCGGCCAAGGGCGGCGGCAAGAAGAAGCTGATCATCATCATCGCCGCGGCGGTCTTGGTGTTGGCCATCGGTGGCGGCGCGGCGTTTTTCCTGCTGAAGAAAGAACCTGCGCCGGCAGAAGGCGAGCACGCGGCGGCCGACGGTGCCGAGCACGGTGAAGCGGCTGACCATGAGGCCGAACCGGAAGAAGAGCCGGTCGAGGGCGCGCCCAGTTTGTATTACGTGGCATTGCCGGAAGCCATCGTCGCCAACCTGCCCAGTGAGAGCAAACCACGGACGATCAAGATTCAGGTGGCATTCGCGGTCAAGAACGCCCATGCCGAAGAGACCGTCAAGAAACATTTGCCGCTGCTGGGCAGCGAGGTGCTGATGCTGCTGAGTGCGACCACCGCCGAGCAACTGATGACGCCGGAAGGGCAGCAGGGCTTTCGCGACCAGGCGCTGCAAAAAGTGCAGGCCGCGATGGAGCACGAAGAGCACAAGCCGCTGATTGAAAAGATTCTGTTTACCCAGTTTGTAATGCAATGACGGCGTGCTGAGACGTTTTTCAAAACCGGTTTTTCAAAAGCAGTCTTTCGGTAGCGGATTTTTGGGAACAGTGATAACGACATGGCAACCGATCTGTTAAGTCAAGACGAAATCGATGCCCTCTTGCATGGCGTCGATGACGGCGATATCGCAACCGACGCCGACGAGCTGGCGCCCGGTGAGGCGCGCCATTATGACTTCAACTCCCAGGACCGCATCGTTCGCGGCCGGATGCCGACGCTGGAGATGATCAACGAGCGTTTCGCCCGGCATATGCGGATCAGCTTGTTCAATCTGATGCGGCAGGCCTGCGAGGTTTCGATCAACGGCGTCCAGATGGTCAAGTTTGGCGAATACATCCACTCGCTGTTTGTGCCGACCAGCCTGAACATGGTCCGGATCAAACCGCTGCGAGGCACCGCGCTGTTTACCATGGAAGCCAAGCTGGTCTTCAGTCTGGTCGACAACTTCTTCGGCGGCATGGGCCGCTTTCACGCCAAGATTGAAGGCCGAGAGTTCACCCCGACCGAGCGTCGCATCATCCAGATTCTGCTGGAGCAGGCATTCATTGATTTGCATGAAGCCTGGGCACCGGTGATGCCGGTTGAATTTGAATACCTCGATTCCGAAGTCAATCCGGCGCTGGCGACCATTGTCAGCCCCTCCGAAGTGGTGGTGGTCTGCAGCTTCCATATCGAACTGGAAGGCGGTGGCGGCAATCTGCACGTGACCATGCCGTATTCGATGATTGAACCCATTCGAGACAAGCTCGATGCCGGCGTGCAAAGCGATCGCGACACCGTTGATGAGCGCTGGACCGATGCGCTGCGGGAAGAAATCATGTCGGCGCCGGTTGAGGTTGAAGCGCAGATTGGCGAGAACCCGGTTCGTTTGCGCGACATCATGGAGTGGAAGCCGGGCGACATCATTCCGGTGGAATTGTTTGAACAGGCATTGATACGGGTCGGCGGCCTGCCGACGTTCCGGGCTCGGTTCGGCACCTCGCGCAGCAATTACGCCATCAAGATTATTTCCGATATCAAGCGCGATCACATTTTGAAAAGCATGCAGTTGGGAGTGTAAGCCATGGCCAAAGACCAAGATTCGATGGCGGACGAATGGGCCGCCGCACTGGCCGAACAGGTTGAGACCGAAGCCAGTGCCAAAGCAGCTCCGATGGAAGAGTTGCGCGATGACGGCAAAAGTCTGGTCGGCAACGACAAGCTGGACGTCATTCTGGATATTCCGGTGACGCTGTCGATGGAAGTCGGCCGTACCCAGATCCCGATCCGCAATTTGCTGCAATTGAACCAGGGTTCGGTGGTGGAGCTGGACCGGATGGCCGGTGAGCCACTCGATGTGCTGGTCAACGGCACCCTGATTGCCCACGGCGAAGTGGTCGTGGTCAATGAAAAGTTTGGCATACGCCTGACCGATGTGATGTCGCCGCATGAACGTATCAAAAAATTGCGCTAAGGCAGGGGCGCGACTCGCGCTATTGCTGCTGAGTCCGGCGTCGGCATGGGCTGCCGAAGCGAGCGAAGCGGCGGTGCCGTCGGTCAGTCGGCTGGTCTTCGGTCTGTTCGCCGTACTGGGCTTGCTGATGATCTGCGCCTGGGTGCTACGCCGTGGCGGCCTGACCGGTCACACCGGACTTATCAAGGTGGTGTCGCAGTGTGCGGTCGGCACCCGCGAGCGGGTGGTGCTGGTGCAGGTTGGCGACCAGCAATTGCTGATTGGCGTCACGCCGCAGCAAATCAGTTTATTGCATACGCTGGCGCAACCGGTCGCCGCGCCGGCCGTGCCGGCATCCAACAAATTTGCCGAACAACTGGCGCTATTGATGAAAGGTCAGCGGCCATCATGATGTTGTCACGTTATCTGGTCCCGTTGACCCTGATCTTCGCCGCATTTGCCGGCGTAGCCCACGCTGCCGATGCCAGCACCAGTGTTCTGGCACCCGGTGCGCTGCCGGCATTGACCGTCACGACCGGTGCCGATGGCAGTCAGCAGTATTCGGTTACGCTGCAAATTTTACTGTTGATGACTGCGCTGAGCTTCTTGCCGGCGCTGGTCATCATGATGACATCGTTCACCCGCATCACCATCGTCTTTGCCATTTTGCGTCAGGCGCTTGGCATGCAGCAGACGCCGTCGAACCAGATTCTGGTCGGACTGTCGCTTTTCCTGACCTTTTTCATCATGGCGCCGGTATTCAAGACCGCCAACGAGCAGGCTTTGCAGCCTTACCTGAACGAGCAAATGGCACCCGGCGAAGCGCTGGAGAAAGCCTCGGAGCCGTTCCGCAAGTTCATGCTCGCGCAGACCCGCAAGACCGATCTGGATTTGTTCCTGCGGATGTCAAAAACCGAGGTGGATGGTCCGGAGGATGTGCCGTTTGTTGTGCTGGTGCCGGCGTTTGTGACCAGTGAGCTGAAAACTGCGTTTCAAATCGGCTTCATGCTGTTCATTCCGTTTCTGATTATCGATCTGGTGGTCGCCAGCATCCTGATGGCGATGGGCATGATGATGTTGTCACCGCTGGTGATCTCGCTGCCGTTCAAATTGATGCTGTTTGTGCTCGTCGATGGCTGGGCATTGGTGATTGGCACGCTGGCTGCAAGCTTCAAGGTTGTCTGACAGAAAACTGACGCACGGCGGCTGTAATGACAGCAGCAAGCATTCCGCTAGCCAGTTCGATGACAACCCGTCAGCAGTTAACCGACACACCCACATCATTACGAGCCACTGATCATGACACCCGAATTTGCTGTTGAATTGCTGCGCAGTGCGCTCTATCTGACCATTGTGCTGGTCGTGGCAATCATCCTCCCCGGTTTGCTGGTTGGCCTGGTGGTGGCCGTGTTTCAGGCGGCGACCAGCGTCAACGAACAAACCCTGTCGTTTCTACCACGGTTGGTCATGACGCTGCTGACGCTGATGGCCTTGGGCCATTGGTTCATGGATCAGTTGATGACTTTCACCACCGAGCTGGTGCGAAGTATTCCCTCGGTGCTGGGCTGAGCCCGGTCGAGTTCTCACCATCGTGGAATTTTCACTCGGACAAATCGACGGCTGGCTGGCCAGTGTGCTGTGGCCGTTCTTCCGTATCGCCGGCTTGTTGACGGCGATGGCGATCTTCGGCACTCGCAGTGTGCCGGCCCGGGTTCGTCTGGTGTTGGCGATTTTCATTACCGTTGTCGCCGCGCCCGTGCTGCCGGCCATGCCGCAGGTGCCGCTCTTTTCCGGCGCCAGCTTCATCATCACCGGTCAGGAAGTGATCATTGGCCTGATGATGGGTTTTATCACGAGATTGCTGCTGGAGATTTTTGTCGTCGCCGGCCAATTGGTTTCGCTGCAGACCGGCCTTGGCTTTGGTTCGCTGGTCGATCCGATGAATGGCGCATCAGTGCCGTTGATCAGTCAGGCGTTTCTCATCATTGCGACCTTGCTGTTTCTGGCGTTCGACGGTCACTTGCTGTTTATCGAACTCGTTGTCGAGAGCTTTCATACCGTACCGGTTGCGACCGACAGCCTGGCCCGGATCGATTTTCTGGCGGTGGTCGACTGGGGCCGCTGGCTGTTCGCCGGCGGTTTGATGGTGGCGCTGGCAGCGGTGCTGGCGCTGTTGATGTTGAACCTTGCCTTTGGTGTGCTGACCCGGGCGGCACCGCAGCTGAATCTTTTTGTCATCGGTTTTCCGGCCACGATGGTGGTCGGTTTCATTTTGCTGTGGTTGCTGACCGGTGATTTGCTACGCCATTTCGAGCGTGAGTTTGGCCAGGCGCGTGAGTTGGCTTGCGCGCTGATCAATACCTCGTGTTGAAACCGACAAGACGATGAGGTCCTGATCAATGGCTGAAAACGACTCCGGCGAACGTACCGAGCAGGCCACACCCCGAAGGCGTGAGGAAGCGCGCAAGAAAGGGCAGGTGGTCCGCTCGCGTGAGCTGACCACGGCGTCCATCACCATTGGCGGCGCCGCCGGCTTGTGGATGCTGGGCGGCGATCTGGCGCAGGCGCTGGAGCAAATGACGCGCGGCGTGCTGGTGCATGCCGGGGAAACAATCGACAGTCCGAACCGGCTGCTCGGCGCGTTTGGCGAAGCGATCTTGCTGGCGCTGTATGCCGCACTGCCAATTCTGCTGTTGTTGTTCGTCATCAGCCTGCTGTCATCCATCGCCATTGGCGGCCTGCATTTTTCGGCGGAGGCAATTCAGCCGAAATTCGATCGGCTGTCGCCGTTCAAGGGCCTGAGCCGAATGTTTGGTACTCAGGCGCTGGTCGAGCTGGTCAAGGCTGCCGGCAAATTCATTGTGCTCGGATTGATCGCGGCGCTAATCCTGCGGCACTACACCGACGAGTTTTTGACGCTTGGTCGCAGCGGGGTGCGCGAAACCTTGACGCATGCGCTCGATCTGCTGGTGCAAACCTTCCTGCTGGTATCGCTGTCGCTGCTGGTGATCGTGGCCATCGATCTGCCATTCCAGATTTGGAATTTCAACCAGCAGCTGAAGATGAGCAAGCAGGAAGTGCGGGAAGAATACAAGGAAATGGAGGGCAAACCCGAGGTCAAGGGCCGCATTCGCCGCATGCAACGCGAGCTGGCGCAGCGCCGAATGATGCAGAAAGTGCCGCAAGCGGACGTGGTCATCACCAACCCGGAGCACTTTGCGGTGGCGCTCAAATATGACCCGGGCAAGCCCGGCGCGCCGATGGTGCTGGCCAAAGGCATCGACTTCATGGCGCTGCAAATCCGGCAAGTTGCTGCCGCCCACAACGTGCAAATTTTTGAGGCACCGCCGTTGGCACGGGCTTTGTATCACACCACTGAGATTGACCAGGAAATTCCGGAAGGTTTGTACCTCGCGGTGGCTCAGGTGTTGGCTTATGTGTTCTCGCTGCGCCAGTTTGGCGCTGCCGGTTCCCGGCCACCGCCGAAGGATTACCCGATTCCGGAACAGTACCGTTACTGATGACTGTCGTTTTCGCGGACAGTCCTGGAAAACCCGCTGCGCGTGGCGCATGGGGCCCTTGTTTGAGGAGACCACTGCATGGCTGACGCTGCCGCTGTTCCGGGCGTCCGGCGCATGAATCTGACTGGCTTGGGTACGCCGGCGGTGGTGCTGCTCATTCTGGCGATGATGACCCTGCCATTGCCGACACTGGCATTGGACGTACTGTTCTCGTTCAACATCGCGATGGCGCTGATCGTGATGCTGGTATCGGTCTATGTGCTGCGGCCGCTGGATTTCGCCGCGTTTCCGACTGTGCTGCTGGTTACGACGCTGATGCGCCTGGCGCTCAACGTAGGTTCGACCCGGGTGGTGCTGATGGAAGGCCACCACGGTCCGGCGGCGGCCGGTGCGGTGATCGAAGCCTTTGGCTCGGTGCTGGTCGGCGGCAATTACGCCGTCGGCATCGTCGTGTTTGCCATCTTCATCATCATCAACTTTGTCGTGATCACCAAAGGTGCCGGCCGCATTTCGGAAGTCAGCGCCCGGTTTACCTTGGACGCCATGCCGGGCAAACAGATGGCAATCGATGCCGATCTGAATGCCGGCCTCATCAATCAGGATGAAGCCCGTACCCGGCGTGCCGAAGTGGCCCAGGAAGCCGATTTCTACGGGGCAATGGACGGTGCTTCCAAGTTTGTCCGCGGTGATGCCGTCGCCGGCATTCTGGTGCTGTTCATCAACCTGCTGGGTGGCATCGCCATCGGCACCTTGCAGCACGATTTGTCATTTGCCGACGCCGCTCGTTTCTACGCCTTGCTGACCATCGGCGATGGCTTGGTCGCACAAATTCCGGCGCTGTTGCTGTCGACCTCGGCGGCCATCATGGTGACCCGGCAAAACAGTACGCAGGACATGGCGGCACAGATGATGTCGCAACTGTTCCGCGAGCCGAAGGCACTGGAGATTACCGGTTATGTCCTGATCACGATGGGCCTGGTGCCCGGCATGCCGCATCTGGCGTTTTTGTTCCTCGGTGTTGGCTGCGTTTTGCTGGCGCGCAGGGTCAAGAAAAAAGCCGCGCAAGCCGCGCTGATGGCGCGCGTTGCGGCGGCGCAGCCGGCGCCGGTCGCCACCGCGCCCGAGCTCAAGGAACTGGGTTGGGATGATGTTGCCCAGGTGGATCCGATTGGGCTGGAAGTGGGTTATCGTCTGATTCCGTTGGTCGATAAGGCGCAAGACGGCAAGCTGATGGCCCGCATCAAAGGCGTGCGGAAAAAGCTGTCGCAGGATCTGGGATTTCTGGTGCCGCCAGTGCACATCCGCGACAACCTGGATCTGCCGCCAAGCGGGTATCGCATCACGCTGATGGGTGTCAACATCGGCGAAGCCGATATTTTTGTCGACCGCGAACTGGCGATCAATCCCGGCCAGGTCTTCGGTGATCTGCAAGGCACCACCACCAAAGATCCCGCGTTCGGTTTGCCTGCAGTCTGGATCGATCGCAATACCCGCGAGCACGCGCAAGCGCTCGGCTATACCGTGGTCGATGCCTCGACCGTGGTCGCAACGCATCTGTCGCAGATTCTGCAAACCCATGCCTCGGAATTGCTCGGCCATGAAGAAGTCGAGCAGCTGTTGAAGCAGCTGGCGAAATCGGCGCCGAAACTCGTTGAGCAACTGACGCCGCAGGCGCTGCCGCTGTCGATTGTCGTGCGCGTGCTGCAGAACCTGCTGCGCGAACAGGTACCGATCCGCGATTTGCGCACCATCGCCGAAACACTGATCGAACATGCCGGCCGCACCCAGGATACGGTCGCGTTGACCGGCGCCTGCCGAGTCGCGCTGGCTCGGCTGATCGTGCAGAACATCAACGGTTTGGCGGCGGAATTGCCGGTGATTACGCTGGAGCCGTCACTGGAGCAATTGCTGCAGAAATCACTGCAGATTGCTGGCGATGAAGGTGCCATCGAGCCGGGTCTCGCCGAACGGTTGCAGCGATCCCTGCTTGATGCCGGTCAGCGTCAGGAGATGTCCGGGCAACCCTCGGTATTGCTGACTTCGCCCGGTTTGCGGCCAACACTGGCGCGCTTTGCCCGCTTTGTCAGTCCCGGCATGCACGTGCTGTCGTATCAAGAAATTCCGGAAAACAAGCAAGTGAAAATTGTCGCGACAGTGGGCTGACGCCCGCCGTTTGCCATAGTGTTTAATGGAGTACAGGAACATGCAAATTCGCCGCTTTTTTGCCAAAGACATGCGCAATGCGCTGGCTGAAGTCAGCCGCGAGCTGGGCCCGGATGCGGCGATTTTGTCGAGCCGCCGGATTGGCGGTGGCGTCGAGTTGCTGGCCGCCATTGATTACGACCCGTCGGTGTTGAGCACAGCGGTTCCGCGCAGCGTTGATGCGCGCAATAGCGCGTCCTCTGATGGGGCATCTGAAACGATGACCGAATCCCTTGCGCCGGCCGCAGCAAAGCGTGCGCCAGCCGCTGACAAGGCACAAGCGACCAGCAAGAAGACACCATTTGAAGCCTTTCTTGAGTTGGCAGAGCGGCAATCCGCGCAAGCATCGGACGATGCTCACGCCGCCGAAGTTGCCGTGCCGCCGCGCGAGCGTAGCCGCACCGAACGCAATCGCCAACTGCCGGCAAAAGATGCCGGTCGGAAATTTCAGTCTGCACCGGCAGGCCAGACCAAGACCGCTGCCAGTCGGCGTATGACCCGGTTCGACGCTGACCACGAAGCGATGGTTGCCCGCGCTGCGACGTCTGCCGAAAAAGCGCGCCGCCCGGACGGTGCTGACACTGATCAGATGCCAAACGCGCCACGCAGCCAGCAAGCCGGCCTTCAGCACAATGAGCGTCAAGACTTGCAGGCCGATTGGCCGGGTCCAAATGCCGCGCCGGCAGGCTTGCGTGATCTGCAGGAAGAAGTCCGGCAGTTGCGCGGTTTGATGCAGGAGCAATTGCAGGGTCTCGCTTGGCGCGATTTGAAGCAGCGGCAGCCGCTGCGCGCGATGCTGACCAAACGGTTGGCCGCGCTGGAGCTGTCACCGCGGCTGCGCGAGGTGTATGCCAGTGCCGAAGGCCGTGATGTCGAACAGGCGTTGGCAACGGCCTATGCGGCGATCGCCCGCGATATCGTCAACAGCGATGACGCCATGCTCGATCAAGGCGGCATTTATGCCTTTGTTGGTGCCACCGGCGTTGGCAAGACCACGACCATTGCCAAACTGGCAGCGCGATTTGCCCTGCGTCACGGCGCCGGCAGCGTTGCCCTGATTAGCACCGACAGTTTCCGTATTGCCGGTCACGATCAGCTGGCGACCTATGCACGATTGATTGGCTGCGCGGTGCGCACCGCCGACAGTGCCGCCAGTTTGCAAAGCGCGCTCGACAGTTTTGTCGACCGCCGGCTGATCCTGATCGACACCGCCGGCATGAGCCAGCGCGATGCCCGACTGGCCGAGCAACTGGCCGCACTGGCCAGCGCCCGTTACCCGGTCAAACAGGTTCTGGTGCTGTCGGCGACCGCACAACGGGCGATTTTGCAGGAAAGCGTCAAGCAATTCGGTCAGCGCCGTGTGCATGGCGCAATCTTGACTAAACTGGATGAAACCACGTCGCTGGGTGCGGTCCTGACGGTACTGCTGGAGAGCCGGCTGCCGCTGATGGCGAGCTGTGACGGCCAGCGGGTGCCGGAGGATCTGCGGTCCTTGCGCGGTGCCCAACTGGTCGACCGGGCGCTGAAGCTGGCCGAACAATTCCGCGACGGCCCGGACGAATGGCTGATGGCGCAAGAACTTCCGGTCGGCCGGGGGTTGGCGGCTCAGGTGGCGGCCAACCCAGCCAAGGTGACCGCCCATGCTGGCATTTGATTTCAAACAGGGCCTGGACCAGGCCTCGGGGTTACGGCGGATGATACAGGCACGGCCGGTCAAGGTGATTTCGGTTACCGGCGGAAAGGGCGGCGTCGGCAAGACCAGCGTCACGGTCAATCTGGCGGTCGCGCTGGCCGAGCAGGGCCATGCGGTCATGGTGCTGGATGCTGACCTCGGTCTGGCCAACATCGACGTGATGCTCGGTTTGCATGCCGGCCGCAATCTGTCTCATGTGATCAGCGGCGAATGCGACATTCCGGACATCCTGCTCGATGGCCCCGGTGGCATCAAGATTGTGCCGGCTTCCAGTGGCACCCAGGCCATGGCGCAGCTGAGCCCGGCCGAACACGCCGGACTGATTCGGGCGTTTAGCCAAATCGGCCACCAGATTGATTATTTGTTGATCGATACCGCGGCCGGCATTTCCGACACCGTGATCAGTTTTACCCAGGCTTCGCAGGATGTCTTGTTCGTGGTCTGTGACGAGCCGACCTCGCTGACCGACGCCTATGCGCTGATGAAGATCCTGAACCGCGACCACAAAATGGCGCGGTTCCGTCTGCTCGCCAACATGGTCCGCAGTCCGCAGGAAGGTCGCGATCTGTACGCCAAGCTGACCCGGGTCACCGACAAGTATCTGGATGTGACGCTCGATTACATCGGCGCCATTCCGTTTGACGAAAACGTGCGCAAGGCCATCCGCAAACAGCGACCGGTGGTCGATGCGTTTCCGCGTTCGCCGGCGGCGCTGGCCTACCGGCAACTGGTCAAGAAAGTGGAAAGCTGGCCCCTGCCGCAAACGCCCGGTGGCCACATCGAATTTTTCATGGAGCGCCTGGTGCAGATGTCCAACCAGGCGGCACTGTCAGAAACGGGTAGCTGATGTACGCACCAGCCCACTATGCGAAGGCCATGTACGAAACTGCCCAATCCCCCGAGGAATTGCTTAACCAGTACGCGCCACTGGTCAAACGCATTGCCCACCATTTGCTGGCTCGCTTGCCGGCAAATGTGCAACTCGACGACCTGATGCAGGCCGGCATGATCGGCTTGCTGGAGGCGTCGCGCAAATACGATTTCAGCAAGGGCGCCAGCTTTGAGACCTTTGTTGGCATCCGCATCCGTGGCGCCATGCTGGACGAGGTGCGTCGCAACGACTGGCTGCCGCGCTCGGTCCATCGCAATGGCCGGCGCATTGCCGAGGCCACCAAGGCGGTTGAGCAGCGGCTTGGCCGGGATGCGCGCGATGCCGAAATCGCCGCGGAAATGCAGATCAGCCTGCACGAATTTCAACAGCTGCTGGCCGACAGCAGCGGCGGGGCGGTCTATGGTTTTGATGATGTCGGCCTGACTGACGATTTATTGGCGCAGCAGGAAGGGGTTCATCTCGCCGGTCCGCAGGAAGGGGTTCATGACGAGGCGTTCCGCAAGGATTTGGCCGCTGCCATCAGCCAGCTGCCGGAGCGGGAGAGACTGGTACTCGCGCTATACTATGATGAGGAAATGAACCTGAAGGAAATCGGGGCCGTCTTGGGGGTCAGCGAGTCGCGGGTCTGCCAGATCAGCAACCAGGCCATGGCCCGGCTGCGTGGCAAATTGCGTGACTGGAACTGACGCCAAGTCGTATCAGCATAAGAATTTTCAGTATTTGAGGGCAGATTAATGGCGTATGACAAAAACATGAAGATTCTCATCGTCGACGATTTCTCGACCATGAGACGCATCATCAAGAACCTGTTGCGCGATCTGGGGTTCACCAATACCTCGGAAGCCGATGATGGTGCTACCGCACTGCCGATGCTGCAGAACGGTAACTTCGACTTTCTGATCACCGACTGGAATATGCCGGGCATGCAGGGCATTGATTTGCTCAAGACTGTCCGCGCCGATCCCAATCTCAATACCTTGCCGGTGTTGATGGTGACCGCTGAAGCCAAGCGTGAACAAATCGTCGAAGCGGCGCAGTCGGGCGTCAATGGTTACATCGTCAAACCGTTTACCGCCCAAACCCTGGAAGAAAAGATCAACAAGATTTTCGAGCGGATTGGCTAAGCCCGGCGGGGCACGGCAGCAGTGGCTGAGCCCGGGAGCAGTGGCATGGACACCGACAATAATGAGCAGTGGAGCCAGAAAGTGTTAGGACAAGCCAAAGAGCTGGTGCAATTGCTGGAGTCGGGCCAACACGATGCCGCCCAGTCATTGCTCGACCAGATGCGCGGTGAACGGGACGTCAATCTGTTTTCGGAAATCGGCAAGCTGACCCGGCAATTGCACGAAGCGCTGATCAGCTTTCAGCTCGACAACAAGATCACCAGTTTTGCCGCTCACGACATCCCGGATGCCCGTGAGCGGCTCAACTATGTGATCACGATGACCGAGCAGGCGGCCAACCGCACCATGGATGGCCTCGAGCGTTGCATGCCGCTGGTGACTCAGCTCAATCATCAAGCCAGCGAATTTCGCGGCAAGATGCAGAAGCTGCTGCGCCGGGAAATGCAGCCCGGTGAATTCCGCATTCTGTGTGACGATCTGGTCGCGCATTTCGAAGGCACGGAAAAGCAGTTAAGCGATGTCCAGCACACGCTCAATGACGTGATGCTGGCGCAGGATTATCAGGATCTGACCGGACAGGTGATCCGGCGCGTGATCAGTCTGGTGCACGACGTCGAAGGCAGTCTGGTCGAGTTGGTCAAGATGTTCGGCAGCATGACCGAAATGGCGTCAGCGGCGAGCGAACCCGGTAAACCGGAAGTGACCAAGGGTGTGGAAGGCCCGATCATAGACAAAACGCGCCAGGATGCTGTGCATGGGCAAGACGATGTCGATGCCCTGTTATCCAGTCTGGGCTTTTAACCTGGAAACGGCGATTGGCGCTCAAAGTGATTGTTAGATGTGCGTCTGACTTTCTGAGTCACGACGATTGCAAATAAGTTTGGAGAGTTGGTCGGTCGCTACACAATGCATAGCGCCTTCCGGACTTGGTGATACAGCGTTGCGGCTTTTTTTGCAAAAGAGTCGCCTCACGAGGAATTCAACCTCGTTGCGGCTTTCGCTTTGTCTCACCGGCGCCGGAAAGCACTCTGCATAGTGTCCAACCACCATTTCCAGGTTACAGGCGGAACACGATGGCCCTTGATGCTGATGAGGAAATTCTCCAGGACTTTCTGGTCGAGGCCGGCGAGATTCTGGAGCTGTTGTCGGAGCAATTGGTCAAGCTGGAGCGCAGTCCGGATGATCTGCCGTTGCTCAATGCGATCTTCCGCGGCTTTCATACGGTCAAAGGTGGCGCCGGGTTTCTGAAACTGACCGCGCTGGTCGAAGTGTGCCACCTCGGCGAAAACATTTTTGACAAGCTACGTAATCAAGAGCTGCGCGCCAACGCCCAGATCATGGACCAGGTGCTGCAGGTACTGGACGTGGTCAACCGCATGTTTGATGAAGTGCGCGGCGGCAATGAACCGGTTCCTGCGGATCCGGCTTTTCTCGAAGCGCTGCACGCCTGTGCCGAAGGCAAAATGACGGCCGAAGCGGCACCGGTCGCGGCGGCTGAGCCTGCACCGGCACCTGCGCCGGTAGCGGCATCAGCTCCGGCACCCGCTGCGGCGGCCAAACCGGCGGCAAGCGGTGACATTACCGACGCCGAATTTGAAAGCCTGCTGGACGAGTTGCAGGGCAGCAAAGCCGCGGCACCGGCAAGCAAGCCGGCGGCAACGGCGCCGGCTGCAAGTGCCGGTTCTGGCGATATTTCGGATCAGGAATTCGACGCGCTGCTCGATTCGCTGCACGGCAAAGGCAAAGCGCCGGTGGTCGCGGCGACAGCGACGCCAGCAACTACATCCGCAACAACATCCGCCGCAAAACCGGCTGCCGGCGGCGACACGATTTCGGACGACGAATTCGACAAGCTGCTTGATCAGCTAGATGCGCAGAAAAAATCTGGCGCGGCACCCGCGGCCCCCGCAGCAAAGCCGGCCGCACCGGCTGCCAAAGCGGCAGACAAACCCGCCAAGGCGAGCGCCGCGAAATCGGCGGATGCTGGCAAGGCCGCTGGCAAAGCCGGCGAGACCATTTCCGATAACGAATTTGATGATTTGCTGGATCAGCTGCACGGCAAAGGCAAAGCGCCGACACCAGTCGCACCCGCTGCGCGGGCACCTGCAGCAACACCAGCTCCGGCACCTGCCGCCGCAGCGGCAACACCCGCCGCTGCCACAGCAACGGCTGCTGCCGGTGCCGCTCCGGCGGCAGCTGGCGAAGCCATGGCGCAAGCGGAGACGACCGTCCGGGTCGATACCAAGCGCCTTGATGACATCATGAATCTGGTCGGCGAGCTTGTGCTGGTGCGCAACCGGTTGCTGACGTTGGCCAATGCGGTTGGCAACGAGGATTTGGGCAAGGCGGTGCAGAATCTGGATGTTGTCACCTCCGATCTGCAAGGCGCCGTGATGCAGACCCGGATGCAGCCGATCAAGAAAGTGTTCGGCCGGTTCCCGCGGGTCGTGCGCGATCTGGCGCGCAGCCTCAAGAAAGAAATCAATCTGGAGTTGATCGGCGAAGAAACCGATCTCGACAAGAACATGGTCGAGGCGCTGGCCGATCCGCTGGTCCACCTGGTTCGCAACGCGGTGGATCACGGCATTGAAATGCCGGATGAGCGCGAAAAATCCGGCAAGGATCGCACCGGCAAGATCATTTTGTCCGCAGCGCAGGAAGGTGATCACATCCTGCTCGAGATCCGCGATGACGGCAAAGGCATGGACCCGGCAATGCTGCGTCGGAAAGCGGTGGAAAAGGGCTTGATGGATCAAGATCAGGCCGAGCGCTTGAGTGATGTCGAAGCGTTCAATCTGATTTTCATGGCGGGCTTTTCCACCAAAGCCGAGGTCTCGGAAATATCCGGTCGCGGTGTCGGCATGGATGTGGTGAAAACCCGCATCTCACAACTCAATGGTTCGGTGTCGGTGTTGTCGGAAGTCGGCAAGGGCAGTCTGATTCAAGTCAAGCTGCCACTGACGCTGGCGATTCTGCCGACCCTGATGGTCAGCGTGCACAAGCAGGTGTTTGCTTTGCCGCTGGCCAGCGTCAACGAAATTTTCCATCTCGATCTGACCAAGACCAACGTGGTTGATGGCCAGTTGACCCTCGTGGTGCGTGGCAAGGCATTGCCCTTGTTCCATCTGGAAGAGTGGCTGGTGCGCGGCGCCGTGCGCAACACCAAACGTCGCGAAGGTTTTGTCGTCATTGCCCAGATCGGTTCGCAGCGCGTCGGGTTTGTTGTTGATGCCTTGATTGGCCAGCAGGAGGTGGTGATCAAACCCTTGGGCAAATCCCTGCAGGGTACGCCGGGCATGGCCGGTGCGACGATTACCTCGGATGGTGGCATCGCCCTGATTCTGGATATGCCGGCATTGCTCAAACAATACGCGCGCCGCAGTGCGGCGTGAGGCGCGCTCATTATGGCTGTGCGGGTACTGGTAGTTGATGACTCCAATTTTTTCTGCCGGCGGGTCGTCGAGATTCTGAAATCGGATCCGGGCATCCAGGTCGTCGGGGTGGCCAACAATGGTCTCGAAGCGGTAAAGAAATCCGCTGAACTGAAGCCCGATGTCATCACCATGGATGTCGAGATGCCGGTCATGGATGGCATCACCGCGACCAAACAGATCGTTGCCCAGCAATCGGTCGCCGTGTTGATGCTGTCATCGCTGACCTATGAAGGCGCCCGCATGACGCTGGATGCGATGTCAGCCGGCGCCGTCGATTTTCTGCTGAAAAGTTACGAAGACGTTCAGGGCAATCAGTCCAATACCGCCAATCTGCTGCGCGAAAAAGTCAAAGCCATTGGCCTGCAACAGCAGCGCCGCAGCGGTGGCGCGTTTCGCACGGCTGCGCCGGCTCCGGCGGCGACTTCCAGTTCATCAACGCCTGGTTCATCAACCTCCAGTTCTCCGGCGCCGGTTGCCGAGTTGCGGCGGCCAGCCACGGCGCCAACGGGTGCTGGCAGTGCGCCAGCACCGGCAGCACGGTCCACACCAGCAGCCGACAGCGCTCGGCCTGAGCCGGCGAAACAAACACTGCGTCGCGGCAACACCAAACTGGTAGCGATCGGTTCTTCCACCGGCGGTCCCGTTGCCTTGCAGCAGGTGCTGACGCCACTGCCACAAAATTTTCCGGTGCCGATTGTCATTGCCCAGCATATGCCGGGCACGTTCACGCCAGCCTTTGCCCAGCGACTCGATGGTTTGTGCAATGTCCGGGTCAAGGAAGCCGCCGATGGCGATGTCCTGCAAGCCGGTCATGTTTATCTGGCGCCGGGTGGCAAACAAATGACGCTGGAAGGACAAGGCGGGCAGCTACGGGTGCGCATTCGGGAAACCGACGCCCGGCTGCAGTACGCGCCTTGCGTTGATGTGCTGTTTGGTTCGGCGGCCAATTTGCTCGGTGGCAATGTGGTGGCGGTCGTGCTGACCGGCATGGGTGCGGACGGTCGTGAAGGTTCGCGCTTGTTGCGTGACAAAGGCAGCACGATTTGGTCGCAGGACGAAGCGAGCTGCGTCGTTTACGGCATGCCGCAAGCGGTTGCTGCGGCCGGCATCAGTCATCAGGTGGTCGCGCTGACCGAAATCGGACGTCGGCTGGCGGCGGAGATCTGAACGGTGGATTCTCTGGCACTGATAGGTTTCCTGCTTGGACTGATCGCGGTGCTGGTCGGTCAGCTGCTGGAAGGCGGTCAGCTGGGCGCGCTGATGAACGGTCCGGCGCTGCTGATCGTGATCGGCGGCACGCTCGGCGCCACGCTGTTGCAAACGCCACTGAAAACCTTTTTGCACGCGTTCAAAATGCTGCGCTGGGTGATCCGGCCGCCAGTGTTGCCGTTTGCCGATGGTTTGCGCCGCCTGGTCAACTGGAGTGCGACGGCGCGCAAGGAAGGTTTGCTCGGACTTGAGCAACTGGTGGATCGCGAAGACGATATTTTTGCCCGCAAAGGGCTGGCCATGTTGGTGGACGGCGGCGAGCCGGAAAGCATCCGCGGCGCCATGCTGACCGATCTGGAATTGCAAGAGCAGCGGCAACTGCAATCGGCGCGGGTGTTCGAAGCGATGGGCGGTTACTGTCCGACGCTCGGCATCGTTGGCGCGGTCATGGGGCTGATTCAGGTGATGGGCAACTTGAGTGACCCGTCGCGGCTCGGCAGCGGCATTGCCGTGGCGTTTGTTGCCACTGTCTACGGGGTCGGTTTTGCCAACCTGCTGTTTCTGCCGGTAGCCAACAAGCTGCGGGCACTGGTGCTGGCGCAAAGCCAGTACCGGGAAATGTTGATCGAAGGCATTGTCGCGATCGCGGAAGGGGAGAACCCGCGCGTCATCGAGAACAAGCTGGCCGGTTTCGTCAATCCGCCGTGATGTTTACCCCGCGCCCTGATACGAGCTCGTCATGATCCGCCGTCGCCGTTACGAAGAAGGCGAAAACACCCATCGCTGGCTGGTTTCCTACGCCGATTTCATCACCTTGTTGTTCGCGTTCTTTGTCGTGATGTATTCCATTTCGCAGGTCAATGAAGGCAAGTACCGGGTCTTGTCGGATTCCTTGCTGTCGGCGTTTGAAAGTACCCCCACCAACACCGCTGAGCCTGCCGAGCAGGCGAGCCAATCGGCCACACCAACCGGCGAGGGTTTGCTGGAAGGCCAACCGGAAGCGGTGCCGGTCACGGCGCCAAAAGACGAGCAGGCGGCGCAGGAAGACCTCAGCTTGCCGGCCGCCAATGCGCCGAACGAGCAACAGAAGCGCGAATTTTCCCAGCTGTACGGTGAGCTGGAGCAATCGCTGCAGCCGCTGATCGATGCCGGCATGGTGGCGCTGCGCGGCAATCAGGACTGGATTGAAGTGGATATGCGTTCCGGCTTGCTGTTCGAAAGTGGCAGCGACGTGCTCGGCAAAGCCGCTGACCCCATCATGACCGAGCTGGCAGAAAAGCTGCGTGACAGTCGCAATCTGATGCGCATCCGCGGCTACACCGACAATCAGGCCATTGAGACCGAGCGGTTTCCGTCAAACTGGGAATTGGCATCGGCCCGTGCAGTCGCGGTGGTACGGAAGCTGCAAAGCTTTGGTATCCCGCCGGCACGGATGGCGGTCGAGGGTTTTGGCGAGTTCAACCCGATTGCCAGCAACAACACGGCAGAAGGGCGGGCGCGCAACCGGCGCGTGGTGTTGGCGATTTCGCGGCTGCATGAACCGGACAAACACCGCGACGAGAGCAGCGGCAAGGGCGCGCCGGCAGCAGGCGGCGAACGTTTGCCGGCCGATCCGGCGAGCAGGTCGGAGTCGGCGACGTCAACGTCAACGCCGGCTACGACATCGACGACGAGTCCGGTGACAAATGCGGCAACCGCTACCGAAGCGGAGCCAACGGAAGCGCTGGATGTGGTGCGCTTGCCGAACGGAGGTTTGCTGATACGCGGCAAGGAGCGCAACGAACCTGCAGCGGTGCCGGAGCAGCAATCGGCACCGCCGAAACCCAAGCCATAAATGGCGCGGGATGCGATTGAATGATGACGGGAGTGGGCTGTGCGGATTTGGGCGGTAGCCAACCAGAAAGGCGGCGTCGGCAAGACCACGACTTCGGTGTCGTTGGGTGGTCTGTTGGCGAGCAAAGGCGCGCGCGTGCTGCTGCTCGATCTGGATCCGCATGCCTCGCTGACGGCGTATTTTGGCGCCAATCCGGAAGGCGATGACCCCGGCATTTTTGATCTGTTCACCGAACACCGCTCGCTCAGCCGTGAACGGATTCTGCAATGCGTGAAAGACACCGGTCAGCCGGGCCTGCAATTCATTCCGGGTCAGGTTGCCATGGCGACGCTGGAAAAACTGCTCGCCGGCCAGGATGGTCAGGGCCTCATCATCACCCGCATGCTGGCGATGGTGCAGGCCGATTATGACAACGTATTGATCGATTGCCCGCCGGTGCTCGGCGTCTTGATGGTCAATGCGCTGGCGGCCTGCGATTACCTGTTGATGCCGGTGCAAACCGAATTTCTGGCGCTGCAGGGACTGGAGCGCATGCTGCGCACGCTGCAGATGATCGAGCGTTCGCGCAAACTGCCGATTCCGTATCGCATCATTCCGACCATGTTTGATCGGCGCACCCGCGCCGCCGTGCAATGCCTGCGGCAACTGCGTGATGGCCACGGTGACAAGGTCTGGCGTGGCGTGGTGCCGGTCGATACCCGTTTGCGCGAAGCCAGCCGCTCGCATCTGCCGCCGAATGTGTTCGCGCCGGAGTCGCGTGCGGTGGAAGCCTATGCGCAGCTGATGCGCGACATCATTCAAATCCAACGGATATCGCAAGCGCCGCCGGTCAGTCAGGCGGCGTCATGAGCAAACACCGCGCTGAACAGGCTCTGGCCGATTATCTCGATCGGCTGCTGGCGCCGATGCCGTTGCCTTTGGCCTCGCCGGCGGCCTCGCTGCTACCGCATGCCGAGCCGGTGGCTGAACCCGTAATCCTGCCGGCGGCCCGGCAGCGCTTGCAGCAGTTGCTGGACCAGGTCTCGGAAAAGCCAGTGGCCGTCGTGGCGGCGCCAATCGCGGCGCCAGTTGCGGCTCCGGTCGTTGCTCCGATAGCAGCTCAGGTAGCCGCTCCGATCACAAAAACGGTCACCGCACCGGTTAGCAAACCGGCGGTTGAAGCTGTCAGCAGCCAGCCCGAGCCGATTCCGCATCCGGTCTCGGCAGTCGCCAGCGCCGTCGCCGAGGCCGCGACGGCCATTTATACCAACCAGCAGTATCGAACCGACTTGCCGGCGAGTTTCCCGACTCTGGTGTTCCGGGTCGATGAGTTGCGGCTGGCCATGCCGCTGCATCTGCTCGGTGGCATTCAGCGCCGGGACAAGCCACTGACGCCGCTGGTCGGGCGGGCCGACTGGTTTCTCGGCCTGTTGCCGCATGAGCCGGAGAACATCAACGTCGTCGATACCGGGCGCTATCTGCTCGGTGACAAGTACCGGCCGGAACTGGTCGACGGTTACCGCTATGTGATCCGGATAGGGGACAGCCCATGGGGCTTGGCCTGCACCGATCTCTGTGCGACGCGCAGTCTGAGCCAGGACGATGTCAGCTGGTATGACAGCAATCCACGGCGGCCGTGGCTGGCGGGAATCATCAAGGAGGACCGCTGCGCCCTGATCAATACCCGGGCGCTGGTTGATGCATTTGAGCAGCTGGGCCGGCATGCGGCCTGAGCGCCCCGTTTGACAAAAGCAGGCTATGCTTGAGCCAGTACTGGCACGCTGGCTGTTCTTACTGGCGTCAGCCGATGGCTGATTCTGGTTTTGCTACCGGGGCCAGCTCGACTGAAAACGGAGCCAATGCAAACACATTGGCGGTAAACAGATTGGCGACAAACCGATTTGCAACAAACAGACTTGCAGCAAACAGACCGACTGAAAACAGACTTGAAAGGTGTACCCATGAACAATGAGAGTTCCCGTCTGGCCAAGGCAACCGGCTCGGTAAAGGAAGATCCGGTGCTGCAGTGGGTGACGTTCCGGCTTGGCAACGAGACCTACGGCATCAACGTGATGCAAGTCCAGGAAGTGCTGCGCTATACCGATATCGCACCGGTACCGGGCGCGCCAATTTATGTGCTCGGCATCATCAATCTGCGCGGCAACGTGGTGACCGTCATTGACACCTGCCAGCGCTTTGGTTTGCAGCCGATTGATGTCACCGATAACACCCGCATCGTGATCATCGAGGCCGACAGTCAGGTCATCGGCATTCTGGTCGACAGTGTTGCCGAAGTGGTTTATCTGCGCAGCTCGGAAATCGAGTCGGCGCCGAATGTCGGTAATGATGAAAGCGCAAAATTTATTCAGGGCGTCGCCAATCGCAATGGCGAGTTGCTGATTCTGGTTGATCTGAACAAATTGCTCAGCGACAGCGAATGGGCTGATCTGAGCTTTGCTCATTGAGAACGCGAACATGAATGTGCTGCAGTATGTGGCGTTTCTGAGCAGCGGTCTGGCACTGATTTTTGCCAGCCTGTGCCTGCTGCTGTGGCGCCGGGTCAAGCACACCGAGCAAATCGTTCAGGAATTGCGCAGCCAGCACCAGCAGTTGGCCGAAACGGCCAAGATCGTCGGCCGCAAGTTGGTGCAGTTGCAAAGCGACTTGCAGGGAGTTGCCCAGAAACTGCAAACCGAGCAGGCCGCACCGAGCAACAGCAATCACAAAGCCTATGGTCAGGCTGCCCGTTTGTTGCAGCAGGGCATGAGTCCAGAAGAAGTTATGCAGAAATGCAGCCTGAGCCGGGGCGAGGCAGAATTGCTGGCGGTGATGACGCGAGCCGCCAGCGGCGATTGACTGGCGCTCACGTTGACGGCTGGGCTGTCACCGTTTTTGTTGTGTGCTTGGTCGCTCTTTCGCTCTCGCTTCCTTCTTTACTCTTGCTGTACTCCTCGTATCGAATTGGTCGCCGGATTGCTTGATCGCAGTCAATACCCCGTCAGCTTGAAACGCCAACCATGTTTGTCAGTCGGCAGCGGAGTGCTGTATCAAGGCGTGGCGATTAATCAGGATGGTGCGGCAGCGTGAAAACCAAGACCAACGTCAATGAGCTGTTTGTTAAACGAATGGGTATCGATACCCATCGGCAGGCCATTGCCTTCATGCCGCGTGATTGTCATGCCTGCCGCTCGGAAGGTTTCAATGCCTTGTCTCGGGTGCGGCTGGTCACCAAGCAAGCCAGTGTCATCGCCACACTCGACATAGTCGACAGCGACATCGTGCCGGCGGGTTACGTCGGTCTGTCGGAATCGGCTTGGCAACAACTGAAAGTCAAAGCCGGTGATGTGGTGCGTGTTTCCCATGCGCCGCATGTCGATTCGCTTCGCTACATTCGCAGCAAACTGTTCGGCAATGAAATTGATCAGGCCGGCTTCAATGCGATTCTGGCGGATATCGTGCGTGGCCATTACAGCGACGTGTTACTGACCGCGTTCGTCACCAGCTGCGCCGGCGAACACATGAACCGGAACGAAGTGATCGCACTGACCCGGGCCATGGTCGAAGCCGGGCAGCGGCTGACCTGGCCACAAGCCTTGGTCGTCGACAAACACTGCGTCGGTGGCCTGCCGGGCAATCGCACCACGCCGATTGTGGTTGCCATCGCGGCGGCAAACGGTTTGTGCATTCCAAAAACTTCTTCGCGCGCGATCACCTCACCGGCCGGCACGGCCGATACCATGGCGACACTGACCACGGTCGAGCTTGATCTGGCCAAGATGCGCGAGGTGGTCAGCAAGGAAGGTGGCTGTCTGGCGTGGGGCGGCGCGGTCAATCTGAGCCCAGCCGATGACATGCTGATCCGGATTGAGCGGGCCTTGGAAATCGACAGCGAAGGTCAGTTGGTCGCATCGGTGTTGTCAAAAAAAATCGCTGCAGGTGCCAGTCATGTGTTGATTGATATTCCAGTCGGGCCAACGGCAAAAGTGCGCACGGCGCCAGCGGCAGCCCGGCTTGCCGCGGAGCTTGTGAACGTTGGTGCTGCGCTGGGTTTGCAGGTGAAAGCGCATATCTCCGATGGCAGCCAGCCGGTTGGCCGCGGTATTGGCCCGGCGCTGGAAGCGTTTGATCTGCTGGCGGTGCTGCAGAATCAAGCCAATGCACCGGCAGACTTGCGGGCCCGCGCCATCGAACTGGCCGCGAAAGTGCTGGAGCTCGGTGGCGTCGCCGCTGAAGGTCAAGGCCTGGTGTTGGCCGAACAGACGTTGGCGAGCGGTGCTGCGTGGCAGAAATTTCAGGCGATTTGTCAGGCGCAAGGCGGTTTGCGCGAACCACCGTTTGCCGAGTTTCAGCAGGACATCATTGCCAGCCACGATGGTATCGTCAGCCACATTGATAACCGGGTCTTGTCTCGTCTGGCGAAACTTGCCGGCGCACCGGGGGCACCAGCGGCCGGCCTGACGTTGTGGTGCCGACTGGGCGATCGGATCAGCAAAGGTGATCGGCTGCTCACGGTCAACGCCGAATCTCCGGGCGAGCTGGCGTATGCGCTCGATTACCAGCAATTGCATCCTGATGTGATCGCGCTGAGCGAGGAGGGCGCATGAGCCAGAACCGATTGCTGTTCACGCTGGATGGCAACGCTTCATTGCAGCAAGCCTTGCAGCAGCGTTTGTCCTTGCAGCGTGGTGACTGCGAAATCCGCCATTTTCCGGATGGCGAAAGCTATGTCCGGGTGCACAGTGATTGTCGTGACAGCGACGTGGCGATTCTCTGCAATTTGCACGATCCGGATCGCATTATTCTGCCGCTGCTGTTCCTGGTCGGCACGCTGCGCGAGCTCGGTGCGAAACGAGTGGGCCTGCTGGCGCCGTATCTGGCGTACATGCGGCAGGATGCCCGCTTCAATCCGGGCGAGGCGATCAGCAGTCGTCATTTCGCGGCACTGCTTTCAGGGCAAGTTGATTGGCTGGTCACGGTCGATCCGCATCTGCACCGGTTCAACACCTTGAGCCAGCTCTACACCATTCCGTCGCAGGTTGTCTACGCGGCGCCCTTGGTAGCCGAGTTCATTCGTCAGCAGATTCATACGCCGCTGCTGATTGGTCCGGATCAGGAAAGTGAGCAGTGGGTTGCCGCCATTGCCGCCGACGTCGGATGCCCCTATCAGGTTCTGCAGAAAAAACGCCATGGTGATCGTGAGGTCGAGGTGTCGTTGCCACAAACCGAACACTTTCGCCAGCACACCCCGGTGCTGCTCGATGACATGGTTTCAACCGGCCACACCATGCTGGCCGCTATCGGTCATCTGAAAAAAATGCAGATGCAGGCGCCGGTTTGCGTTGCCACCCACGGCCTGTTTGTGGAAGAAGCCAGTCAGCGGCTGCTGGCTGCCGGTGCTGAGCGTGTGATCAGTTGCAACAGCGTGCCGCATGCCAGCAATGCCATTGATTTGAGCCCGGTGCTGGTGCCGGCGGTGCAATCGTTCTTGTCGATGTAGACGGGTGCCGATGTAGACAGTTGTCGATGTAAACAGGCGTCGGCGTAATCGAGTGTCGCGTTGACGCCTGCCGTTACTGGCAAGCGCACAGTTCGGTAAACCAGCCGGGCAGTAAATGAACCAGAAATGGAAAAGCCCGGACCGCGATGGGCGGTCCGGGCTTTTTCTTTCGCAACGATTAGCTGTTGGCAGTCACGACCGGAAAGTCGATGCTGGTGTGGGCGACGTTGTTGATGTAGTTGGTCAGAATGTTCAGCGACACATTCAGCACCATCTCGACCACTTCGGCTTCGCTGTAACCGGCATTGCGGACGTCTTGCACAGCGCTGTCGCTGACCCGGCCACGTTGCTCGACAACGGCGCGGGCAAAGCGCAGCGCGGCCGTGGTTTTGGCATCGCTCGACTCGGCCATGCGGGCCGCCTTGATTTCTTCAGCGGACAGTTTGGCGATGTTGCTGCCGATGTAGGTGTGCGCCGACAGGCAGTAATCGCAGCCATTCAGCTGGGCGACGGTCAGGGCGATGCGCTCACGCAGTGCCACCGGCAGAATGCCTTTGCCCAGCGCGCCATTGAGTGACAGATAGCCTTCCAGCGCGGCCGGGCTGTGGCCGACGGTGCGCATCAGGTTCGGGGTCATGCCGAGTTGGGCTTTGACCGCTGCAAACAGGGCTTGTTGGGCGGCATTGGCTTGGGCATCGGTAACGGCAGTAATACGGGTCATGTTGCTCTCCAGAATGGTGTGCCAGGCGTTTTCGCGACACCCGGCTGGCACGAGGTGGAGTGGATGTCTGCGATGGACGGCACTCTAGAGCACTGCAGAAATCAGCAGAATCCGTGCAAAACGCAATTTTCTATTTCGAATAGTGAAATGCGGCGTCACCGAGAGCCGGAGCCATGCCGCCAGCAAATCCCGAGCTAGCGGACCTCAGCCCATCCGCCTATAGCGTCAATTGCCGGAGTTGCTGGCTGGCGAATTCGACGAAGCTGCGGACCCGGGCCGCGGCACGCCGGCCTTCGCGATACACCACATGCACCGGCAGCGAGGCCGGAGCAAAGTCGGCGAGCACCAGCTGCAATTGCCCGGTGGCGACCCGGTCGCGCACTTGATACGACATCAGCCGGGTGAGGCCGGCATCGAGCAGACAGGCATTGAGTGCCGCGGTGTTGGTTGAGGTGCTCAGCGCCGCCGTCACTGGCACAGCAAACGATTCACCTGTCTGCTGAAATTGCCATTCATGACTGCGGCTGTCGGCGGTGGAGACAATCAGTTTGTGCTGATGCAAGTCGTCGGGATGGGCTGGAACACCGAAGCGTTTCAGGTAGGCCGGTGTGGCACAGACGACTCGCTGAATGCTGCCGACCTTCACGGCAATGAGCGAGGAGTCCGGCAACTCGCCCATCAGCAAAGCAACGTCAATGCCTTCTTCCTGCAAGTTGGGAAACCGGTCAAGAAAATGCGCGCGAATGTGCACGGCAGGATAGGCATCGAGGTAGGCGAGCAGAATGGGCGTCAACACGTCCTGACCAAAAAGCAGCGGTGTCGATACGTTGAGCACGCCAGCCGGCGTTGCGTGCCTGCCGGCAGCTGAGGCCTCGGCTTCCTGCACTTCCTGAAGGATGCGTTTGCAATCGGTCAGATAGCGTGTGCCGGCTGCGGTGAGCTGCACGCCACGCGTGCTGCGTTCGAGCAAAGCCACACCCAGACGTTGTTCCAGACCGGCAATGGCGCGGGTAACCGTAGGCGCCGATTGATTCAACTGCCGCGCGGCCGCGGCCAGGCTGTGGCTGTCCGCCACCGCGGCAAATATGCTCATTTCACTGAAATGATCCACGCTGCTTGCTCCCCGAAACGCGCCGGTTTCGTTTCAATTCAACGCCGGGTTGGCGCGCAGACGGTCGACGCAATAATCGACAAATCTACGCAACTTTGCCGAGCCACGGCGTGCTTCCGGATAGACCACGTGCACCGGCGCCGGCGGCAGTTCGAATTCGGATAACACGGTCTTCAACACGTTGGTCGCCAGCTCGTTGGCAATCTGATAACTGATCACCCGCGTGATGCCCCAGCCGGCACACGCCGCGCGAATGGCAGCGCGATTTGAATTCACTTGCAGAGCACTTTGCACCGGCACGGTGAAGCGCTTGCCCTGATCCTGAAATTGCCAATCGCCGACACTGCTGGCATCTACCAAGCGAAAATCCTTCAGCGCATCGGGGTGAGCGGGAATGCCATGTTGTTCCAGCAATGCGGGCGACGCGCAGACCACGCGGCGCACATGCCCGACCGGAATGGCGAGTAGCGCCGGATCGGTGACCGGCGCAATGCGAATGGCCACATCCATGCCTTCATCGATCATGTTGACCACCCGATCCAGCAGCTGAAGCCGAATTCGCATCTGCGCGTGGTCCGCCAGAAACGCGACCACAATCGGGGTAATGATCATTTCGCCGAACAGGACGGGCGCGGTCACCGTCAGGTTGCCGCGTGGCACGGCGTCTTCACCGGCAGCGGCATCACCGGCTTCGGCAATTTCAGCGAGGATGCGGCGGCAATCGGCAAAGAAATGTTGGCCGGATTCGGTCAGGCGCACGCTGCGGGTATTGCGGGTGAACAACAGCGTCCCGATCCGGCTCTCCAGACTGGCGACGGCCCGGGTGACGCTCGGCGGCGACAGGTTCAGCCGCCGGGCAGCCGCAGCAAAGCCCTGGCTTTCGGCGACCGCGACAAAAATCGCCATGTCTTCAAATCGATCCATCGTTTCCTGCCTTTTCTGCGGGAAAACCCTAGCCAAGCGGTCTGTACAGGTGACCGGGATGCTCTGGAATTTTGGCATCGCATTGCAAAAAATGAAATAGACACTTGCAAATTGGCCAGATTCAACTGACCTCAGGCAAGACCTAGAGTGCTCCCCGTCGGTGCCGCTCAGCAGTGATGCGGCCCGGAATCCGACGCCACCGGCGTCAGTCCCTGCTGTCTACACGACTGGAGTTTTCACATGTTTAACACGATCAAAAAAACCGGCCTGGCGGCCTTTTTGGCACTGGCTGTTGTTGCCATGGGCTCGGGCCTCGTTGCTTCGGCAGCCTATGCGCTGGATGAGACATCAACCGCATCGGTCAATGTCGAGCAAGGCAATGTCATTCTGAAAGGCTACGACGCCGTTGCCTATTTCACCCAGAACGCCGCTGTCAAAGGCGACAAGAAATTTGCCGTGAGCCATGACGGCGCGACCTATTACTTCGCATCGGCGGCCAACATGAAGCTGTTCGCTGCCAACCCGGGCAAGTACGCACCGCAATACGGTGGCTTCTGCGCAATGGGCGTCGCCTTGGGCAAGAAACTGGATGTCGACCCGAGCCAATTCATTGTTCACAACAACAAGCTGTATCTGAACGTGAACGCGGATGTGTTCAAAGTGTTCACCAAGGATGTCGACGGCAATGTTGCCAAAGCAGAAACCAATTGGCCGAGCCTGAAAGACAAGGCCCCGAACACGCTGTAATCGCTTCATCAGTCCAGAAGGTTCAGCGGCGTTTTATCTCTGACGCCGCTGAACGCCTGGCTGTGTAAATAGCGAGTGGCGTTTTGCCAACAACTGCGCCGAAACCGCGGGTCCGCCAGGGATTGTTTTTGACTTTGGCAGGATGCAGTCGCAACGAATTGAAACGCGTGCGATCGATAACGGCTATTGGTGCGGCGGGTGATGGCGTATCGCAACAGGAGAGCAAACGTGGATCGTCGAACATTTAATGCAGCGCTGGCGTTGTCGCTGGCCAGTGCTCTGGCGTCAGCCAGTGTCAGTCTTCAGGCCGATGACACCGTGCCGACCCATGCTGGCAAGGAAAAATGCTTTGGGGTGTCGCGCGCCGGTGAAAATGATTGCGCCGCCGGTCCCGGCACCTCGTGTGCTGGCACGTCGAAGCAGGACTATCAGGGCAATGCCTGGAAGCTGGTGCCGAAAGGTAGCTGTATCACCATCGATACGCCGTATGGCAAAGGTTCGCTGACGCCTATCAAGCGTCCGTGACCAAACGCTGCACCGGCCGAATGGCGTGTCCAGATCGGCCGGTGCAGCATCGCGTCGGTGTCGTCAAAAAAAAAGGCGATGCGACGGTGAAGTGAATTCGTGCAGGTTTCAGAACGTGGAGTCGCCATGAGCAGAACCGAAAGCATTGCCGGTGTGGGGATTGGCTACAAGCCGGTCCATCTGGCGCCGCTCTTGGCGGAGCCTGCTACGGTCGACTTCATCGAGGTGCACGCAGAAAACTACATGGGTGCGGGTGGCTTGCCGCATCATGAATTGACTGAGTTGCGTTCGCGCCTGCCCTTATCGGTGCACGGTGTCGGTTTGAATCTGGCTGGCGAATCGCCGCTTGATGCGACGCACCTAGCGCGATTGGCCGCACTGGTTTCACGCTACCAGCCGGCCTTGGTGTCAGAACATCTGGCATGGTCGAGTCATGCCGGGCATTTCTTTGGCGATCTGCTGCCGCTGCCTTACCACGAGGTCAGCCTTGAGCGGATGTGTCGTCATGTCGATCAGGTCCAGAAAACCCTGAAGCGGCAATTGCTGCTCGAAAACCCCGTGCGTTATCTGCTGATGAAGGGCGATACCCTGACTGAGGTGGCGTTCTTGCGTGCGCTGGTTGAACGCACAGGCTGCGCGCTGCTGCTCGATCTCAATAATGTGGTGGTGTCATGCCATAACACCGGGATCATGCCATCACATTACCTGGCGGATTTTCCGTTGCCGGCGGTGGCGCAGATCCACTTGGCCGGGCACTCCAGCCAAACGCTGGATACGGGCAGCAATTTGTTGCTTGATGATCATGGCTCGGCCATATCGTCGGCAACCTGGACTTTGTATCGCCAGACCGTAAGGCGACTCGCGGTGCTGGGGCGAGCCGGGATTCCGACCTTGATTGAATGGGATCGAGAGCTGCCTGCGTGGCCTGTGCTACGTGCTGAAGTCGGCCGCGTCAGACACTATCAGCAACAGGCGCGCAAAGCGCTACGCACCGTCCGTGGCGCCGAAGCTGCTGTCGGAATTGAAGTCGAAGTTGAAGATGCAGTTGGAGTGACCGGAAATGACTGATCTCTCGCTGACATCCTCTGCGCGTGAACCGCTCAGCCAGCAGGCCGCATTCGCGCGCGCGCTGCTGGATCCGCTATTTCCCGTCGAGCAGCTCGCCGTGCGTACGCCGGCAATTGCCTCTGCAGACAACTCGCTGGCCCAGCGTTTTGCCGTGCACCGAAACAACGTGGTGGCAGGGCTGGTGAATGGGTTGCAAGACAGTTTTCCAGCGACCGTGCGCTTGTTGGGCGAGGAGTTTTTTCGCGCCGTTGCGACCGAATATGTTCGCGCGTTTCCGCCGCAATCGCCGGTGCTCAGTGAGTATGGCGGCACGCTGGCGAATTTTTTGCCGCAGCTGACCTCGCTGCAGACTTATCCGTATGTTGCCGATGTTGCCCAGCTCGAATGGCTGCGCCGACGGGCGTACCACAGTGCCGATCAATCGGTGCTGTCGTTGACTGCCATCCGCAAGATGCCGATACAGCAGCTGCTGTTCCAACGGTTTTCACTGCATCCCTCCGTCCACTGGCTGCGCTCGGATTATCCCGTCGTCAGTTTGTGGCGCAGTCAGATGGGTGAGGGGGTCGTTCCCGAGCCGGAGCATTGGCATGCTGAAACCGCACTGATCTGGCGGCCAGGTCATTCCGTGCAGGTTGCGGTGATCACTCCCACGCGGCTGACGCTGCTGGAACAACTTCAGTCAGGTGCGGTACTGGCTGACGCCATGGCCGCGATCGGCGCACCGATAGCGGTTGTCAGTCAGCATTTTTCGGCGCTGGCACAGGCCGGAGTGCTGTGTGCCGGAGACTTGCCTGTCGGCGCTGACAGTCCGCCATCGTTCCCAGACTTTTCCAACCCCACAATTCAGACGAGTTAGCCATGACGACAAGCCAAATTTCTACTGCAGGGGTTCTGCCCCGACTGCGCCATTTCCAGGCACGACTGCTCGGGCGACTCCACGCCTTTCCGGACGACCTGTTGCTGTTGCTGGCCCGGTTTTTTTCGGCGGCGATATTTTGGCAGTCAGGGCAAACCAAGATGGACGGTTGGCAGGTCAGCGAGAACGCGGTCTACCTGTTTCAGGAGGAGTACCGGTTGCCGGTGATTGACCCGTCGCTGGCGGCCCATCTGGCTGCCACCGCCGAACACCTCTTTCCGGTCTTGTTGGTGCTTGGCCTGTGCAGCCGGATGGCGGCAGCCGCCTTGCTTGCAATGACGCTGGTCATCGAGCTGTTTGTCTATCCGGATGGGTGGCCCACCCACGGCGTATGGGCGGTCTGTTTGCTGTTGGTACTGGTGAAAGGGGCGGGGCGCTGGTCGCTGGACCGACAGTTCTTGCAACCGGCCCGGCAGCTTGAATAGCTTGAACTATAGTTGAGCGCGTGGTCGCCACGAGGCGAGGGAGTCAACATCATGTTTGGCAGTCAGCACCGGGAACGCGCAGAGGCGTTGGCAAAAAACGTTCAGCAATTGCAGCAGCAGCTTGCGGAACAGAGTCAGCGCGCGGAAACCGCGCAGCAGGAGTTGGCTGCCCTGCGTAGCCAAATGGAGCAGGCGCAGAAAGAACATCAACAGACCCATCAGTTGCTGAGTCATTTGCACCAGATGGGCCATTCCATGACCGAGACGCAGACCAGCATGAGCATGCTGGCCACCGGCATGCGCGCCGAACAGGATCGCGCCAGTGAAGTCAGTTCGGTTTCGGCGGATTGCACTGATGAAATTTTGCAGATTGCCCGGCAACTCGGGATTCTTGCCACTGACTCGGCATCGGCGGCAGAACAAGTGGCGGGAGTCGATACCCAGGCCCAGCAAATCGGCAGCTTTGTCCAGCTCATCAAGGAAATTGCCGATCAAACCAATTTGCTCGCGCTGAATGCGGCGATTGAAGCAGCACGCGCCGGCGAACAAGGCCGCGGTTTTGCGGTCGTTGCCGATGAAGTGCGCAATCTGGCAAAGCGCACGATGAGTGCCACCTCGGAAATTTCATCGTTGGTCGCCACCATGCGCGACGTCAGTACCGCCAGCCGCGTGCAGATGGAAACGTTGGCGGGGCAGGCCAGCGAATTCAGTCAGAACGGCGAGTCTGCCGCCGCGACCATGTCACGCATCCTGGAACTGGCGCGGGTCGTTGAAAAAACAACGGCGGCTTCGTCACTGCGCGGCTTTTGTGAGGTTGCCAAAATCGACCACATGCTGTTCAAGCTGCGGGTCTATCGCATTTTGTTTGGTTTGTCGTCGGAGACGGCACGCGACTTTGTCGATCACCGGCAGTGCCGGCTCGGCAAATGGTATTACGAAGGTGAAGGCCACCAGCATGCGCATTTGCGCGGTTATCGCGAAATGGACCAGCCTCATCTGCAGCTGCACCAATGTGTGCAGGATGCTTTGAACAGCTATCAGCAAGGCAATGCTTCGGCGATGTTGAGCGCGGTTGCGGCCATGGAGTCGGCCGGTGAGAAAGTGTTGCAGGCGCTGGAAACCATGGCGGCGGCCGGTGATAGCAGTCATGGCAAACATTGAAGCCAGGCCTTTTGCTAGCAATGGAACCCTGTCAGTCATGAGGTGTTCACCATGACCGGATCGCTGCCTGTTATTCATTCCGATACAGCTGCTCACCCAAATACAGCTAAAGACTCCGATGTCGCTGTCATGCAACAGACGCTGAGTCAGTACCGTGAGGCGCTGCTGGCCAGCTTGCTGGTCAGTGCCTGGATGGTGGAGGCGCGTGATCCGTACACCGGCGGTCACCTCTGGCGGGTGGCTCGCCTGTCACATGCTTTGTCGATCGCTGCTGGTGATGCGCCCGCAGAAGCCAGTCGCATCAGCATTGCCGGGTTTTTGCACGACATCGGCAAAATCGGCATTCCCGATGCTGTTTTGCGCAAGCCAGACAAATTGACTGACGAAGAGTTTGCCATCATCAAAACGCATCCGCGGGTTGGCAATCGCATGTTGACCGGGCATCCGCTGGCGCCGCTGGTGGAATATGCCGTGCATTTCCATCACGAAATGCCAAACGGAAAGGGCTATCCGCAAGGTTTGCATGGCGACGCCATTCCGCGCGACGGCCGTTTGGTCGGTATCTGTGATGCTTTCGACGCCATGACCAGCACGCGCCCCTATCGGGTCGGTATGCCAATTGAAAAAGCCCTGGACATCATTGAACGCAATTTAGGGGAACAATTCGATCGAACGCTGGGCGAATTGTTTATTGCCATCGGTCGAGGCGGGCAGCTGCACCACATTGTCGGCCACACCGATGAAGGCATTCCGCTCGGCATGTGTCCGTCCTGTGGGCCGATTCTGGTGCAGCACCGCGATACCCATGCCGGTGATCACACGGCCTGTCCGGCCTGTGCCGGAGAGTTTGTCTGGCAGAAAAAAGGCAATGCGCTGGCGCCAGTCGCAACCGGTCGAAAGGCCGTTGTCATGGCCAATGAACAAGCACCGGACAATGCCGTCATTCACGCTCTGGTGCAGCAGTGGGCGGCCAGTCAATCAGCGTGATCAGGCGCAGCACCTCATTCAGCTGCGGTTCTTTGGCTGCAGCCTGAGCCCTTGCTGCGGACAGGCACGGCAGCAATAGACAGCAACTGACAGCAACAGGCAGCGTCCGAAGTAGCCGGTGACGGGACATCTGTACCGGTCCTTGGCCCCCTTGGCATTTCAGCAATTGAAATAGCCGTTTGCAAAACTCGATCATTCCGCTACCTGCGGCAACTCCTCAAAATGACCCCACGTTCTCCACCGGCCCATTCAGTAGGCGCGTTGGGAACAACCCCTACTTGAACTCATACTGGCTTACAGGATTCACCATCATGACCAAACCGACTCGCCCCATTTCGTTGTACCGCCACCCGCTGTCCGGACATTCCCATCGCGTTGAACTGATGCTGTCGCTGCTCCAGCTGCCGACCGAGCTGAAAGACGTGGACTTGATGAAGGGCGCGCACAAGCAAGCCGAGTTTCTCGCCATGAATCGCTTTGGCCAAGTGCCGGTGATCGATGATGCCGGCGTCGTGCTGGCCGATTCCAACGCCATTCTGGTGTACCTGGCTCGCCGTTATGGCAATGACAGCTGGTTGCCGCGTGATGCCATTGGCGAAGCGGGCGTTCAGCGCTGGCTGTCGGTCGCCGCGGGTCAAATCGCGTTTGGTCCGGCTGCGGCTCGCCTCATCACCGTATTTGGTGCCAAGTTGAATGCCGACGAAGTGATCGCCCGTGCTCACGCCGTATTGAAAGTCATGAACGACGAGCTCGCGCATCAGCCGTTCCTGATCGGAGCATCGCCGACCATCGCCGACGTTGCCGTCTATACCTATGTTGCGCATGCCCCGGAAGGCAATGTTGACTTGGCAGACTACGCCAATGTTCGGGCGTGGTTGCAACGGATCGAAGCGCTGCCGGGCTTTGTCGGCATGAAGAAAACGGCCGCAGGTTTGGCTGCGTAACCGGTGCCAGCAGGATCACCGCCGCCGGTGCGTCGCATCGGTGGCGGCGATGCTGTTGCCAAGGCTGTACGTACTGAAGTGACGCGAAAGCGACTTTGCGAAAATCCGTTCGGTTGACGGTATGAGGTAACACGATGAGCCACAGCTCTCCCTGGCATGCCGGTGAACGCGAGTTGCAGCAGCGAGTCGGTGTTGCCGATCGCATGGAAGTGTTTGGCCGCAAAGTCATTCGCGACTACATGCCGGATCAGCATCGGGATTTTTACCGCCAATTGCCGTTTCTGGTCGTGGCGGCTGTCGATCGGCAAGGTGACCCCTGGGTAACGTTGCTGGAGGCGGCGCCCGGTTTTGCTCACTCACCAGAGCCCCGGCAATTGCAGATTGATGCCATGCCAGGTCTTGGTGATCCGGTTCGCGATTGTCTGGCAACCGGTGACGCTATCGGCGTGCTCGGTATCGAGTTGCACAGTCGACGGCGCAATCGGGTCAATGGCCTGGTGTCGGCCCACACGGAACATGGTTTCCAGTTGGCCGTCGGCCATGCCTTTGGCAACTGTCCGCAGTATATTCAGCGTCGTCAGTTCCATTTTGCCCATGATCCATCGGCAGCCTATCGCGGCAATATTGAGTCGTTGACATCACTCGATAAAGACGCTCATGCGCTGATACAGCAAGCAGATACCTTTTTCATTGCCAGCTACGTCGATGTCAGCGCCGCAGGTGCTGATGCTTCGGTCGTACAACGACAAGTCGATGCTTCGCATCGTGGCGGCAAGCCGGGCTTTGTCCGCATCGATGGCGATGTTCTGACCATTCCGGATTTTGCCGGCAACCTGCATTTCAATACCCTGGGCAATCTGCAGAGCAATCCGCGGGCAGGGTTGGTGTTTGTGGATTTTCTGACCGGTGACATGCTGCAACTGACTGGCCGCACGGAACTGATTTTCGATGGCCCCGAAGTGACGAGCTTTCAAGGTGCCGAGCGGTTGTGGCGATTCCGGATTCAGCGCATCGTTCGCCGCCGCGCAGCGTTGGCACTGCGCTGGTCCACGCCGGAGTTTTCGCCCAATTCCCTGATGACTGGCTCGTGGGAAGAAGCGCAGGCCAGGCAGCAGGCATATGCCCTGCGGCACGACTGGCGACCCTACCGCGTAGCGAAGATTGTCAGCGAAAGTCAGAGCATCAAATCGTTTTACCTGGAACCGGATGATGGTGCCGGCTTGGCCGTGTTCGCTGCCGGTCAGCATTTGCCAGTGCGCTTGGTGCTCACGGCGGACAGCGCGCCGGTGATTCGCACCTACACGCTGTCGGCCGCGCCGTCTGACGGCTTTTATCGGATCAGTGTCAAGCAGGACGGGGCGTTCTCCCGCCATTTGCACGAGCAGATTCGGGTTGGCGATCGCATTGAGGCACGTGCGCCGCAGGGCGGTTTCACGGTGGTTGCGGACGAACGGCGGCCGTTGGTGTTGCTGGCCGGTGGTGTTGGCATTACTCCGTTGCTCGCCATGTTGCGCCACGTGGTCTATGAAGGCCTGCGTATCCGCAGGGTCCGAAAAACGTTTCTTTTCTATGCGGCACGCAGCATCGCTGAACGGGCATTCAATGACGAATTGCTGTCATTGATACAACAAGCTGGCGGCGCAGTGGAAGCCATTCGGGTGATCAGTGCGCCCGAGCCGACCGCGCAACCAGAAGTGGATTATGAAGTGCAGGGCCGCATTGACATCAGCTTGCTGAAGGCGGCGCTGCCGTTTGATGATTATGATTTTTATCTGTGTGGCCCCGGCGGCTTTACTCAGAGTCTGTACGACGGACTGCGTGCCATGCAGATTCCGGATTTGCGCATACACGCAGAGCAGTTCGGCCCTTCCACCTTGCAACGTAGCGCACCAGAAAACATCGCCGTGCCTGAACAACGTCAGCGGCCTGCTGCCGAAAAAGCCATGCCGGTGCTATTCGTCAATTCCGGCAAGGAGGCGCGCTGGCAACCGGGCGCTGGCAGTCTGCTCGAATTGGCGGAGTCACGTGGCTTGACGCCTGAGTTCAGTTGTCGAGGTGGCAGCTGCGGCACCTGCAAAACGCGCATTGTTGCGGGACAGGTGCATCACACCGTCACGCCGGGCGTGGAACTGGCGCCAGATGAAGCGCTGATTTGTTGCGCCGTGCCGGCCGCAATGGAAGAAGGGAGCTCAGCTACCGTGGTGCTTGAGATGTAGCTACCTTTTCAAATCTTGGCATGGTTGTTTGCTGCCAAACAAATACGCTGCGGCAACCGCTTCATTGCTGGCAACGCAGCGGCTGATTGTGCGGGCTTTCCGCCAGAATTGGCTCGATCTTTATTGCAGGTTCAGTAGCAACAATGATGTCTATTTCTACGTTTCCGCCGCCTCAGGCGCCGTCTACTCCGTCCACGCCGTTTAGCTCGCGTGAAGCGGCGCGGTCTCATCCTGAGCCAAGCGGCACGGCACTGTCGGTGCTGTTGTCACAATCCAGTGTTGCGGCGGAGCTGTTTGCGCGCTGGCAGCACAACCAATATGCCTGGGTGCTGCCCTTGGCGACGCGCCGCCGGTTGGCCGTTGCCTTGGCCGCATTTTATGGTTGCTCTCGCAGTGTGGCGGCGCACCGACTGCGTGCCAGTGCCTGTGGTTTGACGGGCGCCGAACTGGATGCCAACCAGCAGGGCAGCTCACAAGATGCGCGCGCCGAACGGGCATTGGAGTTTGCACTGGCCATCGCGGCCAGACGCGGCTGCGTCGAGCCCGCGCAATGGCAGCGCATACACAAGGCAGGTTTTGCCGAGGCAGAACTGATTGAAATCATCGCGCTGGTCGGTGCAAACCTGCTCGAACACTATCTGGGCGCATCACTGCATCCTGAAGCATCCCAGCTTCACCAAAAGTCACAACATCCCGGAATGCCATAACAACTCGGCCCGTGGCGGAGGCGAGATTCTGGTCGTGAAATCCTTGATGAATCGTGAGTGCCAGATTGGGCATTTCACCTTTCCCACCCCGCATTTCAAATTTAGCAACAGCGCAGTGCGATTTCTGGCTATTCCTGCATTTCTCTGACTCTTGGACAATGGCGTCCATCAAGCCGGCCCCCACAGTGGTCGACGCCTTCAGGAGTCTGAAATGGGTACGCGTACAGCAATGAAGTCAGAATCGGCCAGCTGGTGGCAGCGCATGACACTGGGCAGCGAATTTGAACTCAGCATCGCCGGCTTTGGCCTGATGGGCGAACCCGGCAGCGTTGCTGAGCGCTTGCAGCTGGCCGAGTTTCGCCCGCATCTTGATACGGATGTCGAAGCGAATGTCGATTCCAGTGTTGGCGTCGGTGAACCGCGTGGTTTGCTTCGGGCTACGCCTTTGCCATGTCAGCAATAGCCAACCAGCAATAACTGGCCAGTAATAAATGGCGAAGCGGACAAAAGTGGCCCTGCGTAGCGCAGCATTCGGTTGTCGCCAGCGCCGTGAAAAAGCAAACCGGCAGTTGTCATTCCGCCAATTTTCAAATGATTGACCCACACAAGACGAGCATTGCCATGACAGAAATCGCAATCAAGCCGCCATTGCCACCGTTCAATGAAGAAACCGCCGTGCAAAAGGCGCGCATGGCAGAAGATGCCTGGAACAGACAAGATCCGGAGCGGATTGCGCTGGCCTACAGTGAAGCCAGCGTCTGGCGTAACCGCAACGAGTTCCTGTCTGGACGCGCCGCCATCGTGGAATTTTTGAATCGGAAATGGCAGCGCGAGTTGGATTATCGCTTGATAAAGGAAGTGTGGGCATTTCGTGGCAACCGGATCGCAGCGCGGTTTGCTTACGAATGGCACGACCATGAAGGCCGTTGGTTTCGTTCGTACGGCAATGAAAACTGGTTGTTCGACGAGCAAGGTCTCATGGTGCAGCGGCACGCCAGCATCAATGATCTTGCCATTGCGGAGCACGAGCGGCTGTTTCACTGGCCGAGCGGCGTCAGGCCATCATCGCATCCGGGCTTGACTGAATTGGGGCTGTGAAGCCTGTAACGCAAAGCGACATTCAGTCATCTCAGTCTTCGAATGACCTGTCTTTGGTAGACCAGTCTTCGGTAGACCAGCATTCGATAAAACGGTCTTCGGCAGACCGGCTTTCGAGAAAGCAAACTTTCCAACCCATTTACCTATTCTGGAGAATGAAATGAGCAAAATTGACATGTACAGTTCGGGGCACTGCCCATACTGCAAGCAAGCCGAGCAGTTGCTGGCCCGGAAAGGCGTGAAAACGCTGAACAAAATCAGCATTGACGAAAATCCGGAGCAGAAGAACGCAATGATCGAACTGACCGGCCGCCGTACTGTGCCGCAGATATTTATCGGCGGTACCCATGTTGGCGGGTATGACGATTTGGTCAAGCTGGATCGGGCAGGGGGCTTGGATGCCTTGCTGGCCGACTGAACCGCTGCAGCAGCAGCTTTTATTTTCAGCTACTGCTGCGGCCCGTTGTGGTTAAGTGGGTAATGCCTGCGCCTGCCAATCTTTATCGTGACCAGCGCACGGCTACATGCCGGCGCTGATCGTCGTGGTGATAGCTGGCCTTGCCACCGAACGCCGATTCCAGCGCGTGACCGATGCGGTTGGCAAGGTGTACGCCGGTCGTGGTCACCTGCAAGCCGTCGCTGGACGGACTGATCCGCATCAGGCGCTCCAGCGGGTGCTGCGATTTTTCGGCTTGCTCAACGTGGTTGATCACATTGACGATGTCTTGGTGGTGACTCAGCACAAACGGCCCCGATAGTGTCAGCGTACCGGCCGGAGCATTGTCGGCTTTGCGTCGACAGGCCGGGCAACTGATTCGAGCAGCCGCATCGGCTTCAGCCAACTTCTGCCATGACCAGCGGCCGGCCTGATAGCTGGCACCGCAATCACCACAATACGCTGGCCCTTTATTGTGCATCGCTGCCCGATACGGGTCCTGCAGATCGGCCTTGAACAGTTTGTCCTTTTGACTCAGGTGCATTTTATCCATGCCGCTCTCCTTGATTGCGCTGGCGGTGCCGCAGGCCTGTTTGCCATGGCTGCCGGTCGAGCCGATTGATTGACGGCAATGTTGTGACAGCTTGGCGAACCATGCCGATTGACGCACATCAAGGTCCTGCGCGGGCACCACGCCATTTGGCCAAAGCGTTCCAAGCAAGCAGGTTTGATAGCGGTGTGGGTTATCAGAATTGCTATCGGTTGATTGAAGGGATTGCTGCGCAAATCAGGTAGTCATAGTAACTAGCTCAAAACAACCAGCTCAAAACGACTAGCTCAATCCGGCAATTGTCTTGCGGTGCCGGAAACCCGGATCGAACTACCCGGTGTCGCCGGAATGGCGGCGTGCAGCCGTGAGCGGGCGCCCATGTCTTCACCTTGCAGCAATTCAACGGCTCCGCCATGCGGCCAGCCGAGCTCACGCAGATAGCCGGCAAACGCGGCCGTCGCGGCGCCGGTAGCCGGGTCCTCATAAACACCGCCCGAGGCAAAGGCATTGCGGCTGTGAAAGTACTGAGCCGATTCTGCATACACCAACAAAATGGTGATCCAGCCGTGCGCATTCATCAGCTCGCGGCCCGCGTCCAGCGCGTAGCGCATGGCGGCCAAGCTGTCGCGGCGTTTCAGCGCCAGAACAAAGTGATCAGCACCGCCATGAATGACAGTGGGCGGTATGCGTAAATCCAGATCGTCCGCAGAATAACCAAACAGCTTGAGCACCTGCTCAGTCAGCTCGGGAGTTGCGGCGCGGCTATGGGTGCCCGGTGATTGCAAGGCCGCCGCAAAAAGCTCGCCTTGGCGCTCACCATCAACCGTGATCTCGCCCTGATTCAGCTGCAAACGAAAGCGGCCGCCGCCGTGTGCCAATGCCAGCGCTGCGCCCAAGGCAATGGTCGCGTGGCCACAAAACGGCACTTCCGATTCCGGCGAAAAATAACGGACCCGCCACGCACCATCCTGCGCCACAGCAAACACGGTCTCCGAAAAGCCCACCTGAGCCGCCAGCCGGCGCATCTCCTGTTCCGCCGGAAAACGGTCCGTAATCACAACGCCAGCGGGATTGCCGCCAACACCGCCATCGGAAAACGCAGCAAATTTCTGGATGTGCATATCAACCCTTCAAGGTTCGCTAACAGTGGTGAATCATGGCACTGGCCATCCGCTTCAACCAGCCACCCGGCCGTGGTTGCAGTGTTTCCGGATAGCGACCAATCCACCAGCTCAGCGGGTGCGGTCAGCTTTTATCACTTACCGATGGCGTATCGCCGGCAGTTTGAGCGGGAGATTCGGTGCCGCCTTGTTGTTTACGGCCGTCAGAGCCGCTCAACAATCCGCAATCTCGGGCAGCGACGGGCGGCGACCTGCTTGGCGTCATCACCACCACGTATTACTTGTCCCTCGTCCATCGCGATCAGCCGGGGCTTGGCTGCACCTTAGCAGCCCTCACCGCAAAAATCGTCCGACAACCTGCCTCGGTCCGTCAGCAGGTTGCCGCTAGTCAGAGCTTTCCTAAGGAGACTCTGATTTCGTCTCCGTTCGCCCTGAGCTTGTCGAAGGGTGAACAGAATTACGCTGAAATATCGGCTTTCTGTGGTTCGATGACCGCAGGAAATCCCCTTGCGGGACAAGCTCACCACGAACGGTAGCTGATGACTTGATCAGAGCTTCCCTAATTCAAACCTGTCTCTAACGTCTGCCTCGCCTACAAAACGCTACAACACCGGCCATTCACCGCGCACTCGCTTTTGTGTACATTCCCTGCAGTCGTTGCTCGGTTTGTCACACGCACCGCCCACTCACTATTGCCGTATCACGCCGTGGCGTCGGGTGATAACGCCGGTTTTTTTCACGTCACGATACTTTGTTTTTCCTTCGCCTGTTGTCCGTTGATTCGTGTGGTGGAATGGAAATTCGCCTCCCAAGTGGAGGCGCATATCAAGCCCTATTGCCGCGCAGACAGGAGAGGTTTATGCAATGGCCGGAAGGAACCAGCCCGCAGCTGGAAATTGAAACCAGCAGTCATAACGATGAGGGCTCGGCGGCCCGAGTGGTCACGTGGATCCCGTGGGACAGCGGCTTTCGTGGCTCGGGACTACGGGTAAGCGATTTGATTGTTGGCCACGGCGATCTGCGTTACGACGATGACGCGGTAAAAGCCAATAGCCGCATCGGTGATAGCGGGTTTTCGACATGGCTGGAGAAAAGTGGCCTGAAGCCAGATGACAGCTTCACCCTGCAGGTGCAGCGCGGAGACGACGTGGTGTCGATTCAAGGCCGGCTCGGCGGCTACCGCACCTACAAAAATGCCGACGGCCACCGGATGCTCAGTCAGAGCGGCCCGGTCAATCACGAAAAAGACGGTTTCGATTACGCGTGGGACTCTTGGTATCGCCAGTTTGTCGATCTGGCAAAAACCATTCTCGCCGGCTGGGACTACTTCACGGGCACCGTTACCAAGAACCAAGCGGAGCAAATGAAACCCTTTGCCGACCGCGTTGCCTACCTGGAGCAGCATTACCCTTCGGCGTTGGCAAAAGCCGTCCGTGATGACTTTGAAGCCATGAAAATCATGGTGGCTGGTGAAAAACGCGAGCTGAGCGCCGCCGATATCGCCTACCGCAGCCTGGGTGAAGCGCGAGCAAAAGAGGTTACCGCTGCGGCCGACCAGGCATTCGCCGCTTTTCTGGCGGAGCTCGATACCCAGCTGATGCAAAATCCGCCCGAGGCTCCCAATTCCTTTACCGAAGACACCCGACACCTCGTCGGTAAAATGGTGCGCCTGCCAGCAGTGGGCAAACGCGAACTGCTCTTTGAAACCAAACGCAACTGGTATTGGTCGGGTCGATACGGTGGCGGCTATCTGATCGACAAACAAAACCCTTCACTACAGCCTCTGTACGTCGCGACCGACGAGTACATCGAGAAAGTTGACCCAAACTTTCGTGACCCCAGCATCGAATTTGTTGGCATCGTGCAAGCGGAGCCCGCACTCGTTTGCGACGTTTACCGCAACGTCACTGTCTCAGGTGTCAGGCTGGAGCCCATTGCGGCACTGGTCGCCAACGCTGGCGCCAAAGAGAATCGATTCTTTGTCGATTTGCGCCCCGGCAAATCGACCGAGGCGTTCGCAGGTGAAGCCGCATTGGAGGCCGGCATCAAACGGCCAAAACTGGTCGATGAGGCGTCTCCTGCGCAAGTGCTGACAACCGCGTTTGAAGCCATGAAAGTGGGCGACATGGAGACCTGGCTTGCCTGCTATGCCAATTGGATGGTCCGCAGCTATTACGAGCGCGACCGCAGCTTTCTCTACGTCGACCACACCTGGGAAACTCTGAGCCGACAAAGCGCCGTCTCTGCCTGGGACCGCGCCCGGCAGCGCTTGATGGATGACGTATACGGCCTGGAAGTCGTGCGCGTGGGGCCGGTGCGTGTGGTTTACGACGCCGCCGCGCAACCGAGCGAGCACAAGTTGGTTACCGCATCGCCCCGGATTGTCGAATCGGTGCGCCCCTTGGTGAACCACATCGGCAAAATCGGCGATGAGTACCGCACCTTTTCCGGATTCATGTTGCATCGGCGCTGGGAGTTGCAGCGCTTGGACAATGGCCCGTGGCGCATCACTGTCACCCACGCGATATAACCACCGGCTGTTTTCTCAGGAGGAGATCTGCATGTCATACGATGCACGCAAAAAAGAAGTGCTGGAGGAGCTGGAAAAAGCCGGCTTTGAAGCGCCCGCCAAAGAAGCAATTCGCCGAGTGCTCGACAGCTACTTCAGCCAGCGCGAAGGCCGTCTGGAAAACCTGCTCGAGCTGCTGGAGCCGAATAACGACCCCTGCCATGGCAAATGGATCGACAAAGCCAAAGAATCTGCTGCCGCAGCACAAGATGCCTTGGGCCGGTCCGAACACGGCAAGTTATGGCTCGCCAAGATCAGCAATGAAGAGCACACCTTTTTTTTCAAACTGATGATCTCGCAAGTGCCGGTCAAACGCGATTTGATGGTCAAGCAGACCCTTGATCTCAACAAAGCCGAAAAGGAATTCGAGGAGAAATGGAAAGTCATCCTCAGCTCGGACCAAAGCATTGAAGAGCAGATTAAAAAAACCGCATTGGCCTATGAGGAGATCCTGAACTCCGCCGCCAAAGAGGCCGCTAAAGCGCAAATGGAGGCGCGTGAGGCACTGGCTGATAGAGTCAAACGCAGTGTCAGCGCAGTACTGCGCTTGGTGGACTTGGGGATGGTTGAGCAGATCATTAAAGGTGCGACGCGCTTGATTAGCAGCAAGCTGAGTGAGGCGGAAGCACGTAAACTGGAAATCCATGCGCTCATCAGCCGCGAAGAGGCCATTTTTGGCACCTTCAAAGAAGCCAGGGGCTTGGTAAAAGAGTTTCTGGAAGACACCAGCTACCCACAAGTCAAGGACGCCTGGGATAGCGCCGAAGATGCGGCCGAAGCCCTCGCTGGCGAAATGTTAACCAGCGGACAGAAAGACGATTGCAATGCCTATTGCTCCGCCATCAAGAATGAGCTCAGCAACGTCTTTCGCAAAGCAGAGGACGCCTATAAAGCCTTTGCCAAGAAGCACGAGTATCTGTTCTTTGGTCCGCTCGGCAGCGGATACTATCAAGAGCTATCCGAAGACGACTTCTGGAAAGAGCGCTCGAAAAACTGGCAAGAGTCGAAAAGCGACATTCACGAACTGCTTATCGAGCGCAACATTCTGGCCGGCGATGACAACGTGCTGGAGGTCAGCCTGACCGGACTCACCGACGAAGACAAAAAGCAAGTCCACGAGACCCTGAGGGATGCCCTGCAGGATTTGCTGCGCGCCTGGAATCAGTTCAAAGAAATGTCCAACGAGCCGGAATGGGCGCTGGATAGCCGCGAGCAGCTGAAAAGTATTCTGGATGCGTTCCGATAGGCCATTTGAGGTAGGCAGCTAATTCCGCGGATATCATGGCTGGGAAATACGCTGTCTCGCGGACGGCCTCTGGACTCGTTGGTCTATTCGATCCAGCCGGCCCTCACTGATAAGAGGGAGCTGGCCGGATCCTAACGGCAGCTTTCGGCCAAGAGTGGACGTTTAACGATTAACTAAGCGGCGTCGCGTAGCGACGTCCGGCGGAACGAAGTGCAGCGAACTTGAGTGTTTTGTTGGGCATGTGGTTCTCTACTTTTCTCAGCATATTAGCGCTAACACCTCGACGATATCGCCGGGCTCGATGGGGAAGCTCAAATTTTGTTCTGAACAAATCTGCACTTCTTTGCGAGTTACATGAATGTCAACCAGGACAAACTGCTCTTCATCAGGTTTTTCATAGTAACGAAAATATTGCGACGAATCGTCGGGATCAATGTGCAACCCTCGCAAATTACAAAAATTCGCGAGAACCTTACCTAAGGTTTCTCCGGTTACCAAAACACCTTCATTTTCGACCCGCCACCTAAATTGTCCTTTCTTTAGGAACGGATGCTCTTCAGGAACTGCTCTCTCGTTCGGTGGTGTTTTGTAATAAGAGAAGCGAGATTCTTGGTAGCCGTAAACTGTTACCACGAGAGTGCCCAACGTGAAGTAGACCCCATAAATGGGGTATTTTTTTTACACCAAAAAAGGTGCATAACACCTTTTCAACCGTTCTAATTCGCTGAATTATAACCAAGTTAGACCTGTTTATTCACCCAATACCCTAGGTTGAATTATGGGGTGAGTCTGGCAACAACGCCATCTACCGGTTGAACGATGTCATACCTGCCATTTGAATCAGTTTGAACGCAGCTCGCATCAGTTCTTCCAGCGTCCGCTTCGGGTCGAAATCCGTCAGTCACTGAGCCCCTGAGTAGCGTCCCCAAAACCTTGCCACCTAATTCGGCCTCCCTGTTGCCAGTGGTGCAGTTCATGCCCCGTCAAATTGGCAGAGCAGGGCAGTGCGGTTGGTGTTTACGCACGCGGGTGTGCCATAGCGATCCCCTTGGCGCCATAACAATCCGTAATGCTCAGCTATTTCAATGGCTTAATAGAATTCGGCAGAGTGGTTAGAAAGGTCGCCGAACGCATAAGAGCTTGAGTTGGCCACCCGCGTTTGGCGGCGGGGTATGCGCCATTGGTGTTCGCCGCGCTGCTTCAAAACGGACTTTTTTAGTGCAAAAGAGTATTCCACGGGCGTAACAAACCCGCACGGCCCTCGTCAAACTGCGGCCACGCTTGCCAGCGTGGGCCTCCGGTTGTCGATTCGACTTGCTCAGTGGATTGGAGCAGCAGGCTTGAAGCAGCGGGGTTGGATGACATTGTTCTCGCGGGCCGTTGTGCCCGCTCTCAGACAAAAGGAAGACGCATATGATCAACAAGACCAGTGCTGCAGCATTTGCCATCGCCGCTGCCGGCATGTTCGCCGTTGTTCCGGCCGTTCAGGCCAGCGACAAGGACATGGGCGTTCAGTGTTGGGGCGTCAATGCCTGCAAAGGCCACAATGACTGCAAGACCGACAAAAATGCCTGCAAAGGCCATGGTGAGTGCAAAGGCCAGGGTTGGGTCCAGGAAAAGTCGGAAAAAGACTGCACCGACAAGGGCGGCAAAGTCATGATGAAGAAAGAAGAAAAGAAAAACTGAGCCAGGTCATAACGAAAACGGGGTGAATTCAACACCCCGTTTTCGTTTGTCTGCGATTTGGGCGCTTTTGCCGGTGTTGCAGCCTGTTTGTAAACTCTGACTTGATCAGCACATTATTAATGTCTGGTGGAGCAGATTTTGGTAGAGCTGGTTTTGATAAAACAGGGATTGGCGGAGCAGGGTATGGCGGAATCGGTGCCTTTCTATGGTTACGGGCTGGGCCTGCGGCCACCGTATGTTGATGACATCCTGAATGGTGAGCACGCCATTGATTGGTTTGAAATCCTCACCGAAAACTATTTGGTGCCCGGCGGCAAACCCTTGGCAGTGTTGTCGCGGATACGGCAGCGCTATCCCGTCGCCATGCATGGCGTCTCATTGTCCATTGGTGGCAGCGCGCCGCTGAATACCGATTATTTGCAAAAACTGAAGGCCTTGGCCGACCGCATTGAGCCGATGTGGGTGTCGGACCATTTGTGCTGGACCGGGCATGGCGGCAGCAACACGCATGATCTGCTGCCCTTACCGTATACCAAGGCTGCGGCGCAGCACATCGCTGAGCGGATACAACACGTACAAGATGTCTTAGGCCGCCGCATTCTTATTGAAAATGTCTCCAGCTACGCAGCGTTTCAGCAGTCGGAGATGACCGAGTGGGAGTTTCTGAGCGAGGTAGTGACGGCAGCGGATTGCTGGTTGCTGTTCGACATCAACAATGTCTATGTCAGCAGCGTCAATCACCAATTTGATCCGCTGGATTTTATCCGTGGAGTGCCGGCAGCACGGGTCAAACAATTTCATTTGGCGGGCCACTCGGACTATGGCGACTATTTGATCGACACCCATGATCACGCCATTTGCGATCCGGTCTGGCAGTTGTATCGCGAAGCCTGGCGCACCTTTGGTCCGGTCAGTACCATGATTGAGCGTGACGACGAGTTTCCGCCGTTCGCCGACTTGATGGCCGAGCTGCAGATGGCCCGGGACATTGGTGAGTCATTGCGCCGGGAGGCAGCATGAGACTGGCCGAGCTGCAAGCGGCGTTTCAGGCGCATATGTTGAGTGGTAGCGATGCGATACTGCCGCATATTCAAAGCACGCCAACGCTCGACAATACCGCCCGCATGGCGATTTATCGCAATGCCTATTACGCCCGTTTGCGCCAGGTCTTGCAGGTGGATTTTCCGGCAGTGACGACCTGGCTGGCGGATGACGCGGCGCCGGTGTTTGAAGCCTATATTGCCCAACACCCATCACAATCGTTCACGCTGCGTTTTTTCGGCCAGTCGTTTGCCGAGTTTTTGACTCAACAAGAGGTTTGTCAACGGCAGCCATGGCTGCCGGATCTGGCGCGGTTTGAATGGGCGTTCTGCGATGCGTTTGATGCGCCGGATTACCCGCTGGTGGGTCTTGCCGACATGGCGCAAGTGCCGCCGGAGCAATGGCCGACGTTGCGCTTGGCCTGGCACCCGTCAGTGCAGTGCCTGGCCAGCCGGTTCAACATTGCCGCCTTGTGGCGCAAACCCAAGCTGGAAACTGGCGAGGCGATTTCCGAAACTATTCCCGAAACCATTCCCGAGACCATTTTCGAAGCAACTCCCGAGGCAATTCCTGACGCGGCGACACAGCCGTTGCCGACCGAGATTTGCTGCCTGATTTGGCGCGGCCATGATCTCAGCAGCCATTTTCGCAGCCTGGCGGCCGACGAAGCGCTGGCGCTGCAACTGATGAAACGCGGTGGCAATTTTGCCGAACTGTGTGAAGCCATCTTGCCGTTCCATGATGCCGAGACCGTGGCATTCCGTGCCGCCGCTTTGCTCAAGACCTGGTTGCAAGATGGTTTGCTGACTGAGCTGCAGGTGGGAAATTAAGCCGGGCTGCGCAAGACGCGATTCCATATTTTGTTGGCGTAGAGTGCGTCATGGCGCACCCTGCGACGCGATGCATGGAAGAAGTGGCGGATCATGAATCCCCCAACGTTCTGATTAAATTTTGAAACCAACAGGCTATCTCGGTCGGTACCAAAGCCTGGCGTCCCTGAGCGGCGTTTGCGGTGGCAGATTGCGATTTGGCAACTCAATCAGCCGTCGCTTGCTGAAGTTGGCGCGCTTGATGGCGGCGTTATTGTATTTGTGAAAGATGAGGTCAAAGCTGCCGTCCGCCAGCATGCGTTGCAAGCCGCGCTCGATGCGCTCGGCAAGTTTCGGGTCGGTCGGCGTGACAAAGAAATAAAAGGGGTAGGGGTAGTGCAGCAATATGCCCTGCTCGATCTCCAAGTTGGGTGTTTGCGACTGGCGAACATCAAATTCGGCAAACACTTCGTTGACGCCGCGTGAAAAATAATCAAAGCGGCCAAATGCCGTCATGGCAAACAATTCTTCGTATGGCGCCAGCTGGACCTTGAATCCGGCGGCTTGGTAAACGTCGATGTCACCCCAGCCGGGTCCCAGACCGAACTCGAATGGCAACAGATCCTGAGCTGTCTTGACTTGGTCAAACCGCGCCTGGCTGCCAGCCCGAATCAGGCCAATGCGATAGCCCAGCAAACCTTTTTCCAGCGGTATGCGTACCGGCAACAGCGTTTTTTCCTTTTCGATTGAGGTGGCGCTCCAGACCACGTTGATTAACGTCCCGGAACGCGCTTCAACCAGAAACCGGGCTTCGTTCATGTCCTGATCGGCCGGTTTCAGAACATACGGTCCGTAGTCTGTCGACGTGCGGTCCAGCGCCGTGCGCAGCAGCTCGATGTACTCGGCATACCGCGGGGCATCGCCGGGATAGATGACCAGCTTGGGATCAGCCAGCGCCGGCAACGGCAGCCACTGCAGCAGCAATGCGCAGCAGACTGGGATGAGGTATGGCGCGCATCGCGGCATCTGGGCTACCAGCTTTGGCACGTGAAAAGCGGCTTTTGCCAAGTCTAGGTCAGGAAAATCCTGCCCCGTGCGGCATCCATTAGATGGCGCATAATGTATATTATGTTAAATAACATATCCGGCAAGGCTCGGATTAGGCCGATTCCCCTGTCCACGGAAGTAATTTTGTACCAACATGCGAAGTAAATTTGTCCCAGCACCAGCGTTGTTACCCTCACCGACGCGCCGCATGTTTAATGAAAAATCCTCCACGAATTCATGCTCTTACATGCTGTAACACAACCTTAGCATGCTCCGAGCCCCGCGAAACCTAAGGTGACTGAGCCAAAAATGTTCACGAAGTAAATTTGTATCATTGCGAACGACCAGCGCCAAAGACTCATGAATTAGGCAAGCTCTGCTAATTGCACCTAATTGCCGAAGCTGTGGATGAAGATTCAAAAAATAATCAACTAGTCAGCTAGCCAGGCGCTCCCCGCCCGCAACAGCAGTGTTTGGGGCATCTCAAGATTCGGGTTGCTCGGGATTCAGGCGAAAACAGCGGTTTCCACGGTAACTATCGGCAATAATGACAGATGTCTAACACGTCATTGTCAGGCGTGTTCACCCTGATGTAGCGACGCAATCAGCGGACACTTGACCTGAGCCCCCGCGCTTCCACACTGATTGATCAAGGTCACCAATACCGAAGCCAGCCGCGTCAGATCGGCGAGTTTGCGCCGCACGTTATCAAGCTTGCGTTCGGCCAGCTGGCGAGCTTCCTCGCAGTGGGTACCTTCTTCCAGCCGCAGCAATTCGGCAACCTCGTCGAGACTGAAACCGAGCCGCTGCGCCGACTTGATAAAACGCACCCGCTCGACCTCGACTCCACTGTAGCGCCGAATGCCACGCACCGGCCTGTCCGGTTCGGGCAATAGTGCTTTGCGTTGATAGAAGCGGATGGTTTCGACACCAACCTCGGCGGCTTTCGCCAGCGCGCCGATGGTCAGGCTTTCTGTAGGCTCCCGCATGTGCTTGACTCCGTACTTGAGTACGGAGCTAAGGTTAACGCATTTCCGCAAACAAGAAAGAGCTGTTGATGCCGAAACATGGCCCCGGACGTGGCGCTTTAGCCGTTGGTGGCGTGGCTGCCATCCTGGCCTCCAGTTGCTGTCTGGGACCGCTGGTGCTGGTTACGCTCGGATTCAGCGGCGCCTGGATCGGCAACTTGGCAGTGTTGGAACCGTATCGACCCTATTTGCTGGCCGTTGCAGTGGTGGCGATGGCCTTCGCCTGGCGGCGCATTTTCAGACCAGCGACGACTTGCGCTCCCGGCGACATATGTGCCACACCACCGATGCGCGCTCGCTACCGGTTCCTATTCTGGGTTGTCGCACTGCTGGTAGTGATCGCCTTCGGTTACCCCTATCTCGCCCCACTTTTCTATTGAGCCCAGGAGTCTGTTCATGAAACGTTGGTTGATTGCCATCATGGCTCTCAGTTCGGCCGCAGCCGTGACGAACCCGGTCTATGCCGCCAGCCAAACCGTCACGCTGTCGGTACCAAGCATGACCTGTGTCACTTGCCCTATTACGGTCAAGAAAGCCCTCAACAAGGTGGACGGTGTGCTGACCGCTACGGTTAGCTGGGAGCCCAAGGAGGCGGTGGTGAAATATGACGACAGCAAAACCACTATCGAGGCGCTGATCAAAGCTACGGCCGACGTCGGTTACCCCTCAACGCTCAAAGCGCCACAGCAATGAATGCAGTCATCCTCGACTCAACACTGAGTTGTCCGCACTGCGGCCATACCAAGGCTGAGCGAATGCCGACCGATGCCTGCCAATGGTTTTACGAGTGCGAACACTGCCACACGGTGCTCAAACCCAAACCCGGCGACTGCTGCGTGTACTGCTCCTACGGCAGCGTGCCGTGTCCACCGGTGCAGCAGCATGGCAAGCATTGCTGCACATAGTGCAAATGCGTACTTATGATCTCAGCACTCAAAAAAAGGGCGCCAAGGCGCCCGTCTGAGTCCGAGGGAATGAGGAGATCGTTTCCCACGGCAAAACCGCGCTACTTCTTGTCCTCTGCAAGGGTCTTGATGAGAGTGCTCCGATACGTTCTGGATATAGAATCATTCCAGTAGCAGCCATAAGAGACTATGGACGCGATTGCTTCATTCAATAGACATTCGTGCACATAGGATGCCTCGTGGTTCGTCATTATTCGCACTCCTGCGAAATATTCAGTGACGACGTTTTAGCGATGCTCAGCGGACGCTTTCCTGAAATGCCACCATATAACCGCACTCAATACGGCGGCGAAGAAGCACCACACCGAGATCCAAGTGGTGGAATGAATGGCATACGCGGCCAAAGAGCTTGCCAATGCCATGGCGCCAAATGCCCTGATGAAGCGATGACTGGATAAGAGGCCGCTGACACAGGTTGCTATGAGATACAGTGTGACAACTTGCGCAAGATAGAAGTGTGGCGATTCATAAGCGATATGGCCACCCTGAACAATTGCTTTCACGGGAAAACGTACAATGATAGATAACAGATACAATCCAACCAGCCAGCCAACGAGCTGACAGAACCATAGTGCCTTTTTTCTCCAAGGCACAAGTTCAATCCTTCCCACGGCGAAAGGCACGAAGATAGGCCAGATGACGTGTGAAAACAGCGAATAGAAGAAAATCAACCAGGCACTGGCTAATGTTGTTGCCTGCTGCAGGTTAAGCCAAACTAATCCTTCCGAGACCTGTTGAAGCGAGAACAAAAACGGAATCATTGCCATCGGAAACTCGGCCGGTCGTTTCACTAGCCGAAGGGTGGCAATGCCAATGACCGAAAGTGCTACGCCGGCTGTGAAACTGGCGGTTGCGGAAAAACACATATTTGCTCCTTATTGCCGGTTCTTCTCTTCCCCACTACGAGCACCGATATCATCCAAGGTGTCGGCGGTGCGCCAAACGGTTGATTGCAACGCGTACCAGGCAGCTCCCAGTACAAGAAGTCCCGCGGCCATCCATAACGCCATGGCTGTGTTGCGATCGAACAGAACGCCGACAATACCAGCACCCAGAGCTTGGCCAAGACTGGTGACGGCGATCTGTTGCCCAAAGGCATGGCCCTGTCGGTTGCTTGCCACGAGCGAAATGGAGTACGCCAGTGACGGTACCGCCAAGCCAGTACCCAGAGCGATCAAGGAAACTAGGCTCACTTGCCAAGCGTACTGGGTCGCCTCCGGCAATAGGCCAATGCCCGCTGCGGCCAAAAATACGGATGGTATTGTCAATCCAGCGGCTCCAAATCGCTGTAGCAATGGCGCGAACAGAAAGAGTTGAGCGAGGATCATGATGATGCTGCACGCGACAAAAATCCCCGCCACCTGCTGTGAAGCGAGTTGCCATTTCTGCTGCGCCAGGACCGTGTAGCTCACCTCAAAACTGCCAAGTGCAAACATCAAGCTAAACGTGATCGCGAGCATCGTCGCCAATGATGGTGATGAATCTTTGGAGGGCGTCGGTTCTGTTGCAGCAGGTGATGCCGGGGTGTTTCGCCACCAGACCGCCACCACCAGACTCGTTGCAAAACCAATCAGTGCCACAACAATTATTGGCATGACATTGAAGCCGGTTGGCCACCATCCCTGGAGAAATGGTAGCAGCGGCGGATTCCATGTCCATGCGCTCGCTAAAGCTGGTCCGGCGAGGAATCCGAATGCATTGGCTGCATTGATCGTGGCAACAGCGCGTGCGCGCGAAACACTTGCACGGACTGTGACCACAGCAGCCAAGGTTGTCGGCAACACGGCTGCGGCGCAAAAGCCCGTAACGGCACGACTGGCATAAGCGCTTGCCAGGTTAGGAGATAATGCAAACCACAGCATGCCAATGCTGAAGCCACCAAGACCGAAAAGCAGCACCCGATAGTGCCCGGTGCGGTCAGACAGCTTTCCCCACATCGGCGCAAACAAAAACAAGGTAAAGGAATACAAGCCGGTTAGAATGCCGGTATGCCACGACACGGAAAATGCACCGCCATGTTCCGCCAAATGCTGTAGATAGAAGGGTACAACGGGAAGGATCACGCCGTACCCCAGCGTAACGGTGAATGTTGCCAGAAGCACAAGCGCGAGTGCTATTTTGGCTTCCGTGCGTTCTACTCCAAATAGCATGGCGGCTGTATCTCATGTTATCCCTGCTCGGGATTCCGTGTGGCAGTTGCAGCAATGGGAGCGCGGCGCTCGTTCGACATTAGAAGGCAGGGATCAATCCGCTCGCCAACCGATCCGATAGCGATGCAATGGAATGCAGCTGTCGATGCACTTCCGCCTCGATCTGACGCCTGCTCTTCTCATGAAGCTGGGGCGGACCGGCGATGTCAATGGCAATCAAACTGGGTTTTTCGACCGGCCGGCCGATGGTCGACAGGATCTGCACGGATACCGTACCGAAGGTCGGGTCCAGTTTGGCAAGGGCAGTGGCCAGCTCATTGGCGGCGGCGTTGTACAATTTGCCTACGTGAGCGACTGGATTTTTCCCGGCAACCGCTTCCAGTGACATGCTCCGGCATGGCGTGATCAAACCGTTCATGCGGTTGCCGCGACCGACTTGGCCATCATCGCCCTGTTCAGCGCTGAGTCCGGTGACGGTAAGGTAAATACCATTTTCGTTAGTTGCCATCGGGTCATCAAGCATGTTTAGCTGCAGTGTGCACGGGGCCGGAAGCGATGCGGCCAACGTGTCGACCATGGAGCGCTTCAGGGCGAAGTAGTGCGCTACGCTCTCAACCTCGCGATCAAGCATGGCTACCGCCAGCGTCAAGGTCAGCGCCTGTCCGATTCGATGCCCCATGATCTTGTAGTCGTCACCGGCCACCGGAAACTGAGTACGAAACGGCCTGGAGCGCAAACTATCGGCCAGTTGCAAGACTGTGCTTTCGAGTCTGGACAGGGGCGCGAACCCGACGCCAAACGATGTGTCATTGGCAAGCGCTACGGCTTTGCCGCGAGCGAAAATTTGTTGCAGGTTGGGGCTGCCACAGCGAACCGCTGATTCAATCTGAATCAATGAACTGTCACAGTGCAGATTGTGGTCAAGATACTCACGAGCCGCAGCGCCAACCAACACTGCCAGATCGAGTTCTGGTAACGCGGTGGCGCGACCACAAACAATCAATCGCATTGGTACGTCAATACACCCACCGCCAAATCGCGGCCGGCTCTGCCCGCCGATCAGTAGCGCCTTGTCGACATTGTAATGCTGGATGCGGCCATAGGCTTCGTGATAGGCGCGATTGAGGGCGAGCGATACGGCTTCGACCACGCCATCGCACAAGCTGTCGGGGTGGCCGATACCTTTGTGCTCGCACATTTCGCTGGTGCTTGATTCCGCTTCGGCCGGCCGCACACGGATGACGATACGAAGATCATCGCTCATGATCGATTCTCACGCTTGCATTGAATGATGGGAGTCATGGTGATTGCTGGTTGTCTCAAGCCAGCTCTACTTCATCCCCCTCCTCCGGTATTTCGATGTTCCAACCAAAGCGTTCGCTGAGGTAGCGTTGCATACTGGCCGCCGCTGTCGGCTCGCCATGGGTCAGGAACAACCTTTTCGGTGGCGATGGCAGGGTGGCAAGCCAGTTACCCAATTCAACATAGTCCGCATGCCCTGACAAACCATCGAGCGTTTCCAGATGACAGTTCACTGTGACGTAGTCACCATAGACTTTCACCGTTCGCTCACCATTGAGCAGTGCGCGGCCACGGGTGCCTTCGGCTTGGTAGCCGGTGATGACCAAGGTGCTGCGATGATCGCCGCCGAACGCTTCCAGGTGATGCAGAATTCGACCTCCCGTCAGCATGCCGGCGCCGGCAACAATGATTTTTGGGTTGCGGTTTTGTGCCAGCTTGCGGGAGTCGTTTGCATCGCGCACGTAGGTCACACCACTGCACATGGCCTTGCATTCCGACTCGCTGAGTCGGTGCTCCGATTGATAACGGCACAGGATGTCACTGACGTCAATCGCCATCGGGCTGTCGAGATAGACAGGAGCGGCCGGAATGTCGCCAGACGCCCGTAATTCCGTCAAAAGGTGCAACAAGGTTTGGGCGCGGCCAACAGCAAAGGCTGGGACCATCAAGGTACCGCCGCGCAGCACTGTCTCCCTAACAATCTGGCCCAGTCGCTGTTTGGCATCGTCAGCCGCGTGTCGACGATCACCGTAGGTTGATTCCAACACCAAATAATCGGTTGCCGACAGGGGTTCTGGAGGTTGCATCAGTGGATCGTTACCTCGACCGACATCACCGCTGAACGTCAGGATCTCATCGCCGGCAGTGAGCCGAATGCAGGCCGCGCCAAGAATATGACCAACCGGACTGAATGCAATTTGTAACCCTCCTACGGTAAACGGCGTGTGGAATGGCTGTGGCTGCAACTGCTTGAGCACCGCTTCGGCTTCTTCTGAGGTGTACAACGGCTCCGCCGGCTTATGTTTGCTATAGCCGTGCCGATTGGCTCGCTCGGCATCTGCTTCCTGCAGTTTGGCACTATCCGGCAATAGGATAGCGACCAGATCGCGTGTGGCCGGCGTGCAATAAATTGGTCCACGAAAGCCTTCTCGCATCAAGCGCGGCAAATATCCCGAATGATCCAGGTGTGCGTGTGTCAGCACGACCGCATCAAGTGCCGACGGGTCAAACGGGAACGCCTGCCAGTTTTTTTGCCGCAGGGCTTTAAGTCCCTGAAACAGACCACAGTCAATCAGCAGCTTTGTGCCATCGTGTTGCACCACATACCGAGATCCGGTGACCGTGCCGGTGGCGCCGAGAAAGCGAATTTTCATAACAGCTCCTCACTCATGGTTTTGCATTGAGCCTCGACAGTGTGTCGAGACCTCTGAATTCACGGGCATGGCCCGGCCATAACCAATGACAAGATGTCGCCATCGCCCGACAGAATGGCGTGCTCGTCCGGTTGTAGCCACTCGTTGGTGTCCCTGTTCAGACAGCTCGCTACGGCCATCAGGACATGCAGCCATGTGCAGCGATTGGCAAAAAGCAAACCAGCGCTGTTGAGCGTGCCGCCCTGGTTGAGATAACCGAGACAACGCGTGCTTGACCCGGTATCGAGCGGGCGGAGTACTCCCAGCAAAGGTTCCGGCCTCGTATGACTGACGATGACCCGCGCTGACACCGGTGCTGAGAACAGCGGGCCGAGGCTCGCCGATTGATAGGCTGCTTCGCGAGCATCGCGGCCACCCCGAAAACGGCCCGGCTCCAATAGGTATATGACAGCGGCTTCAACGCCCACCGCCTCCAGTCGGCGAGCGGCCTTCAGGCATTCCTGCAGCTGCAACGCGCCAACAGCAATCAACTGAATACCTGCCTGCGATGGCCCTTTGACCAGAAGGGCGCCTTCGTCTATCAGTTGCATCGCTTGCTCGGCACTGAACAAGACCTGCAGCTCGCTTTTTGCCACGACCAGCGCATGCAGCTCGGCCCGACGTTGATAACAATCAACGAGACATGCCATGGCAGTGTTGGCATCGGCAGGAAACCGCACGATCGCGGTATCCGACATTTCGCCGAGCAGTGCTTCACACAATGTCGGATCTTGATGCGACTGCTCGTTCTTGCCGTTCTCCCAGGTATGAGAGGTCAGTAAAAACGGAATGCTGAGCCAAGCTGGCGTCCGTCCGACGTGTTTCTGATGGCGGGCAAACAGCAGTTCCTGACGCATGGCGCCCAGCATCTTGACGGCAAACGCTTCGTAACTGACGACCAGATTCAGTCCGCCTTTATTGGCTAGCGCCGCGCACGCAACGGCCTCCTCGTTGAGGGCCGTGATGATTTGGCCATCGATGGCTTCAGGTAACCCCGGTTCCGGAGAATAGACGCGATGTCGGCACTGCCATAGCGTGTTAGTCATGCGGTTGCTGGCCAGCTCATCGGGATTGCCGACCCGAACGCGATGGCTTGGGTTGGCCTTGACCAAATCGCAAAATATACCGTCCAGTGCCGCCATGGCCGAACCCACTGTGTCGCGCTCAAACCATGCGGGTGTTGTCGCATGTAACGGAGCGACATGTTGCCTGACCAAGGCGTGATCGCGTTCGCGAAGACGGCGCTGTGCGACGTGATTATCGAAACAACGTAAGATCTCGGGCCAATTCTTGGCTGGCACATGAAGCGCGGCCGCACCGGCGTTGAATTCAGCGCGCGCGTTGGCGTCTTGAGAGGGATTGCCAGCCAGTGGCAGGTTGTGCGCGCGATTGCTGCCAGCACCAGGAAAACCAAAACCTTTTGGTGCCTCCGCAATGGCATAGTGTAGTGGAACCGGATAATGGCCGTGGCCAGCGCGCAGCGCGTCGGCGCAAGCTGTCAAGCGCTCTTCCATTTCCCAGATCGCCCAGACAAACGCCGCCGGATCGGTACCATCAATGATGACGGGATCGAAACCATTCAATTTCAAGTGGCGAGCGAACCAGTGAGTGCCGCCTTGCTGCGCCATGGTTGAGCGCTGCTCAATGCGTCGGCCATTGGCAATCATGATCGGCACCACCATGCCGCTGTCTTCAGCACGCCACCAGCGGGGCGCCCAGTCGCTGCCGCGTTGTTCCTCGAAGGCGCCGTCACTGAGAAAAGCCACCAGACGCTCGCCCGGCAGCGGCATGTGCACATACTGCAGTTCGGCAAAACCCAGGTAGCCGCCTTCGCTGATGCCGCCAGCGGTGTGTGCGTTGACGTGACTACCGAGTGCGGACGCGGGGTGCCCATCAGTCGTGACCGCATAAGCGTAAAAGTCCTGTACCAGCCGGGTCAGCCCGCGTTCATCGACGCCGTAACGGGCCGCGTGTTCGGATGTCATGTTGCCGACCAGCACATTGCAGGCATCGATAGCCGCAACGCAGTGTCCCTGCCCCATCAACCAGCCGCGCGTCACACCGGTGAGAGCATTGCAGGCCAAATAGCCACAATAGGCGGGCACCATGTTCAGCGAGCCGCCAACATGGCCTTGCGGATCCGGTTTGAACTCACTTTCAACCAGCGCTGTGCCGTCAAGACGGACATGTTTGGCATAGGTCATATGCACGACCAGCCACATCGCCATCGAGACGAGCCGATCAGCGGCAGCAAGGGTGTCGAAAACAGTTCTACGACTCGGCACCATACCGCGCTGCTCTAGCTCGGTGGCAAAATCAAAGATGCGGACCTGCGTTTCATCTTGGTGAGAAATGACGCCGTAGCCGGCCGCCCATGCGGCGAACGCCGGGTCGTGTTCGCGGTAGTGACGGGCGCGGCTGCTGATGTAGTGTTGCTCATGCTGGTCCATGGGAAGAATCCTGTTCTGGTTGCAATTGCAGCACGTGTTCGACTAAGAGTTGTTCCTCGTCGGCTGCCATGGCAAAAGCGGCGACCTTACTGCCGGGGCGTGTGATGCAGCTGCGGTTGCCAACGGAGCGTTCTTCTACCCCATTCGCGATGGGATCAAAATCAACACCGAGCCATGTCATCGGCACCAGGATCCGTTCCCGGATGGCAGCACTATTGAGACCTATCCCGCCGCCAAACACGATGGCGTCGACACCGCCGAGTACGGCAGCGTAGGCCCCCAGATAGTGACGAACGCGGTAACAAAAGGACTCAATGGCAAAGGCCGCCTCGGCGCTGCCACTGGCCAACAGATTCCGCATATCCGCTGACAACCCCGACACCCCGAGTAGTCCCGATTGCTGGTTCAGTAAAGTGCTGACTTCTGCGATGGAGAGCTCAGTAAGCAGCTGCAGGATCACCCCGGGGTCAAGATCGCCGGGGCGGGTGCTCATCATCAACCCTGCCAGCGGCGTGAAACCCATTGAGGTATCGAGCGGCACACCGGCGCGCAGCGCTGCCGCCGAACAGCCACCGCCAAGCTGCAGCGTGATCACACGGCCAGCAGCCAGATCGGGGCTTGCGTCTTGCAGCGCTCGCCACAGCGCCTGATGTGCCAAGCCGTGAAAACCATACCGGCGCAACTGAAAACGTTCGGTGATCGCCCTTGGCAATGGCAACTGTTTCGCCACCGCAGGCAACTGATGAAAGAAACCGGTGTCCGGGACCAATGCTTGCTGCGCCGCAGGCCAACGCTGTTGGGTGTGGCCAAGCCACTGGCGCGCTTTGGGGTTGTGCAGTGGCGCCAGGGCATCCAGCGCATCAAGCTGTGCTTGTTGTTCGGGACGATACCAGCGCGGACCCGTCAGCCAGTCACCACCATGAACCAACCGATGCGCAACAATGTCAGGCGTCGGAAATTGTTCCAACACGGCGTTCACAGGTTGCTCGTTGTGTTGGTCATCAACATGCGCCCGCGCAATGACGCTGATTCGTCCAACATCGAGACGATAAGCCGCCAACCGAACACTTCGGCTGCCACTGTTCACAACCAGAATCGTGGTCACAGCAAACTGTCGCTGGCAGAGGGCAAAAGATTCTTTACGGCGTCGGCGAGTAGCGGTCCCAAATCTATTGCATTGGTGGCATGGGCGATGCTGTTGCAGGTCACTACTCGCTCGACGCCAGCCGCGAGCAGACGGGCCTGCGCATCGTCGGCAAAGATGCCGTGCACGGCCATGCACACGGGAGCGCGAAGTCCGGCGGTCTTGAGATGACCAATGGTTTCGATCAAGGTATGGCCGGTTGAGATAATGTCGTCCACCAGTACCGGAGTGTGAGCACGCCAGCGCTCCGTGTCGGGCACCGAAACGCTGACGTCGCGGTCACCGTGACGAGTCTTGTGCAACACCTGAAACGGCGCATCAGCCGCTGTCGCGACGGCGGCCACCCACTGCTCGCTTTCGCTGTCAGGACCAATCAGCAGCGGTCGGCTAACCGATTGTGCGATATAGGTCGCCAGTAGCGGCGCCGCATGCACTAGGTGGTGCGGGACGGAATAGATCTCGTTGAGCGCGTGATAGCGATGCAGGTGCGGATCGACCGTCACCAGCCAGTCAATGTGCTGGCTTAGATAGCGGGCAAACAACTGTGAACTGATCGCTTCGCCCGGGTGAAAGCGGGTGTCTTGCCGCATGTAGCCAAGATACGGGGCCACCAAACCCACCGACCGTGCGCCCAGCTCCCGCAACGTATCGGTCATAAAGAACAGTGGTAGTGCACGCTGATCGGGTTGCGACAAACTGCACAACACGATGACATCGCGGGCGCGGCAATCGCTCAGGACCCGAACATAGCTTTCACCATCTGGAAAATGCCGGACCAGGCAATCCCCACGCTCAACATGCAACAACGTTTGCAATCCTTGCTGCAGCTGGGTATTGCCATCCAATGTGAACAAAAGTGGTGTCGTCATGGCCGCTCCTCACTGATTTGAATGACATCGGTATGCTGACGGTAGTAATCGAGTGCGTAGGCGAGTTCGCCGCGGGTTTCGGCGTGGACCGTGAAAAGCGGCTGAGCTGGGGTGACCTGATCGCCAAGCCGAACGTGAAGGGTGATACCGGCCGCGGCGGCACCAGGAGCACCCGCCAGTTTGGCGATGCGGGCGAGAACCCGGTTGTCGATGCTGCACACGAGGCCAGCACGTTCCGACACGACGGGATACTGCTGTGGTGCTACCGGTGGTTGACGCAGTCCTCCCTGGGCGTCGCAAATCGCCAGGAATTTGTGCCAGGCGGCGCCAGAGTCGAGCGTAGCGCACGCCAATGCATAGCCCTGACCCGTTGGCGTTCCCGCTAGTTCCAGTAACTTTCCCGCCAGTTGCACTGCCCGCTCACGCAGATCCCGCGGCGCGTCGGCACGGCCCTGCAATACTGCCAAGATGTCGTGCGCTTCCAGTGCCGGACCGATACCACGACCGACCGGTTGTGTGCCGTCAGATAGATGGGTTTGTACTGTGAGTCCGACCCTGTCGCCCACGCTGTGCAACAGCGCGGCCAATTGTTGGGCCGCACTGGCATCACGCAGTTTGGCGGTGGGCCCCACCGGAATATCGATCAGCACATGGCTGGCGCCGGCTGCCACTTTCTTTGACAGCACGGACGCAACCAGTTGTGCTTCGCTGTCGATGTCGAGAACACGTTCGATCCGGATCAGAATGTCGTCCGCTGGACTCAAGCTGACGGCACCGCCCCAGACCACACAACCGCCCTCTCGTTCAACCACCGCGCGCATCTGCGCCAACGTCAGGTTGACGGGTGCAAGCACCTCCATCGTATCGGCGGTACCGGCCGGTGATGTGATCGCGCGCGAGGACGTTTTCGGGATCAGCAGCCCGTTTGCCGCGATGATCGCCACCACCAGCGGCGTGGTCCGGTTGCCCGGCAAACCGCCGACACAGTGCTTGTCGAGCACAACTGCGCTGCCCCACTCCAATCGCTGGCCTACCGTCACCATCGCCGAGGTCAGACCGCCTATTTCCGCGACGGTCATCGGTTTGCCAGCGCAGGCCGCGATGAATGCCGTCAAATGGACGTCGCTGTAGCGCCCCGCAACAATGTCGACCAGAATCGCTTGATAGGCAGCTTCATCAAGCGCTTGGCCGTGCAACTTGGCTCGAACTGAACCGAGAGAGGTCAGCGGTGCAGGATGTGACACATGGACAAAATCGCCGTCCTCAGCCTTCAGCAATTTCCAGGCGGCTTCCGACAATCCCACCGCTCCATGCGGCAAGCCATCGCCTTCAACGATGTCCAGATCCGCGATGATTTCCAGCTGTCCGTTTCGCAGTGCAATACGCGACAAAGCGTTGAAGCCTTCCGAACGGCACACATGACAATCGCGAGACATGAAGGCAATAGCCTGCTGGTGGGTGTCTATACCCATTCGACGGACCCGCAATTGGTTGCTGTTGTCATGCTCCATGACGACCGTCCTTGTTTTTCGATTCGCAACAGGATCTCGCATCAGAACCGCTAGCCTTCGCCGACTGCACGCTCGCCGCCTCTGTGGTGTCCGGCGTCAGCGAAACGCCCAGTCGCGTAACGATCTGCCGCAAGGCGGCGACATCGAATCGCTCATTGACATGCAGGTGAATCCGGTTGTCACCCAAGGCCAAGGTCACTTCGTGGACACCGGCGAGCACTTCAACCTCAGCCAGCACCTTGCTGACATTGCCGCGTTCAACTCCAGTGAGCGTCAAGGTCCGGTGCGCCAACGCGGCGCTGCTGTCGGGGTAAGCAGAACGATTCATCACATTCTCCTGGGTTCGAAAATCAACATGAAAGCGAGCTCACATATACCGCCGACGGAACTGCCACAGCGACAAGGTGAAAAGACTTCCGCCTAGCGCGAGCAAGGCAATGGTCTGCGGCCAAAGCTCGCGCCATCCGGCGCCTTTCAAGAAAATGGCTAACAGCATGTCCATGTAGTAGCGCAAAGGACTCAGCAGTGACAGATGCTGCAGCGCAGTCGGCATCGACTCGATCGGCGTTACCGTGCCGGACAAGAACAGAATGGGGAACAGGCCAAAAAACGACAGCAGCAGTGATTGTTGCAAGGTTTGACTGTAGACGCCGATGCAGACGCCCAGCGCGATGGCACTGACCAGAAAGACCGCACTTTCCACCAGCAAGAAAATGAAGCTGCCACGCATCGGCACATCGAAAAGGAGGGTCGCGACAAACACGGTGGGAAAGATCGCCAGTAGGCACATCACCAACGGCGGCAGCGTTTTGGCCAGAAACAATTGCCACGCATGAATGGGGGTGACCAGCAACTGCTCGATAGTCCCCTGCTCCTTCTCCCGTACCAAGGACGCCGCAGGCAGCGCAACGCCGACCATCATCCCCGCCAAGGCAATCATCGACAGTGCCATGAACAGGGTGCTGGACTGTTCCGGGTTGTACCAAACCCGGACCCGCGGTTCGAGTCGCCGGTCACGGATCAGCACATTGGTTTCAGCCCGCACGTAGCCACTGTTGCGGGCGAATCGGGCATTGATGCGGTGGACATATGCACGGACATTGGCGGCCACATTGGCATTGCTGCCATCGAGCAACACCTGATATGACACCGATTCATCTCGCAGCAATGACCGGTGAAACCCGCGCGGCAAAACCAGTACTATTTGCACCCGCCCCTGATCGAGCCAGGCCTCCGCCGTCGTCTCCTGGGCAGGCATGCCGACCAAGGTAAACGCGTCGGTAGCCGTGTAGTGCTGGATCAAAGCGCGTGACGCAGGGCTGCCGTCATGATCGATGATCGCCAGCGGCGACTGCTTGACATCAAAGGTTAATGCCAACGGGCACAGTATGATTTCGGCGGTGTACAGCCAAAGCACCACAAACATCATGATTTTGTCCCGAAAAAACTGGGCGAACTCTTTTTTCAGCAAACCAACCAGTACGGTAGCGGTCGCCATCACGCTACCTTTTTCTTCAGCAGCCGCGCGGCCAGCAAAAATATCACCACGGTATAAATTGCCAGCCATAGTACATTGAACCAGAGCACCTCGACCCCTACTCCCTTGAGCACAACACCACGAGAGAAATCGATGAAGTAGCTGGTGGGGAATATTCGTGCATACATCTGGATCAGCATCGGCATGCTGAACACAGGAAACAGGAAGCCTGAAAACAGAAAAGATGGCATCAGCGCAATAATGAGTGCGATGAGCATCGCGGCGACTTGAGTTTTGGCAAGTGTGGAAACCAGCAGGCCGATGCCTACAGTAATCAGCACATACAGCACTGCAACGGCGAGGAGCTCCAACGGATTGCCAACAAACGGAACATCAAACCAGGCGTAGCCGAGACCAACGACCAGCGCCATCTCCAGCGATGCGACGATGGCATACGGCACCAACTTGCCAAGCATGAACTCGTAGGTGGTCAAAGGTGAGGCATAGATCTGCTGAATAGTGCCGCTCTCTCGTTCGCGGGCAATGGCGAGCGCCGTCAAAAGCGGCGGGAATGCCATCAGAATCACGCCATACAATCCAGGAATGATGTAGTTGACACTCTTCATCGATGGGTTGTACCAAACCCGCACGACAGGTTCGATGCGCGCAGGCTGAGCCACATAATTCGTGACAATGGTCTCCGCGTAGCCAGCGGCCAGCAGCGAGGTTGCGGCATAGCTGCCATCGACCAATATTGGGATCGGTGCGGTTTCGCTGCGTGCCAGACGTCGCTGGGTTCCGGGTGGGATAACAAGCACAAGACTCAAGGTGCCACGCCGTAGCCGCTCCTCAGCAGCAGCGGGGCTTGGCAGATCTTCAATCAACCGGAAATAGTGGCTGGCGGTGAATCGATCAATCAGATCTCGGCTCATTGCTGTGCGGTCGTTATCCAGCACGCCGAGTTTGATGTCTTCAACATCCAAATTGACGGCGTAACCGAACAAGAACAGCATGACAAGCGGCATCAGGAAACAGAGCCACATCGTAACGGGATCGCGTACCAGCTCACGACTTTCTTTGGCGATGACCGCGCGAATGCGCTGCGTCTTCATGCCGCATCTCGATTGGCATTTTCGGCGGCTATGCCGGCGATAAAGAGCTCTTCTACCGAGCTGTCGGCTGCCAAGCCAAACCGCTGACATAGCTGCGGCAGCGTGCCATCAGCAAAGAGGTGGCCGTTGTGCATCAGACAGATGCGATGGCAATACTCTGCCTCCGCCAGATAGTGCGTCGTGACGACGATTGTGACTCCCGTTGCGGCCAGCTGCTGAATCACCGACCAGAAGCGATAGCGTGATTGCGGGTCCACCCCGGACGTGGGCTCATCGAGAAAGAGCACTGCGGGACGATGCAACAGACTACAGGCGAGCGCCAGCCGTTGGCGGGTGGCCCCTGACATGTCGCGAACAAAGTGATCATCGGTCACCAGCTCCGTCACTGCACATGCCCAGGCAATTGCGGCGGTTGCTGCCCGTCGGTCCATGCCATAAGCGCTGGCAAAGAAGTCCAGATTTTCCTGCGCCGTGAGATCCGGATAGAGCGAAAAATGCTGGGACATGTAGCCAATATGGGCGCGTAGCGCCCGTCGCTCAGTCCGGACATCAAATCCGGCGACGGTGGCATGGCCCGAGCTCGGTTTTTGCAGCCCACACAGGGAACGGATCAACGTGGTCTTGCCGGCTCCGTTGGGGCCGAGAAAGGCGACAATTTTCCCCGGCTCAATGCTCACTGACGCCGCATCCACTGCCGTAAAAGCGCCGAACCGGATGGTCAGCGCTACCACGGATATGCCTTTTAAGGCATGGCGAGTGGAGTGCGCTGGTCCCATGCCGCCTGTTGCAATATTCGGCTGGTTGCCTCCGGTCAAATCGACAAATACATCTTCTAAACTGGGTTCCAGCAGCACGGCGTTGGGCAGCGCGGTTACCGGCCGCTCTCGCAGTACGACGTGATGTCGGTCGACCAATTGCTTGTGGCTGCGCCAATTGTCGAGCGGCAACGGCGATGGCTGCGCCAAAGGCCACTCGTACACGCGACCATTGCATCGAGCTTTGAGCGCAGCCGGTGTGTCCGTGCCGACCGTTCGGCCCTCTGCCAATAGCAGTACGTGATCGCAGGCATCGGCTTCATCAAGGTACGAGGTGGCCACCACAATGCTGACACCACTACTGCGATAGCCCATCAATATACGCCACAGGTCCCGTCGGGACAGCGGATCCACGCCCAAGCCAGGTTCGTCCAGGATCAGAAGTTGAGGCTCGTGAATAAGATTGCAACACAGCGAAAGTTTTTTGCGCATGCCGCCGGAAAGTGCGCCCGCGCGCCGCGCCGTGAACCGACTCAGTCCCGCCATGTCGAGCAGTTGCACCGCGCGCTGTTGCCAGAGGGAGTCCGGAAGTCCGCGAATACCGGCGGAAAACGCGATGTTTTCCAGCACCGTCAACTGATCGTAGAGGGTAAATCCCTGCGACATGTAGCCAACACTGGCTGCAACACGCTCTGCACTGCGATTCAGATCATGACCGAGCACCGTGCCCTGCCCAGTGCTCGGACTCAGGATGCCGGCGAGAATTTGCATCAAGGTAGTCTTGCCTGCACCATCCGGACCCACGACGGCGAGAATCTCTCCAGCCCGAACCGCTACGTGGACATCCGAGAGAACCGTGATATCCCCGTAGCGCTTGCCGATGCCACTTAGCTGTATGCGGTTCGCTTCCATGACTTATTCGCCCGGCGTGATCAGCGTTGCCGGCCAGGGCAACGCGTCTTGCCAGCGGATCCAGGCATCGGCAGGCATTCCCGGTTTGAGTCGCCCATCCGGATTGTTCAATGCCAATGTCACGCCATAGACGGTCCGTGCCCGCTCATCTGGCAGGTGAATATCACGCGGCGTAAATTGTGCCTGTGGATCAATGCGAGCCAGCGTGGCTTCAAGATACTGGTCCGGAAATGCATTCACGCGCAAGCGAGCATTGTTGCCCAATCTTAGGAAGCCGAGATCGCGCTCACTGACAAAGATACGCAGCTCAAGTCGATCCATGTCCACCAAAACCGCGACCGGTTGACCGGGTTGCACGTACTCGCCGGGTTCCACCGCCTTGATCAATACGGTGCCGCGTCTCGGCGCACGAATTTCGACTTTCTGGCGCTGATCAATGGCAAGGGCTTCCTGGGCCGTTGCAGCCGCCAGTTTGGCGTTCGCGCTGTCGACAGTTGCACGGAGATGAGCTACATGGCCACGGGCTTCGCTTACCGCATTACTGGCTTGATCGAGTTGCTGGGCGGTAGCCAATTCTCGCGTTTTCAATTCATTCAGGCGAGTTTGCTCGCGCTCTGCGTTTTCCAGATGGTGCTGCCAATTTTTCAGTTGCGGGAGCAAAGCCGCCAGTTCATCAGCCGCTGCACGACGCACAGCCTGCGCGCTACGCCACGATTCGGTCGTCGCCACAACATCCAGTGTTGCCAGCACTGAGCCGGCTTCGACCAGCTGGCCCTCCATCATGGTGCTGTCCACCACCCGACCAGGGATCTCCGCGGCGACCCGAATCTCAATCCCCTCGACATGTCCATTACCGTAGACAAAGCCATCAGGCACTTGTTCGGTTTGCAGCAGGCGAAAGCCGCCGTACGACGCAGCGGCCAATGCCAACAAGCTCACCAACGCAATTACCCAAGATTTACGCATCTCAATTGTCCCCAGCCGCGCTGGCGCGACTTACTCTTCCACACAGTTGCAGCGCTCAATATCGCTATCGCGGTTCACTATTTCCGCGGTTCGGTACCGGCACCAGCGGAGTGGTCGTGATGGTCATGGCGGTCGGTAGTGGATCGATCCTCTCGCGGCCCGGAGGCATCATCCCGGTTGCGGTCCGGGTCGCCATGTCCTCCATGTCCACCATGTCCGCCGTGCATGAAATGCATCAGCGGACACGCCAGCAAAAGCAAGTAAGGCAAATAACCGAACACGTGGGCGCGATGTTCACTGAGCAGGAAGAAGGCTGCGATGGCGATGAAGCCAAGCCAGATCAGTTGATTGCGACGCATGGGGTTGCTCCTTCAGCGGGTGGGGTGCAGATGCGGCCATTCGACCCTAACGGCATCGACGCGATCAGGGCGTTGGATGGAAAGATGAATGCAACTTGGAGTGTCCTTGTCGAGCTGAAAACAATTCCCATACGTGAAAACGCTTGCCATCGGCATCGGAAGCCATGCTCTGCTTTCGGTACCGGAAAATTCACTCCACTTGCCAGCATGTTCGGTCTCATGGCAGATCACCTCGATGCACATGCCGTCTAGGCTCCCTGCCCCCTTGCCGTTGCTTAGGTTCATCGTGAGCGAGCCAGAGATGAAGGCCAAGAGCCGCCAGCAGCATCGTTGTGGCAATCACAACACCGGTAACAGTCAACCCAAAATGGGCCAGCACTGCCAGTGCGGCGAGCACGTATAGAAGGTAAATGCCTGCCAGAACACCCCATTTCATGCTGCAATCCTCTCTTGATGTCGCCATTTGCTTGCCTGTTTATGCGAGACTCAGAGTAAGCGAGCCCGGCGCAATCGCAACGCGTTGAGGACCACCGACACCGAACTTAAACTCATCGCCAAGGCAGCAATGATTGGCGACAGCAAAATGCCGAACCAGGGGTACAGCAAGCCGGCTGCAATCGGTACGCCAAGCGCGTTGTACAACAGAGCGAACACTAGGTTCTGGCGCATGTTGCGCACCGTTGTTCGCGAGATCGATTGCGCGCGCGCTATGCCACGCAGATCGCCTTTCACCAGCGTCACTTGAGCGCTGGTCATGGCGACATCGGTGCCGGTACCCATGGCGATACCGACATCGGCGGCGGCCAATGCCGGCGCGTCGTTGATGCCGTCACCCGCCATTGCGACCGTGCGGCCTTTGCGTTTCAGTTCCTGCACCAGCTCGGCCTTGTCGGCCGGTTTGACTTCGCCATAGACGGCGTCGATCCCGAGCCGCTTGGCCACGGCGTTGGCGGTCGTCAGGCCATCGCCGGTTGCCATGACCACTTCAATATTGGCATCATGCAACGCGGCCAATGCTTCCGGCGTTGAGTCCTTGACTGGATCGGCGACTGCAATCAGTCCGCCGAGCGTGCCATCGATGGCGACGAACATCACGCTAGCGCCGGTGTCGCGCAATGCTTCTGCTTCGCGCTGGAGCGCGCCAGCATCGACGCCGATATCGGTCAACATGCGGGTATTACCTAGCACGAGATCGTGGCCCTCGACCCGGCCGCGCACACCGATGCCAGTACTTGACTCAAAACTCTCCGCTTTTGCAAGACCGAGATTGCGCCGCTTCGCTTCCGCGACGATCGCTTCGGCGAGCGGATGCTCGCTGCCCTGCTCCAGACTCGCTGATAAACGCAGCAGAACCGCTTCGTCGACGCCGGCAGCAGTGACGATGCGATCAAAGCTTGGCTTGCCAACGGTCAGCGTGCCGGTCTTATCGACAATCACGGTGTTGACATGGCGCAGCCGTTCGATCGCTTCGGCGTCGCGAAACAGGATGCCGAGCGTTGCGGCACGTCCGGTTGCGACCATGATCGACATCGGCGTCGCCAGACCCAGTGCGCAGGGACAAGCGATGATCAGCACAGCCACCGCGTTGACGATGCCGTACACCCAAGCAGGTTCCGGCCCGAAGAATCCCCAGACCAGCAACGTCAGCAGCGCCGTCGCGAACACCGCGAGCACAAACCAGTAGGAGACCTGATCAGCCAACCGTTGCATCGGCGCCCGTGAGCGCTGCGCCAGCGCAACCATCTGGACGATTTGCGACAACATGGTTTCTGAGCCGACTTTTTCGGCGCGAATCACTAGGCTGCCGCTACCGTTCAGGGTGGCACCAATCACCCGCTGTCCGACGTCTTTGAATACCGGAATCGGCTCGCCGGTGATCATCGATTCATCGACGCTTGATTTGCCTTCGAGCACCGCACCATCGACTGGTACTTTTTCGCCGGGCCGCACCCGCAAGCGATCGCCGACATGGACATGGCCGAGTGGTATATCTTCTTCGGTACCATTGTCGCTGATGCGGCGTGCCAGTTTCGGTTGCAAGCCGAGCAGCGCCTTGATCGCAGCTGAGGTCTTCGAACGCGCCCGCAGCTCCAGCACTTGCCCGAGCAAGGTCAGCGAAACGATGACGGCGGCCGCTTCAAAATAAATCCCGACCCGGCCCTCAACCAGAAATGTGTCGGGGAATAGTTGAGGCATCAGCATGGCCAGTATGCTGTAAAGAAATGCCGCGGCAACTCCGACACCAATCAGCGTCCACATATTGGGGCTACGGTGAACAATCGACTGATAGCCTCGCGAGAAGAATGGCCAGCCGGACCATAGAATAACCGGCACCGACAGTAGGAACTGGCTCCAGCGCGACAACGTATGGTACTGGCCGTCCGCAATCTGATGGTCAAGCAGGGCCAGCAATACCACGATTACAGTCAATGGCAACGTGTACCAAAACCGGCGGGTGAAGTCTTCCAGTTCCGGATTGTGTTCATCTTCCAGGCTTAGCAGAATCGGTTCCATCGCCATGCCGCAAATCGGGCAGTGACCAGGCGCATCCCGAATGATTTCTGGATGCATTGGGCAGGACCATTGCCTGGCGAGCAGCGGTGCAGGTGGCTTGTTTTCAGTGATTTGGCTGGCGTTGGACACGGCTATTGGGTCACCAGCTGGCGTATGGGCATGATGGCCCTGCGCTATCTGTGTAACAGTGCCCGCCTGAATGACAGTAGCTTTCAGTGTGGCGTGACCGGTCTGATGATCATGCTCTGATTGCATCGAACGAGCGTTGCCGGTGTTGCTATGATAACGCTGTGGATCTGCCATAAACCTGTCATGGCAACGGCTCGAACAGAACCAGTAACGTTGGCCATCGTGATCCATGACAATCGCTGTCGCTGGATCCACTTTCATGCCACAAACGGGATCGATTGTTTCGCTCATTATGTTTCCTTATCGTGTCCGTAAGGGGTGTCAACGCGGCCCGTCACCCCTTCGATGGCGATCTGTTCCACGATTTGATGTGTGGGATAAAGCGCGGAGTATTGGCTACATAATTTCGATAGACATCCCCAAACTGTTGTTCCATCTCACGTTCTTCCGCCAGTGCCAAGCGCCAATACACCACCAGCAAGATAGGGAACATAATCAGGGTGACCAAGGTTGGCCACTGAAGTAAAAAGCCAAACATGATCACCACAAACCCGACGTACTGCGGGTGACGAATGCGAGCATAGAGGCCGGTGCGGGCCAGCTGCCCGGTTTGCTGTGCCTGGTACAGCACATCCCACGCCTTGGCGAGCAGGTAGAAACCAACGACAATCAGCACATTACTGACAATATGAAACGGGCCAAAATGCGGATTGGTGCGCCACCCAAATATCACTTCCAGAAGGTGCCCGGCGTCGTGCGACATGAAGTCGATACCGGGGAATTGGCTTCCAAGCCAACCCGACAGCAAGTAAATGGTCAGTGGAAAGCCATACATCTCGGTAAACAGCGCAACCAGGAATGCACTGAATGCGCCGAAGGAGCGCCAATCTCGCTTGCTCTTCGGTTTGTAAAAACTAAAAGCAAAGATTATGAAGATCAGCGAGTTGATAATGACCAACGACCAAAGTCCGTATGCCGATGAAGTGTGTTCCATTGCCCTCTCCCTCGCGTTCCTGCAGTTAACCCTACGTTACTCCGTTGCCGACGCATTCGGCTGACCATGATCAAGCGATGGGCCGCCAATTCGCCATGCTTTCTTGAAAAAACGCAAAGTGCGACTGTCATCAAATTGCCTTGCATTGTTACGTCCACTCTTCTATGAGATGACAGACCATGTCCCCAGTTGGCGCCCTGTCTGGCTTCGCACGCCAACCGATGACAGCACGCAGCATTCGGCTGCGCAGGGCGCTGAGTTCCTCAAAGCGATGTTCCGTCTCCTGCAGTCGCTGTTCGAACAGATCACGCACCACGGGGCAGGCGGCTTGGCCTTTGTCCGCTTCCGCCAAGATCTGACCAACATCGTCGACGGAAAAACCCAGGGCCCTGGCTGCCAGGACGAAGCGCAACCGGTGCATGTCTTCCTCACGATAGTCCTTGTAACCATTGCCGTGGCTACGCCTCGGCTTCAACAGGCCGATCCGCGTGTAGTAGCGAACAGTGTCATCGGTGACGCCGAGCGCCTTTGCCAGCTCACGCACACGCATCGTTGCCGCCTCCGAAAGTGCCCACTGGTCGAAGCCCTGACTCCGTGGTCTGCACACTTAAGTCATTGCACACAGAGCGCCGAGCTTAGACCTGGGTCTTGGACACAGGTCAAGGCGTATTCGGCGCGACTTAACCGCTTCATTTCAGTTCGGCCAGATACTGAACCAAGGTATCTAGGTCTGTATCGCTCAACGGGAACCTCGGCATCGCGGAGGTTGGATTGCTCGCCTGCGGATTCAGAATCTTTTCGCGGACGAAAGCTGCTCCCTTTCGCTGCACGACGCCGTCCAGCGACGGTCCTAGGGAGCCACCAGCTCCGCTCATCACGTGACATGCTTGGCAGGCATATTGCGCTGCGATGGTTTGCCCCCCCTCGGCAGAGCCTGATGTAGTTGCGGCTGGCGGGGACTGATCGGGTCGGTCGGTGCGGCTCTGCAGTTGTGCAAAGAATGCGAGTACTGCCTCCGTTTCCGTTCCGGTTAGGTGTGCGCGTTCCCGCATATGCGGCAAAATCACCGACCACTCATTGCGATCAAACTCTTGCGCCGGCCGTGCGTTATGGCAACGACCACAATTGTCGTTGACCACTTGCGCGCCAAGCGTCACATCACCATTGGCCGCTGAAGTAAAGGAAGCCAGAAAGCCAGTCAATAATAGAATTTTTCTTAACATGTTCGTCTCCATTCTCAGAAGCCAAAGCTCAGCTGCGCAACCAGACGACTGTCGTCTTCACCTTCGGTCACCTCGGTTTCCTCATACGCCAGCTTGATCACGCTACGGGCATCAAGCCAGTAGTTGAGCCCATAGGCCCATCGTGTCGATGCCTCGACCGGCGTGACCTCGGAACGCTCGATAACTGCTTCCAATGCGCCGAGACTCGGCAGCCACTCGCCCAGCTTGATCGTGGCCTGCAAGTACCAGCCCTCTCTGGCAATGGCGTCTTCTTCAAGCGCCATTCCGCCGCCCGCTTCGCTTTCCATGAGCACATCAGTTTCCGTGCGAATGTATTCGCCCCGCAGCAGATAGTGAGACCCTATCCAGTTAAGATCGACCCCGCGAGCGGTGAACGCGAGCGACTCGTCCTCGTCATAGGCCGCCTGATACCAGGACGCGCCGATCTCCAATTGCGGCAGCCATGCATAGGCCACTCGACCACCGACGGCTTTATCCCGGTTGCTGTCCTGGCTGCGGGGTTCGAATTCGAGCTCCGGCATCTCGCTTTCTTCCGGTTCTCCCATGTCATCGTCTGGCGCATCCTCCACCCAAGGCCCATTGGTTACAAACACATCGAACAGCAGTTTCTGGCCGCTACCGGTTGATACGGTCTTTTGCACGGCGATACCGGTATCCGACAAAACCGGCAGTAACGGCACCATGGCGCCTGCTCCTGCACCGTGAGTGCCGTAGATACCCGGGTTGAACGGCATCCGGTTGATCCAGCTGGGATGAAACTGCGAGCTGAACCGGCCGAACGGCAGCAGGAATTTTCCGGCTGTGATGGTGGTTGTGTCGGACAGAAAATAATGCAGGTTGGCATACTCCAACTCCTGCTCTGTTTCGCCGTCTTCGCCGGCGGCAATCTCCAACTCCGCCTCGACATGCATCCTGTCGCTCAGTCGAAACAGAAAGATCGGGACAAATCGGGCAGAAAACGTGCTGACGTCGGCCACGTCCTCCTGCATATACCGGACATCACCATAGCCAACGAGGGCAAATCGATCATCACCGACCGGTCTGTCATCGGCAGCCTTGACAGCCGCGGTCACGCACACACTCAATAGGGAAAACGCGAGCAATCGACCCATCACAAGTCTCCTTCAGTGGACGATTCATTGGCAGACAATTTGAGTTGTCGTTGTTTGATCAGGGTGTAGAGCACGGGGATCACGACCAGTGTCAACACCGTCGATGAGATCATCCCGCCCACCATCGGTGCGGCAATCCGTCGCATCACTTCCGAGCCGGTCCCGCTGCCCCACATGATTGGCAACAATCCCGCCATGATGGCAACAACCGTCATCATTTTCGGACGAACCCGTTCGACCGCACCTTCCATTACGGCTGCGCGCAAATCGGCGCGCGAAAGCGGCACCCCTTCGCGTTCTCGACGCTCGCGTACGGCTGAGAGGGCGTGGTCGAGGTAAATCAACATCACAACACCGGTCTCGGCCGCAACGCCCGCCAACGCAATGAATCCGACCGCAACTGCAACACTGAGGTTGTAATTCAGCCACCACATCAGCCACACCCCGCCAATGAGGGCAAAGGGGACCGATAACATGACAATGAGTGTTTCAGTCATTCGACGGAAGTTGAGATAGAGCAGCAGGAAGATCAGCAATAACGTAACCGGCACAACGATCATCAGCTTGGCCTTGGCGCGCTCCATGTATTCGAACTGGCCACTCCAGGTGGCGTAATAACCGGCAGGGAACTGAACTTGCTCGGAGACCGCCTTTTGGGCGTCTTTGACATAGCTGCCAATGTCCCGATCTCGGATATCGACGAAGACATAGGCGGACAACAGCGCATTTTCAGTACGTATGCCCGGCGGCCCAAGTTCAAGTTTGAGTGTTGCCAACTGGCCTAACGGGATCATCGCGCCATCCATTGTCGGAACCAGCACATGCTGGCCGATGGCTTCCGGATCATTGCGCAACTCGCGTGGGTACCGGACGCTGACCGAAAACCGCTCCCTGCCTTCGACCGTTGTCGTTACCATTTCACCACCGAGTGCACTCGCGATCACATCTTGCACTTCACCAACGGTCATGCCGTAGCGTGCCAGGGCATTTCTGTCTGGCTCGATCGTCAGGTAATAACCTCCGGTAATTCGTTCGGCATAGGCGCTCGTGGTCCCGGGGACCGTTTTGACCGCCGCCTCAATGGCCTTGGCGATACGCTCCATTTCACCGAGCTCTTTGCCAAATACCTTGATACCGATGGGCGTACGGATGCCGGTGGAGAGCATGTCGATCCTAGCTTTGATCGGCATGGTCCACGCATTGCTGATGCCCGGAAACTGCAGCGCTTGGTCCATCTCCGCGACCAATTTTTCCATCGTCATACCCTCGCGCCATTCGTTCTCTGGCTTCAGGTTGATGACCGTCTCGAACATCTCAAGCGGCGCGGGATCAGTAGCCGTCATGGCCCGTCCGGCCTTGCCAAAAACCGAGTCCACCTCCGGGAATCCGCGGATGATGCGGTCCTGTTGCTGGAGGATCTCTGCTGCCTTCGTGACAGAGAGCCCCGGCAGGGTTGCAGGCATGTACAACAACGTGCCCTCGTTCAGCGTCGGCATGAATTCGCTGCCAAGTCGGCTGGCCGGAAACGCCGACAGCAACATCACGGCGATCGCGACCGCAATGGTTGTCCTCTTGAACCGTAGCACCGCATCAATCACCGGTCGGTACAGCCAAATCAGGAAGCGGTTAACAGGGTTTTTCTTCTCCGGCAGGATGCGGCCGCGAATGAACAGGAACATCAAGACCGGCACCACCGTAATGGAGAGCAAGGCGGCCGCGGCCATCGCGAAGGTCTTGGTGTACGCCAGCGGTTGAAACAGGCGTCCTTCTTGCGCTTCCAAGGTAAAGACAGGCAAGAAGGAAACGGTGATGATCAGAAGGCTGAAGAACAGAGCGGGCCCCACTTCACGGCAAGCTCGGATCATCAGATCAACGCGCGAAGAACTGCCGTCATCGTGCTCAAGGTGCTTGTGGGCGTTTTCGATCATGACGATGGCGGCATCGACCATAGCGCCAATGGCAATGGCTATCCCGCCCAGACTCATGATGTTGGAGTTTATTCCGAGCCAGCGCATGGTAATGAACGCCATCAATACACCGAGTGGCAACATCAGGATGGCGACAAGTGCACTGCGCACATGCAACAGGAACACCGCGCAGACGAGTGCGACGATTACACTCTCTTCAATCAAGGTTCCGGTGAGGTTGGCAATGGCGCGATGGATCAGATCGGAGCGGTCGTACACCGTTTCAATCTTGACGCCCTCCGGAAGGCCAGATTCAATCTCGCCAGCTCTGGCCTTGACCGAATGGATGACGTCGAGCGCGTTCTGACCGTAGCGCGCCATGGCGATGCCAGCGACGACCTCTCCTTCGCCATTGAGTTCCGTCACCCCGCGTCGCTCATCGGGTCCCAGCTCAATGCGCGCCACATCACGAAGCAGGACCGGTGTACCGCGCTCTGCCTTTATAACGATCGTTTCCAGATCCGAAATGCCGCGTAAATAGCCCTTACCACGAACCATGTATTCGCGTTCTGACAGCTCCACCACCCGACCGCCGACATCCTGGTTGCTGCGCCGAATCGCAGCCATAACCGTTTCAAGCGAAATGTTGTAGGCCTGCAGCCGATGTGGATCGACGGTCACCTGATACTGTTTGACAAAGCCGCCGACGCTAGCGACTTCGGCGACACCATGGGCTTTGGTCAACTGGTAGCGAACAAACCAGTCTTGCAGGGCTCGTAGTTGCCCCAGATCGTGACGGTCACTGGTCAGCGCGTATTGGTAGACCCAACCCACCCCGGTAGCGTCAGGACCCAGTACCGGAGAAACGCCGCGGGGGAGCCGATCCGATACCGAGTTCAAATACTCAAGCACACGCGAGCGAGCCCAGTAGATATCGGTACCGTCTTCAAAAATGACATAGACGAACGACGATCCGAAGAACGAAAACCCACGCACCACTTTCGATTGCGGCACGGCCAGCATGGCGGTTGTCAATGGATAAGTGACTTGGTCCTCGACAACTTGCGGTGCCTGGCCTGGATACTCGGTGTAGACAATCACCTGAACATCGGAGAGATCCGGCAGGGCATCCAGTGGTGTTTTCCAAAGCGCATAGATGCCACCTGCCAATACGGCGACAGAAAACAAAATGATCAGAAATAGGTTTCGCAGCGACCACGTGATGACACGCTCCAACATGATCAGTGCCCCTCGTGAGCCGCTTCTGGCGCGGATACAGGCGCCTCCGCTGGGGTGGTATGTTTGGTGTGCTCAGCTTTCGATGCCTCCGTTGCTGGTGAGGCTCCGTGGCCGGCATGACCGAAACTGCCAATGGCCGCTTTCAGATTGCTCTCCGCATCGATCAGGAAGTTGGCACTGACGACAACCTGCTCTGCTTCGGCCAGCCCCGAAAGAATTTCGATGTAGCCGTCGCCACGACGACCTGCCTGCACAGGACGAGGCTCAAATATGCCATCGCCGACCTGCACCAGAACCAGTTGCTGTTTGCCACTGTCCATCAGCGCTGAATCCGACACACTCAACACCGGCACCGCATCCTCGGTCGGTTGGACATTGACATGTCCGTACATGCCTGGCAGCAGGCGACGCTCAGGGTTTGGCAGCTCGATCCGCACCCGGGCCGTGCGTGTTTCATCCGCCAGCACGGGATAAATAAAGGTGATACGGCCGTTGAACGATTCGCCAGGAAATGCAGCGACCGATAACGTAACCGGCTGCCCCAGCTGTAGCGCCGACAGATCCTGCTCATAGACATTGGCAATCAGCCATACTGTCTTCAGTTCAGCAAGCCGATACAGTGCGTCGCCTGGCATAAAGCGCATGCCTTGCGTGACCATTTTCTCGAGGATGACGCCATTGATAGGAGACCGGAATGAAACGCTACGCTGCGGCTTTCGTGTTCGCTCAAGCGCCTGAATGTCTGCTTCAGTCAGTTGCCAGTTGAGCAACCGCAATCTGGCTGTTCGAAGCAACTCGCTGGCCATCTCACCCGAGAGCGATTGCCGTGCTTCCAACGCCAACAAATACTCTTGTTGCGCGGCCACCAGTTCAGGACTGTACACGTCGAAAAGTGGCTGGCCGCGGCCAATCTGTCGTCCGGTTTCGTTGGCGTGCAATGTTTCGACCCAGCCTTCAAACCGTGGCGCGATCGTGGTTAGCGTCCGTTCGTCCGCCTCAATGGTTCCGACAGCGCGCACCGGCCGCTGAATTTGTCGTCGTTGTACTGACTCAAGCTTGACACCAAGCTTCTGTACCTTTTCCGGGCTGATCCGAACCAATTTGCCCGCAGCCTCCTCCCCCTCATAGACTGGTAGGTAATCCATTCCCATACTGTCTGTTTTGGGTACAGGCGATGTGTCAGACAGCCCCATGGGGTTGCGATAGTAAAGAATTTTTCGTGTTGCATCGCTCTCCGCAAACACCGGCAAATAGTCCATTCCCATGCTGTCCTTTTTGGGCACTGGCGACGTGTCCGGAAGGCCCATCGGGTGCCGGTAATAAAGTGGTTTACGTTCAGTTGGCGTACCGGCCGTGTTGTCTGCTTTCGTACTTGTCCAGTGGCCGATCACTAACCCCAGTGCGAGCAGCAGCGCTCCACCGGCTATGAGTGCAGCTCTGTTCATGGTTGCATCCCCGTTAATTGTTCAAACTGTGCTGCGGCGCGCTGCTGTTTCACAGCGGCAGCTAGACCAAGCAATCGCGCCTGCCGGATCTGCCTTTCCGCTTCAATCAGGGTGTCGAAATCCACTTTTCCGGATTGGTAGCCTGCCGATGCTGAGCGGAAACTCAGTTCACTTTCCGGCAACAACTGCTGCACATAAATCTGTTCTTGTTTCCAGGCGGCCCGGTAGTCTGCTAGCACTTGTGTGGCGGTGCTGAGCAGCTTCCTCAGCTCAGCATCGCGCCTCGACTTGGCGGTCAGCAGCATGGCGGAAGCTTCCGCCTCCATTCCACTTCGCGTGCCGAAAATCGGCACACTGAAACCAAACATGAGCTGCCACGATTCAAACTTGTCGTCGACTTGTACCGGAGTAATCCCGACTGTCAAATCCGGATACCATTCCCGTTCGGCGAGCTCCCGAGCGGCTTGCCGGCCCTGAATGTTGGCGTTGGCTGCGACCATCGTCGGTGTTTGGCCCCCTTGTTGTCGCTGCAGCTCCAGATATGCGTGCTCAAAACCCGCCAGCGATGGCAATGCTGTGACCGGCGGCAGTGTGGTTTCAGGCGGTTGCCCAACTAAACTGTTGATCGTGGCTTGTGCGCGAGCGGCCTCGCCACGCAGCATTTCCTGTTCCGCCAGTAGAATGCTCTGCTCTGCCTTGGCTTTGATTACATCCTGCTGTGCAGCCAGCCCATTGGCATACCTCGCCTGAGCATTGCGCTCCATTTCACGCAGAAGCACGAGCACTTCGTCGTTGATGATCTGGCCACGCTGGGCGACATATAGCTCTGCATAAGCCATCCGAAGCATCGCGCGCAGTTCCGCCAGAGTTTGCGTGGCACCTGCGGTTCGAATCGCAACTTCTGCGGTCGCTACATCACCTTTCAAACCACGCTTACCCCACAGCGGAAACATTTGCTCCCACGTGTACAGGGTGCTCCCAGTCTGTCCCGGCAGCAGTCGGGGATTGTCTCGATCTATATCCATCAACTCGATGCGGATCATCGGGTCCGGCAATGCGGTTGCCACATTCACGGCGGCCTTGGCGGCATCAATTTCATGCCGCATTGCCTCGTATTCAGGGTGTTCAGCGGTCAGCCGTCGGAGCAGCGTGGTATAGTCCAATGACTCATCGGTCGCGGCCGCCATGGTGGCTATCGCGCATAGCACGCCTGCCTTAAGCCCTCTGCAGAACGGTATTGTTTTTACGAACCGCATGTCTGTCAGTCCTCTTCCGCTTGATGCGCGGAGTTTTGCCGGGCAGGCACGTTCGCTGCCCGGCCTTTTCGTCAATGTTTGTGTGGGCAATTTTTCATCATCATTTCGTGGTCCTTCATCATTTGAGTCAGCATCTCATCCATCAGTGCCTGATGCTCCTTGATCCACTTTGTGTGCTCTTCCATCGACATCGACTCCGCAGGCTTCATCATTCGCATATCGTTCAGGATGGTTTGGACCATCTTCGAGTGCTCATTAAGCATCGCGGCCTGAGCCGCTCCTTCAGCTTTCTCTGCAGCATCAAGTTTTTTCCTCGCCTCGGCCTGTTGCTGACGGATTCGCTTGAATGTTTCTTCCGGCACGGCGGCACTCGCAGTGAATGCAACAGTGGCTAGAATGATTGCAGCGAGTTTCATGGCAGATGTTTTCATTGCGGCATTTCCTCTTCTGGTGATGATGAATCAGGCGACTTCATGGAGTTCGCCCTGGTCGCGGACAGATCGAGCTGCACCGGTCCGGTTTCTTGATGGGGTGACTTGTCTATCAGTGCCGGATCGGGGTACTCAAACGGCACAGGCACTTCGCCCGCGTTGACCAGCAGGTAAACCGGCAGCGGCTTGTTTCCACGTGGCCCCATGCCGGGCGAATGCAGCGGCATTGCTGGCACGCTTATGCCGCGGACCGTCGGTTGACTCGCCAGCAAGTGTTCGATTGCCTCAATCGGCACGTGACCTTCGACGACATACTTTTGAAAAATGGAGGTGTGACAGGACTGCTGGTGTGCCGGCACACCGAGTGCCTCACGCTTGCTCGAAAGCTGAGAGGGAGCCAAGTCCACGACATGCGTGGTGTAGCCGTTCCTTTCCAGATAGCGCACATACGTGGCGCAGCAGGGGCACGTTGGCGTTTTGTACACGAGCACAGATTTGTCCCGGGCTGACGGGTCTTCAGCCACTGAACAACCAAGCAGCAAGAATGCTGCCGCGAACACAAGGGATTTGCTCATGAACCACCTTCCTGATACGGAGTGGCGCCTAGCGCCAGTCGGCTGAACAAGGGATCAGCGACATGTGCGAACGCGCAACCAAGCGACGGTTACGCGCCTCGCACCAGCCCGAAGGTGATCAGATGGTGAGAACTTGAAAGAGGATGGTCAGACGTGGTCGTGGGATAAAGGCATTACTGCTAGGTGAACGAGTGTGCACACCAGCCGTGCGGAACAGCTCCGGCGCAAGTTCGCTACCGGAAACGGCGGCAACCACAGAGACTACCGACAGTTCAAGCTTCGGTGACACATTGTCCAGCAGTTGGCAGTCACCTTGGCAGGCACCGTGCGCTGCGGGTTTGACGGGGCAGCAATCATGCTCCCCCTCACTAACGGGCAACTGATGGGCCGACACATGCTGCACTGCAGCATGCTCCGATGACTGCGCATCGGTTTGGTACGCAGTGGTGAGATTGCAGGCCCATAGCAACTGCAACGCAAGCATGAACAACGCCGCCACCAGCAAGCTTCCTCGCTGGAGTCGTCGAATGTTCCGTGCTTTCAGCATGTCACCATCCCGTCTGCGCCACTGTTGTAACAGTAGCGGTCTTGAGTCGTAAGCGATTTGATGCAGATCAAGCGGATTGCCGCTTTGAGCACCACCGTTCAGGGTCTGATCGCATACAACAGCGCCAACGAGCCGTAAATCGTGTCGTAGCCCCTACCAACACGGACCGGATTGAATCCGGCCTCTCGAATGTAATCAGGCAAGCGCCCGGCCACATGGTCTGCCGTCGGGCTGAACCCGTCCAGCCACTGAACAGAGTAGAACAGGATCCGCATCAGCGCATTGTTCGCCTTGCCCCAGTCAGCGATATGCAGCTCGCCTCCGGGTCGAAGAACACGGAACACTTCGGCCAGTGCCAAGCGCTTCTGATCGGGAACGAGATGATGGAAGAACAGACTGGATAACACGCAATCGAAACTTGCATCGGCATACGGCAGTCGAGTTGCCAAGCCTTGCTGAAAAGGAATCTCGACGCCCATCCGGGTAGCTTTGCGGACAGCCCGAGCTAGCACATCAGAATCCGCATCAATGCCTGTAATGGCCAACCTCGGTTCAGCTTGCTTGGCCATGATGGACAGCGTACCCGTACCGCAAGCAAGATCCAGTACCCGCCAGTCGGGTTGCAGGCGTGCCTGCGCCAATAGTGCGCGCTTAAAACGCCGCTCGCGCGTGGTCCAACGTAAAACGGGGTCATATAGCCCGGTCAGGAACCGAAATCCCAGCGCTGGAACATACGGCTCACCCTGCTTTTTCATGTGCGCTCCGCTTCGGTAGTATTCTGCGAAACCCTTCGGCACCGCAGATTAGAAAATTAGTTTGCGATACGAAACAAGTTGTATAACAACGTTCTGTCGTTGCATCACTGTTCTACCATGGCATCGAATTGCTTCAGCAATGCCCGCATTTGCACCAAGCTCTGATCCAGCGCCTCCAGATAATCCATCTTGTATTTGCTCATCTTTTCTTGCACGTGCGGATAATCGGCGGCCATCATGTTGCGTAGCAGCGTGGTTTTGCGCAGAAGCAATCCCACCTGTTCCTCGATCACCTCCATCCGCTCCGCGGAATCGCCCGGTAGCTGCTCAAGCTGCTCCAGCTGCTCCAGCTGCTCCAGCTGCTCCAGCTGCTGATCAATGCTGCGGTCATAACGACGCAGCTCTTCCACCGGATCCTCGCCGCCATGCGCGTAGAGCTGCGTCGGCAGCAGAGCAACTACAGCGAGCAACAGCCATCGAGTCTTTACCATTTTCGGATTCTCCTGTTTATCTTCTAACTTCACTAATTCAACTGCCGGGCAATGGCATCCAACGGTTTCATGCCGACGCCAAACTGCGCCATGGTATGCCGGTGCGTGCGCAATGCGCTGTACGGCAGGTAGCGAACATTCAAATGGCCGATCTGCGCGAATGCCGGGCGGCGCAGCTGGCCACGCACATCGTTCTCACGCTCATCCGGCGCCACCAGAAAGAAGCTGCATTCGCTGTGTTCGGGATAGCCAAAAGCCAGATCCAACATCCGGACGATGCCGGAATAAATACTGGTGCTGTGCTCGACTTCGAACGCTGCCACGATAGCGTCACGCTCGCCGGCCAGCCACAGCACATCGATCAGGCGGACCGTTTCTGCGACGGCCGTCGCCGAATCGATCGGAAGTTCGGTCATGCAGCCGTCTGCCAGACGGCCGCCACTGAAGTTGCGATTACGATCGTTGCTGGCGATCCAGACGCGATAACCGAGCGCGCGACCGAGATCGCGCAACCAGCCTTGTACTTCGGTATGGCTGTGATCACTTTCCGCGGCGGCGGCGAGCTGCTTCGTGAACTGGCTGGAGGATTGTTCGGCGTGTGCCAGCGCCTCGCGCCATTGGCTCAACGCCTCCGGACTCGCGTCGGTTGGCGGGATCACCGTCCGTTCACTTCCGATATCGAAAAGCAGACCGGCGAGACAGCCCAGATCGTTTGACAGCTCCGCACCACAGCGACGATTGAGCTCGAGCATGCCCTGGCGCATCGCCAGAAAATCGGGCCACTTGCCCAGGCGCACCTTGCTGCCGGTCAACGCGTTGTAACCCTTGACAATCGCGGTATTGAACGGCGGGACCAGCGTTGGATGCAGGAAATACAACAGATTGGCAACCGCAGGGCCAAGTCCTTTGATGGTCTTGCTGTCGAGCTGATAAATGGCTTGAACAATGGCCTGTTCGGTATTGCCGCAAAAGCAGCTGTTCAGAAACCGGGCGAACGCGAACTGATTGTCACTGTTCTCGTAGATATCCGGAATGCGCAGTTTGGGTTTCCACAGGAACGCGTGATCGGCGCCACGAAAAATCTGCCGCTGTTCGGCAATCGAGCCGACCACCGTTTCCAGGGACGAGCCTTTGTAGGCATTGCCAAACCGGCCCTGCTCGATCTCGTCAATGACGACCTGCAGGCCACGGCGAATGGAGCGGAAATTCTTCAGCCGCTCCTCCCACAAAAACCAGGTCCGGTAGGTTCCGCGCTCATCCGTTTTCCAACGCCGAATCATCTCCAGTACCGCATCAGTCATTTCAAGTGCTCCACGGAAAAACAAAGCGCCACGACGACGATCATCGTGGCGCTGTCCGAAGCGAGTCAATTAACGAAGAGGAAAACAGACAACTTGACTCACGCCGTAATGGCTACAGACTTAAGGCCATTGCACCGAGGAGTGCGACTGGCGAACTCGGGGACTCCTTCCCAACCACTTTACTCTAGCAGCTGGATTTGCAATTGCAGCGTGACTGGCGCCGGCGTCAAATTCTTCCACATCCAGCAGTAATCCTGATCGACTGGCACGATTAACGTGTCACCGAGCTTCGCGACATTGTCCTGCTTGGCCGGAAACACGACAGCCTTGTCGTCGTGGTAATGAATATTGAAGTTCAAAGCGGCCGCACCGGTAAACTGCCATTTCAGCACTTGGTTTTTGGTTAGCTTGTCGCAAATTTCGAGGGCCTTTCCGGCAGGAACCTCGCCTTCATAGTGGAAGCGGTTGTCCTTGTCCCATTGGATTTCAACGATCTGTGCCGCCGCTGTACCGGTGGCAATCAAAATGAGACCGCACGCCAATCGTCTCTTCATTTGATTTCCCTATTCTGAGTGTAACCAGCTGCCACAGGCCGAGATCAGTGCCATGACAGGGGCGTTCAAGGTGGTGCCATCCTATCAGTCGGCGGTAGTGATAAATCCGTCTGAGTCATGAGGGCTATTTCACGACGTGGATCTCGGTGATGACAATCTTGCCGGCGTCGCTAATCGCCTGGAATTGGACCTTGTCACCCACCTGGAGTGCAGCGAGCTGGGCTTTATCCTTAACCTGAAACACCATGGTCATGCCGGGCATGTCCAGATTTTTGATCTCAGCATGCTTCAACGTCACTTTGCCAGCCTCTTTGTCCAGCTTGCGGACTTCGCCTTCCGTCAACGCGGCGGCGGTATTCATCGCTGGCGTCTCAACGCTGGCCGGCTGGCCATGCTCGCCTTCGTGGGCAAACGTCGCGCCACCGACATTGAGCAGTACACCAACAAAGACAAGTCCGAGTTTCATCATCATGTTCATCTACCTTCTCCTGTTGCCGACGGTTTTGTCCACCACGACAAGCACCATTGTGGCGGTCAAGCGCTCACTAAAATTCCGACTCATTAATGCTTGTGATCGGTATGGCCATCTTTTTCTTCGGTGGGCATGTTCGCCCCGACAACCGCCACCAAGCCCTTCATACCCGCATCGTAATGACCTGGCTGCAAACACGCAAAATCCACCTTGCCGGACTTGGTGAATTGCCAGATCACTTCGCCGGTTTGGCCCGGCGCCACCGTCACCATATTGGCATCGGCATGCTCCATCTCCGGAAATTTCAGCATGACTTGATAATGCTCTTTGAGCGCCGCTTCGGTGCCGAGCACAAACTCGTGTTTGACTTTTCCGGAATTTTTGACCACAAACCGAATCGTTTCGTTCTGTTTGACACTCACCTGTGCCGGAACAAAACGCATGGCATCGGTCATGTCTACCATAACGGTGCGAGAGACCTTGCCGGCGTCACCCGCTTGCCCGATGGCGCTTTCGTCATGGTCGTGATGGTGCTCGCCAGGATGCGTGCCACCCGCGAGCGTTACGGCCGAATAAGATGTCAGCACCGCGAGTGTCGCGGCGGCTAATGTGTAGCGAATACTCATGTCGTTACCTCAACTGCACAGGTTAAATACACCGATTTCAGTGATCACTGTGACCACTGGGTTTACGGACTTGCACTTCAATTTCTTGCCCCGGCTGGTGCTGGTGCTGTCGCGGCATCGAATGCCCACCGCCGTCTTGGCGACGGTGTGGTTCGGCCAGGGCGCCATCAAATTCGTAGGCCACGGTGCCCGGGGGATGCGCGAACCAGCCGGGGTTGCTGTAATCGTTGCGTTTCTGTTCGCGGCGCACTTTGACCACCGTGAACATGCCACCCATTTCGACCGAGCCGAACGGTCCTTCGCCGGTCATCATCGGGATGGTGTTATCCGGCAAGGGCATTTCCATTTCTGTCATGTCGGCCATGCCTCGCTCGCCCATCGCCATGTAATCCGGCACCAGCTCCGTAATTTTCTTGACCACCCCGCGGTGATCGACACCAATCAAGGTGGGAACGTCGTGCCCCATGGCATTCATCGTGTGATGGCTTTTGTGGCAGTGGAACGCCCAGTCACCTTCTTCATCGGCAAGAAATTCAATCTGCCGCATCTGGCCTACCGCGACGTCGGCAGTCACCTCCGGCCAGCGGGAGGATTTCGCTGTCGGCCCACCATCGGTGCCTGTCACCTGGAATTCGTGGCCATGCAGATGCATCGGATGATTGGTCATCGTCAGGTTGCCGATACGAATCCGGACTTTATCCTTCCATCGAACATTGAGCGAATCAATGCCAGGAAAGATGCGGCTATTCCAACTCCATAGATTGAAATCCAGCATGGTCATGATCTTTGGCGTGTAACTGCCAGGGTCAATGTCATAGGCATTGAGCAAGAAAACGAAATCTCGATCGACCTCGTCGATCAGGGGATGGCGGTCTTTGGGATGCGTCACCCAAAAACCCATCATTCCCATCGCCATTTGGGTCATTTCGTCGGCATGCGGGTGGTACATGAATGTTCCGGGTCGACGCGCAACAAACTCGTAGACGAAGGTCTTTCCCGGGTGGATGGTGGGTTGATTGAGCCCGCCTACCCCGTCCATGCCATTGGGCAGACGCTGCCCATGCCAATGAATGCTGGTGTGCTCAGGCAGTCGATTGGTAACAAAGATCCGTACCCGATCACCTTCCACCACCTCAATCGTCGGGCCTGGACTCTGACCGTTGTAGCCCCACAGATGCGCTTTGAACCCCGGCGCCATTTCGCGCACCACCGGTTCTGCCACTAAATGAAACTCCTTCACCCCACCATTCATGCGCCACGGAAGTGTCCAACCATTCAGCGTCACCACGGGGTTGTAAGGCCTGCCATTCTGCGGCATCAGCGGCGCTTGGGTATCCGGGCTTGTCTGACTGACCAGTTCCGGCAAGGCAGCCAAAGCAACCTTGCTTACTGAGGCAGCGGAAAATGCCGCCGTTACGGCACCTGCGCCAAACAAAAAGTCGCGTCGGGATTTCATGAGCATATTGTCCAGTGTCAGTGTTCGGCAGCCGCCGTGGCTGATGCGCGTGGCATATCAGGCAAGTTCAGGTCAGGTTTGCCAATCAAGGCCATATCTAGATCGGCCTGGGCAATCCAGAACTCACGCAGAGAATCGATGTAACCGTTGACACTTGTGATCTGGGAGCGGGCATCGGCCAGCAACTCGAACACGCCAATCAGCATGCCGTTATAGCGCAGTTGGTTTTCTTCCGAAATCCGTTTGCTGATGGGAACGATCTCATCACGATAGTGCTTGGCGATGTCATACTGGAAGCGATACACCGAGTAGGCTTCCCGCACTTCCGATCGGGCATTGATGGCGGTCTCCGCTGCCACATTGAGCGCCTGCATATAAAGCGCCTCCGCAGTCGCCACCTTTGCGCCACCCCAGTCAAACAGCGGCAACTCGAAAGAAACCTCGTAACCGGTCTTGTAGCCGCTGTCGCGCGCCCCTTCCAACACTCTCGCCGGGCCGAATTCCAGCACGTTGATGAAGCGAGTGGTTTTGGTCAGGCCGAGATTCTTTGCCAAGGCTTCCGTGTGCAAGCGCACGGCCTGTAGATCGAGTCGTTGCGCCATGGCCAACTGCTCGATGTTGTCTTGCTGTGTCGGGGCTGTAGGCAGGTCCGGCAAACGTTCCGGCAAGTTAAGACGGGTCTGATACCCCCAAAGCCCAAGCAGTCGAATCAACTGCTCACGGGCCGACAGGTTCGCCTGCTCGGCGCCGGCAAGGCCCAACGCCGCCTCGGCATAAAACGACTGCTCTCGCAGCTGTTCGAGTTTGTTCCAGTTGCCGACGGCGGCCAAGCGCCTGGCAAGCTCCGCAGCCGCTTCTGCCGCATCTCGCACCTGCTGCTGGTAGCGTACGGTCTCTGCGGCCGCAATGGCGGTGTAGTACGCTTTACGCGTTGCATTCGCCAAACGAAACATGTCCAGCGTAACCGCACGCTGGGTCTGTTCAAATCGCCGCCGCTCGATTTCGGTGGCCTGAGGCATCGTAATCAGAGAGAAAATATTGAAAGTGAGCGCCTGTTCGATTTTGAACTCGCGCACACCGGCTTCGGCGCTGCTGGCCCGCAGCATCGAGAACGCCGGGTTTGGCAGGCGTGCGGCCTGAACCAGTGCCGCTTCACTCAGTTGGAGTTCCGCGTATGAAGCCTGCAGGCCCCGGTTGTTGAGCAGCGCAATTTGTACGGCATCGTCCACGGACAAAGGTTTGGCGAGCAACTCGGCGACCCGCTGTTCTACCGTATTGCGCTCGCTGTCTGAACGGATCCAAACCACGTCCTTGGCCACACGTTCACGCGCGGCGGACGACACGGCAGCAAAGCCACCATCTGGACTGAAACTGACGCAACCAGTCAACATTGCACTGGCGGTCACGACGCTTACGAGCAAGCGGCCGCCCCGCAATGAGCGCAAAGAAGGCTCAGCGCTCATTGACGGATACCCTCATGAGCCGGCGGGTGCGTTGGCTGAACGGCAGCCGGGTTTGGCTCGCCCTTGGGAATGGTTACGGCAGTTGGGGTGTCGGGGTTCTGCGCTTCAGCAGCATAGGCTTTCCAGCCGCCAATGCGGCCAACCCGGTCGTTAGCCATACGCCAGTCGCCTACCGCTTGCTCAGACCAAGCGCGGTAGCTACTGAGGCTGGTGGAAACGGCCGGTGGTGGGACTTCGACCGCGGCGTCCATCGGATCGGACAGGCCGTGTGCCTGTCCTGCAGCGGTCAGCGCCAGTACGGCGAAACACATAACGTGCATGGCTACCTCAAAGTGTCGAACCGGGGCTCCGGACTCGCCCCAAAACAGCCCCTTGCGAGGTCGCAAACGGATCACGCTCGATAGTGGCTGGAGGACACCAACACTGAAATGACATCCAGATTACAATTTTGTCAGGAAAGACTTGCAGACACGGGAAGCGGTATCGTGATCTCCTTGGTAGCGGCTGGAGCTTCCGGCGGAATGGACACTCTGGCAGCGGGTTGCACTAAGGAGCGGTCACATGGGCAATCCGATCCGTTGCGGATGGATCATCGTCCTTCTCGGTCTCTATTGTTTTGTTGTGCTGGCTTGGTGGCAGTATCAGATGTGGGCGCTGTTTGCATTGGCCGGTCGGTGATCAGCTAGCACTTCGTACGCCACGGCACTGGTCGAGCATATTGTTGATTGATGGGGCAACGAGTCGCAGCGATGAAAATTCTGTTGGTCGAGGATGAAAGCAAGACCGGCGACTACCTCAAACAAGGACTGGCGGAGGCCGGCTACGTCACCGATTGGGTTCAGGACGGATTGAGCGGCTTGCAGCAAGCACTATCGGAGGACTATGAGCTGGTCATTCTGGATGTGATGCTACCGGAGCTGAGTGGCTGGAAGATTCTCGAATCGCTTCGACGGTCGGGCAAATCGGTGCCGGTACTATTTTTGACCGCGCGAGATCAGGTGGAGGATCGCGTCAAGGGGCTGGAGCTTGGCGCAGATGACTATTTGGTCAAACCATTTGCATTTGCCGAGCTGTTGGCACGTGTCCGAACCCTGCTGCGCAGAGGTCGCCACCGGGACGATGACATTTTGCATGTAGCAGACCTCGAACTTGACCTGCGTCGACGCCGCGCCACCCGTGGTGGCAAGCGCATCGACCTTACCGCCAAAGAATTCGCCCTGCTCGAACTGTTGATGCGTCGTCAGGGCGAAATCTTGCCGCGCTCACTGATTGCCTCACAGATCTGGGATATGAACTTCGATAGCGACACCAATGTCGTGGAGGTTGCCATCAAGCGATTGCGCAGCAAGATGGACACTGCGTTCGAAATGAAGCTCATTCGAACCGTGCGTGGAATGGGGTACGTTATGGAAAATCAAGGCGATGGCGTTTCGACTTCCTAACGCGATTACGCTACGCGTCAGCTTGCTGTTCACCTTGCTTGCAGCACTCGTGTTTCTGGTGACTGGGCTGGTGATACGCGCCACGGTTGACCATCATTTCAAAGAACAAGATCACGCCACCCTACTCGGGAAACTGGAGTTGATTCGAAACGTTCTTGATGACTGGCAGGCCGAGCCAGACAGCCTTCGAATCAAGCAGCTGTTACGCGATGCGCTGGTCGGGCACCCCGACCTTCAAGTTCGTATTGAGCTTGACGATGGGGCACAGTTTTTTGCAACGAGTGAGTCAGTAGCCTCCATTATGCATTCGCTGCAGCAAGCCAATCGGCCGGCAGCCCAACAGCATGCATTGATTGACTGGCGCGCAGACGAGATCGTCTATCGAGGCTTTATGGTCAATGTGGCGACCGGCAATCCAGCAGTTACCATGCAAGCCATGCTTGCCATAGACACGAGCCACCACAACGAGTTTCTCACAGCGTTTGAGCGCCAGCTTGTGCTGATATGCATCGGCGCCCTACTGCTAATGAGCGGATTCAGCTGGCTTGCCGCAAAGCGCGGGTTGATGCCACTGCAAGACATGGTGCGGGTAGCACAGGGCATCTCGGCGCAACAGCTGCGGGAACGATTGGATGTCGAGAACGTGCCTGTCGAGTTACAACCGCTGGTAAGTTCCTTCAATGCGATGCTTGATCGCTTAGGCGATTCGCTACAAAGACTGTCCGAGTTCTCTTCCGATTTGGCGCATGAGCTGCGGACGCCCATCAATAATCTAATGACCCAAACCCAGGTCTCGCTTACCAAGCCCCGAACGGCGCAGGAGTATGGGGAAATCCTCTACTCAAACCTGGAGGAGTATGAACGTCTCGCTCGCATGATCGGTGACATGCTATTCCTTGCCAAGGCCGATCATGGTTTGATTGTACCCCATCGTGAGCCTGTTGACCTGGCCACTGAAGTGGATGCGCTGTTCGATTTCTACGATGCCTTGGCCGCCGAGAAAGCTGTCCATCTCGAACGGGCTGGCACTGGCGATCTCATGGGTGATCGCTTGATGATTCGGCGTGCGCTCAGCAACCTGCTTTCAAATGCCATACGCCACACGCCTCCCGGTAATGCAGTCACCGTCAATATCGTTAGCGAATCACGTTCCGTTATCATTAGCGTGGAAAACCCGGGGCCTCCTGTACCACAGGATCAGCTCCCACGTCTGTTCGATCGTTTTTACCGTGGCAACGCTTCGCGTCAGCGCATCGATGAAGGTGCAGGTCTTGGCTTGGCGATTAGTCAATCCATTGTGAAAGCGCATCAAGGCAGCGTTGCTGTCAGCTCAGACCACAATGCTACCCGCTTCGTATTCAGTTTTCCGACTACGACAGAAGTTGAGACGAGGTAGTTATCAGCGGATACGAGGAATTTCGGTTGAGTTAAGCGCAAAGTGTCAGCGTTTTGATGATGGGCTGCCAACGCCCTGCGCTGCTTCATCATCTGACAACTGGCAGGCAAGCATGCGATAGGTAGCGTCCAATGCCAGCGAGCCTGGTAAACGGCTCGCCATGACCTCCAGCGCCGTAAGCAAGTGCTCGGCCACCTCAAGGTCTCCCGCTGCACAAGCCCGTGCAAACAGACATTCAATATCTTGCCGCAACGCAGCAGATGCATCATCTGCACAGGTTGATGGCGCATCCATTCGCTTCGAAAACGTTCGTGAACGCAGCGACATTAAAGTCCACCGGCATGAGTCACGGCGGCGCGTTCGCCTCTCAACCTTGACCCTATGTCAAGCTAGATTGACCAGTCAGTCCGCCCCAACAGGAGAGACTATCATCCTCTCACTAATGAGCAACGGCAACACCGATCACTCACTGCCTAGCCATTCGATCACCGCCGCCGCAATGACAATCAGCAGAATCATGGCGGTATGTCCAACCAAGAGGTGCTGTAGGCTCCGCTGGCTGACAAAGGCATCGACTGCGACGAGAAGCACAGCGACGGTCAGTACCAATCGCAACAGAACTCGCCGTGTGCGAAAGAAATGGCGCCAACCCGATGCCGGTGTTTGTGATGGCAGAGACTCTTCCGTCCGCTTCTTTGTCATTGGCTTCCCCTGTCGGATCGCATGGCAGTAATAGGCTTTACTCGGAAGGGCCAAAGGAACTGGCCCAAATAGTGGCGCGGAAACGCCCTCTCCCGCAGCCCCACTTCCGCGTCTCCGAGATTACCAGCCTCATTATGAAAGGAGCCGAACGCAATATCCCAGATCATAAAGAACTCACCAAAATTGACCTGAGCGTCTTCGAACTCGCGTTTGTGATGCCAGCGGTGGTTCTCCGCTACTCCAAATAACCAGCGTCCCCCACCCAATCGATAATCGAGATTGGCGTGCTGGAATCCCAGATGTACAGTCAGGATGCCGAGCCAAGCGGCTAGTATGGCGGGCGGTGTCCCGGCAGCTATCAGCAGGACAACGGCTGGCCCGGCCATGATCATTGCGTGCAATGGATGGCGACGCTCCCCATTCAACCAATAAAGGCGTTCGGCACTGTGGTGGGTCATATGAAACTGCCACAGCCAGGCGGTCTTGTGGCTGGCACGATGCATGAGATACAAACTCAGGTCCAGAACGGTCGCTACGACCAACAACTGTAGCCACAAGGGACTTTGGTCCGGGAAGAGTCGAAAATTTGCCGGCACCAACTGCCCAAGTTGGGCGAGAAGTTCGGCGGTAAACTGAATCACTGACAGGTTGACCAGCAGATGGAGTGCATCTGTCCTCGTGTCGTCATGATCGTCCAACCACTCCGCGCGATAGGGTGCCAGACGCTCCATACAAGCGACCGCCACCAATCCCGCTCCACTTAACAACAGTACCGATGGCCAAGTCGGCAGGCCTGCATATAGCAGCAAAATCATGGCCGCTGAGCAACCGCCAAAGATGGCGGGGTAGCTACCCCATCGGATTAAGGACCTGAGCACGAAGCCGCCAGTCGTTGGATGAACATGACCGCCAGATTATGCGAAAGCCAGGATGTCGGCTTGAACGAAAAAGCTAGGGTGTTGATGTCAGTGAGACGTTGGCCAGGGCTGACGACGGATCGATACCAAACAACGTGCGAAATGTTCGTGAGAAGTGAGCCGCGTCCGAAAAGCCCGCCGCATGGGCAGCTTCTGTCAACGAGGTTCCTGTTGCCACATGTTGCAAAGACACCATCAATCGAATCCACTTGACGTAACTTCGAAGAGGCAAGCCTGTCTGCTCGACAAACCAGTGTGAGAATCGTGACGGTGACAAGCCCACACGTTTTGCTAGCGTCTCCCTATCGGTCACTCCTTGCTGCAAGGTCTTGATAACCAATGCAAGCCGCGGCTCCGGCGAAGCAACGCGTTCCAGTCCCAGCAGACGATGGATCCGTTGTCTCATCCCTTCTGTCGACATCTCCGCACGCTGCAAAGTTTCGAGCAGGATATCCAGAGAGGATGACGACAACTCCAAAGACGAAACCTCCTGAGACGAAGCCAGTTCCCGAGCCTCGTCTGACAGGGCATCAAGATAAATTGACAGAACGCGCCCAGCAGAGATTCGGTGGTCCATCCCCGCTGGTATATGGACGCATGTTGCCGTTAGCTTCTGCCATCTGTTTTCGACCATTACCGGGGCATCCAGTCCGACTGAAATCTGATGCGCCATATGCCTGTGCCACTGCTGGTCGCCCGCCTGACCATAGAAAATCCCGATTCCAGGCATTAACCATGCACAGCCCGCCCAACTGACAACCCTCATCTTCCGTATCGCTCCCGCTTTCGTTGCGGCTCACTTCGCCGCCGCCAACCCTGGAGTTACGCGCAGCCGTGTTTGCCGAGCGGCATTTTCCATGCTGACGCGTTTCCACTCAACATCGTTATTTCGCCCAGCCTGACAGCAGGCTGACGGCCACATTACGCTTTCGTCAGATTACCCGGAATCCCTTTCCCATCTCAATAAAGTGCAGATAATGAAGCCATGCAGACATCTGTTCTCGCCCAACTAACGCGCCAGCTTTCTTGACGCCATCGGCAATGACCGACGACTCAGGCCGTGCGTAATGAAGGAGATATGCCATGACTCACCAAACCACGCTTCTCACATTCTTTTCGGCGTCCCTATTACTGCTTGCCTCATGCGCCTCGTCCAGAACCTATGTATCACCAGAAGACCGGCTGCAGCAACAAATCGACGCCATTGTGGCGCTGGATGATGCCATGTCTCGCGCTCAAACCGAGCAGCAGCGCAATGCAGTTCGAGCGCAGCAAATGCGCGCCATCCGAGATGGCATTCTTTTGTTGCGGGAACTAAACGCTGGATTAATCGCCAGTAACCAAGCTTGCATCGAACAGGAGTCACGCCTGTCATCCGATAGCCAAACCTGCACAGAATCACAACGAATGGAGGCCACTCAATCACTCCTGATGGTAATGCTGCTCGAGCAGCTTCACGATCGCGCTGGCTCCGACTGAAAAGTGATAGGCAGTAAGCACCACCATTGACAGACTGAATTACGCCAAATTGTATTCTCTCTGGATGCGATATGGTCACACGACTACGTTCTCGTTTGGGGGGGGACCATAATGCGCGACAGAAGCCATATCGTGTATCTGCTTGGCTTGGCTTGGCGGCAGTAGCTGGACTTTCCATGTTTAACTGGCAAATGAACCGAGACAGGAAGCCGGGGCCACTGTTTGGCGAGCAGAGCAGCCATTTCCATGGCCCGCACGGCACCGGTGAACATGTCGAAGAAGGCTTGATGCCGCATGGTCCGCACGGCGGTTTGCTGTTTGCAGATCGTGATCTGGCTATTGAGTTGGTGCTACAGGAGCACCAGGGAGATCGCTGGCTGTATGCCTATCTGTTTACCGATACCCAGCGCCCGCTCCCGCCAGCAGCGGTACAAGTGATTATGGCGTTCCGTAACAACGGTATCAGCGAAACGGTGCGACTGACCGCAGACAAAAACAATGGTGTGGCGCTGGCCGCTGCCCTGCCGGAAGATGTATTGAAGGATTGGCAATTGACGATGTTGGCTCAACACGGTCAGCATGCGCACGAATGGCAGCTACGCAACTTTGCCCAAATGCAGTAATACCTGAGATATTTGACGACGCCATAGCGAATCAGTTGCCCCGGGGCGCGAAGGCGATAATCGCCATCCCAAGCACAGCCACCACGCTGCCCAGCACATCCCAGCAATCAGGCAACACGGCATCAACAGCCCATAGCCAAGCAAGAACCGCCGCGACATAAACACCACCATGCGCGGCGTACACGCGGCCAGTTGCTACTGGATGCAATGTCAGCAAGCCAGCAAAGAAGGCAAGACTAAGTGCTGCGGGCAGCAACAGCCAGCCGCTGCGATTTTGTTTCAGCCACAACCACACCAGATAACAACCGCCGACTTCTGTTACCGCTTTCAGCGCATACAAAGCAAAAGCGTTGAGTGGATGCGTCGTTCGTCATTAGTGATTTGCCCGTAACGATCTACCGGCAAAAAAACCGCCGCGCTCACGACGAGCGCGGCGGTGTCCAAGAATTGTCGAGGAGACAGTGACCGATGCGGCAACGGCCGCATCGGTACGGCGTTGGACAAAAGCTTTCGGCACTACGACGCGGCACCGTCAATCAGCTGGTAGGACTCCACGGGCATGACGTACACCAGACCGGCGATGGCCTGACCGGTGCGGCCGTGTTGACGTATAAGCGTCACCGCACTGGCGGCCTGGTCGTCCTCGCAGATCAATTCCAGCTTGACTTCGTCAGTGACTTTTTCGCCAAGCTCGATCGAGTAATGCTCTTCGACCGCGCTGATCGCATTGAGTAGACCCTGGACATCAATCACGGTCAGGTAACGGAAGCCCGCCGCTTCCAACGTGTGCACGATGTCGGAGACGCGGCCACGGTGAACAAAGGCAGTAACGACTTTCATGATGCGGACTCCTCAACGGAAATGTTTTCATCGGTAACTGGAACACGACGGGTTTCCAACCATTCGTAGAGCACCGGCAGCAGCACCAGCGTCAAAAAGGTGGAGGTGATCAAGCCGCCGACGACCACGGTCGCGAGCGGTCGCTGGGTTTCGGCGCCAACACCAGACGACAACAGCATTGGCACCAAACCCAGAATCGCGACGCTGGCGGTCATCAGCACCGGTCGCAATCGCAGCAAGGTGCCCTGCAATACCGCTTCGCGCACCGACAAGCCACGTCCGCGCAGTTCATTCAAGAAGCTGACCAGTACGATACCGTTCAACATGGCGACGCCGAATACCGCGATGAAACCGATGGCCGATGGCACCGACAGGTACTGGCCGGTGATCGCCAGGCCGATCAAACCGCCGATGGTGGCGAACGGCACGTTGGCGATGATGAGGCTGGCATAGCGGACCGAATTGAACGCCGTGTACAACAACACGAAGATGAAAAAGATGGTGATCGGCACGATGATCGCGAGCCGCGCCAACGCCCTCTGCTGGTTCTCGAATGCGCCGCCCCATTCGATCCAGTAGCCGGCGGGGAGATCCACCGCTTGCTTGATCGCAGCATTGGCTTCCGTGACAAAGCCGTCGATATCGCGGCCACGCACATCCATCTGGATCACGGCATAACGCTGCAACTGCTCGCGACGAACGAACGAGTAGCCTTCGGCGATATCAACCTCAGCCACCTGTGTCAACGGCACGATGACCCCACCCGGCGCCGACAGTGGCAACTGTCGGATCGCTTCCAGCGAAGACTTGTTCGACTCCTCCAGACGCACGGCGATATCGAACCGTTTGACGCCATCGAGCAGGGTCGTCACCGGCTCACCGCCGATGCCGTTCTTGACGATGGTCAGCACATCTTCGGCGTTGAGACCATACCGGGCAACGGCCTCACGGTTCACCTGGATCCGGATCTGTGGCTTGCCGAGGTTGGCTTCCAGTGACAGATCGGCGACGCCGGGCACTTTCGCCAACACGTCCTTGAGTTTGGCGCTCAGGCTGTCGAGCTCGGTGAGCTTTTCGCCGTACAGTTTCAGCGCCAGCGTGGCCCGCACGCCGGAGATCAGTTCCTCGACCCGCATCTGAATCGGCTGGGTGAAGCCGGCGACCGAGTTGGGCGCCACCTCTTCCAGCAACTCCGCCATCGCTTCCTGCAACTCACCGATGTCGCGGCCACTGGTCCATTCGTCATGCGGGCGTAGCGCGGTGTAGATCTCCATGTAGTTGACGTCGGCGGTTTCGCCTTTTTCGGCCCGGCCGATCATCGCCAGCGTGGACTCGACTTCCGGGAACTGCTTGAACGCTTCTTCAATGCGTTCGGACAGGCGGATCGATTCATCCAGCGAGGTCGACGGGATCGAGGTGACCCGCCACATGATCGAACCTTCCGCCAACTGCGGCATGAACTCCTTGCCGAGGAAAGGAAACAGCGCGAGGCTGCCGATCAACGCAGCGACGGAGGCGGTCACCACCGTTTTCTTGCGCGCCAGCGCCCAGCGGATCAACGGCCGGTAACCGGCTTTCAACCAGCCCACCAACCGAGTGTCACGCTCTTCCTTGGCACGCAGGATGATGGCCGCCAGCACCGGGATCAGCGTCAGCGTCAACAACAAGGAGCCGGCCATCGCAAAGCTGATGTTGAGCGCCATCGGTTTGAACAGCTTGCCTTCCAAGCCCTGCAGACTGAACAGCGGCAGGAACACCACGATGATGATCAGGATCGCAAACGAGATCGGGTTGGCCACTTCCCGCGCGGCGGCCAGCACAGCCGAAGTGCGGTCGACTTTTTCGCCGTGCGCCTGGCGTTCGGCCATGATCCGAAACGCGTTCTCCACCATCACCACCGCGCCATCAACCATCATGCCGATGCCGATCGCCAATCCGGCCAGCGACATCAGGTTGGCCGACAAATTGGCTTCGCCCATGCAGATAAACGCGATCAGCATGGCCATCGGCAACGCAACAATCACGACGATGGCTGAACGCAACTCACCGAGAAACAGGAACAGGACAATCGCAACCAGAATCGAACCTTCGATCAAAGCGCGCACTGCAGTGTTGACGGCTTTGTCGACCAAGTCGGTGCGATCGTAGATCGGCTTCAGGACCACGCCATCCGGTAGCGCGTCCGCGACGATCGCCAGTTTGCCTTTAACGGCTTCGACCACGCCTTTGGCGTTTTCACCAATACGCGCTAACGCCATACCGAGCACGACTTCTTTGCCATCGCGGGTGACGGCGCCAAAGCGCGTGGCCGGTGCTTCGATAATTTCGGCAACGTCGCGCACATAAACGGGCGTGCCGTCGTCGGTTTTCAGCACGATGCGGCCGATGTCATCGGCATTGGCCACAAGGCCGAGACCGCGCACCAGATATTGTTCCTGACCGAGGTCGACATACTGGCCGCCAACTTGACCGTTATTGACCTGCAGAGCGGTCATCACCTCGGTGAAGCTGACGTTATGCTTGATCAGTTTCAGCGGATCGATCTGCACCTGGAATTGCCGTTCGCCACCGCCCCAGGACATGACGTCATCGACGCCCGGGGCAGTGCGCAGCATCAGGCGCACATTCCAGTCCTGGAGCGTGCGCAGATCCATGTCGGTAATGTTGGCGTTCAGTTTTTCGTCGGCACGTTCCAGCGTGTACCAGAGCACTTGACCGAGACCCGAGGCATTCGGCCCCATCTCGGGTCGGCCGTAACCCTCCGGAATGCGATCACCGACTTCTTGCAGGCGTTCGTTGACCAGCTGGCGGGCGAAATAGATATCCAGGCTGTCATCGAAATAGACCGCGACATAGGACAGCCCGAACAGACTGACTGAACGGATCTCCTGCACCTTCGGTAAGCCCGCCAGCGCCGATTCGATCGGAAAGGTCAGCAGTTGCTCGACATCTTCCGCAGCAAGTCCCGGTGATTCGGTGTAGATATTGACCTGAACCGGCGTGACGTCGGGGAAGGCGTCAATCGGCACCGTGTTGACCGCGCGCAGCCCGAGAAACGCAACGACCGCAAACGCGATCAGCACCAGAAACTTGTAACGTAACGCGAGTTCGACCAGAGGGTTCAGCATGACCGGCCACCTCGCGCGGTGAGTGCCATCGACAGCGGGTGAGCCAGCGCCATGGTTGCCGCCTTTGCGCTGAGAACGGACTTAGTCTGCATCGCCTTCTCCCATCTGCGATTTCAGCTGCCGCGCTTTCAGCGCATAGGCACCCTTGACCACGACCACATCGCCCGCTTTGACACCGTTTTCAAGGATCACGCGGTCGCCGCGGCCGGCACCGGTTTTGACCGGCACGGCGTCGAAATCACCGGGGCCGTTGGCCTTGAACAGCACCATCTGGCCGCCAAGTTGCACCAGTGCCTCTTTCGGCACGGCCAGTTGTTCACTGCTGCCTTGCGTGGCGATCCAGACTTCGGCGAACTCGCCCGGATGCAGCTGGTCCTTGTCGTTACGCACTTCGATGCGCACCGGCATCGTGCGGGTGCCTTCTTCGGCCCGATGCGACAGCTGAATGACTTTGCCGAGCAGCTCGATCTTGTCGTGCGCGACCACGCGGACGCTGGCGCCCACGGCGATCCGCTCGGCGCTGGACGGCGGCAGCTGCGCGACAATCCAGACCTGCGCTTCGTTGACCAGGGTGAACAACGTGCGTCCTGGTTCGGCACGCTCACCGATCAGAAAATCGTCGGAAGTCAGCCGGCCAGCATGTGGCGCCAGCAGGGTCAGCTCGCCGTTGGCATGGCCGGATTTGCCGGCCAGCAAGGCATCGATGGCGTTTTCATGCATGCCAAACGCGCGCCCTTTCGCCAGTGCCTGATCGCGCGCCACTTGCGCTTCGAGATAGCGGCGGCCGGAGACCGCTTCGCTGCCGAGCGCTTTGACCCGCTGCCATTCCCGATCGGCCACCAGCAGCGCGCCTTGTGCTTCTGCGAGTTCAATGCTGGTCAGCGTCACCAGCGGTTGGCCGGCTTTGACAGCGTCGCCCAGTTTGGCGTGGCGTTTCTGCACCAGGGCCGGTATGCGCGGGCTGATGAGAGTGGTGGCGTAGGCATTGGATTTGACTTCGCCCGGGGCGCGGATCTCGTCACTCAGGCGTTCGGCACGCAGCGTTTCGGTGACGATGCCGAGTTGCTTGATTTCAGCCGTGGTCAGCGCTTTTCCTTCGTCATGCGCAGCTTCTTCGTGCTGGCCTTCTTTGTGGTCGTCATCGTGTTCGGCGGCAAAACTTGTCGGCGCCACCAGGGTCATCAACGCGAACAAGGCCAGTGCGGCGAGCGTGGATGGCTCGCTGCGCAGGGGGTTGCGAACATGGGTGCGAACGTAAGTGCAAATGTCGTTCAGTCGTATGGCTTTGTTCATGTGGTCTTCCATCAGTTCGATTTCAGTTCAGCGAGCGGGGCGACGGTCATCAGCCGATGCGGTGCCGGGCGTATCGTTTTCGGGCAGACCGGCCCAACCGAGGAATTCACCGGCGGTTTGCAACCAATCCAGCCAGGCTTGCCACACCTGCGCATTCAGTTGGCGGCCTCGGGCGCTGGTGTCGAGCGTTTGATTGAGTTGCACCAAGTAGTCGGCACTGGACAACTCGCCGGCTTCCCACATCCGCTGCAGCAAGTCGGCGCGCGCCGTGACCCGGCTGGCGGGACTTTGTTGCCAGCGTTGCCAGGCGGTCAGCAGCGCGTTGTAGCGGACGGTGGCCTGATACGCTTCGGCACGCAGGCGGCGACGCATTTCGTCCAGCAGTGCATTTGCTTGCTCGGCATCGGCCTGCGCGGCAGTGACCTCAGCCCGATAGCTGTTGAAAATCGGCAGCGGAATGCTGACGTTGACGCCAACGATATTGTCGCGCAGGCCATCGGCCTCGACGGTTCCGGAGGTCAATGACAGCACCGGATCCGGACGTCGTTCGCGCTCGGCCACGCGAATGCGCGCAGTCGCCGCCTGCGCACTCTGATTGGCTTGGCGCAGCAACACGTGTTGGGCCAGTTTGCCGTCATCAACTTGCACGGTTGCGGTGGACGGCAGCGTTGCCATCAGTGTCGGCAACGCCACGGTATCGCTGCCGAGTGCGCGCAGCGATTGCTCGGCACGCGCTTGCTCGGCTTCGAGTTCGGCGAGCTGAGCGAGTGCGTCCTGCAAGGCGAGCTCAGCCAGATCGCGTTCGATCTGATTGATGTCGCCGGCCCGCAAACGCCGACCCGCCAGCTCGGCAAAGCGGGTCATCAGTTCGACCCGTTCATGACCGAGGCTGGTTTGTTCCTGCGCGGCCTGGTATGCCACGACCTCGCGCAACCAGTCGGCAGCCACTTGCTGCAAAGCCGCCTGCCACTCGGCCAACGTCGAATCATATTCGGCTTGTGCGACACGCTCGCGCGCCGCCACCTTGCCGGACCAATCGATCGCCATCGCCACGCCGATTTCGCGGCGCTCCTCCAAACCGCTTTCGCTATCGAGGCTCAGTTCCGGGTTGTAAAGCGATTGCCCCGCGGCATCGACGCGGGCCGCCGCAGCAGCGAGTTTGGCGCGTGCGGCGCGCACGGCCGGGTTGTTGGCCCAGAGTTGCTGTAACGCCGGCCGCAGTTCCTCTGGGAGTTGTCCCGCCGGTAAATGTGCGCTCGGCAGCAAGGTGTCGATATTGTGTCCGTCATCGGCTTCGGCGGCCTTCACGGCCGGCGCATTCAAAGCGAATGCGAACACGAGCAGCGGCAATGCCGCGCCAACAGAAAACTGCATGATGTTATCCTTCAAAAAAATCGGGCCTGACCGATACGCAAAAAAAACACGGTCGAGCGTCGGCTCACGCGAGGTAAGCGTTTCGAACGAAGGGAAGGACGAACTTAAATGAGCAGACGAACGGTGCGGGCAAACTCTGCCGACGCGCGCCGTTGTACCGGTTCCGAGGTGAGCCGTGAAGCGAGATGACGCGTACAGGCGAATGTTGTTGCGACTGGTGTCGGTAGCGCGACCGGCGTGACGTTGTTGAGCTTGCTGTCTTTGCCTGTTGTGGCTTGCTCGCTGTCGTCGTCACAATACGTCACGACATGGTCGCCGTGACCATGCGAGGCCGCGTCGGTGTCGTCAAGCGGATCCGCGTTGTCCGCCACGGCAGGTTCGTGCGCATCGCGATGACCGACGTGATGCACCACCAGTTGGCGGGCTTGTTCCGTCGCCATCAACACCGTGTCGGCCGGTTCAGAGGCCGTCACGCTGTGCAGCGTGGCGAGCCGATCCAGCCCGGTGGCGCACCACAGGTAGGTCAGCAACGCGAAAAGCAAGTAAGGACGATAGCGGCGCATGGCCAAGCCAGCAGACTCGGTGATGAATGAAGACAGGCTGGTCATGCTAGGGAGTCGGCTGCAATGGCGTCAAGCATGACGGGGGCTTTTGGCGATGGCCGAACGACAGGTGGTCGAGCCGTGATCACGAACAATCCGACGAAACCGGTTCCCCTTTCATTGGCGATTTTTTCCGACTGACAACGCCGCCCGTTCATCGCGAATCGCACCTGCCGCTGGTTATCACGCGCGCGAAGTCCACGCCACATTGCGCAGTAGCCGCAACCCGTTGAACACGACCAGCAGGCTGGCGCCCATGTCGGCGAACACCGCCATCCACATGGTCGCTTGTCCGGTGAAGGTGAGCACCAGAAACAGCGCCTTGATGCCGAGCGCCAATGCGATGTTCTGCCACAATACCCGGGCAGTCGCGTGGGACAGGCGCACGAATGCGGGGATCTTGCGCAGATCATCATCCATCAGCGCGACGTCGGCGGTCTCGATGGCAGTATCGGTGCCGGCCGCGCCCATCGCGAAGCCGATGTCGGCCCGTGCCAGCGCCGGGGCATCGTTGATGCCATCCCCGACCATGCCGACCGAACCGGTCAACGCCAGTTGCTCGACCTCACGCAGCTTGTCTTCCGGCAACAGATTGCCTTGGGCGCGATCGATGCCCACCTGTGCGGCGATGGCCTGTGCCGTATGCGGGTTGTCGCCGGTCAGCATCAGGGTCTTGACGCCCAGGAAGTGCAGATCGGCGATCGCGCGCCGGCTGCTGTCCTTGACCGTATCCGCCACCGCGAACAGCGCGTGCACGCGGCCGTCGGCGATCAGCATCACCACGGTTTTACCCTCGGCCTCCAGCAGCGAAAGCTGGCGCTCCAGCTCCGGCGAGCAAACGCCCAGGTCCTCCACCAGCCGGTGATTGCCCAACTGGCAGATCAGCGCTCCGATCCGGCCGCTAACGCCACGACCGGGTACCGCGGCGAACTCGCTGACGACGTGCAAGCCGACACCATCGACCTGTGCCGCGCGCGCGACCGCCTTCGACACCGGATGATCGGAGCGGGCGGCCAGGCTGGCCGCCCATTCACGGGCCGCGATCGGATCGGCGCCATTCCAGGCCAGGAAATCCGTTTGCACCGGTTTGCCATGGGTGAGGGTGCCGGTCTTGTCGAGCGCCAGCCATTGCAGTTTGCGCCCTTGTTCCAGGTAGGCCCCGCCCTTGATCAGGATGCCGTGGCGGGCGGCGGCGGCCAGGCCACTGACAATGCTCACCGGCGTGGAGATGACCAGCGCACAGGGACAGGCGATGACCAGCAGCACCAAGGCCTTGTAGATCCAGTCGAGCCACAACCCACCGGCCACCAGCGGTGGCACGATGGCAACGGCGAGCGCGATGGCGAAAACGGCCGGGGTGTACCAGCGGGCGAACTGATCGACGAAACGCTGGGTCGGGGCGCGGCTGCCTTGCGCGCTCTCCACGGCGTGAATGATGCGGGCCAGCGTGGAATGGCTGGCCGCAGCGGTCACGCCGAACTCGAACGAACCGGACTCGTTGATGGTGCCGGCAAAGACCAGATCGCCCGGGGCTTTCTCGACCGGCAAGCTCTCGCCCGTGATGGGCGCCTGATTGATCGTGGAGCGCCCCTCCAGCACCTGGCCGTCGAGCGCCAGCCGTTCGCCCGGCTTGACCCGCACGCGGCTGCCGACGGCCACCCGTCTGGCATCGACCTCACACCAGGTGCCGTCGGCTTGCTGCACCGTGGCACGTTCCGGTGCGAGCTCCATCAGCCCGCGGATGGCATTGCGGGCACGGTCCAGCGACTTCGCCTCGATCACTTCGGCCAGCGCGAACAGCGCCATCACCATCGCCGCTTCCGGCCAGTGTCCGATGGCCATGGCGCCAGTAACCGCGATCGACATCAGTGCGTTCATGTTGAGGTTGCGGTTTCGAAGCGCGATCCAGCCCTTCTTGTAGGTGGACAAGCCGCCCGTCAGCACCGCGGCCAGCGACAGCACGACCACCGACCAATGATTGCCGTTATTGAGCCAGTAGATCGTTTCCGCGGCCAATGCGGCCAGGGCCGACAACGCCAGCGGCCACCAAGGCACGTTGGTGGGCGTAGCCTCGGCCACTGGCGCTGCACTCGCGGACGTTTGATCAGTCGGGGTGTCGTCTTCGCGCACTGCCCGCATGCCGATGGCGGACAGTGCCTGCTCCACCGGAGTCAGTGAAGGCAACGTGTGCGACACCGTCAGCCGTCGCTGCACCAGATTGAACGTCAGCCCCACCACGCCCGGCAGCACCGCCAGTTTGCTGCGAATCAGCGCCTCCTCGGTCGGGCAATCCATGTTCTCGATGTGGTAGCTCGCTTGTCCTGCAGACGCTGTGGCATCGGAAGGCGTGTCGGACTTCGCCACCGGAGGCGTCGAACAACTGCACGACGTCGAATCTTTCTGGCGCATGAGTTCTCCTTAAACTTTGGTCTCTGTTACCGGAGCACGCGCGGTTCGCGTGTTGACCAGGAAACCGATCACCGCCGCGATCGCCACGGCCAGCTGTGCCAGCACCGATTGCCAGGACGGATAGATGCCGAGCCATTCAATGCGCGGCACCGCGATGAGCGCCTGCGCCACCCAGCCCGCTTCCTGCAGCGCGGCCACGCCCTTGCCGACCAGGATCACCGCCAGCACGGCGATCAGTATCGAACTGACCGAGAAGAACCGGCCGATCGGTAGGCGCTTGCTCAGCCGCAGCATCCAGTACGCTACCGCGACCAGCACCGCACTGCCGGCGGCCAGGCCGGCGACGATGGCGCCGGACGCCGGTTCGCTCCACATCGCGATATAAAACAGGATCGTCTCGAACACTTCGCGGTACACCGCGACGAAGGCCAGCACGAACAGGAAGACCGCCGAGCGCCGAGTCAACGCCGCCGACAGCTTGGCGTGCAGGTACTGTTGCCAGCGGCCAGCCAGGCTTTTCTGATGCATCCAGATGCCGACACTGAGCAGAACGGCGGCGGCGAACAGGGCCGACACGCCTTCGGTCACCTCGCGGTTGGCGCCGCTGATGTCGACCAGGTAGGTGGCCGCCGCCCAAGTCGCCGCGCCGGCCAGCAGGGCTCCGAGCCAGCCGGCATGGACGTAAGGCAGCACCTCGCGACGTTCGGCCTTGCGCAGGAAGGCGATCATGCCGATCACGATCAGCAACGCTTCTATCCCTTCGCGAACCAGAATGGTGAAGCTGCCGAGGAACGCCGTTGTCGTATCCATGTGCGAGTCCTGCAATACCGCCTCGGCACGGTCAAACAGCGCATTGATCTGGGCGAGTTGCGCGGCGATTTCTGCCGGCGCCGCGTGGCCGCTCAGTTGCGCGCGATAGCGAGCCATGGCGGCTTCGATCTCGCGCAGCAACGCCGCATTGTGCGTGGCCAGCATCGGTTCGACGGGTTCTACGCCGTCCAGGTAGGCAGACAGTGCCAGCGTCGTGGCTTGGGCCACGTCACCGGCGGCAAAGGCGCGCTCGCTGCCAGCCAATTGCTGGCGGGCCAGAGCAAGCGTGCCGGTGCCGGCAACCGATTCGGTGACCGCCTGCGGCTTCGAGCGCAGATAGGCGACGATGGCGCGGGCTTGCGCTGCTGGCCAAGTCGCCGCGAGGTCGGCTTCACGCGTGCGAGTCAACGTCTCCAACGATGGGATGCGCCCGCGTACTTCCGCGTTCTCGCGCCACAACCCCTCGCCGTCGGCACGGGCTTGTGGCGAATACGCCAGGCTGCCGACATAGAACGCCAGCGCCCACCGTTCCGCCTCGGGCAAACCGGCAAAGCTGGCCATGCTGGTGCCAGGCACGCCCTGGGAGATCACTTCATACAGGGCCAGCGGTGTGCGCTGGGCTGCGCGTTCGGCGTTGGTGAAAGCGATCGGCGGCGGCTCCAGACTGGCGGCGGCCGGACCGTCACCGTGTCCTTGCGGGCCGTGGCAGGCCGCGCATTGCTGGGCGTAGAGCGCCGCCGCCCGGGCCGGCTCCGGTGGCGAGGTCGGCACCGCCGCAATCGGGAAGCTGGCCAGCAGCGTATCGGCCAGTCCACGTGCCAGCGCAGCCACTTGGTCAGGCTCAGTCTTGGCCGCCACTGCCGCGATTAGCTGGTCGGCCTGGGCCAGCAGTTCCGGTTGTTTGGGGCTGGCAGGCAAGGACGCCAACTGCGTACGCACCGTGCCGGCAAATTCCTGCATTTCGGCATACTCGCCGGGCGCAATGATGCGACCACCCTGGACGGCGCCGGCATAGTCCACGGCGATGTAATCGAGCATCTGCCAAGTCTGGCGCGGGTCTGCCTGGGCTGACGCGGCGGCATGGACGGGCGGCTGCAGGGCCCACCCAAGCAAAAATAGGGCGAAGAGGCCGAGCCGGATTGGGATGTTTGGAAAAGACATGGGCATTGACTCTGCGGACGAGTACCGAGCTGGTACCGGCAATCCCCTCAGGGTAAAGTCCGTAGCCACTACAGAGTCAAGCGGAATGCGAATGAAAATCAGTGAAGCCGCCGCTGCCAGCGGATGCCATGTCGAAACGATCCGCTATTACGAGAGCGTTGGTCTGGTGCCAAAGCCGATGCGTACAGGAAGCGGCTACCGCGCCTATGCGCCGGCCGACGTGGATCGCTTGCGCTTCATCAGTCGCGGGCGCGAACTGGGTTTTAGTCTGGAAGAAATCCGCAGCCTGCTACGCCTGAACGACGATCCGAAGCTGTCGTGCGGCGATGTCGATGCGTTGGCCCGTACGCATTTGACCGACATCCATCAACGGATCGAGGAACTGACCCGCATGGCCGGCGAGCTCGAGCGCGTGATCTCCCAGTGCGCCGGTGGCGAGCGAGGAACGTGCAGCATCTTGGGTGCACTGCGGCGAAGAGGCAACGATACACCGGAATGCCGTCGATAACGCTGATTCTCCGCCGTTCACAAGAAAGGCACCCGAACGTGTGCGAGGAAATAGATACCCGTCGCTGGAAATTTCATAAATTCAATGAGTTAAGGCCTTAATGGCGAAATTGACGCGAATCCCGGCCCACCCTCAAGTGCAGTAATGCCAATGGTATTTGACGACGCCGTAGCGAATCAGTTGCACCGCAGCGCGAATCAGCACCGTACGCACGCTCAAAGTTGGCCCTCTCTCTGCATAACACGCTGGCAAAGATCACGGTTCGCCAGAGAGAGTACGTTACGGCTAACGACTACGTCGTGTTCGGGCTGGCTTGGAGGATGACCGCTTGGTGTTCACCGCGTCGCTTTCCGGCACCGTCACGCGCTGCCGTTTCGACGTGCTTTTCGGTGCTTGCGCGGCTACCGTGCGTTGTTTTTCCAGCAAAGCACAACGCTCGGCCAGCTCCCGCAGCTGCTGTCTCGTGGCATCCAACTGCTGCAGCCAGCGCGCCAGTTCGCTATCGTGTCGCGCCCGCTCGCTGGCCAGCTGTGCGGCCGAGGTTTTGGTGTGCTCAGTCAGCGAAAGCTCAGCCTGTTGTAGCTTAGTAGCGAGCGCCCTACTTTCCTGTTGGGATTGTTGGGCCGTCTGATTGAGTTGCAGGTTTTCCACTTGGCTGCGGCCAAGTGCTTCCGTTACCGCCGTCAACTCCTGTGACAACTGCCGCTCGCGGTGCTGCAAGCTGGCGAGTTGCTCCGTCAACACCTGCAATTGCCCCTCCCGGACGTGATCGCGTTCACGCAGAGTCTGTCGCTCTTGCTCAAGCCGATTTCGCTCGTCGGCCAATTGTGCAGCGGCCTCTTCGCCAGCGCGACGCCAAAACGCTTCAATGAGTGGCAACAAGCTTGTTGGCAAGTCGGCCAAATCGAATGACGGCGACAGGGTCGCCAGCTCGTGTCGCCATTGCTGCAGGTGCTTTAGCAGTGTGGTGCGGCTTCCTCGCCCCAGCACTTCCCGCACCCGATCAACGGTCACCGTTTGCCGCTGCGCATGCAATTGCCGCGCAACCACCACAAACTCCTCGAACGTTACCCCGATCCGTCCCATCCCGGTCCCCACAACGGCCGCCTCGCTTTTGCATACTTTATCATGTTATGTATTCCGTAATATAAAGCATCATATTGGATATAAATTCATGATTACGGCACTTATCATGAATTTGTTAGAATTACGCTCTTAGCGCCCGTAGATGGGGTTTGGGATGGCGAGAGGCATCGAAGGGATGGCGCCAGTCAGCACCTGTCTGGAAGCACCGCAGCACTCTTCGCCATGGCAGGCAGACAGGTGCATTTGAGCTATGCGCTTGGAGACCCGGAGGCCGTATGAAGAAACCAGTTAAGACGGACGCAATTCGCCAGCTAGTTAAGGGAACTGCATGGGAGTGCCTAGCCTATGAAGCCTATGGCGACTCCATTCACTTGCTACGCGATGGCCTCCCCGTAGACGTCATTAGGTTCCTGGCTCAGCTCCTGGGGCTGGACCCCACTACGTTCAGCCGAACAATCGGTGTCCGGTGCCTAAAACCTAGAAATAAGAAGTTGCCCCGTCCGGACGGTGACAAAATCTATCGGACCATTCGCGCTCTGATGGCCGCTTCGCAGACATTTGACTTCAATAATGCACGCGTGTGGCTCTGCCGCCCCATCCGGTCATTGGGCGGGTTGGCGCCATTAACCTTTATGGATACCGAGGCCGGGTTTGAATTGGTTATTCAGACGCTCGGTCGAATTGACCATGGGGTGGTTGCGTAAGCACGGCAACGACCATCTACGCCCTACGGCGCCAAGCCAGAGCCAATCCAGCTCCAGCCTGGCCCGCATACACGATCTGCATGCTCTCCAATCGCGTGTTCAGATTGGACTGCGGCAATTTATGCAAGAAACTATGCGACATGTTATGCCAGAAACCATAAAACCACTGACGTTGATAGCTGCATCCCCGGTTCCGTTCGAGGCATTGTCCGCACCGGGGCCAGGGCTGGATGGCTCGCAAGGGGGTAACCGCGGCCGCGGCCATTGCCAACTGGCGGCGGTGGACGATGTGGCAGCGGTGCAAGCCTGGCTGAGTGAGTTCGTCGACTCGCCGCAAACCTGGCGCAGTTACCGGAAGGAGGCCGAACGCTTGCTGCTGTGGTGTTGGCTGGTTGCCGGCAAGGCGCTGTCGGATTTGCAACGCGAGGATTTGCAGCGCTACCAGCAGTTCCTGAAGCAGCCGCGGCCGGCGTCGCGCTGGTGTGGCCCGCGCGCCAGCCGGGATTCGTCACAGTGGCGGCCGTTTCAGGGCCCGTTAAGCCCAGCCAGCCAAGCCCAGGCGCTGATCATCATCAATAGCCTGTTCACGTATCTGGTGACGGCGGGCTATCTGGCCGGAAATCCGATGGGATTGGTGCGCCGCAAACTGAAAACGGCGGCCCGCAGCAACAGCGAGGCAACCTCCCGCTATCTTGACCAGGCATTGTGGCAGCGGGTCTGGCAGCACATCGAGCAGCTGCCACAGGAAACCAGTTCAAACCGCGATCGGGCGGAGCGGCTCCGCTACCTTTTTACACTGCTCTACAGCTTGGGTCCCCGCGTCAGCGAGCTCGCCAGCCACCCAATGGGCAGTGTGCAATGCGTGCGGGGACGTTGGTGGTGGTTCGTCACCGGCAAAGGCGGCAAAGCAGCCAAAGTTCCGGTGACACCAAGCTGCCTCGCTGCCCTGCAGCGCTACCGCACCTACTTGGGTTGGCCAGCATTACCTACTGCCGATGATATGAGGCCCTTGGTGCCAAGCCAGAAAGGTTCGCGCGGCATTTCGGCCAACATGATTTACCGCTTGGTCAAAACCCTGTTTGCCGAGGTTGCCGACTCATTGCAGCCTGACGCGCCCGATCTTGCCAACACCCTTCGTCGGGCATCGACCCACTGGATGCGGCATACCGCCATCACGCATCTGGCCGACCGTCAGATCGATATCCGGTTTCTGAACAAAACCGCACGGCACGAAAAACTGGAGACCACTGCGATCTACCTGCATGCCGAGGACGATGCCTGGCACGACGCCATTTCTGGTGCAGTGCCGCAAGATGCAAGCAACGATTCGAAAGGACCGACACCCTGAAGAGGCGGAAGGCGTGTGAGCAAGCTCTCGCGCAGGAACTTGCAGACCAACAGCTGCTGTCGGCCAGAAGCGGACCGCCAAAGTACGTTATGCAAGCAGCTCTTGATTTTAAAAAGGGGGGCCCCATCATCGGACAACAAGCATTTATCAAGACTCTGCCATGTATGTTCGGGATTATGCAGGACTTGAGCCCGTCCTTGTTTACAGGCGACCAGCTTCTCGCTGGCGAAATGGGCCTTTTATCCATGAGATAATCGGCCTCAGAAACGGCCTTGCCTTCCACAATACGCCTGAACGAGGTGAGCATTTCGATACTATAGAAAATGCGCTTCAGGGCTTGCCGTTTCAAGTAAGACGGATTGATCCTCAGCGCCGGCGTGCAGCCCTTCGGCGGTTGTTACAGGCTTCACGCATGCCGCGAGCCTATCAACTGCTTGCCAACAATTGCCAGCAAACCCGCAGCCGCATCGAGACGGGAAAGCCGCAAAGCGACACGCTGCGATTGTTAGTGGCGAGCGTAACAGCGGTGTGCATAATCAGCGCCGCTAACGACACTCGCTAACAACTCAAGAAAGGAAAGTGGACATGCCATCTGCCAAGCGAGATTTTGAACGATTCGTCGCCTGGCTCCATCTTCCAGCCACCCAAGCACCACCAAACGTGAAGCGTTTAGCGAATTTCGTGCTGGTTGAGTTTGAGCGTGTGGCTAGGACTGTGCGGCAAAACAGCCAGCGTTCGAATTATTTGGTCGGTCTCGTCCGTCAGACTTTGGCAGAAACCTCTGACAGTCCGCCGAACATCGCAGCGGCAGATATTGACGGGTCTTGGCCGTGGCAACGGATGCGAAGCATGACCATTGGCCCCTTCCGAGGCTTTCGGACTCCCGAACACTTCGACCTACAGAAGCGAATCACTCTTTTCTACGGCCCTAACGGTAGCGGCAAGACCAGCTTTTGCGAGGGCCTGGAGTACGGCCTGCTTGGCGCTGTCGAAGAGGCCGAGACAAAACGAATCGATGGACGCACTTACCTTGCCAACCTCCACGCGCGACGCTTTGAGCCTCCCGTCCTGCGAGCGAGTGACCAACTGAATCGCGAAGTTACCGTAGCATCCAACCCCGACGCATTCCGTTTTTGCTTCATTGAAAAGAACCGCATCGATGCATTCTCTCGAATCGCTGCCAGACCACCCGCGCAACGCACTGAGCTGATCGCCACGCTGTTTGGAATGGACAAGTTCAATGAATTCGTGAGCCATTTCAATGAATCTATTGACCAGCAACTCATACTGACCGGCGCCAAGCAACTCGTTCTGAATGGCAAGCGCAACGCGCTGGCCGTCGATCAAGCCAGCGTCAACGGCGAAGCTCAGGCATTACTGGATTTGGCGAAAGAAGAATCCGCACTGGCGCTCTCGCACTCTGAGGGGATGTCGTATGAAGGACTGAAAGCCCTCATTGGCACTGCTGAGGCGCCGGGTCGTCTGAAACAACTCGAAGACATAATTAACGCTGTGCCGCCTGAGGCAATAGGTCTTTCACGCCAAGGCGTGCTCAGCGCTTTCGATACAGCGCACCAAAACCAACAAGAGCTCATAAGCATCGCGGCCAGTCTCGAATCCCAAAGCAGCCAAGTTTCATTTAAGGAACTCTACACCGCCATCTTGGCACTCAAGGCCATCGAAGGTGACCGTTGCCCAGCATGCGACACTCCTTTGACAGAAACAAAATCTGACCCATTTGAAAAAGCCAATAGTGGACTAATTCAGCTAAAGGAGCTGGGTGATCTACAAGAGCAGCTGAAGGCCAAGCAAACCGAAGTCAACAATGCTTCGCGAGAGTTGCGTCGACAGCTTGCAACGATGACAGCCTTTCTTGTGGCTAATGGGGAGCATGAAACACCTGTTTACCGATACCTTGCAAACCTACCAGGAGAGCCGGCCGCAGATTGGTGGGTGACTGTTTATCCCATGAAGTCACCGCAGCGAAATGACGCGGTGACACTCGATCAAATCTTGGTAGTCGCTGACCGAGTGGCGGCGCAAGACGCGGCCTCGCTGCTTTCGCGTCAAGAGCGCCAGCGCAACATCAGTGAGCGCGACAATCTCAACACGCTCCGCCTTGCCGTCCAAGCTCAAGATTTGAAGCGACAGCAACTCATTGATGGCGTAGCAGCGGCCAAGGGGCGGATTGCCGCTTTTGAGGCGGACAATGCCGCGCTTATCCTCGAGGTCGCACAGGAGGCGCATGACATCGGCCGCGACACTCCAATTAAGGCGGCTTACGACCATTTCCTTGTCTTGCTCAAGAGTTATCGCACGCAGCTTCCTGGCTCTCTAATGGCTGGTCTCAACGATACAGCCATGAACCTCTACAACGAGTTTAACCGTAATGACTTGGATGCGGACAAACTCGCAGCGCTGCATCTGCCACTAACGAGTGAAGAGAAGATTGAGTTGTCATTCCGGGGCAATCCTGAAGTTCGGGTGGATGCCCTGCGCATTCTAAGTGAGGGCCACATCCGTTGCTTAGGCTTAGCGATCCTGCTTGCCAAGGCCAAAACCATCCAAAGTCCGCTGATTGTGTTCGATGATGCGATTAACGCGATTGATCACGATCACCGTAGTGGCATTCGTGAGACAATTTTCGAGAGCGACCATTTCTCCCAAACACAGCTTATCGTTACCTGCCACAGCAATGAGTTTATCAAGGACATCCAGCAGCATTTGCCAGCACAGCGGCGTGACGAGTGCCAGATCTATTTATTCCGTAACCACACTGGCGACTATCAACCTCGTGTAGTCGGCAACGTCCCTAGCAAGAACTATGTGGAGAGGGCTCGAGCCTCGAAAAATGCGTTAGACGACCGAGAGGCTTTGGCGACTTGCCGCCGCGGACTCGAAATGCTGTCTGAAAAAGTATGGCGATGGCTCGGCAGTCACGATCAAGGAGTGTTGAATCTTCAGCTCGCTGGTGTTGGCGCCGAGCCAAGCTTGCGTAACTTATGCGAGTCGCTTCTGAAGCGACTCAATGATGCAGGTACCTTCACTCATGCCAATAAGTCCGCGCTGATTGCTGCGTACGGGCGGATTCTTGGCATCCCAGCCGCGAATCTTGTGTGGACGTATCTGAATAAGGGTACGCATGAGGAAGCGAACCGTGACGATTTCGACGCCGACCTCGTGGAGACGGTGGTCCAGACATTGGAGGCACTGGATGGTCTTGACCTTCGCGTAGGCCGGTAGCCATGTATTAGTTGTACCGTCTAGGATGGGAAAAACGGGACGGATTTAATTTTCTCCAATCGTCCGCAGCTGCTCGTTAGCGGTCTGAGCTAGTCATAAGTTGTCGGTTTCACAGGACGCACGGAGAAGTCTGAATCCCTCTACTCATGCCGGGGCAGCGCCAGCCAGTTCGCGGCGATGCACCACGGTCTGTTGCAGGATACGGCGGTTGATCTTTTCTTTCCACGCCAACTGCTTCGGCGACAATTTTTTCTTGAAGCGAGTATCCATGAGAAACTTGTATTCCTCTTCGTAGATGTACCCGAATTGATGGGCATGAACGATGAGATCTTCGTTGGGGTTGGCGTGGCTATCCTCCATGATCCGCTTCAGGCCGGCAAACAGGTTGCCTGTTTCGATGCCGAGAAATCGATTCACGCACACATTTCCGACGTAGGTTTTGTGGCCGTTCCATCGGTTTCGGATGTAGCAAAGCTCTTTGATTTCCTTGCCACAAGGGCAATGATCCCATTCGGGTGAAACCTCGACACCAAACAGTGACCACTCCTTGCGTGCTGCCTCGAAGTCCTGCGCAACTGACAATGGCAGGATATGGGCGGCCAAGCGTTCACGGTTATGGTCCACATCGCTTCCTTTCGCTTGCAAACATTGAACCGGTAACCGGGCTTCACGAAATCATTACCGCTCAAGCCTCGGCTCGCTGTTGGCATAATGCCCTATCTTGAACCGTTTTGGATTGCGCGATGACCACTGACGATGGCGCTCCGGTTTATAGGGTGTCATTCCCTTCAGGGTTTCCAGATGTCGCTGATAATGCGGCCGGCCCGTCTCCGCGCTGGGGGGCAGATGGCAGCCTACCAGTGGTTCCATGAGTACTGTGACCTCGCGGGGTGTCGTTTTCGATTCGAGGGCAGCCCAATAGGTGATCATGTGTCCGCAGCCTACATGTCGGTTCCATTGCCACATCTGACGCTTGGCCGAGACATGGGCGGCCCGAGCCAACCAGTGCTCAAAGGTCGCAAGACAATCCGCTGCAAACACACGGTGCCGCAGCCATTCCTGCGTTTCAGTAGGCCATGTCGCTGGACAATAGGGTGCCGCGTCGGACAACCACGCGAGGATGCGATAGGGTGCATGACGTGGTGGCTCCATCAGCTGATGTGGCGTTCCACATTCCTCCCAGAACATGCGCCACATCACGAATGCATACGCCACCGGACAGATCGGCTCGGACGCTCGCCCCTCCATGTGCCACCAAAGGTGTCGCACCGTGGCAGCGATGCAATCGCGATGTGACGCAACGACATGGTGAAAAAAATGCCGGCAGATGGCTTTGTAGATGGGGAGTACAGACCAGAACTTGCTGTCATTCTCGAACCAAGGCCGAGTGATCTTGGTGCCTTTCTCGGCAGGCCCATGGCCAGCATGCGAGGCCATGGGGCCCGAATGCAATTGCAGTAGGTCCTGATCGTCCATGTGCAGTTGGGCTGCATCTTGAGCAACGGCCCGGTCCAGCCTTGCCAAGAAACTGAAAAACTCCTCTCGACGGCGTGCCATCAATGCCAACTGGTGACCGTTCTCCAAGTCCCTTGCAAAGGCCGGATGGGTTGAGCAATTGACCAGCACACCAAAGCGCCTGCGGTCGCCAGACAGGACCTTCCAAGTTTTGCTCAGCCGCTCCACGTGGCGTTGATGAAGCAGCGGATAGCCTTTAGCTTTTTCGAAAAGTGCTGGCGCCCAGGGCAGTTCGCAGTGTGGGCAGCAAAAAGGATTGGCGGCTACTGCGGCCGTGAAGCGATACGGCATGACGGCGTGACACTGCGGGCAGTGGGTTTGCAGCCGGCGGTTGTGTGCGGGGCACTTGGCAAGAAACACCAATTGGTGCAGCGTGCTGTGGTAGCACGCTGCCAAGCAGGCGGGGCAAAACCGAAAATCCGCAGTCCACGGATACATGGTTTTGTCCCACGAGCCTTCCAGAGAAGCCTGCTGGACCTGTTGCCCGGACAGCTCTGCATGTGTCGACAAAGCCGAAGTGGATATCACGCCCATCGAGATCAGATCGATACCGCTATTCCGTGCAGTCGTCACCTTCCCTCTTGGCTCTCGCCGGACAAACAGAGTAACCAGCTGCTGCAGACCCAGTCCATTCAGATAGGCAAATTTGCTGAGTAAGCCATAGCTAGACTCATAGCGGTTTACCCAGTCCGTTCGCCAGGTGTATCGAGACTCCACCGCTTCCGGTTGTGCCACCTGGATCTGAAGAGGCTTGCGAACCCTGCGCTCAGACATCTTGCACCGACATGGTCATGCGCAGACGCAGATTTTCTTCCTGCTCCTTGAATCCGGTTTCTTCGACGGCACCGGCCCACATGCGCTCACTGACCCCGAAATCTGCATTGTCTTCACCGGAGTAGTTGCGAAAGATGTGCTCAACTGCACCAGCAAAGTACTGCATGGGAATTTCGAGCTCGCCTGGTGAACCCGCAACCTCATGATGCTTCTGAAAGACATTCCACAATGTCGTCGCCGAATTGACCGCGCGCAGCCCGCACAGATAGGCCTTGGGAAAGAAAAATCGGGTATAACTCCAACCCGACTCTTCAGGGCAGCAGGATTCGTCGTAGGCGTTCAAACAGGTCGCGACGTCAGATGCAGACGTCAGGCCATTGAAACGAAGGTGCTGGACCATGAATCGGCCAACAATTTCCATCTTGTTGGCTTTGATGAGCGCAACCTTCTGGTTGGCGAGATCGGGCTGACCGACAAGAAAGGTAATGACCGTCACTCGCTTCGCGTCCAGTTCATTGTAAATGTCAGCCAGCCACGAATACATGTTGTAGGACAGACGCTGCGCTTCATCCGCAAAAAGGACGACAAGCCCTCGCCGGCCTTTGCCGGCATTTTTTCTCAGCATTTCGGTCAGACGCACTCTTTTCTGTCGGCTTTTTCCGCTGAACGGGTCCGGATGATTAAAGGAGTACAACAGGTGCGAGAAGAAGTCGCTGGGATTGTCTGTGAGGTCCCGTGTGCAGGAGAATCGATAAACAGCAGCGTCTGGCACCTCTTTTTTCAAGGTTTGCACCGTATAACCAATTCCGGTGGTCTTGCCGCTGCGGTTAATCCCTTCCAAGATCGCACCAGGGATGCGTTGCTCGATACAACGCATGGCCATTGACACCATCGCATCAATCGCAGGCGTGGGTATCGTATAGTCCTTGTTCGTCAAGGGATGATTTGCAATAGCCATGGGGCGTATCAGATCCATGGACTGGGTAATCTCGGCCACTGCCTCCATAAGCCCCCCTTATCGGGAATGAAATGTTTGCTTGATGCGAAGTGTTTTGACCGCTGGTATGCCGTCCGCGGTTGGTTGCCGTGGCTCAACGGTAAGCGGCTCACTTTCGCCCGGATGATCTGGAAATGCGCCCGGCCGGCTAGCTTGGCTTGCAGATACCTGTTTCAACGCCCAGGCATAGCTGGTTGCCGCCTGTCTTGATCCGGTCACCTGGGCCTCTTTGAATTCAAGATACGCAGCAATGGGGTTCTGGCCAGGTCGGATCTTGAATCGACCAAGTCGCTGCGCGCGAAGAATGGCTTTGCGCAGCTTCAACGAGTGTGGTGTGCTGCTCCATGGATGTTCTGCAATGATGATTCCGAACTCCGCGCCATCCATGTAGAACGCCTTCATGCTGGATATGTCGTTTTCGTTATAGCGTATGCGTAGCTCCGTCCCTATCAGCTGCGGCAACTTCTCCATGGTCGAGTTGGTGTATTCTGCGCCGTGAAAGTTGATATGAGGTCGATCCCCTTTTTTGAGGCTCCCCCGCACCGTAACCACTTTCTCGTTGTGGAGCAGATAGAGATCGGAGCGCTTCGAGGAGGGAATATGACGCAACTCCTGGTTTGACTCCTTGAGCTTGCGCAGATGGAAGTCGACCGCCTCAAGCGGCGTTCTGGCGCCGAGCCCTATGGTCGGCGAACAGTTGTGCTCAGCAATGACGACATCAATCAGTTCCTCGAGCTCGTTCAGCCGCATCAGCCATTTGATATTGTTGTCTGGATCTGCCAGCACTCTGGCAATATCGTCCGGGCTGCGCCCTGTCGTTCCTGGTAGCTTGTGAGCAAAGTGCTGACTCAGCAGATGGAAGAAACGTTCCACAACACCTCGTACGATCGGCTCGCCAACCGGCCCGGCGTCTGTCCAGCATCCGACGGTACGAGTCACCAGTGCCAACGTGTTCTGTGCAAGGTGTGTACTCGCACGATCAAGTGCCAGTACTCGCCAACAGGCGTATGCCATCTCCGGAAACCGGAAATTGGGAAATTCTGAGCCCGCAGGATATGCCAGCATGGGAATGGTGAGTTTTCGGGGGGCTTGGGGTATCAGCGCGTTGCATATCGCATTGACCACGTCGTTGGCGCTGTATTGCCGTGCAATTGCAAGGCTATAGCCAAGCGCGGATCGTGTCGCGACATCCACCACCACCAAGATCCAGACTCTTTCGATTTCAATTATCGTTTCCATGCCGAACGGGTCGGCAATCGCGATGGAAAGGCGGAGATCTATGCGATGCCCGTCGATCTGCACTTCATCCAGCAGCCTGATGGCTGGTCGGCTCCTTTGTAGCTCATGGCCATGCCTCGCTGGCCGGACGTAGGTTGCGCCCTCACTTCTTGCCGCCAGTTCGAATGAGCTGCTCAGTCTCTTTTTGACGTACTGTTGGAGCGATCGCAATCCCATCTCGTCTCGGTTAAACGGGTATTCACTGCTTTTGATGTTCAACCCTCTGCACAGTTCGATGAACTTGCTATGCAAATCAATCAGGTAGATGCGGACCTGCCGCAATGATTTGATAGGGACAGCCCGATTTCTAATCTCCTTGTCAATAAATTCAACAAGCACACCGTGGCGCAGCAACAATTGAGCAAAAAGTCCGGAATCGCCACCTGAACCACTTCGTGTTATCGACGCCTTCTTCCTCCGCTCGTAACCCTTGCGGAACTTGTAAGGGATCAGTGCGCGAAAGCCCCACATCCTTCCATCAGACGACTCCGCGATACATTTCGCGAATAGACCCTCGATACGCTGGCGAGGCACTCCAGTTTTCCTTTCGATATCAGCAAGGCTCACCGATGAGTGTTCTACAAAAAGCCGAATTGCCTCAACGCGATTGCAGAACGACGCCAGCACCTCTTCTGGAAGTGCTGTTTGATCAACGGTTGGCCACAGACTCAGATCGCCGAGTTCGCTGGGAATCGTCCCGCGCGTGAAGTTCCTGTCTGCGGAGTCGAAGGTTTTCATGCGGCCGCCACTAACAGCGAATTGCTGAGCGGATAACTCATCAGATCCTCACACTTCAGCTTGGCGTTTTGTATCAGCTGAAAAATGGCCGCAAGGCAGATCTCCCGGTCAACGCCTTGCTGATGATTCACAATGGCATCAACAGACACAGGGCCAGCCTTTGCGGCGATCAGCACGCCTTCGAGCAACGGCTCGGTTACGTACTGGCCATTAGCAGCCAGGTGGTGAATGATCTGTATCCAGTTATCTAATCCAACGGGATGCTTTCGTGTGTCGGTCTCGTCTACGACCTTGAGCCCAATACCATTGCGGGCTCCCCACGACACTAGGTCAGCAGCGTTTCCAAGAGTGGTTCGGAGACTGAGACTTTCATCGGATGGCACGACAAACCAGAAGGTGGCGGCACCGGCTGAGGACACCCAGAACGAAACGTAATAGATGCGTCCATTCAGGGTGAAGCGGGAGGGATACTCGCAGAACGTTTTGACCGATGGGTCGGCCTCGAGCAGGACCCATGCTTCCAGCTCCAGACGGCTGAACAGCCGCAGCTGACGCTTGAGCTTTGGGCTCCAAACGTAGAAGACATGCTGCTTTTGCGGCAGCGGGCGCGCCAAGGGCACGGAAAAGGTCCCGTCACTCTCTTGGGGAAGGCCGATTCTGGGTTTTGGCACAGGCAGGCTCCCGTCCACAGGGAAACCGCCGGGATGGGGCGAAACGGCTCGAGATCGTCTCTTCTCGGTGGTACAAATTTACTTCGCGAGATATGTAATGGGGCAAATTTACTTCGTTTCTTCGCGAAGTAAATAAGTATCAGGCATGAAATTTTGGCATTATAAATCAGACACTTAGATTGCGATTGGATGGTGCAGATTTACTTCCGCGGACATCCCCGGACTTTTCCCAGGTTTACTGGTTACCGCGTTGGGAATCCCTGCCTTGCTGGCGCTTTCCATGGTTCTACCGCTGACTCTGCTTTTAGCGAGTCTGTAGCCGCAAACCGGACTCCGGCTGGTTTGGCATTTAGCCCGCCGTGCCCGGCCATTACGGCTGGACGCTAAACGGCTGAACGCTGTAGTGGCTGAACTTTGGGCGGCAGCGTCCGGGCATTTTGGCCAGAGTTACCTATTCTTATTCAAACCTTGTTGTTTAGGGATTCGTCGGTTGGCGCATTCAGTTCGAACTGCTGCGGGTTGTTGCGCGGGTCTGCCTTCGTTGCGGCTTGCGCTTGCGGCAGCCTGCCTGCTGCCGTCGTTGGCTCGTTCTGAAGCCGCGACGGTCGATCGGGAATTTCAGGTCAAAGCCGCTTTCTTGTTCAACTTTGCCAAATATGGCGAGTGGCCACCGGAGTCTCTGCAGAATTTACCGTTCGAGTTTTGCATCGCGCAGCAGCCTCAGCTGGTCAGCATTCTGCTCCGCAATGTGACGGGTCGGCAGCTGCATGAGCGTGAGATAAAGGTCGCCGAGCTGTCCGACGGACTGACCGACAATTGTCGGGTCGTCTATATCGGCGCAGACGCCGGCACAAGTCTTCAACAACAAATCATTGCGTCAGTGCGGGAAAAGCCAACCTTGCTGGTTGGGGATGCCAGCAATTTTCTGGCTGATGGCGGTGCCATCCAGTTCCATCTGGCGGCAGGTACCGTGCATTTTTCCGTCAATCTCGATAATGCCCGGGCCCAGCACATATCCATTAGTTCGAAATTGCTGCGTCATGCCGATACGGTAATCGGCAAATTCGATGCAACGGATCTTGATGCAAATGACGCCAGTTCATCTGACAAGGCTGGGGCCAAACCATGAAGTCCGGTGGCATCAGTCTGCGCCAGTCCCTGCTCCGCCTGCTCGGCGTGACTGCCATTATCGCGGTCGCGCTGGTCGCGCTGGCCATTTTGACGTACGAGGCCAGAACCCACCAATCGCGTGTTGAACAGGAAGTGGGCTCTCAATTGAGTGTGGTCGCGCTCAATTTGCAGGCCTCGCTCGATTTTGATGATCGGGAAGCCGCTCTGGAAACGCTGCGCACGTTGTCACTGGACCCGCGCTTTCGCGCCGTTCAGGTGCTACGCAAGCGTGACGGCCTGTTTGCATCGCTAAAATCGCCACTGGCCCAGAGCTTTGTCTTTCCCGAACAGCCGGCTAGCGGTTTGCTGCCGTTTGGCACAGAAGAATTGTTGCCAATAACGCAGACCATTTTCTATGAAGACGAAGTGCTCGGCGAGATCAATGCCTATTACGCATTGCCACCACTGAGCTCTCGCCTGGCGCAATATGTCGTGGTGTTGTCGGCGGTTGTGGTGGCGCTTGGCATCATGGCCGTTCTGCTGTTCATGTTTGCCGAACGCCTGATCGCCAAGCCGGCGCGGCAGTTGGCATCGCGCGCCCGGATCATGGCTGCCGATGAAGGCGGCGATGTCGATCTGCCGGAAAACGAAATCGAGCAGTTGCAAGTGGATTTCGAGCGCATGCTTGCCGCCATCGGTCGGCGTGAAGCATCGCTGCGGGAGCAGCAGGCGCGAATGCAACTGGCGCTTTCCGCGGCCCAGCAAGGGGTTTGGGAGCTGGATCCCGCGTCGGGCGCAATGATTTGGGACGACACGTCTTACCGCATTACCGGTTTGTTACGGGAGAATTTTGCCCCGACATGGAGCGGTTTTCTGCAGCTGCTGTCGCCAGATGATGCTGCCACGCTGGCTGAAACACTGGTCAGGCTTTTGCAGAATGGCAACGCCGAGTCGATCACTTTTCGCTGGCATCATCTGGACCGCGGTGAACGCTATTTGCAGCTGGTCGGCAAATTGTTCAATGCTGAGTCATCGGCAGGTCGCATCGTCCGCGGTGTGGTTCGCGATGTCACCGATCCGATTATAGCCGAGCAGGTGTTGCGCGAACGGGAGGCGCAGTTCCGGCAACTGGTGATCCATTCGCCGGTTGCCATGTCCGTGACCGACAAAAACAACGACATCAATCTGATCAATGATCAGTTTGTCCGGCTGTTTGGTTATTCCACAGCTGATATCAGTAACGTATCGCAATGGTGGCCACTGGCCTACCCGGATCCGGAATACCGCAGCAGTGTGGCAACGGAATGGCGGCACCGGATAGAACATTCCGAATCCACTGGCGAACCTTTTGAGCCGATGGAAGTCATCGTCCGCTGCCGCGATGGCAGCGATCGCGTCATTGAGTTCAGCAGTCAGCTGATTGGCGAACGGCGTCTGGTCATTGCGCTGGATTTGACCGAGCGTAAACGGGCTGAACGGGAAATTCGCCAGCTGAACGAAGAGCTCGAGAATCGGGTCAGACAGCGCACGGAAGAGCTGGAAATCGCCAACCGCGAACTGGAAGGCTTCAGCTATTCCGTTTCGCATGACTTGCGTGCACCGCTACGTGCCATCAGCGGCTTTGGTGCGGCGCTGGTGCAGGATTATCGCAACAAGCTGGATGAAGAAGGCCAACTGTATCTGGACCGCATGATGGCGGCCAGCCAGCGTATGGGCATGCTCATTGATGATCTGCTGCGCTTTTCGCGGCTGTCACGAACCGAGATGATCCGTGAAGTCGTCGATATGTCCGCCTTGATCGAACAGATTTGGCAGGAGCTGGAGGACATTCACGAACAGCCAATCGGCAAACCTGAATTCGGCAGTCTGCCGTCTTGCTACGCCGATCGCAGCCTGCTGAAACAGGTGCTGTTCAATTTGTTGGCAAATGCCGTCAAGTTCACTCGCGATGCCGATCCGCGTCGCATTGAGGTGTATTCCGAGCAGGTCGACGACGAAACGGTTTACGTGGTCCGTGACAATGGCGTCGGCTTTAGCATGGCCTATGCTGACAAGCTGTTCGGTGTGTTCCAGCGCCTGCATCGGGCGGAGGAATTCGAGGGGACCGGGGTCGGTCTCGCGCTGTGTCGTCGAATCATTGAGCGCCATGGCGGCCGGATCTGGGCCGAAAGTGCGCCAGGCAAGGGCGCCAGTTTCCGCTTTACCTTGCCCGGCCTTGAGCGGATGGTGCAATGACGGCGACCATAAAGATTCATTTAGTTTGCATCTTCTGGCCGGCTACTTTAACCTGTTGTTGATCGGCATGTATACCGGCGGCAGGCGAGCATCGCTGGCCCCTTGATCTTCATCAAAGGTGCGGACGCGCCAAACCTCGACAATTTGTAAGGACAATAAACCGGTCGAAAGGGCGCGGCGCTAGCAGCGCTGGCCTACGGCGACCATCTAACGTGGAGGCTTCATGGGGAACAACAGCGCTCCGGCAGGCGTTGACTACGAATATCGTGTCGTACGTCAATTTGCCCTTGCCACCATCCTGTGGGGAGTTGTCGGCATGTTGGTCGGTGTCATCATCGCCGCCCAGCTGATTTGGCCGGAACTCAATTTCAATATTCCTTGGCTGTCTTATGGCCGCTTGCGACCGCTGCATACCAACGCGGTGATTTTTGCATTTGGCGGCTGTGCCCTGTTTGCGACCTCGTACTGGGTCGTGCAGCGGACCTGCCATGTCAAACTGGCGTTTCCCAAGCTTGCCGCGTTTACCTTTTGGGGTTGGCAGCTGGTGATTGTGCTGGCGGCCATCACACTGCCGCTGGGCTACACCTCGGCAAAGGAATACGCCGAGTTGGAATGGCCAATCGACATTTTGATCGCTGTGGTGTGGGTCGCTTATGCCATCGTATTTTTTGAAACGATACGTCGGCGCAACACCTCGCACATCTACGTCGCCAACTGGTTTTTTGGCGCCTACATTCTGACCATTGCCATCCTGCACATCGTCAACAGTGCCGCGATTCCCGTGACGCTGACCAAGTCGTATTCGGCTTATGGCGGCGCGGTCGATGCGATGGTGCAATGGTGGTATGGTCACAACGCGGTCGGTTTCTTTCTGACCGCCGGCTTCCTCGGCATGATGTATTACTTCGTGCCGAAACAGGCTGGTCGACCGGTCTACTCCTATCGTTTGTCCGTCGTGCACTTCTGGGCGCTGATCGCGGTGTATATGTGGGCCGGCCCGCATCACCTGCACTACTCTGCCCTGCCCGACTGGGCGCAATCACTTGGCATGGTGTTCTCGCTGATTTTGCTGGCGCCAAGCTGGGGCGGTGCCATCAACGGCGTGATGACTCTGTCCGGTGCCTGGGACAAGCTGCGCACTGATCCCATTCTGCGTTTTCTGATCGTCTCGCTGTCGTTCTACATGATGTCGACTTTTGAAGGGCCGATGATGTCGATCAAGACGGTCAATGCCCTGTCGCACAACACCGAATGGACCGTTGGCCACGTTCACTCCGGTGCGCTCGGTTGGGTCGCGTTCATCACCATCGGCTCGATGTATGCCCTGATCCCGACACTGTTCGGCAAGGAGCGGATGTACAGCCTGAAATTGATCAGCTGGCATTTCTGGATCGCTACGCTCGGCGTCGTGCTTTACATCGCTTCGCTGTGGATCGCCGGGGTCATGGAAGGTCTGATGTGGCGCGCGGTCAATGCTGACGGCACGCTGACCTACACCTTCGTTGAGGCGCTGAAAGCCAAACACCCCTACTACATCGTGCGTCTTGTTGGCGGCCTGATGTTCCTGAGTGGCATGTTGATCATGGTGTACAACGTGATCAAAACCCTGACCTCACCTTCTGCCGCGGTTGCCAAGCAGCCGTCGTTGCAAGCTGCCTGAGGAGCGCAACGCCATGAATCATGAAAAAGTCGAGAAAAACGTTGGCCTGATGGCGATTCTGATCATCATCGTGGTCAGCTTTGGCGGTCTCGCGGAAATTGTCCCGCTGTATTTCGTCAAGGACACCACGGAGCCGGTCGCTGGTCTGCAGCCGTGGAATGCGTTGCAGCTGGAAGGTCGCGATGTGTATATCCGCGAAGGTTGTCACGTTTGCCACACCCAGATGATTCGGCCGTTCCGTGCCGAAACCGAACGCTACGGCCACTACACGCTGGCTGGCGAGCAGATCTACGAACATCCCTTCCTGTGGGGCTCGAAGCGAACCGGTCCGGATCTGGCCCGGGTCGGTGCTCGCTATTCCGACGAATGGCATCGCGTGCACCTGACCAATCCGCGGGTAGTGGTGCCGGAGTCGAACATGCCGGGCTTCCCCTGGCTCAGCAAGAATGTGCTCGATGGTGAAGACACCGCCGCCAAGATGAAAGCCCTGCGCATGGTAGGCGTGCCCTACACCGATGAGCAAATTGCCAGCGCCAAAACCGATGTCGCCGGCAAAACCGAAATGGATGCCGTGATTGCCTATCTGCAAGGCCTCGGTACCGTCATCAAGACCCGGAGGTAAGCGCGATGGACATGAACTGGTTTCGTGGCGCGATGACTGCGGTCTGGTTGCTGATTTTTCTCGGCGTGGTCTGGTGGGCCTACAGCCCGCGGCGCAAGGCGCGTTTCGAGGAAGCAGCCCAACTGGTGTTTGATGACCAGCCTGCACGCGATGGCAAACAAACTGATTCGGAGCGGTAATCATGAGTCTGACGATCAGTCTCTACATCATGGCACTTGTGGTGCTGAACATCGGCGGCTGCTGGTGGTTGCTGGCAAAGACCAAAAATCTGCGCGCCGATGAAGACGCCAATGGCAAAGTCCAGCACAGCTATGACGGCATTGAGGAATACAACAAGCCGCTGCCGCGTTGGTGGCTCTGGCTGTTCTACATCACCATTTTTTTCGCCATTGGTTATCTGGTGCTGTACCCGGGCTTTGGTCACCTGCCCGGCGTGCTTGGCTGGAGTCAGGCGGCTCAGCATGAGCAGGAAGTGAAAGCGGCTGAAGAAAAAGTGGCGCCGCTTTATGCCGGTTTTGCAGCCAAGTCGGTCACCGAGTTGAGTCAGGATCCGGCGGCGCTTGCGGTTGGCAGCCGGTTGTTTGGCAACAATTGCGCGACCTGTCATGGTGCCGATGCCAAAGGTGCACCGGGCTTTCCGAATCTGACCGACAAGGACTGGATCTACGGCGGCGATGCCGACACGATCAAGCTGACCATTACTGGCGGTCGCCAAGGCATGATGCCGGCATTCGGCAGTTCGCTGGATGAGCCGACTCAGCTGGCCGTGCGTCACTACGTGCTGTCACTCAGTGGTCGCGACCACGACAAGGATCTGGCCGGTCAGGGCAAGGCAACATTCGAAACCATTTGCGCGGCCTGCCACGGCCTGGAAGGCAAAGGCAATCCGATGCTCGGGGCGCTGAATCTCACCGACGATGTCTGGTTGTACGGTGGCACTCAGGGCGCCATTGCCGACACCATCAAAAATGGTCGCAACGGTGTCATGCCCGCGCACGGCGAGTTGCTCGGTGAGTCGCGCATACACGTGCTGGCGGCTTATGTGCTGTCATTGTCGGCCAAGCAATAGCCAACCAACGCAGGAGTTCAAGCATGCCCGGTGACATTCCGGTTCAACAGCTGTATGTCAAAGCACCGAAGATCTACGTCAAGCCGGTCGGCGGGGTGTTTGCCAAACTGCGCGTTGCCGCAATGTGGTTGTTGCTGGGCTGGTATTACCTTGCGCCCTGGCTGACCTGGGATAATCGTCAGGCCATCCTGTTTGATTTGCCGGGGCGCAAGTTTCATCTGTTCGGTTTGACGTTGTGGCCACAGGATTTCATTTTCCTGACTTGGTTGCTGATTCTGGCGGCGCTGGCACTGTTCTTCTTTACCGCCGTTTCCGGTCGTTTGTGGTGTGGTTATGCCTGTCCGCAAACGGTCTGGACCAAGGCATTCATGTGGATGGAGCGCATCACCGAAGGCGAACGCAATGCCCGGATGAAGCTCGACAAGCAGCCACTGAGCTTTGAAAAAATCCGCAAGAAAACCGCCAAGCACAGTCTGTGGATTGTGTTTGCCTTGTTCACCGGCTTTACCTTTGTCGGATTTTTTGTCCCGATTCGTGAGCTCTCTGCCGACATGCTCAACGGCAGTCTCGGCGGTTGGGGCTGGTTCTGGGTGCTGTTCTACAGCTTTGCCACCTATGGCAATGCCGGCAAGCTGCGCGAGCAAGTCTGTATTTACATGTGCCCCTACGCGCGATTCCAGGGCGCCATGTTTGATCGCGATACGCTGATCATTGCCTATGACAGCAAGCGTGGCGAACCCCGTGGTGCCCGCCGCAAGGATGTGCCGCGCGGCCATGACGGGCTTGGCGATTGCATTGATTGTATGCAATGCGTGCATGTCTGCCCGACTGGTATCGATATTCGCGATGGCTTGCAGGTCGCCTGCATTGCTTGCGCCGCCTGCATCGATGCCTGCGATGAAGTGATGGTGAAAATGGATTACCCGAAAGGGCTGATCAAATACACCACCGAACATCGTGACAGCGGCAAAGAAACGCATGTGCTGCGGCCGCGCATCTTGCTCTACGGCGCGCTGCTGCTCGGTCTTTTTGTCCTGTTCATTTATGCGCTGTCGGTGCGGATGCCGCTGCGGGTCGACGTCCTGCGTGATCGTGGCCGGCTGTATTCGATGACCTCGCTCGGCACCATCGAGAATGTCTACACGCTGAAAGTGATGAACCTGGATCAGGATGCCCATCGCTATCGCTTGCAGGCCAGTGCTGAGGCGCCAGTCACCGTCAAAGCCGAGACCGAATTTGTGGTGCCGGGCGGTGAGATTGTCAATGTGCCGGTACGGTTGGAAATCGACCCCTATGAATTGTCAGAGGTGACCAGCACCGTGCATTTCCGCATCGAGTCATTGGACAAGCAGGATGTGGTGGTTGATGAGACCTCCAGTTTTATCAAGCCCGCCAATACTGGAGCGCGCTGATGAGCAAACTGCAGACTCAGGAAAACGGTGCTGCCGTGATGCAGGATGCGCAGCCAGTCAATTGGCTGAAACTGCCGTGGCTTTTGTTGTGGTTGCTGCCCGCGCTTGCCGTGGTTGCCGGCTTGACCACCGTTTACATCGCCGTTCGCTACGGCGACAGCATGGTCAAGGACGATTACTACAAGCAGGGCCTTGCCTACAACGTTCAGCAACAGGCGGATCGCCAGGCTGCTGATCTGCATCTGCGCGCGATGCTGGTGCCAGTCAATAGTCAATGGCTGTTGACCCTCAGTGCCGAGAAAATGCCAGTCTTGCCAGAAGTGCTGTTGCTGCAGCTTTCACATCCAACCGACAAATCCGTCGATCAGCAAATCACGTTTACCCGGCAATCGGGCCAGCAGTATGCGGCTACCGTGTCGGCGCTCGTCGAGACCAATTGGTATGTTCAGTTGCACCCGGAAGATGATAGCTGGCGGCTGCGTGGCCGTTGGCAAAGTGGCGCTGCTGCCCAGCTGCAACCAGAAATTCTGTGAGTCTGGCTTCAGTCTGAGCAGACACCTGCACGTGCAAGGAATGTTCTGAAGTGAATTGCTACCATTGTGCTGAGCCGCTGCCGGCTGGTGCTGAAACTGGTACCGGATCAGATGCCACGTTTCGTGCCGACTTGGCCGGCGAAACGCGGGCATTTTGTTGCGCCGGTTGTCTGGCCGTGGCGCAGACCATTTACGCCTCCGGTCTCGGCAATTACTACCAGTTTCGACAGGCCCCGGCCAAGCGTCAGTCGGCCGAGCTGCCGCGTGAACTGTTGGCCGCGCTGGAGCAGAGTGCGCGCGCCACGGCCTGTTTGCAGGAAAGCGCGGACGAAAGCCGGGTGGCCTTGTTTGTCGAAGGGCTGAACTGCCCGGCCTGCAGCTGGTTGCTGGAACGGCATTTGCGCCAGCAAGCCGGCGTGCACGATGTCCAGATTCAATTGACTGCCCGGCGCCTTTTGCTGCGCTGGGATCATCGGCAATCGTCGCTGCAGCAGATGCTCGCCGAGCTGCAGCATATCGGTTATCAGGCAACTCCCTTCAGTCCCGATCAAGTCGAGCAGCAACTGGAGCAGGAAAGCCGCGATCTGCTGAAACGGTTGGCGGTTGCCGGTTTCGGCATGATGCAGGCCATGATGTATGCGGTGGGGCTTTATCTGGGTGTGATCGGTGATCTTGAGCGTAGCCATGAATTGTGGCTGCGCTGGAGTTCGCTGCTGGTCGCCCTGCCCGTTCTGCTCTACAGCTGTCAGCCGTTTTTCCGCAATGCCTGGAGCGCGCTGAAACTGCGCAGCCTGAATATGAATGTGCCAGTGGCGGCAGCGATGCTGCTGGCGTTTGTCGCCAGCAGCTGGAACACCGTGATGCAATCCGGTGCGGTGTATTTTGAATCGGTCAGCATGTTTGCTTTTCTGCTGCTACTGGGCCGTTTTCTGGAATTGAAAGTCCGGCAACGGGCGACACGCGCGGCCGGTTTGCAACAGCGCTTGTTGCCGCGCACGGCACGGCGTTGGCACGACAATGAATGGCACACTGTTGCGCTGGCGGAAGTCAAAACCGGTGAGCGCTTGCTGGTGCAGTCGGGTGAAACCGTGCCGGTCGATGCGGCCGTCGTCAGCGGCAGCGCGGGCGCCGATGAAAGTCTGCTCAATGGTGAGCCGGCGCTAGTGGCCAAACGGGTTGGCGATGCGGTGTTGGCTGGCAGTGTCATCAGCGGCGGCGCGCTGGAAATCACTGTAACCAATAGCGGCAGTGATACCTATGTCGCCAAGCTGACCCGACTGCAGGACGAAGCCTTGGCGCAACGGCCGCCGCTGCAATTGCAGGCGGATCGTTTGGCTCGCTGGTTTGTTGCCGGCGTACTGTTGTTGGCGGTGCTGGTTTTTGCTGGTTGGTATCCGGTTGATGCGACGCGCGCATTCGATGTCACGCTGGCCGTGCTGGTGGTGACCTGCCCTTGTGCACTGTCGCTGGCCTTGCCGACCGCGTGGGCAGCCGCGACTCATCAATTGTTGCAGGACGGTGTGTTGCTGCGTCGCGCTGCAGTGTTGGAAAAACTCGCGAACTTGACCGATGTGGTGTTCGACAAAACCGGCACCCTGACCACGGGGCAGTTGCAAATCACCGGTGTGCGGACCCGCTCGGTGCATTTCTCCGATCAGGCACTGGCTATTGCGGCCGCCCTGGAGCAGCACTCCTCGCATCCGATTGCCAAGGCGTTTCATGCTTATTGCGAACCGCATCGTACAGATCAACACGGTACCGCCAAACAAAGTGTTGCCCAACAACAGTCTGCTGCTCGTCTGCATGCCAGCGAAGTCAACGAAACGGCAGGACTGGGTGTAGTGGGCTTGGTCGATGGCACGCGTTATTGGCTGGGTCAAGCCAACTGGTTGCCGGCAAATGCCCGCAGCGCTGTGCAGGAAGGTGAAATTGCCTTGGCCGACGACAGTGGTTGGCTGGCATCGTTTTGTCTGCAAGACGAGCTACGTCCTGATGCAGCGCTGCTGTGCCGGCGTTTGCAGGCGCGCGGTTTGCAGCTGCATCTTGCCAGTGGCGATCATGCTGAAGCCGTCCGTGCCTGCGCGCAGGCACTCGGGATCGCCGATGCGCATGCGCGGCAATCGCCGGCGGACAAACGTGATCGCGTGCAAGCGCTGCAGCAGCAAGGCCGACGCGTGCTGATGCTGGGCGATGGCATCAACGATGGGCCGGTGCTGGCGGCGGCGGATGTGTCAATCGCGATCGGTAGTGGTGCCGATTTTGCCCGTCGCGCGGCCGATGCCGTATTGTTGCACAGTCAGCTGGCGAGCATTGATGACGCGCTGGCGCTGGCCCGGCAAACGCGCCGTATCGTGCGCGAGAATCTGATGTGGGCGCTGGTCTACAACGCTGTGGCGCTGCCAGCTGCGATCAGCGGCGTGCTGACACCGTGGCAGGCGGCCGTTGGCATGTCGCTGTCGTCCTTGCTGGTCACGGTCAATTCCCTGCGCTTGCTGCGCGGTAAAACTGTGGCCGCCACGCTGCCACCATCCGCTTCCCTCATCGAGCAACCGGCATGAGTGCAATTTATTTGTTGATCCCGCTGGCGATGCTGGTGCTGGCCGTTTCCATCTGGCTTTTTTTCTGGGCGGTCAAGCGCGGCCAGTTTGATGATCTCGACAGCCCGGCACATGCCATTTTGCTTGATGATGACAAACCGGTTGGCAAACCGGCGTCAGTCCGGGAGTCGTCGCCTCGTGACTAGCAGCAGTTGGTTGTTGGCCGCATTTCTTACTGGGCTATTCAGTGTGGGTCATTGCCTGCCGATGTGTGGCGGTTTGGTGACGCTACTGGCGCAGGGCGTGGCCGGCAAATCGTTTGGCGCGCGCTTGTTGTTGGTGTTGTCATTCAGTATTGGCCGCATTGCCATTTATACCGTGCTCGGTCTCGGCCTAGGCGTGATGGTGCAGGGCATTGTGGTCGGCACCGGGTGGCAACTGCTGGCCGCCGCGCTGCGGCTGCTGTCCGGCTTGTTGCTGATCCTGATGGGATTGTATGTCGCTCGGTTCTGGTTTGGTTTAACCAAACTGGAGCGACTCGGTAGCAAACTGTGGCCGCGCTTGCAGCCCATGCTGCAAGCCGTGCGCGCCATTCGGCATCCCGGTCAGGCACTGTTCGCTGGCGCTATCTGGGGCCTGTTGCCCTGCGGGCTGGTGTATAGCGCACTGGCCACTGCCGCGACCCGCGCCGATGCCAATGAGGCGGCCCTGTTCATGACCGCGTTCGGGCTCGGCACGCTGCCGGCGCTGACCATGGCCGGATTGGCGGCGACACCGCGCAGCAAGCCGCTGCCGGCGGCATTGCGGCTCAGTGCCGGCTTGCTGATGATGGGGCTCGGAGTCTGGGTCTGCATCATGAGCCTGCAAATGCTGCAGGCGGATGGTCAGCCGCATCAGCACCATCACCAGCAAAACGTACCGGTTGAACAAACCGGTACGGACAGCAGTGATCCACATCAAGCGCATCAGCACCAACACCCGAACAGGTCTTGATCAAGGTCAATCCTCCTACTGCCCCTGCTCCGTACACTGTCGCCATCAAAGACGGGTTTTCATCCTGAAATTTTGCTGCAAACAGGGTGCTGCGCGGATAGTTTCCGCGCCAGTGCCTGCCGCAGCGATGGCCACCGGAGCCAGGCTCATGTCACTGATACTCAATTTCCCTATCCAGCAGGTACCGACCGCAATCAATCGCGACCTGATCTCGCGTTACAACCTCAGCGGTCCGCGCTATACCTCGTACCCGACCGCGCTGCAATTCCGTGACGACTTCACCGTCGCGGATTATCAGGATGCGTTGGCCCGGTTGAAGCCGGAAACACCGCTGTCGTTGTATTTGCACATGCCGTTCTGTGCCACTCTCTGCTATTACTGCGCCTGCAACAAGATTGTCACCAAGGATCGCAGCAAGAGCGGCACCTATATCGAATACCTGAAACGGGAAATTGCCTTGCATGCGAAGACGCTGGGTCGCAAGCCAAAGGTCAAGCAGATGCATTGGGGTGGTGGTACGCCGACTTTCCTGAGTCATCCGGAAATGGCGGCTGTGGTCAAAACGCTGCATCAGCATTTTGATTTTGCCCCACGTGACGAAGGCGAATATGCCATCGAGATCGATCCGCGCTCGATTCAATCCGATACCCTGGCGTTCTTGGCCAGTCTCGGCTTCAACCGCATCAGCCTCGGTGTACAGGACTTTGATGAGCGGGTGCAACGGGCAGTCAATCGCATCCAGTCATTTGAGCAAACCGAGCAAGCAGTGCTGCAATCGCGGGCCAATGGCTTCCGCTCGCTGAACATCGATCTGATTTACGGCTTGCCGTTCCAGACCGAAGAAAGTTTCCGCCATACGCTGGAACGGGTGCTGGAACTGAATCCGGATCGGTTGTCGATTTTCAATTACGCTCATTTGCCCACCCATTTCAAACCGCAGCAGGCGATTCCCACCTATGCCCTGCCAAGTCCGGAAGAAAAGCTGCGCATCATGGAATACACGGTCGGTTTTCTGACCCGGTCAGGTTACGCCCATATCGGCATGGATCATTTCGCCAAGCCGGACGACGAACTGGCCATTGCCCAGCGCGAAGGCAAACTGCAACGCAATTTCCAGGGCTACTCCACCCACGGTGACTGTGAGCTGCTGAGCCTGGGCGTCTCTGCCATTAGTCAGATCAGCGACAGCTATTTCCAGAACGTCAAGGATCTGGACAGCTATTACGCCATGCTCGATCAACACAAACTGCCGCTGTGGCGCGGGGTCAAACTGGATGAGGATGATCGCATCCGCCGCGCGGTGATCATGCAGCTGATCTGTCACTTCCATCTGGAGTTCGCCAAGATTGAAAGCGGCTTTGGTATTGTCTTCCGCGACTACTTCAAGCGTGAGTTGGAGCGGCTGCAAGAGTTTGTTGATGACGGATTGTTACTGGTGCATGACGAAGGCATGGAGGTGACCCCGCTCGGCCGCTTGCTGATTCGCAATATCTGCACGACCTTTGACCGCTACCTGTCCGATATGGCAGAAGGGCGCTTCTCCCGCCTGATTTAAGACGGACCAGCTATGAAAACGACTGTTGGATGGCCAACAGTCGAGCTTTCCCTACAAGCTTTCATTGAACTGGTACCGGCACTGCCCTATGCTTGTCACCAGTCCCTTTCAGGAGCATGACGCATGCGCATCAATGAAGTGGCAAGTCCTATGCCAAAAATTTCTTGCCAGCAATGCAGCATCAGTCAGCTTTGCCTGCCGGTCAGCTTGGCCGAAGCCGAAGTCGAACACCTCGACAGCATCATCAAGCGCAACCGTCCCTTGCAGCGCGGCGAGCATATGTTTCGCGCTGGCGATTCCTTTCAGTCGTTGTATGCCATTCGCAGTGGCAGCTTGAAGACCTATACCGTCTCGCCGGATGGCGAAGAGCAAATCACCGGCTTTCATCTGGCCGGTGAAGTGATTGGCCTTGATGCGGTCTACAAGCAATCGCACCCGAGTTTTGCCATGGCGCTGGAAACCACCATGGTGTGCGAGCTGCCGTTTGAGCAACTGGAAGAATTGTCCGGCAGCATCCCCGGGCTGCGTCAGCAGCTGCTGAAAGTGATGAGTCGGGAAATTCTTGAAGATCAGGAACTCTTGCTGCTGCTGAACAAAAAAAATGCCGAAGAGCGGCTGGCTGCCTTTCTGATTAACCTGTCCACCCGTTACGCCCGTCGCGGCCGTTCGGCACAGCGCTTTCTGCTGCCAATGACCCGCGGTGACATCGGTAATTATCTTGGCCTGACCATTGAAACGGTCAGTCGTTTGTTTACCCGTTATCAAAAAGCTGAATTGATCCAGGCCCAAGGCAAGGAAGTCAGTATTCTCGACATGAAGACCATGAGCGAGATGGCGGGCATCAACTGTACCGTGCATTCTGACTAAACGCCGCCCCACTGCGTGGCATGAACAAGAGACCGGCTTCGCGCCGGTCTTTTTGTTTCTCCATGACCGCCGCGGCACACTTTGCCGCTGCAAAGCCAAACGATGGCGATGGCAATTTTGCGGTGAATGTTTTCCGGTTCAGTGCCGCAGCTGTTGGCGGATGGCGGTCATCACCGCATCCAGACCGCCAGCGCCGAGCCGCTGATGAATCAATCGGCCGGATCCGTCCAACACGCTGATGGTGTTCGAGTGAACAATCTCCTCGCCTTCCTGCCGATAACGGATATTGAACAGCATAGCCAACTCGCGGGTGTCGTCATCGTTGCCGCGCATGAACTGCCAATGTTCGGTATCGAGCTTGTGGGTTTGCATGAAAGCCAGCATGGTCTCGGGCAGGTCGCGTTCCGGATCCAGTGAAATCAGCGTGAAGTGAACTTGCTGACGCTCGGTATCCGTCAGCATGGCTTCCACGCGCTGCAGATCCGCGACAATGACCGGACACATGCTGACGCAATGGGTATAGACAAACGCGACCAGCTGGACCTTGCCTTGTAGCGTCGGCAGCAGCACCGACTGATTATTCATGTCCTGCCAGTGCGTTTCACTGTGATAAAGCGAGTCGGTCGGTAGCGCACCGCTCGATGCGGCGGCCGATGTTGTGGCTGCAGTGGCGCCGGAAGCAATGCCGCAAACCAGCAAACTGGCCAGGGCGAGTGTGCGAAGTTTCATGGTGTGGTCTCGATGGCGTTAAGTGAGGACGGACTGTAAGCGCAGCGAAAGCCAAGGTTGGCGACCGTATAGCGCCCCTGCAAGGACGAGCGCAGCGCGTACCGCATGAAAGCTGCGTATTGACTCGGATCCGCGCTCCCAGCGGCAGCCGAACCACAGAAGAATTGATTGTCGAGTGCGCTATCGCCGCGCGATTCGCCGGTGGTCATCGAGGCGCTGAAATCCTGGGTCCATTCCCAAATCAGGCCATGCAGATCATGTACGCCAAAAGCATTCGCAGCGCGTTGGCCAGCGGCCGGCATGAATGCCGGCGTTGTCGCGGAATACCAGCCAAGAATCAATTTTTCATCTGCTTGCGGATCAACACTGCCAGCGCTGGCCACATATTCCCACTCAGCTGTGGTTGGCAAACGACCACCTTGCGCTTGGCAATAGGCTTTGGCAGCAAACCAGGACACATTGGTGACCGGCGCCTGCAATTCTTCCGGCCGCGGCGCTGCCACGGTGGTGGCATTTTTTTGCCAGTGTTGCAGATAGTGTTCATCAGCAAACAGCGGATTGATCCGCTCTGGCTGCCAGCGCACCGCTTTGCTGACAAACGTCGCAAACTGTTGATTACTGACCGGCAAACGGTCCAGCTGAAAACCGGCGACTTGCTGTTTTGCAGCGGTGGCGCTGGCAAACAGCGGCCGGTATTCGCCGGCCGGAATGCTGACCCGCTCGGCCGCCAGCAACGCTCCAGTACAGAGCGCCGCCAGCAGCGCGATGATCCTGCGCAGATCGGTATGGGTCATGATGTGGTCTCGGCAGCGAGGTTTCAGCAAAACAGGTGTCAATAAAACTGGTATCAGTAAGATTCGCTTCATGAGAACGCGACCGGTGGCCGTTGCCACCGGTCGCCTGTGGTTTTAGTGAGCTTCCGCAGCGGGTTTACTGGTGGCGCGCACTTTGGCCACATCTTCCACGGTCACGCTGCCGCCTTTGTTACCCCAGCTGTTCAGGATGTAGTTGACGACGTTGGCAGTCGACTCGTCATCCAGTTTGATGGCGGGCATCGCACCGACGAAAGTCTTGCCGTTCACTTCAATCGCACCTTGACGACCATTCAGGACGATACCCACCGCACGCAGCTTGTCTTTCAGCAGAAAGTCAGACTTGGCCAGTGGCGGGAACGCGGCCGGAATGCCCTCGCCGTTCGGTTGGTGACAGGCGGCACAGTTTTGATCAAACACGCGCTGACCCATGGCGATTTGCTCGTTCAGGTTTTTCGCAGTGACTTTCTTGACCGGCTCGGACAGGGTCTGCACCGCGCCACCTTCCGGCAGATAGACCGTATCGGATTGTTTGCCGGAGTAAATTTCCTTGTCTTCCGGGCCGCTGACTTTCAGCATGCCGAGCGCGCCTTTGTTGAACGCGCGGAAGATTGAGTGGTCGACCATGATAAAGGTGCCCGGCACTTCCAGTTTGAAGTCGACAATCGCCGCGCTGCCAGCGGCCAGCAATTCGGTTTCGACGTTGCTGTTGGTCGCGGTGCCGCCTTCGATAAAGACGCGATCGAAAATTTCGCCGATCACGTGAAAACTGGAGATCAGGTTCGGGCCGCCGTTACCGACAAAAAGGCGAACCGTTTCACCGACATTGGCAGTGATTGCCTTGTCGCCGGTCAGCGCACCCACCGAGCCGTTGAAGACGACATAATCCGGTTGTTCCTTGATCGCTTTTTCCATGTCGAACGGTTGCAGACCGGCTTCACCGTAAGCGCCCTTGGTGTAGAAGTCGCCCTGCATCACGTAAAACTCTTTGTCCACTTTCGGCAGACCGGCGCGCGGTTCCACCAGAATCAGACCGTACATGCCATTGGCGATGTGCATGCCCACCGGTGCGGTTGCGCAGTGATAGACATAGAGGCCGGGATTGAGTGCCTTGAAACTGAATTGCGAGCTGTGTCCCGGTGCGGTGAACGAGGATGCCGCGCCGCCACCGGGACCGGTGACCGCATGCAAGTCGATGTTGTGCGGCATTTTGCTGGACGGGTGATTCGACAGATGGAATTCGACTTCGTCGCCTTCCTTGATACGGATGAAACTGCCGGGCACGTTGCCGCCAAAGGTCCAGAAGGTGTAATCGACACCATCGGCCATGCGCTTGACCACTTCCTTGGTCTCCAGCTTGACCACGACTTTGGCATTGTTGGTGCGGGTGATCGGTGCCGGCACTTGCGGTGCTTCGGTCAGCACGGCGTTTTCTACCGGCAGCTCAGCGGCAGCAAATGCGCTCCAGAGCATCGGTAGGGCCAACAGGGCATGAGGCAGGGTGCGACGCATGTCAGACTCCTTGAGCGAGGTAAATTGAACCATCGCCGCCAGTGTCTGCCCCGGCCGTCGTGGCCGAATTGATCATTGTCAATAACATGCATTTATTGTGAATCTATTGTGCGGAGCAGCAAGGGGGCATTGCCGTGGTTCTGCCGCGATTTTCCCTCGAACGCTGCCGCAGCAAACCTTGACCAAGATCGGTCCACGCCTTGCCCCGGGCGCAATCAAGAAGCGGCCGGGCCGTCTTCCAACTGCAGCAAACTGAGCAAAGGACCCCGCTGTTTGCCGAGAAAATCGGCCAACGTGTAGCTATCCAACACTTTCAGAAAGGCCTGCAGCGCCTCATACAGCGCCCGTTTCAGGTCGCACGCCGGGGTGATCACGCAATGGTTACCGGGCCCGAAACATTCCACCAGGATCAGGTCGGGTTCGATTTTCCGGACCACGTCGCCAACCCGGATCTCGCCGGCCGGCAGCGCCAGCCGGATGCCGCCGCCTTTGCCGCGGACGCCCTCGACAAAGCCTTCCTGAACCAGCTGGTTGACCACTTTCATCAAGTGGCTGCGCGAAATGGCGTAGCGCTCGGCAATCTCGCCGATGGTTGCCAGCCGGTCCGGCTGCAAGCCCAGGTAAATCAGGACCCGCAAGGCGTAATCGGTGTACTGGGTAATGCGCATTGCAACCGCTCCTCTGGGTCAACCTGCTCTGCCGTTTGACCTGCCTCAAGGCTTGTGCATTTAAAGATACATCTGTATTGCATCTTTTAAAAGATTCATTTAGTCTGAATCTTAACTTCCAATGCCCTCATTCTCGGGCCGGAAGCCAAGGCTCTGTTGCCAAAGGCGCAAATGCCAAAGGCCCTGTTCAAAAGGTCCATCAAACCTGCTCGGGAGCTCCCGTATGCAAAACATTAAACGACTTGGGCTGTACTTCGCCCTGATGTTCCTGGTCAGCTTCGGCGTGCTGATCTACCTCGGTGGCGAGATTTACCGCGAAGCGCCGCCAATGCCGGAACGTGTTGTCACTAGTGCCGGCGAAACCCTCTACACCCGTGCCGATCTCGACCTCGGTCGTCAGGTCTGGCAGACCGTCGGTGGCCAGCAGCTCGGCTCCATCTGGGGCCACGGCGGCTATGTCGCACCGGACTGGTCGGCCGACTGGCTGCACCGTGAAGCCAGCACCTTGCTCGACATCTGGGCCAAGGCCGAATACGGCAGCGACTTCGGCGCGCTCGGCGTGGGTGCCCAAGGCGCGTTGAAAGCCCGGCTGGTCGAGGCCATGCGCACGAACACTTACGATGCGACCAACGGCACCATCACGGTGTCAGCGGAGCGCGCGCAGGCGATCAAGTTGGTCGCAGCGCACTACGTCGATCTGTTCGGCGATGCTCCGGCGCTGGAAAAACTGCGCGAGCAATACGCCATCCGCAACAACGCCGTGCCGAATGCCGATTACCGGCAGGCGATGACGGCGTTCTTCTTCTGGACCGCCTGGTCGGCCGGCACCAACCGACCGAATGACGACATCAGTTATACCAGCAACTGGCCACACGAACCTTTGATCGACAACAAGCCGAGCTCAGGTACAGTGCTCTGGTCGATTGGCAGCGTGATCCTGTTGATTGCCGGTGTCGGTCTGCTGGTTTGGCATCACGGCAAGTCCAAGCATGAAGAGTCTTTGACGGTGCCAAGCAGTGATCCGCTCGGGGGTTTGAAGCCGACTGCCTCGATGCGTGCCACCGGCAAATATTTTCTGACCGTTGCCGCGCTGTTTGTCGGACAGATCACACTCGGTGGCATCACCGCGCACTACGCCGTTGAAGGCCATTCGTTCTATGGCTTCCAACTCGCCGACATCCTGCCCTACTCGCTGGTGCGCACTTGGCATACCCAGCTCGGCATTTTCTGGATTGCCACCGCGTGGCTCGCCACTGGCTTGTACATTGCGCCAGCGCTGTCGGGACATGAGCCGAAATATCAGAAATGGGGCGTCAATGCGTTGTTCGGCGCCTTGCTGATTGTCGTGGTCGGCTCGTTTGTCGGTGAATGGTTTGGCGTGATGCAAAAACTGCATCCGGACATGAACTTCTGGTTCGGTCATCAAGGCTATGAATACGTCGATCTGGGCCGGTTCTGGCAGATCCTGTTGTTCATCGGTTTGATGTTCTGGCTGTTCCTGGTCGGTCGCGCGCTGTGGCCGGCGTTGAAGGAAAAGTCGGAACAACGTCCGTTGATCGGCCTCGTTTTCCTGTCGACTGTTGCGATTGGTTTGTTCTACGGCGCCGGCCTGACCTGGGGCAAGCATACCCATCTCGCGATGATTGAATACTTCCGCTGGTGGGTTGTCCATCTGTGGGTTGAAGGCTTCTTTGAAGTGTTCGCCACGGCTGTAATCTCGCTGATCTTTGTCCGGCTCGGTTTGGTGCGGGCAAAGACGGCCAGCAGCGCAGTGCTGTTTGCCACCACCGTGTTCCTGTTCGGCGGCATTCTCGGCACCTTGCATCACCTGTACTTCACCGGTGCGCCGACGTCCATCATCGCGGTTGGCGCCATGTTCAGTGCACTGGAAGTCGTGCCATTGGCGCTGGTGGGATTTGAAGCCTATGAAACCTATCGTCACACCCAAGCCGCACCATGGGTTGCCAAGTATCGCTGGCCGATTCTGTTCTTTGTTGCGGTCGCGTTCTGGAATCTGGTCGGTGCCGGTTTGCTCGGCTTCTTCATCAACCCGCCGATTTCGCTGTACTACATTCAGGGCCTGAATTCGACGGCCGCACACGGTCACGCTGCGCTGTTTGGTGTCTACGGCATGCTCGGTATCGGCCTGATGCTGTTCTGTCTGCGCGGTTTGGCTGGCAGCATCGAGTGGAATGAGAAAGCGTTGAAAGCCTGCTTCTGGCTGCTCAATCTCGGCTTGGTTGGCATGGTTTTCATGACCCTGGTTCCTGCCGGCATCTATCAGGCTGTCGCCAGCATCGACGTCGGCTACTGGTATGCCCGTTCGCCGGATGTGATTCATTCCTCGGTCATGGAAACGCTGGTCTGGTTGCGAGTGCCCGGTGATATCGTGTTCTCGCTTGGCGCATTTACCTTGATCGCATTTGTTGCCTCGCTGGCCTGGAAGGCGCGGGCTCGTCGCGCGGCAGCGGTGGCGTCAGCAGGCGCTGCGCTTGGCAACGAAAGCTGAAGCCGTTGATTGAACCAGACAGTGCGTGGCACGCCAAATTTTCGGCTTGCCACGCACTGTTCTTGCTAGTGTGGAGATTGCCATGAGCCATTCGGGTTCGAATCCTTCCGGGGTGAATCGCTCCCCTATGCCGCCTTCTGAAGGGCCACCTTCTGGTGCGTCTCGTTCCGATACCGCCCGATCCGTGTTCATTCCGCTCGCCAGCATCCACGATGCCAGCGCGCCGCGTTATCCGGCTTGGCTCGCGCTCGGCTTTCGCCCATTTTATCTGCTTGCTGCAGCCTGGATGATTGTCGCGTTGCCGGTCTGGCTGGTGATGTTTGGTCACGGCGCAGTCATGGCCAGTCACCTGCAAGGCGTCAACTGGCATGCCCATGAAATGGTGTTCGGTTTCACTCCTGCGGTCATCACCGGCTTTTTATTTACTGCCGTCAAGAACTGGACCGGACAACCGACACCGCGCGGCTTGCCGCTGCTGGTCATCGCTGGTGTCTGGCTGCTGGCGCGGGTGCTGCTGCTGACCTCGCTCAGCAAGCTTGGCATGATTTTCGATATCGCCTTTTTTGTTCTGGCAGCAGTCGGCATTGCCATTCCGTTGCTGCGTTCCGGCAATCGTCGCAATGTCTTCTTCATCGGTTTGCTGCTGTTGCTCGGCAGCTTGTCGGCTTTGCATCACTACGCCGCGCTGAGCAGCGCACCGGTGCTGCGCACGGATCAGGTGGTGCAACTGGCCTTGACCATCATTGCCGTGATTATTACCGTGATTACCGGTCGGGTGATCCCGATGTTCACCAGCAATGCCGTTGCCGGTGCGCCGGTGAAAAAATTGCCGCATCTGGAGCAGGCCGCTGTTGTCAGCGTGATCGCCGTTGGTCTGGTGGTCGCGTTGTTCTCATCCAGCCCGGTCACTCCTCTGGTTTGCATTGTGGCCGCAGCGATTCACCTGTGGCGTTGGTGGCTCTGGGCGCCGCACTGGACTCTAGGTAAACCGATTCTCTGGATCTTGCATGGCAGTTACCTCTGGTTGCCAATCTCATTTCTGCTGCGTGCGTCAGCAAGCTGGCAACCGATGAACGCCCTGCTCGCCACTCATGCACTGACGCTGGGCCTCATCACCGGCCTCTGCCTCGGCATGATGACGCGCACCGCTCGCGGTCACACCGGTCGCGCCTTGCAAGTAGGCCGCGCGGAAACGACAGCCTATGTTTTGATCGTGCTGGCCGCCGTGCTCCGGGTGTTGTTGCCGCTGCTGTTGCCATCGCACTACCGGCTCTGGGCCAGCCTGTCAGGTTTGCTTGCCATTGCCGCATTCGCGATCTATTTCGCAATCTATCTGCCGTGGCTGTGTCAGCCGCGTGCCGATGGCCGACCTGACTGATCGACTGTGGCGGGACGGCATTGGCGGTTCGCCAAAAAACAGAGCCGGTAATGCCTGATCGACAAAAGCCGGGTCGGCTCAGCTGGTACAGCCGACTCAGTCATTGCGGCTGCGACGGCTCGCTTGACCGTCTCGATGAATCCAGAACTCTCTACAGACCAAAGCGTTGATATTGCGCAAGCTGGAGTCATCTGGCTGAGTTCACACTGATTCCCGTTGTGCTGCATTGAGCAGGCCAGAAATGGACTATCCAGCGATGAACGGTCTCGGGGAGCTCACCGACATGAAAGATTTGCTGAGTTGGTTACATCGGGATCATCACGCCGTGTTGCAGTTGTCGAAGTGGTTGTCAGATTGTGGCAAACCGCAGCTGGATGCCGGTTGCTGTTCGGTGCTGCGCCGATTGCAGCGCCATCTTGATGCCCATCTCAGCATCGAGGATGAAGTCCTGTTTCCCGTGCTGGAGCGCCAACAAAAGCAGCTGCCGATCGTCCGGATGCGTTCCGAACACCGTCAGCTCCGGCATGCGCTCGGCTTGCTGGCCGGTTCCCTGGTCAATCGCGATTGGACCCGTTTCAATTTCGAAGCCACCCAGCTTTGGCAGGATCTGCAGCGGCTGGAAATGTATGAGCAGGAACACCTGTATCCGATGGTCATGTCCGGTCTGTCAGAAATGGAGTTGAACCGGATTTGGCAGGATGCCTTGTCGATTCGGAAGCGTGCTGGCCTGATGTTTTTGGCCGCCTGAGTGCTTGCTGTGGGGTTAACCAGACGCTGTTTGATTTTTGTCAGGCCAACACGTCTGTACCGACTAACCGATAGCCGTTCTGATCAAACTGCTGCTGCCACTTTCTGATCACGACAGTTGTTGTGGTTTATGTGTTGGCCCGATTTATGTTCTGCCCTGATTTCTGAGCGGTTGCCGTTTCGCTCGCACGTTTACCGACCTCGCTGTGCCCTGTCTTCGTCCCGCTCCTTTCTGTTTTGACGCGTTGTTCCCCATTCCTGCCAACCCCATCGATTGTTGATCGCGGTCAAGCTCGCTAGGGCGAACCTGGTCGTAAGCTCCCTCCACAACATCTAGTGTCGAAATTGATTTCGACACACAACAGGGAGCCTCTGCAATGGAGCAAACCGTAAACCGTCCGACCGCACTGCCCCGTGTCATCCGCAAGCGCTCTGGTGAGCTGGTCGGCTTCGCCGCGGAGCGGATTCAGCAGGCATTGACCAAGGCCGGACGCGTGACCGGCGAATTTGATGAGAGCCGGGCAAACACGCTGACTGAGGCTGTGCTGAAAGTCATCAACCACCGCTACGGCAGTGGTGATATCCCGACCGTAGAGCAAGTGCAGGACATCGTCGAGCAGGTGTTAATCGGCAATGACTTTGTCGCCACTGCCCGCGCCTACATCGTCTATCGCGAACAACGCGCGCGTCTGCGCGCCGACCGACGCACCGTGATCGAGGTCGAGAAATCGATCAATGAATACCTGACCCGCAATGACTGGCGGGTCAATGCCAACGCCAATCAGGGCTATTCGCTCGGTGGTTTGATCCTGAACACCGCCGGCAAGGTCATTGCCAATTACTGGCTCAACCATGTTTATCCGCCTGAGATCGGTATCGCCCACCGGGAAGCGGATCTGCATGTGCATGATCTCGACATGCTGTCCGGCTATTGCGCCGGCTGGTCATTGCGAACGCTGCTGCAGGAAGGTCTCAATGGTGTGCCCGGCAAAGTCGAAGCCGCGCCACCGAAACACATGTCGAGTGCGGTCGGCCAGATCGTCAATTTTCTCGGCACGCTGCAAAACGAATGGGCCGGCGCCCAGGCGTTCTCATCATTCGATACCTACATGGCCGCCTTCGTCCGCAAGGACAACATGAGCTACGAGGCGATCAAACAATGTATTCAGGAGTTGATCTACAACCTGAACGTGCCATCGCGCTGGGGTACACAGACGCCGTTCACCAACCTGACCTTTGACTGGGTTTGCCCGGAAGACCTGCGCGATCAGATTCCGGTGATCGGCGGTGAAGAAATGCCGTTCAGCTACGGCGATCTGAAACCGGAAATGGATCTGATCAACCGGGCCTATATCGAGATCATGACCAAGGGCGATGCCAAGGGACGGGTCTTCACCTTCCCGATCCCGACCTACAACATCACCGAAGATTTTGACTGGGACTCTGAAAACGCCACGTTGCTGTTTGAAATGACTGCCAAGTACGGCCTGCCCTACTTCCAGAACTTCATCAATTCCGACATGAAACCGAACCAGATCCGCTCGATGTGTTGCCGCCTGCAACTGGATCTGCGCGAGCTGTTGAAGCGCGGCAACGGCCTGTTCGGCTCCGCGGAACAAACCGGTTCGGTCGGCGTGGTCACTATCAACTGCGCCCGCCTGGGCTACCTCTACAAGGGTGATGAAGCGGCATTGCTGGCCCGGCTGGATGAGCTGATGGAACTGGCGCGGGAGTCGCTTGAAATCAAGCGCAAGGTGATTCAGCAATTCATCGACATGGGATTGTATCCCTACACCAAGCGCTACCTCGGCACACTGCGCAATCACTTCTCGACCATTGGCGTCAACGGCATCAACGAAATGATCCGCAATTTCACTGGCGATGCCTATGACATCACCCACGATGACGGGCATCAGCTGGCCATCCGCTTGCTGGACCATGTCCGCGCCAAGATGACCGATTTTCAGGAACAGACCGGCAACCTGTACAACCTCGAAGCTACGCCCGCCGAAGGCACCACCTACCGCTTCGCCAAGGAAGATCAGAAGCGTTTTCCGGAAATCCTCCAGGCCGGTTCCCGGCAGTCGCCCTACTACACCAATTCCTCGCAGTTGCCGGTCGGCTTCACTGATGATGCCTTCGAAGCCTTGATCCGGCAGGATGCGCTGCAATGCAAATACACCGGTGGCACCGTGTTGCATTTGTACATGAGTGAGAAGATTTCCTCGGCCGAGGCCTGCAAAAAACTGGTCAAGCGCTCGCTGGAAAACTTCCGGCTGCCCTATATCACCATTACGCCAACCTTCTCCATTTGCCCGAAACACGGCTATCTGGCTGGCGAGCATGAATTCTGCCCGAAATGCGATGAAGCATTGCTGCAGAAAAAGCGCAACGAATCGGCCTGCTGCAATTGATGGCAAGGCCAGATCGCTGCCGTGGTATCGCAAAGACGTTGACCGTAATCGCAAGGAGACAATATGACAACTGCAGAAGCCAGCCGCACGGATCTGAATTCGGAAGAACGCACCCGCTGTGAAGTCTGGACCCGGGTGATGGGCTATCACCGCCCGGTTGCCGAGTTCAATGTCGGCAAGAAAAGTGAGCACCGTGAACGTAAACATTTCGTTGAAAAGCACTGTGGCCATTACAGCTGATGGCTGGGCCCCCTCGTCTAGCGAGGGGGCTTCTTCTGCGTCAGCTGTCATTGTCGAAACTGCCACTGCGCCGACGGCCGTGCACAAATCCGCTGACCAGCTTCGCATCGGTGGCTATACGCCGCTGACGACCATTGATTACCCGGGTGAGCTGGCCGCGGTGATTTTTTGTCAGGGCTGCCCATGGCGCTGCGCGTATTGCCAGAATGAGCATCTGCTCGATGCCGGCGCCGCCACGCCCTATCAATGGCCGGACATCCGTCGGCATCTGGAGCAGCGGCGTGGTTTGCTCGATGCGGTGGTCCTGAGCGGCGGCGAACCGACTGCGCAGGCGGCCTGCCTGCAAGTGGCGGCCGAACTGAAAGTGCTCGGCTTCAAAATCGGTTTGCATACCGGCGGTGCCTATCCTGATCGGCTGCGCCAGTTGTTGCCGCTCTGTGACTGGGTCGGTCTGGATCTGAAGACCGTTCCGGAACACTACGATTTGCTGACTGTGACGCCCGGCTCCGGTGCCCGTGCCTGGCAAAGTCTGCAGCATGTGCTGTCGCTCGGCATCCGTTATGAAGTGCGCACCACGGTACATTGGCATTTATTGTCGGCGCAGCGTTTGCTCAATCTTGCCGAGCAGCTGCGCTACCGTGGTGTCCAACATTGGGCCGTGCAACTCTGCCATACCGATCAGGGGTATTCCCGGCGATTGCCGAGCAACGTCTGGACTGACAGTGATCGACAGTTTGTCCTGCAGCAGATTGCGCCGCAGTTTGCACACTTTGAACTGCGTGAATAAGCCGGCCGCCGGTGTCGTCTCATGGCACGGCACTTCACAGCATGGTACTTCGCAGCAAGGAACTTCGCAGCACGATACCGCATCGCACAGCACGGCACCGAGTTGACCCGAGTCAAGATCCGCAATCGGATGGCATCGGACAATGCGGTCATTCGATTGCCTGTCGGAAGCAACGTCATGCCCGCCTGTCGCTATGAAGACAATTTCGGCGAAGCCTATCAGCAACAACTGCCTGCACTGGGTGAGGCCATGGTGGCCATCCTGCGTCATTTTGGCGCGGATTGTGTTTACGGTGTCGGTGGCGATTTTGCTGCCAACCTGATTGCCGCCTTTGACAGCAAGCTGGATGTGTTGCCCTCCAGCAATGAAATGCATGCAGCGTTTTGCGCCTGTGCCGGTGCGGAAATTACTGGCATCGGTGTCTGCCTGACAACGTACACGGTTGGCAGTTTGCCGTGCATGTCAGCGGCGGCACTGGCCAAGACCGAGAGCCTTCCGGTCATTTTCCTGTCGGGCGCGCCTGGCGAAGCGGAAGTGCACCGCAATGCCATTCACCATACGGTGCATCCGAGTGGTGCCTGGTGCGCGGACTATGATGCCGCCCTGCGTGCGTTTGCCGGGCTCGGTATCCGGGCCGAACGGTTGCAAGGTGCCCGCCACCCCGGTCAGCCCAATGTCGCGGCGTATCACTTTTATGAACTGGTGCGACATGCCTGGTTAAAGCGCGAACCGGTATTCATCGAAGTGCCGCGCGATTTGGTATTCACCAAAACTCAGGCGCTGGCACTACCGGCCAATTGCAATGAGCAGCTGAACAGTCCGATGCTCTTCTCCGGTGCCCCAGTCATTGCCACGACCATCGCCGAGAAACTGCAGCAGGCGCAGGCTCCACTGATTTATGTTGGCGAGCAAGTCAAACTCAACTCCGCCTTGCGCCAGCAGATTCAAACGCTTTGCCAGCGTCACCACATCCCCTATGCCACCAGCTGGTTCGCCAAGGGCTTGTTCGATGACTATGACCCGCTCTGCCTAGGTGGTTACAACGGCATCTTCACTGCGGCCGAGCGCCGGCGTTACATCGAGTCTGCTGTCGATTACGTGCTCGATATCGGCACCAGTATTTTCACTCAGGATACCGGTCACGCCTTTCAGACCGGCACGCACCGCATTGAGCAGATCGAAAACCGCACCGTGGTCAAGAGCACGCTGGCGCGCGAGCAGGACTTGCTGACGCTGATTGAACAAGTGCTGTACTTGCTGCCAGCGACCTATAATGCGCCAGCACTGCAGTCGACAGCGTCCAGTCAAAGCACGGCACCGGTTGAGCTCGCCGAGCAGGCGCCACTTGAGTTCAACAATCTGGCTGCGGTATTGAATTCGCTGCAGGCATCGGACGAGCGGGCCTATATCTATGTGCCCGAGGTGGGTAACTCGTTCTTTGCCAGTTGTGGTTTGCAAACCCGCGCCAGCCAGTTGGGCCGCAGCTGGCTGACCAATCCCTGGTATGCCGCGATGGGCACCAGCCTGCCCTACGCTCGGGTTGCCAGCGAACGGGTGCAAGCCATGCAGGCCTCCGATCGGGTGGTATTGCTGACCGGAGATGGCGGCTTTCATTTTCAACTCAATGAACTGATCCATTTCCAGAAACAGCAGCTACCGCTGATCATCGTCTACATGCGCAACAATATCTTTGAACTCGGAAAATCTGGTGATGGTCCGATTTACCACTGCTCCGACGCCGAGTTTGATGTCCAGATGCTGGTGCGTGCCTACGGTGGCACCGCCTATTCCTGTGCGACCGTCGGCGAGTTTCGGCGCCATTTTCAGCAGGCGGTTAACCGTTATCACGGTATCACGTTGCTTGAAGTGCCATGCCGATCAGGCAGCGAGTTCCAGAGTCCGGAAATACGCCTGCTGAATCTGTTTATCCGTTCCCGTAACGGCGATGCCGACGCAATCAAGCAATGGGCCATGTTGGGGTCCCCGCAACACGCCCAATAGTCCAGTCCATTCAGCGCGAGAATTCAGACGATGGAATTGGTTTGTCCTGCCGGAAACTTGCCGTCACTAAAGGTGGCGGTTGAGCATGGTGCCGATGCGATTTACGTTGGTTTTCGTGATGACACCAATGCCCGTCATTTCGCCGGCCTGAATTTCACCGAAGCCGAATTGCAGCAAGCCGTGGCGCTGGTGCAGCGCCATCAGCGGCGCCTGTTCATTGCCATCAACACCTACGCCCAGGCCGGCGGCTGGTCACGCTGGCAGCGCGCGGTCGATCAGGCCGCTGCACTCGGTGTCGATGCGCTGATCGCCGCCGATATCGCTGTGCTGGAATATGCCGCTGCTCGCCACCCCTCGTTGCCGCTGCATCTGTCCGTGCAGGCATCGGCAACCAGTCACGTCAGTCTGCAGTTCTATCACCGGCACTTTGGCATCAATCGAGCCGTCTTGCCGCGCGTGCTATCGCTGGCGCAGGTTCGTGCCGTTTCCGAGCAAGCGCCCTGTGCCATCGAGGTGTTCGGTTTTGGTTCCCTTTGCATCATGGCCGAAGGCCGTTGCCAACTTTCATCTTATGTGACTGGTGAGGCACCAAACACCTGCGGGGCCTGCTCACCAGCTCGCTTCGTTCGCTGGCAGGAACACGGCAACGGCGTGCTGGAATCGCGACTCAATGAGCGCTTGATTGATCGCTTTGCACCGGGCGAACGGGCCGGTTACCCGACTTTGTGCAAAGGCCGTTTCGTGGTCAACGGCAAGCGCTATCACGCGCTGGAAGAGCCAGTTAGTCTGAATACTCTGGAGCTGTTACCTGTGCTGAACAAGATGGGTATTTCGGCAATCAAAATCGAGGGCCGTCAGCGCAGCCCTGCCTATGTCGCGCAAGTGGCCCGGATCTGGCGCGCGGCAATCGATGCGGCAAAAAAAGCACCTGATGACTTCATCCCTGAGCAGCACTGGCAGCAAAGTCTGGCGGAGTTGTCGGAAGGTACGCAAACCACCTTTGGCGCCTATCACCGTACCTGGCAATGAGGATTTCATGAGTCATATCCCTGCCCTGCAAATCAGCCTCGGCCCGGTGCTGTATTACTGGGACAAACCGCAGCTGCAGTCGTTTTACGCGGCGGTTGCCGACCTGCCGTTGACTACGGTCTATTTGGGTGAGGTGGTGTGCAGCAAACGTCGCAGCCTGCGCTGGGGCGAATGGCTGGAGCTCGCCGGGCAACTGAGCGCTGCCGGTAAGCAGGTTGTGATGTCGACCTTGACGTTGATTGAAGCGCAATCCGAATTGAGCAGCGTCGAGCGTGCCTGTCACAACGGAGAATTCCTCGTTGAAGCCAATGACATGGCCGCCGTGCAATTTTGCAGTGAGCGCGGCCTGCCGTTTGTCAGCGGTCCGCACATCAATCTGTACAACGGCCGCGCACTGCGATTTCTACAGAAACAAGGCTTGTGCCGCTGGCTGCTGCCACTGGAGCTGTCGCGCGAACAGTTGCAGCAGATTCAGCAGGAAGCGCAAGCGCTGAGTCAGGAAGCGCTGCCCGAACTGGAGGTGTTTGGCCATGGCCTGATGCCGCTGGCGCATTCCGCGCGTTGCTTCACGGCGCGCCACCACAACCTGCCGAAAGACCGCTGCGAATTTCGCTGCCTTGCAGACCCGGATGGTCTGCCGGTCTACAGTCAGGACGGTGAAGCGCTGTTTACCTTAAACGGTATTCAAACCCAATCGGCGCGTTGTCTGGATTTGCGTGCCAGCTGGCAAGACATGCAGCAACGCGGCGTAAGCGCGTTTCGCTTCAGCCCCACCTCAACTGGCTGCCTGCAACGGATACGCGACTTTGCTGCCAGCATGAAGGCACAAACCTCGCCTGATCAGAACGCAGGTGGCACTGACGATTGCAATGGCTATTGGTTTGGCAAGCCGGGCATGATTCATGTCGCGGAAGTTTGATCGGCTGATTTTGATCGGCTGCGCTTGGCACTGATCAAGTTCCGCAGTGGCTGGCTTAGCAATATGCCTGTCGAGACACCTAGCAAAATTCGAAACAAAATTCCAAACAGTAAAACGAACTACATGCCAAGCGGCTTGCGTAACCACACCGGTAGCTGGTCGCGATCGACGGTATCGAGAAAATTCTTCACGGACAATGCCAACTCGGTATCCCCCTGCATGACCAGTTTGCGCTGAAAAAACAAGGTATCCGGATCGCAGTCCTGGCGTAGCAAACTCAGAAACGCAGCCAGATCGCCACGGATGCTGGCATCAGTCGGACCCTGTCTTGTTGAGACCAATAGCGTTGGGGGTGATTGCGCCGGGGTCGATTGTATTGGAGCCGATAGCTCCGATGGAGTACGGCTGATGCGGATGGGATAAGCAAATTCACGACAGTCAATCGCCAACCAGCGGCCCTGCAATTCAGCCAGTGCATTGGCCGCCAATGCCGGCGCCAATACCCGATTCAACACGGTACCGACCACCTGCTGCACCAGCAGCGGTGGCAGCAGTTGCGTCAGCACGGGCAGCGCCTGTTCGATATGTCTTGCGGACACTGGTGCCTCTTTGTGTCAATTCATGGCCGGCTCGGCCCCTGCGCGATCATGTCGTGGCTTCACTCTCATCGGTTGCTGGTTTCAGCATGGCGATGAGCTGCTGTTTGGCGAGCAGCATTTCATCGGCGTGATAATGCTGATGCAGTCGTTTGCCGATGCCCAGCTTGCTGAGCACAAGGTGTTGCTCCGGCGAGATGCCGTGGCGCTGCAGGCATTTGCGAACACAGTGCCGCGAGCAGCCATCGATCGCCAGTATCGGACGGCCGGTGCTTGCCGTCTTGACCAAAGCCGGCACATCGCCACCGACCCCAGCAATGCAGGACATTTCCGCGACCTGTTCACGGTCCAGCGCCAACGCCAGATCATTCGCCAATTGCGCGGAGCTTGAGCAGCCGGAGCAGCTGTAAACCAGCGGCAGGACTGTCGCGGTCGGGCCGGAGGTGGTTTCCGTCCGCTGCTGGCGTTGTACCGCCATGGCGTGATGGGCAATGTGTTCAAACAGTTTGACGGCAAATTCGCGACTCAAGCCCAGACTGACGGCCTGCTCGCCTCGCTGCGTGAGCATGGGCAGCAAACGCTCGTATGCTGGGATTGCCGCTGCGCTGGCTTTCAATGGCCCGATTTGCCGAACCAGCGCGAACCGCTCAACCAGCAGCGCGAGTAGCTGTTGGTCCAGCTGATCGATACGCTGTCGCAATGCACGTAGCGGCTCGGGGTCGGGATGATGGGTCGTCATGTCGATATGGTAAAGACGGCCAACACGGCGGTAGTTGATCCGCATCAGTTCAGGTGAATGCCGCAACTCTCAGGCAACGGCCTATCGGGTTCCCATTTCGGTTCTGCTACATTGGCAGCCGCCGCCGGCGACCATTACTGATGTCCTCGCCGGCCAATCACATGGAGCGTTCTTATCGTGAAGCGTATGTTCTGTCTAGGCCTGTTGCTGCTGCTCGCCCTGTCCGGTTGCGCGACATTGTCGGAAACTGACTGCCGTAGCGGCGACTGGTATGGCGTCGGTCTGCAGGATGGCGAAAATGGCCAAAGCTTGTCGCGCCTGAGTGAGCATCGCGAGGCGTGTTCAGAGTTTGGGATCAACATTGATGGCGAACGTTACCGGCAAGGTCGAGATCAGGGCCTGCTGAAATACTGCACGCCAGAAAATGGCGCTCGCGTTGGTCGCAGTGGCGGCAGCTACGGCAATGTGTGCCCGGCGGGTCTCGACGCCGAGTTTCTGCGCCAGTACCGGTTTGGCTACAAGATTTTTGAAGTCGAGCAAGCGCTCGAACAGATCGACAGTCGCATTGCCGCGATAGACAGTGAATTGGCGCAAAAAGATTTAAGCGATGACAAGCGTCGTCAGCTGCGTCGCGAACGTGATGATCTGGAAGATGAACACGATGACCGCGAGCGTGAATTGCGGGTTCTGGATGCGGTGGATTTGCTGCGGCGTTAACGAAAGCAAATGAAGGAGATGGTGCCCGGGACCGGAATCGAACCGGTATACCGCTATGAGGCGGTGACGGATTTTAAGTCCGTTGCGTCTACCTATTTCGCCACCCGGGCACGCGCAGGCATGATAATCAGGCCATCTGATTGCGGCAATCACTAACGCAATTTTGTCGGGAAACTTACCGCAATCACCGAGAGGTCTGGATGCCGGCGATTGCTCTGTCGGTGTTACGTCACGATTGGTTTGAACCAGCCGTTGCGCACAGACCACGCGGACAACATTGGCAATGCCAACCACAGAAAGCACAAAGCCCCGATCAACGGGGCTTTGTGTCGGCATCGTTCGATGCTGAATTTGGAGCGGGAAACGAGACTCGAACTCGCGACCCCGACCTTGGCAAGGTCGTGCTCTACCAACTGAGCTATTCCCGCAAACTGCTTGGTCATTCGGCTTTCATCTGTATTGCTACAGCATAGCGCCGGGTACTGCTGAAAACCGGATTTTGTTGAAAAACATGGAGGCGGAGGTCGGAATCGAACCGGCGTACACGGATTTGCAGTCCGCTGCATGACCACTCTGCCACCCCGCCGTGGCACGCTATGTTTCCAACTTTACTGCCGTACTCAAATAAAAAACCCCGGCGTGGACTTGTGCTGCATTCGTCTCGGTGCCGAGGTTTCTGCCAGTAGCGTCGGCCAACAGCCGGCAACTACCGAAAATTCTGGAGCGGGAAACGAGACTCGAACTCGCGACCCCGACCTTGGCAAGGTCGTGCTCTACCAACTGAGCTATTCCCGCAATGCGGGGCGCATTTTACTGGTTGCCGGTCCCCTGTCAAGCGAAGTTACAGGGATTTTTTCCGGCTGGTTAAAGCATAAACAGCTTTATTTTCCAGCATTTGCGCGCAGTGTTGGCCAAGCCGCGCGCAGGTAGACAAACATCGACCACAGGGTGAAAACCACCGCGACATCCAATAACACATGGCCGACCCGCACCCACCAGTGATCCCAGCCCGGCGGATTGGCCAGCAGGATAACAATGGCCAGCATCTGGCACGCTGTCTTTATTTTGCCAATCATCGAGACTTTGACCATTGCCCGATTGCCGAGCTCGGCCATCCATTCCCGCAGCGCCGAAATGGTGATTTCCCGCGAAATGATCACATAGGCCGGCACTGCCAGCCAGGGGCTGGCATGGCGTTCGACCAGCATGACCAGAGCCACGGCAACCATCAATTTGTCGGCGACTGGGTCCAGAAACGCGCCGAGCGGCGAGGTCTGGCCCAGTTTGCGGGCAATGTAACCATCGAGCCAGTCGGTGGCGCTGGCCAAGGCGAAAATCGAGGCGGTCAGCAGGTAATGCCATTGCCAGGGCAGGTAAAAGCAGATGACGAACGCCGGGATCAGCGCAATGCGCAACAGCGTCAGGATGTTCGGGATGGTCATACAGGTCCGTATTTCTGGGCCGGCTCGCTGCATCCGCAAGCACGACTTGTAGTGCTATTCAGTATGCCAGTTCAAGCCCGGTTTTGCTCGGGAAAGGCTGGCAATCCTGTGGTTCGTCGGCGCGGCCTGCTGTCTGTTATGGCGTGGTTAGCTGTTGGCAGCAGCGTGAGTCTTCAGCTGGCATGCAGCGCCGCATGGATGCGCTCGGCCAGCGTGCGGCTGATGCCCGGCACTGCGGCAATGTCATCGACCCCCGCCTTCAACAGTTCCTGCAGGCCACCAAAACGGCGCAACAGCTCACGCCGTCGCTGCGGGCCGACGCCGTCGATGCCCTCCAGCGGCGAGCGGCTGCGCTTCTTGTCACGGCGGGCGCGGTGCCCAGTGATGGCAAAGCGATGCGCCTCATCGCGGATCTGCTGAATGAAATGCAGCAGCATGGCGTCTGGCGGCAGCTGGATTGGCGCGGCCTGACCCGACAGGTGCAGTTCTTCCTGCCCGGCCCGGCGATCCGGCCCTTTGCTGATGCCAACCGCCAGCACATTTTCAATTTGCATTTCTTCGAGGATTTTTTCCGCCTGCGCCAACTGGCCCGGGCCACCGTCGATGAACAAGACGTCAGGCAACTGCCCTTCGCCACGTTTGAGCCGGGCGTAACGACGTGACAGCGCCTGATACATGGCGGCGTAATCATCGCCGCCGGTAATGCCTTCGATATTGAATCGGCGATAATCGCTTTTGCGCGGGCCGTTCAAATCAAACACCACGCAGGAAGCGACCGTCTGCTCGCCCATCGTGTGACTGATGTCGAAGCACTCAAACCGTTGTGGCACCACATCCAGCGCAAACAGTTCGCGCATCTGCTCGCCCCGCTTCTGGCCTTCGGCTTGCTGGGCAAACCGGCTGGCGATGCTGTTCTGGGCATTCTTTTCCGCCATCTGCAGCCAGGCGGCCCGATCACCACGAACGGAGTTGGCGATCCGCAATTTGCGGCCAGCGCGTTGCTCCAGCAGCACGGTCAGCGATTCGCCATCAAATTCGCTGGCGTTGTGAATGATTTCGCGGGGAATATCGCGCTCGGCCAGATAAAACTGGTTCAGGAAGGCGTCGATCAGATCATCGACATCGGCGCCGGCCGGCAAGCTCGGCATCGCACAATGGCTGCCGCTGACCCGGCCATCGCGCACGTACAACACATAGACGCAAGCCAGGCCTTTTTCGATCACGCCGGCGACCACATCGACATCGCCGCTGTCGGCCGAGACTCGCTGCCGGTCCAGCACGCGGCGCAACTGACCAATCTGATCGCGCAGCTGCGCGGCTTTCTCAAATTCTAGCGCGGCGGCCGATTGCTCCATGCGCTGGGCAAGCTCGCTGATCACATCCTGATTACGGCCCTCGTAAAACATCGCCGTCAGGCGGACATCGCGGTCATATTCTTCCGGTGTGACATAGCCCACGCAGGGCGCGGTACAGCGGCCAATCTGATATTGCAGGCAGGGCCGGGTCCGGTTGGCAAAATAACTGTTCTCGCATTGCCGGACCTTGAACAGTTTTTGCAGTAACAACAGGCTTTGTCGGACCGCGCCCGCGCTGGGAAACGGGCCAAAATAGCGGCCTTTTTCCTTGCGCGGGCCACGATGAATCGCCAGCCGCGGATAAGTTTCGCCAGACAGAAAAACATACGGATAGGATTTGTCATCGCGCAACAGGATGTTGAAGTGCGGCTGCAATTCCTGAATCAGGTTGTATTCCAACACCAGCGCTTCGCTTTCCGAATGCGTGATGGTGATGCTGACATCGGCAATCTGGCTGACCAGCACCTCGGTCTTGACGCTGTCGTGTTCGCGACGGAAATAGCTGCTGACCCGTTTCTTGAGGTTCTTGGCCTTGCCGACATAAAGCACCTCGCCTGAGGCCGCCAGCATGCGATAGACGCCGGGCTCGCTGGTGAGCAGTTTCAACAGCTCGCGCAAGCGTTCCGGATCATCCATCAGGATCGGTTTGGGTTGAGTCAGCTCGTCAGCCATGATGTCAGTGTGGGTGGAGTCACAAGTTACGGCTTCCGAAATTTCGGTCTCTGAAAATTCGGTCTGTGAAAACAACACCAGCGCTGAAGAGCGCTGGTGTTGGCTGGCCGTGAGGCAAAATCGGGGAGTCGCTAGCCGGCCTGGGTCTGGACCACGCCATGACGAATGGCCAGGTGGGTCAATTCGACATCGCTGGTGACTTTCAGTTTTTCAAACAGACGATAGCGATAGCTGTTGACGGTTTTTGGTGACAGGCAAAGTTTGTCAGCAATGTCTTGAACCTTGCAGCCCTGCGTAACCATCAGCATCACCTGGGTTTCCCGCTCGGACAGCAACTCGAACGGGCTCTCGGTGTCGTCGGTCACTTGGCGCAACGCCATTTGCTGAGCGACATCCGCCGCAATATAACGACGGCCGCCGGCAACCTGCCGAATCGCCCGCACCATCTCCTGCACATCCGCGCCCTTGGTCAGATAACCGTGCGCGCCAGCCTGCAGGAATTTCGACGGAAATGGTTCGTCACCGTGCACGGTCAAGGCAATAACTTTGGCCTCCGGCACTTGTCGCAAAATGCGCTTGGTCGCTTCCAGACCACCGATGCCGGGCATGTTGGCATCCATCAGCACGACTTGCGGTTTCAGTTCGCGCGCAAGCTTGATGGCATCCTCACCGGTTGCCGCTTCGCCAATGACTTTGATATCGCCCGCGTCTTCCAGCAGACGTTTGACACCGGTCCGCACTAAATCGTGATCGTCTGCGAGCAGCACTTTGATCACAATGATTCTCCCCTGATGCAAATGGACTTCATGAACGGCATGCACCGGCAGAACAACGGGGTCATTTTCGTGCGGAAGACCATCGTGCCGGTCGGGCTACGTTACTGCGCCCGGCGACGAGTGACAAGCACAAGAGATCGCCGTTGACCGGGTACCCCGGTCAACGAAACGAACGGTCATGCAGGGACCGGCCGTTTTATCAGCGATTTGATGAAACTTTGAACGATTTGGGCAGGCACTGATACCGGCGAAATGCTGAGTTGGCAGCAAGCGCTGATAATTAATTTGGAGGTAATACAAAACAAGGGTGGCGGAGAGAGTGGGATTCGAACCCACGGACGACTTACGCCGTCGCCGGTTTTCAAGACCGGTGCATTCAACCGCTCTGCCATCTCTCCGGCGCGGGGCGGCAAGAATACCGGAAGCTTTTGTGCGGATGAAGCGTCAAGACATAAAAAACGCGGCCCGAAGGCCGCGTCAAGGTGACTGGAGATGCAGATTCCTGCCGATCAGAGCAGATTTTCACCACCGAGACTCATTCGTGCCTCGCGCCAACCGCCTATCCAATGCTCGCGGACATCAGTCACGGCGTAGGGACAAGCCTCTCTTGACTTGCCTTCCAAACCTGCCTGATAGCCCCGGGTATGGGCACGGCTCATGCGATCACGCTTTTGTCTCTTCATGATGCTCACCTCAAAGTTCGGCTAGAAAACCGGAAGCGACGCCCGGGCAAAGCCGCCCGCAAGCAGCCGTTTCCTGAATCAACCGTAGTACAGCCGCTAGCTGGCCGCAACGACAAATTGGCTATAAAGAGAAGCTCAGGCATTACTTGAGCTATACATTAAATAACGAACTTATCTATTTGATTTATTTAAATAAAAAATAAGCTGCGCACCTCTCGAAAGCGCTCTCTTTGGCCGGGAATCAAGGACTTATCGAAAAGTCTTTTCTGGTCCGAGCAGCATGGGTTACCTTTACGTTAACGTAAAGCTCGGTTAACCTTTTCGCACCATTTGGGACGGCCTTTATGAACCAGACCTTTTCCATCACCGATCTCGCCCGTGAATTCGATGTCACGCCGCGTTCGCTGCGTCATTACGAGGACGAAGGCCTGCTTTCTCCCGAGCGAGTTGGTCAGCAGCGCATCTATAGCAGCCGGGATCGGGTGCGGGTGGCGTTGATCCTGCGCGGTAAAAGTGTGGGGTTCTCGCTGGCCGAGATCCGCGAAATCATCGATCTCTATGACCTCCCCCATGGTGCCGAGCTGCAGGCGCAGGTGTTGCGCGCCAAGGTGTTGCGCCGGCGCAATCAGCTCCTGCAGCAAAAGGCAGACATCGACCACATGCTGGCCGAACTGGATGCCATCGAAACCCGTATCTCCACCGACGCCGCCAACGGCTGAGAACTAGACTTCAGCCGCCGCGCTTCATCATTTCAGGAGCTTCAGCAAGCATGTACCCCAACCTCAATTTCGCCCTCGGCGACACCGCCGACATGATTCGGGATTCTGTGCGCGCCTTTGCCGAAAAGGAAATCGCTCCCATTGCCAATGACGTCGACCACAAGAATGCCTTCCCGATGCCGCTGTGGCGCAAACTCGGCGAGCTTGGCGTACTCGGCATCACCGTTGAGGACAAATACGGCGGCGCTGGCATGGGCTATCTCGAACACGTCGTTGCGATGGAAGAAATCAGCCGCGCCTCGGCGTCGGTTGGGCTCGCCTACGGCGCGCATTCGAATCTTTGCGTCAACCAGATTCGCAAAAACGGTAACGATGCCCAGCGCGCCAAATACCTGCCAAAACTGATCAGCGGCGAGCATGTCGGTGCGCTTGCCATGTCCGAGCCGGGCGCCGGTTCGGATGTCGTCAGCATGAAGCTGCGCGCTGACAAACGTGGCGACGTTTACGTGCTGAATGGCAACAAGATGTGGATCACCAACGGTCCGCATGCTGATACGCTGGTGGTGTATGCCAAAACCGATCTCAATGCCGGTCCGAAAGGCATCACCGCCTTCATCATCGAAAAAGGCATGAAGGGTTTCAGCACGGCGCAGAAGCTCGACAAACTCGGCATGCGCGGTTCGGATACCTGCGAGCTGGTGTTCGTCGATTGCGAAGTGCCGGAAAGCCAGATCCTTGGCAAGCTCAACGAAGGCGTCAAAGTGCTGATGAGCGGCCTCGATTACGAGCGCGTGGTACTGTCGGCTGGTCCGCTCGGCATCATGCAGGCCTGTATGGATGTCGTCGTCCCCTACATTCACGAACGCAAACAGTTCGGCCAGGCAATCGGTGAGTTCCAGCTGATTCAGGGCAAGGTTGCCGACATGTACACCACGCTGAACGCCTGCCGCGCGTATGTGTACACCGTCGCCAAGGCCTGCGACCGTGGCGAGACCACCCGCAAGGATGCCGCCGGCGTGATTCTGTACGCCGCCGAAAAAGCCACCCAGATGGCGCTCGACGCCATCCAGATCCTCGGCGGCAACGGCTACATCAACGAATACTCGACCGGCCGCCTGCTGCGCGACGCCAAGCTGTACGAGATTGGCGCCGGCACCAGCGAAATCCGTCGTATGTTGATCGGCCGCGAGCTGTTCAAAGAGACGATGTAACGCGTTCCGGCCTATGCCAAAAAAATCAGAACGGCATAACCAGCGCGATAGCTAGCGCAAATCGCGCCAGCGGTGAATCCGGCACAAGTCGGATTCACCGTTCTGCCACGGATGGCGGACAATACTGACCCAGCATTTACCGTGGCCCGATTCCAGTCCGGGCCCATGACCAAAATGGAGCTTTCAGCATGTCGCACGATCCGGTTGTCATTGTTTCCGTAGCCCGCACTGCGATGGGCGGTTTTCAGGGCGCACTGAGCAGCCTCACCGCACCGGAACTCGGTGCGGTGTCGATCAAGGCCGCGGTCGAGCGCGCCGGCCTTAAAGCCGATGATGTGCAGGAAGTGCTCATGGGCTGCGTGCTGCACGCAGGCCTCGGCCAGGCCCCAGCCCGTCAAGCGGCGCTCGGTGCCGGCCTGCCGCAATCGGTGCCCTGCACTACCATTTCGAAAGTCTGCGGTTCGGGCATGAAAGCGCTGATGCTCGCGCATGACTTAATCGCCGTTGGCACAAATGACGTGATGGTTGCCGGTGGTATGGAAAGCATGACCAACGCGCCGTATCTGCTGCCAAAAGCACGCGGCGGCATGCGTCTCGGTCATGGCCAAGTGCTCGACCATATGTTCTTCGACGGCTTGGAAGATGCCTATGAAAAAGGCCGCCTGATGGGCACCTTCGCCGAAGAAACCGCCAAGGCTTACGGTTTCACTCGCCAGCAGCAAGATGAATACGCCATCACCTCGACCGTGCGTGCGCAGAAAGCGATCGCCGACGGCGCATTCGAATGGGAAATCGCGCCGGTTGCTATCGCCAGCAAAGCCGGTGAAGTGCTGGTCAAAATCGACGAGCAGCCGGGCAACGCCAAGATCGACAAGATCCCGACCCTGAAGCCGGCCTTCGCCAAAGACGGTACCGTCACCGCTGCCAACTCGTCGTCGATTTCCGATGGCTCGGCCGCGCTGGTGTTGATGCGTCAGAGCGAAGCGCAAAAGCGCGGCTTGAAACCGCTGGCAAAAATAGTTGGCCACTCGGGGCACGCTCGTCAGCCAGCCCAGTTCACTACCGCCCCGGTTGGCGCGATGCAGGCGCTGTTCGCCAAGACCGGTTGGAGCGACAAAGACGTTGATTTGTACGAAATCAACGAAGCCTTTGCCGTGGTCGCCATGGCCGCAATGAAAGATCTGGGCCTGTCGCATGACAAGGTCAACGTCAACGGCGGCGCTTGCGCGCTGGGCCATCCGATCGGTGCCTCGGGCGCCCGCCTCGTCGTCACGCTGATCGGCGCGCTGCGTCGGCAGAACAAAAAGCGCGGTGTTGCCAGCCTGTGCATCGGTGGCGGCGAAGCCACCGCGATGGCGATCGAGCTTATCTAAATGCTTTCACCTCCGTTCGCCCTACGCTCGCCGGAGGGGGAACGGACGCTCGATGCTACCAACGAGCGCAAGACCCAATGCCCGCCTCTGCGGGCATGGCTGTTTTAAGCGCTGGGCAGAAACTGCGCAGCGATGAACGTCGTCAGTCATCGCCACGGCGATGACATTCAGTTATGAGACTGTCAGGAAGAGATTATGTTGCTGACCGAAGAACAACGCATGATCCGCGACATGGCGCGCGGCTTTGTCCAGGAACGCATCGTTCCGTTTGCCGCCCAATGGGATCGCGACGCACAATTCCCGTACGATGCCATCAAGGGCCTCGGTGAGCTCGGTTTTCTCGGCATGACGGTGCCGGAGCAATGGGGCGGCTCGAATATCGGTTACGTCGCCGCCGCGCTGGTGCTGGAAGAAATTTCGGCTGGCGATGCCGCCACCGGCACCATTGTCAGCGTCACCAACTCGGTCGGCTGCATGCCGATTCTGAATTTCGGCAACGACGCGCAGAAAGAAAAATTCCTGAAGCCGATGGCGCGCGGTGAATATCTCGGTGCGTTCTGCCTGACCGAACCGCATGCTGGTTCCGATGCTTCGGATCTGAAAACCCGCGCCGTGCGTGATGGCGATTTCTATGTGCTGAACGGCAGCAAGCAGTTCATCACCTCCGGCAAGAATGCCGGTGTCGCAATAGTCTTTGCGGTGACCGATCCGACTGCTGGCAAGAAAGGTATCAGCGCCTTCATCGTCCCGACCAATACGCCCGGCTATCAAGTGGCGCGGGTCGAAGAAAAGCTCGGCCAGCACGCCTCCGATACCTGCCAGATCGTGTTCGAGAACTGCCGCATTCCGGCCGCCAACCTGCTCGGCAAGGAAGGCGAAGGTTACAAGATCGCGCTGTCGAACCTCGAAGGCGGTCGTATCGGTATCGCCGCACAGTCGGTCGGCATTGCCCGTGCCGCACTGGAGGCTGGTATCAAATATGCTCAGGAACGTAAGGCGTTCGGCAAGGAACTGATGCAGCATCAGGCCGTCGCCTTCTCGCTCGCCGACGTCGCCACCGAGATCGAAGCCGCCCGCTTGCTCTATATTCAGGCAGCCATGCTGCGCGAAGCCGGCCAGCCCTGCCTCAAGGAAGCATCAATGGCCAAGCTGTTCGCCAGCCAAGCCGCTGAACGCGCCTGCTCGGCGGCGATTCAGGTACACGGCGGCTACGGCTATTTGTCCGACTTCCCGGTCGAGAAGTATTATCGCGATGCCCGCGTCTGCCAGATCTACGAAGGCACCAGCGAAGTGCAGAAGCTGGTGATTGCCCGGGCATTGGTCAATTGATCTCGGAGCTGCGCATTGAATAAGAAAGCATTTATGGAGCTGATGCAGTTTCCCCCACAATGGGAGACTTTGCAGATGTATCCCAATGCACTTTTCGAAGCACAGGTTTCCAGCTACGAGCCCGGTAACGAACTGGGCTCAGAGCATGACCGAAATGGAGCTTTTCATTGGTGGCTGCGGAAGAATCCTGATTCAGATTGTCTATTGAAACTCGTAGCGCTTTCGAAAATCGACCCGGATCAGATAATGGCTGCAGATGTTAGAGACTATATTCGGCAATCAGGACAATGCAATTCTGCCGTCATTCGTGCACTTGATGATTGCTAATTACAGTTGATGAAAAGACACTGAAAACGGAAATATAGAAGATGCCAGTCATTCAATCCCAAACGAACCCGCGCAGTGCGGAATTCAAGGCCAATGCCGAAGCCATGCAGGCGTTGGTTGACGATCTGCGCGCGAAAATGAAAATCATCGCTGACGGCGGTGGTGCCAAGGCCAATGAGAAGCACACCGCTCGCGGCAAACTGTTGCCGCGTGATCGGGTGCGTCAGTTGCTCGATATCGGCTCGCCGTTTCTGGAACTGTCGCAGTTCGCTGCTTGGGATATGTACGGCACATCGATCCCGGCCGCCGGCATCATCTGCGGTATCGGCCGTGTTGCTGGTCGCGAGTGCATGATTGTCTGCAACGATGCCACCGTCAAAGGAGGCACCTATTTCCCGCTGACCGTGAAGAAACATTTGCGTGCGCAGGAAGTGGCCCGCGAAAACCGCCTGCCCTGCATTTATCTGGTCGATTCGGGCGGCGCTAACCTGCCGCAACAGGATGAAGTGTTCCCGGACAAGGAACATTTCGGTCGCATTTTCTTCAACCAAGCCACGATGTCAGCTGATGGCATTCCGCAAATCGCGGTCGTGATGGGCTCATGCACGGCCGGTGGTGCCTATGTACCGGCAATGGCCGATGAATCGATCATCGTGCGCAACCAAGGCACCATCTTCCTCGGCGGCCCGCCGCTGGTTAAGGCTGCGACTGGCGAAGTGGTCAGCGCCGAAGAACTCGGCGGCGCCGACACTCATTGCCGCACGTCTGGCGTCACCGACCATTACGCGCAGAATGACCAACATGCTTTGCAGCTGGCGCGCCAGATCGTCTCCAATCTGAACACCGTCAAGCAAATCCCGCTGGCCGTCAAAGAGCCACGGGCACCGCTGTATACGCCGGACGAAATCTACGGCGTTATCCCGACCGACACCAAGAAGCCGTTCGATATTCGCGAAGTGATTGCCCGTATCGTTGACGGCTCCGAACTCGATGAATTCAAGCCTTTGTACGGAACCACGCTGGTCTGCGGCTTCGCTCACATTTTCGGTTACCCGGTCGGCATCGTCGCCAACAACGGCATCTTGTTTTCGGAGTCGGCACTGAAAGGCGCACACTTTATTGAACTGTGCGCGCAGCGCGGCATTCCGCTGGTGTTCCTGCAGAACATCACCGGTTTCATGGTCGGCAAAAAATACGAGCAAAGCGGTATCGCCAAAAATGGCGCCAAGATGGTGACCGCGGTTGCCTGCGCCAAGGTGCCGAAGTTCACTGTGATCATTGGCGGCTCATTCGGCGCTGGCAATTACGGCATGTGCGGCCGCGCTTACAGCCCGCGCTTCATGTGGATGTGGCCAAATGCCCGCATCTCGGTGATGGGTGGCGAGCAAGCGGCCAACGTGCTGGCGCAGGTCAAACTCGACAACTTCGAGAAAGAAGGCAAAACCTGGCCGGCAGAGGAACAGGAAGCGTTCAAGGCGCCGATCCGCGAACAATATGAAACCCAGGGGCACCCCTACTATGCCAGCGCGCGTTTGTGGGATGACGGCATCATCGACCCTGCGGACACGCGGATGGTGCTTGGTTTGGGCTTGTCAGCGGCGTTGAACGCGCCGATTGAGCCAACCAAGTTCGGCGTGTTCCGCATGTAAGCCGGGTCCGGCCACAGCGAGATTGAGATCGGCAGACGTCAGCCTGCGAAAATAAAAGAAGGAAACAGCGCCATGGAAACCACCACCATTCTGGTCAATAAAGATGATCGCGGCGTCGGCACGATCACGCTGAACCGCGCCGAATTGCACAATGCCTTTGATGATGTCCTGATTCGGGAAATGACCGAAACGCTGCAGGTTTTCGACAAGGATGACAGCGTGCGGCTGGTCGTTGTCCGGTCAACCGGCAAAAGTTTTTCAGCCGGTGCGGATCTGAACTGGATGAAGCGCATGGCCAGCTACTCCTGGCAGCAAAATTATCAGGACTCACTGGGGCTCGCGACGCTGATGCAAACGCTTGCCTCGATGAACAAACCGACATTCGCGGTCGTGCAGGGCTCTGCGTTCGGTGGCGGTGTTGGTCTGGTTGCCTGCTGCGACATCGCACTGGCAGCAGAAACCGCCAGTTTTTGCCTGTCAGAAGTAAAGCTGGGCTTGATTCCGTCAGTGATTTCTCCCTATGTGGTTGCTGCTATCGGTGAGCGTGCAGCGCGTCGCTATTTTGTCACCGCCGAGAAATTCACCGCCGATACCGCATTGCGCCTGGGGCTGGTCCATGATCTTCATGCGGCCGATCAGCTCGATGCCGAAGCTGACAAGCTGATTGCCGCGCTGCTGGCCAATGGTCCGCGTGCGGTTCAGGAAGCCAAGCGTTTGATTGAGCGCGTGGCCAACAAGCCGATTGATGAAGAGCTGGTCCGCTCCACCGCGCAAAAAATTGCTGACATGCGGGCATCTGCAGAAGGGCGTGAAGGCGTTACGGCGTTTCTGGAAAAGCGGCCGCCGAACTGGAACGTCAAGGACAGCACTGAGCTGGACAGCTGATCAAACCTGACACCTGACCGAGCTTGATAGTTGAAGCGCTCCTGCCATTGAGCAGGATCATGAGTTAGCGATCCGACTGGGATACACAGATAGCATGTTCGAGAAAATCCTGATTGCCAACCGCGGCGAAATCGCCTGTCGCGTTATCCGCACCGCCCACCGGCTTGGCATTCGTTGCGTTGCCGTTTACTCCGATGCTGACGCCAATGCCATGCATGTCGTGATGGCGGATGAGGCGTATCACATCGGCGCCGCACCGGCGCGCGAAAGCTACCTGCTCGCCGACAAGATTATCGAAGTCGCCAAGAAGAGTGGCGCCCAAGCCGTGCACCCGGGTTACGGTTTCCTGTCCGAGAATGCCGATTTCGCCGAGAAGTGCGCGCAGGCTGGTATCGAATTCATTGGTCCGCCGGCTTCGGCCATTCGCGCCATGGGCTCGAAAGCAGGTGCCAAGGAAATCATGGGCCCGGCCGGCGTGCCGTTGGTCAAAAGCTATCACGGTGCCGATCAGGCCGTGGCAACGCTGCAGAAAGCGGCCGATGAGATCGGCTATCCGGTCTTGATCAAAGCGACCGCGGGCGGTGGTGGCAAGGGCATGCGGATGGTGTTCAACGCTGGTGAGTTCGCCGAGAACCTCAGCTCCTGCCAACGTGAAGCAAAATCGTCTTTCGGTGACGAGCGCGTGCTGGTTGAGAAATACCTGACCAAGCCGCGTCACGTCGAGATTCAAGTTTTTGCCGACAAGCTCGGCAACGCCGTATACCTGTTTGAGCGCGATTGCTCGGTGCAGCGCCGGCACCAGAAAGTCATCGAAGAAGCACCGGCACCGCAGATGAAGCCGGAGATCCGCAAAGCCATGGGCGAAGCAGCGGTGCGTGCCGCCAAGGCCGTCGGTTATGTCGGCGCTGGCACTTGCGAATTCCTGTATGACGAAGACGGTTCGTTCTATTTCATGGAAATGAATACCCGTCTGCAGGTTGAGCATCCGGTCACCGAGATGATCACCGGCCAGGATCTGGTCGAGTGGCAGCTTCGTGTTGCCAATGGTGAGCCGCTACCGAAAAAGCAGGACGAGCTGCGCATCAATGGCCATGCGTTCGAGGCCCGCATTTACGCCGAAGATCCGGACAACGATTTCCTGCCATCGATCGGCAAGCTCGTGCATTTGCGGCAGCCGGAACCGAATGCCAATGTCCGCATTGATACCGGTGTCCGCGAAGGCGACAGCGTCAGCATGTATTACGATCCAATGATCGCCAAGCTGATCGTCTGGGATGAAAGCCGCGAACGCGCCCTCGCCCGCCTGCGTGGCGCGCTGGCCGAATATGAAATCGTTGGCTTGACTCATAACATCAAATTCCTGCACGCGCTCGGCTCGCATCCGGAGTTTATTGCCGGCAACGTCGATACCGGCTTTATCAAACGTCACAACGATGTGCTGTTCCCGGCCGCACCGGAACTGACGGCGGAAGAGCTGGCGATAGCGGCGCTGCATCTGATCGCCGAACAGCTTCGCCACGCCGAACAGGTTGCGGTGCATCATGCTGACCGGCATTCACCGTGGAATCAGGTGTCGGGCTGGCGCTTGAATGAAGATAACCATCACGCGCTGGTTTTCCTGGAATCAGAAAATGGCCCGGAGCACAAAGTCATTGCCCAGTTCCGCAACGACGGCTTTGCCGTTTCGGTCAATGGGCAAACGCTGAGCGCATCGGTTACGGCCCTGCCCGACCATCTGTTGGCGGTAACGATTGACGGCAAGAAACAGCAGGTCCGTGTGGTTCAACAAGGAACTCAACAACAGACGCAGCAAGGCAAGCAACTGACGCTGATCGGCCACGGCTGGAGCCGCAAGCTCTGGCTGAAGTCAGTCGATGCCAATGCTGACGCCGCTGGTGGCGTGCCGGCACTTACCGCGCCAATGCCGGGCACCATCATTGCCGTCAACGTCAAAAAAGGCGATAAGGTTGCACGTGGCCAAGCACTGCTTGTGCTGGAAGCAATGAAGATGGAACACACCATCCGTGCCCCGGCCGAGGGCGAGATCGCCGATGTGCTGTACGCGCAGGGTGATCTGGTGGCTGATGGTGCCGAGTTGGTGCGCTTCGCGCGCAAGGAATAATGTTCCTGTAGGAGCGAGCTAGCTCGCGATTAGCTGACATCGCTCAGTGCGCCAGAATCGCGAGTAAGCTGCACTCCTACAGCAGAGGACTACAGCATGGCATTGCCAAAATTCGTCAAAATCGTTGATGTCGGCCCGCGTGATGGCCTGCAAAACGAAAAGATCATCGTCCCGACCGAGATCAAGGTTGAGTTGATCAACCGCTTGGCTGATACCGGTCTGTCGGTAGTCGAAGCCACCAGTTTTGTGTCGCCGAAGTGGGTGCCGCAGATGGCGGACGCCGCCGAGGTCATGGCGCGTATCAACCGCAAGCCCGGCGTGTCATATCCGGTGCTGACGCCGAACCTGAAAGGTTTTGAAGCGGCGCTGGCTGCCGGCGCGCAAGAGGTGGCGGTGTTCGGTGCGGCCTCGGAAAGCTTCTCGCAGAAAAACATCAACTGCTCGATCGCCGAAAGTCTGGAACGGTTCGAACCGGTGATGGCGGCAGCAAAAGCCGCCAATATCAAAGTGCGTGGCTACGTTTCTTGTGTGCTGGGCTGCCCTTACGAAGGCGACATCAAACCCGAAGCGGTCGCCTGGGTCGCCGACAAACTGTTCCAGATGGGCTGCTACGAAGTGTCGCTCGGCGACACTATTGGCGCCGGCACCCCGGTCAAGGCCAAGCGCATGGTCGAAGCCGTTGCCAAGCAGGTGCCCATCGACAAAATCGCCGCGCATTTCCACGACACTTATGCGCAAGCACTGGGCAACCTTTACGCCGTTTTGGAAATGGGCATCGCCACGGTCGACAGCTCGACTTCCGGTCTGGGCGGCTGCCCGTATGCCGCCGGCGCCAGCGGCAACGTCGCGACCGAGGATGTGGTGTATTTGCTCAATGGTCTCGGCATCGAACATGGCATCAATCTCGACAAGCTGATCGATGCCGGTGCCTTTATCAGCGCTGCGCTGGGCCGTGAGCCGAGTTCGAAAGTGGCGTTGGCGACGTTGAAGAAGCGGGCGAAAGCGAACGCGAGCTGATTTGATTCCCCTCCTTGCCAAGAAGGGGAGTAAAACTTTCGCATTACTGCCTAACGGCTACACAGCAATTACAATGGCGCGCTGCCCTGCCCGCTTTGGGCACAGCGCAAGACGTTCAGTTGAGAGGAAGGCAATGGCTGGCTTCGACAAGGTAGTACATTCCTACGATGAGGCGCTCGCCGGGTTCAAGGACGGCATGACCGTGATGGTCGGCGGTTTTGGTCTGTGCGGGATTCCGGAAGGTCTGATCAAGAAAGTTTATGAGCTCGGCAACAAGGGCCTGACCGTGATCTCGAACAACGCCGGCGTCGACGGTTTTGGTTTGGGTCTGTGGCTGGAAAAACGCCAGATCAAAACCATGATCGCCTCCTACGTTGGCGAGAACGCGCTGTTCGAAAAGCTGCTGCTGTCCGGCGAGATGGAAGTGATCCTGACCCCGCAAGGCACGCTGGCAGAAAAATGCCGCGCTGGTGGTGCGGGTATCCCCGCCTTCTACACCGCCACCGGTTACGGCACCAAAGTCGCCGAGGGCAAACCGACCGCGAATTTCGATGGCCGCGATTACGTGCTCGAGCGCTCGCTGACCTCGGACTTTTCACTGGTCAAAGCCTGGAAAGCCGATCGCTTCGGCAACCTGGTGTTCCGCAAGACCGCGATGAACTTCAACCCGATGATGGCGACTGCCGGTCGTGTCACTGTTGCCGAAGTCGAAGAGATCGTCGAACCGGGCGAACTGGACCCGCAATACATCCACACGCCGGGCATTTATGTGCACCGTGTGATCAAGGGTACCCATTTCGAGAAGCGCATCGAACAGCGCACCGTGCGCAAGGCATAGTTTGTCTCCCCTCTCCCATTGGGAGAGGGTTAGGGTGAGGGGCTCGCCGCGCGCCATATTGTTTGCAGAATGCGCAATGGAAAACGCCGCCTCACATTGAAAATGTATTGAGCCGGATCTCTGCTAGCAGATCCCCTCACCCCGCCCTCTCCCGGAGGGAGAGGAATAAGACTTCAGGAGTTGGATAATGGCTCTGAATCGTGATCAAATCGCCATGCGCGTTGCCAAAGAGCTGCGCGATGGCTACTACGTCAACCTCGGTATCGGCATTCCGACCCTGGTCGCCAACTACGTGCCGAAAGGCATGCAGGTGATGCTGCAATCGGAAAACGGTCTGCTCGGCATGGGCCCGTTCCCGACGGACGAAGAAGTCGACGCCGACCTAATCAACGCCGGCAAGCAAACCGTTACCACCGCTACCGGCGCGGCGTTTTTCTCCTCCGCTGAAAGTTTCGCGATGATCCGCGGTGGCCACGTCGACCTGACCGTGCTTGGCGCCTTTGAAGTGGACGTCAATGGCAATATCGCGTCGTGGATGGTGCCGGGCAAGTTGGTCAAAGGCATGGGCGGCGCCATGGATCTGGTTGCCGGCGCCCAGAATATTGTCGTGACCATGACCCACGCCGACAAATCCGGCGCCTCGAAATTGCTGAAGCAATGCTCGCTGCCGCTGACCGGTGTCAAATGCATCAAGAAGCTGGTCACCGATTTGGCAGTGGTCGAAATTCGCGATGGCAAGTTCCATCTGCTGGAGCGGGCACCCGGTGTTTCCGTCGAGGAAATCCAGGCCAAGACCGAAGGTGAGTTGGTGATTCCTGCCCATGTCCCGGAAATGACGTTCGACTAAGTTCTTCACCGCCGCATCAGAAGACCGCCGATTGGCGGTCTTTTTTTTACGCCATTTTTACACGTATTTCCGGATACTGCTGGGGCGCCACCTGAGATGGGTAGACCCCGATGCTGGAGTTCCTGAGCCTTTTTCTGTTGTCGACATTGCTTATCTTGCTCGGCTGTTTTCTGCTGCAGAAATGCCTGGGCCCGACTGATACGTCTGACCGTAATCCACCAGCGATGGCCAGACAGGTGGCTTCACCACCGACCACCCCCGGTCACTCGCCGGACTCCAAGCAGTGAACATCTGCCGCCAATTCTTGACACCGTCTTTATGCGCTACCCGGCAATCTTTACCCAATCCTCATGTGCTGCTGTCTAGACTTTTCATCACGCCATCCCGCTAACGGAAATTGTCATGGATACGCTGTGCATCGGGTTGATCGCTGCCCTTTTTATCGTGGTCGTTGGTTTCCTTTTTGTCGTTGAACGCTTGAGATCACTGACATGAACATCCTGTATCTGATTGGAGCGGGTCTGGCCGCAGGTCTGTTTGTTTATCTGGTTATTGCCCTGTTCTTTCCGGAGCGTTTTACATGACTGGTCAAGGCTTGGCCCAGATTGCGCTGTATTTTGGTGTGTTATTGCTGATCACCAAACCGCTTGGCGTTTATATCACCGCCATTTTTGATGGCCGTGTTCGGTTTCTCTCGCTGTTGGAAAGGCCGTTGTACAAACTGGCTGGCGTCAAGGACGGCGAGGAAATGCGCTGGCAGCATTACGCGCTGGCCGTGCTTATTTTCAATGTGCTTGGGGTGATCACGGTTTATGCACTGCAACGGTTTCAGGACACCCTGCCACTGAATCCCGCCGGGTTCGCTGCCGTCTCAGCCGATTCTTCATTCAACACCGCGCTGAGCTTTGTTACCAACACCAACTGGCAAGGCTATGCTGGCGAGACGACGATGAGCTATCTGACCCAGATGCTGGCGCTCACCGTTCAAAACTTTCTCTCGGCAGCAACCGGGATCGTGATGGCCATTGCGCTTATCCGCGGATTTGCCCGCAAGAGCGCCAACACCATTGGCAATGCCTGGATTGACCTGACACGCTGCACTTTGTACTTGCTGTTGCCGATCTGCGTGGTCTTTGCGTTGGTACTGGTCAGCCAGGGCGTCATCCAGAACTTTTCGGATTATCTGACGGTGGAAACGCTGGACGGTGGCAAACAAACCATCGCCATGGGGCCGGTTGCGTCACAAGAAGCGATCAAGATGCTCGGTACCAATGGCGGTGGTTTTTTCAATGCCAATTCCGCGCATCCGTTCGAGAATCCGACGGCATTCAGCAACTTCCTGCAGATGTTGTCGATCTTCGCCATTCCTGCCGCCTTGTGCTGGGTCTTTGGCCGGATGGTGGGCGACACCCGCCAGGGCTGGGCAATTCTGGCCGCGATGATGATCACATTTGCCGGATTCCTGATCGTAGTCACCGTCGCCGAGCAACAGGGCAATCCGGTGTTGACCGCGCTTGGCGCCGATCAAACGGTCAGCACGCTGCAATCGGGCGGCAACATGGAAGGCAAGGAAGTGCGTTACGGCATCACCAACTCGGCCTTGTTTGCCACTATCACGACGGCAGCTTCCTGTGGTGCGGTCAATGCGATGCATGACTCGTTCACGCCGATTGGCGGATTTGTTCCGATGATGCTGATACAGCTTGGCGAAGTGATCTTTGGCGGTGCCGGTTCAGGGCTGTACGGCATGCTGATGTTTGCGATCATTGCGGTATTCATCGCCGGCCTGATGATCGGGCGGACGCCGGAATATATCGGCAAAAAGATCGAAGCTTTCGACATGAAGATGGTATCGGTCGCCATTCTGATCACGCCGCTGCTGGTGCTGGTCGGCACGGCCATTGCGGTCGTCACCGATGCCGGCATTGCCAGCCGCGCCAACCCCGGTGCACATGGTTTCTCGGAAATTCTGTACGCGTTCTCCTCGGCAGCCAACAACAACGGTTCGGCATTTGCCGGCATTTCAGCCAACGTGCCGTTCTATAACCTGATGCTCGGCATTACGGTCTGGTTCGGCCGCTTCCTGCCGATTGTTGCGGTATTGGCAGTCGCCGGCAACCTGGCCAGCAAGAAGCAGGTGCCGGCTGGCGCCGGAACCTTACCGACCCATGGTCCGCTGTTCATTACGCTGTTGATTGGCTCGGTGCTGCTCGTTGGTGCATTGACTTTCATTCCCGCCTTGGCACTGGGGCCATTCGTCGAGCAGTTGATGATGCTGGGTCGTTAACAACGCCGCCATTCATTGAGAGAACGCGCAATCATGTCTTCCCATTTGAAGAATCTGTCGTTGTTTGAGCCGACACTGGTAAAACCGGCTGTGCTCGACAGCGTAAAAAAACTGGCGCCTTTGGCGCAGCTGAAGAACCCGGTCATGTTTGTCGTCTATGTCGGCTCGCTACTGACCACCGGCCTGACCGTGCAGTCGCTTGTCAGCCATGCCGAACAGCCGACCTGGTTTCTGGTCGCGATTACTGTCTGGCTGTGGTTCACGCTGCTGTTCGCCAATTTTGCCGAAGCCCTGGCCGAAGGTCGCAGCAAAGCGCAAGCGGCTAGCTTGCGCGCTGCCAAACGTGACATCACCGCAAAGAAACTGCGCGAAGCTCGTTATGGTGCCAAACCGGAAGCGGTCAGCAGTGTCACGTTGCGCAAAGGCGATACCGTATTGGTTGAGGCCGGTGATTTTGTGCCCGGCGATGGCAAGGTGATCGAAGGTGTTGCCTCGGTTGATGAGTCGGCCATCACCGGTGAATCGGCACCGGTGATTCGCGAGGCTGGCGGCGATTTCTCCTCGGTTACCGGTGGTACCCGGGTCTTGTCGGATTGGCTCATCGTCGAAATCACCGTCAATCCCGGTGAAGCGTTTCTCGACCGGATGATTGCGATGGTCGAAGGCGCCAAGCGCAAGAAAACGCCCAATGAAATCGCATTGACGATTTTGTTGGTTGCGCTGACGCTGGTGTTCCTGTTTGCCACCGTCACCTTGCTGCCCTTCTCGCTTTATGCAACGAACGAAGCCGGTAGCGGCACGCCGGTCACGGTGACGGTATTGGTGGCGCTGCTGGTTTGCTTGATCCCGACCACGATCGGCGGCCTGCTATCGGCGATTGGCGTTGCCGGCATGGGCCGCCTGCTGCGCGCCAATGTCATTGCCACCTCCGGCCGTGCGGTGGAAGCCGCTGGTGATGTCGATGTGCTGCTGCTCGACAAAACCGGCACTATCACCCTCGGCAATCGGCAGGCCTCGGCGCTCATTCCGGTATCCGGTGTAACCGGTCTGGAACTAGCTGATGTTGCGCAGCTTGCATCGCTTGCCGACGAAACACCGGAAGGCCGCTCGATTGTCGTATTGGCAAAGGAAAAGTACGGCTTGCGCCAGCGCGATATTCACGCGCTCGGTGCCAGCTTTGTCCACTTCTCGGCACAGACCCGGATGAGCGGCGTCAACCTTGATGGCCGATTGATACGCAAAGGTTCGACCGATGCGATTCGCCAGTTCGTAACCGAGCAGGGCGGCAGGTATCCGGCAGAAGTCGAAAAGATTGTCGATGAAGTGGCAAGACGCGGCGCGACACCGTTGGTCGTTGCTGAAAGCCAGCGCGTGCTTGGCGTTGTCGAACTGAAAGATATCGTCAAGGGTGGCATCAAGGAGCGCTTTGCCGAGCTGCGCTCGATGGGTATCAAGACCATCATGATCACCGGCGACAACCCGCTGACCGCTGCCGCGATTGCCGCTGAAGCTGGTGTCGATGATTTTCTTGCCGAAGCGAGACCGGAAACCAAGCTTGCATTGATACGCGAGCATCAAGCCCAAGGCAAACTGGTGGCGATGACCGGCGACGGCACCAATGATGCCCCTGCCCTCGCTCAGGCCGATGTTGCCGTGGCGATGAACAGCGGCACGCAGGCCGCGAAAGAAGCCGGCAACATGGTTGATCTCGATTCCAACCCGACCAAGCTGATCGAGATTGTCGAAATCGGCAAACAGATGCTGATGACCCGTGGTTCGCTGACCACGTTCTCGATTGCCAATGATATCGCCAAGTATTTCGCGATCATTCCGGCGGCGTTTGCCAGCACCTATCCGGTACTGAACACGCTGAACATCATGAACCTGGCCAGCCCGCGGAGTGCCATTCTGTCGGCTGTCATTTTCAATGCGCTGATCATCGTTGCGCTGATTCCGCTGGCGCTGAAAGGCGTCACCTACCGGCCCGTTGGCGCCGCCAAATTGCTGCGCGACAACCTGGTCATTTATGGTCTCGGCGGCATCATTGTGCCATTCATTGGCATCAAGTTGATCGATGTGCTGTTGGCGGTCGCTGGCCTGATCTAAGAGCCGAATTCTCAAAGAAAGCAGAGGCTCGGCTGCATGCAGCCTGGCCTCTACACTGGGAGCATCAACATGAACCTGTTACGACCTGCGCTGGTGCTGTTCGGCGGACTGACCTTGCTGACTGGCGTGATTTACCCACTGACGGTTACCGGCGTCGCGCAAACCCTGTTTGCCAATCAGGCCAACGGTAGCCTGATTGAAAAAAATGGCCAACCGATTGGCTCGGAACTGATCGGACAAGGGTTCGAGAATGAACGCTATTTCTGGGGCCGACCGTCGGCAACCGGCCCGGAACCCTACAACGCCGCGGCCTCCGGAGGTTCCAACCTCGGCCCGTTGAATCCGGCGCTGCACGATGCGGTCAAAGGCCGCATCGAAGCGATGCGTGTTGCCCATCCGGATCAGAACGGTCCGGTTCCGGTGGATTTGGTCACGACATCTGCCTCGGGTCTCGACCCGCACCTTTCTCCGGCGGCAGCGCTGTATCAATCCGGTCGCATTGCGCGTGTGCGCGGCCTGCCGCTCGATACGGTCAAATCGCTTATCGAACGACAAACCGAGGCACGCACGTTCGGCGTGCTCGGCGAACCGGTGGTGAATGTGCTGAAGCTGAATCTCGCGCTCGATGCATTGAGCCAGAACGGTAACCGCACGCCGTAACATGGCAATCCGGATTTGGCGCTATGCTAAGCAGGTCCCGATGAATCTTCATCAATCGGTACGCAAACTCCTTTTGCGCAGGTTGCCATGAGCCCTAATCTGGACGAGCAACGCCCCAATCCCGATGCTTTGCTGGCGCGTGTCAAAGCTGACGAGGCGCGCGCGCACCGTGGCCACCTGAAAATCTTCTTTGGCATGGCGCCCGGTGTTGGCAAGACCTACACGATGCTGGAGGCGGCACAGGCGCGGCGTGTTGAAGGCGTGGATGTTGTCGTTGGGGTGGTCGAGACGCACAAGCGCGCCGAGACTGCCGCGCTGACCACCGGGCTGGAACTGCTGCCCGCGCGCGAACAGCTCTATCAAGGCCGCAAGCTGCGCGAGTTTGATATCGATGTGGCGTTGAAACGGCGACCGGCGCTGATCCTGATGGATGAGCTGGCGCACAGCAATGTCGAGGGTTCCCGCCATGCCAAGCGCTGGCAGGATGTCGAAGAACTGCTGGATGCGGGTATCGATGTCTATACCACGGTCAATGTCCAGCATCTCGAAAGCGTCAATGACATCGTCGGTTCCATCACCGGAATTCGCGTTCAGGAAACGGTGCCAGATCGGATATTTGAACAGGCCGATGAAGTTGAACTGATCGACCTGCCACCCGACGAACTGCTGCAGCGCCTGGAAGAAGGCAAAGTGTATTTGCCGGAGCAGGCGGAGCGCGCGGCCCAGCATTTCTTCCGCAAGGGCAACCTGATTGCGCTGCGCGAGCTGTCGCTGCGTCGCACAGCCGATCGCGTCGATGCCCAGATGCGCGATTATCGCGATCGCAATGCCATCGGCAAGATATGGGCCGCGGCCGACCGCTTGCTGGTGGCAATCGGTCCTACCGCGGATGCCGACAGTCTGGTGCGCGCTGGAAAACGCATGGCGACGGCGCTGAATTGCGAATGGCTGGTCGCTTATGTGGAAACGCCCGGCTTGCAGCGAGCCAGCAAAACGACCCGTGAGCGACTGCTGCGTACGCTCGAACTGGCAGAATCCCTGGGCGCCGAGACCGTTGCGCTTGCCGGGCCGCTAATCAGTGCCGAAATCCTCGGCTGTGCCCAGGCGCGCAATATTACCAAACTGCTGATCGGCAAGCCGGCGACCGCTGGCTGGAAGCGTTTGCTGTTTGGCTCGGTTGTTGAAACCATCATCAAAGAAGCGCGTCAGATCGATGTTTTCGTCATCGGCAGTGAACCGGACGCGAGCACGCCGGAACGCGCAAGCAAGCAATTTCTGGCGCGCAGTGAAAGTTACGACAGCATCGTCACCATCGAGGACAAAAAGCGAAATACCCGGCGGCGGGTTCTCTCTGCAGTCGCCGTGATCGGCGCCTGCACCGCCATTGCCTGGCCGCTGCACAGCCGGCTCGACAATGCCGTGCTGGTCATGATTTACCTGCTCGGCGTCGTCTTGGCCGCAGTCCGTTACGGCCAGCTGCCTTCGGTGGTGGCAGCCGTGCTGGCCGTTGCCAGTTTTGATTTTTTCTTTGTGCCACCGTATCTGACCTTTGCCGTCGCGGATACCCAATACTTATTGACCTTTGTTGCCATGTTGACCGTGGCGCTGGTGATCTCCCGCCTTGCTTCCGGTTTGCGTTTGCAGGCACGCATTGCCGGTTTTCGCGAGCGCCGGGTATCCGAGCTGTATGCCATGAGTCGGGAAATGGCCGACATACGCGCCATCGACGATATTCGCCTGTGCGCCATGCGCCACATCAACGCCGTGTTCGGTGGCTTGTCGATTGTGTTGTTGCCGGATGACGACGGCCGCATTCGTTATCCACAAACCCTACCGGCACCAAAGCTGTTTGTTCCGGAACAGGATATGGCGGCCGCGCAATGGGTATTTGATCGCGGCCAGTCTGCCGGCCACAGCACCGACACATTGCCTGCGGCTGAAGCCTTGTTCCTGCCACTGCAGGGGTCTGCGAAAACCATCGGTGTGCTGGCGATCCGATTGAACAATTGGAACCGGCTGCGGGATCCGGAGCAACGTCGTCAGCTGGATACGTTTGCCAGCCAGGTTGCCTTGGCATTGGAACGGTTGAGTCTGGCAACCCAGGCCGAATCCGCGCGCATGGCCAACGAAGCCGAGCGTTTGCGCAATTCGCTGCTGGCGGCTATCTCGCATGATTTGCGCACTCCGCTGGCCACGCTGATTGGTTCTGCGTCTGTACTGGCGCGCACCGAACAGATGTCGGACGATACCCGTCGTGAATTGGCCCTGCACATTGGTGACGAAGCGGAGCGCATGGCCGAACTGATCGCCAAAGTGCTCGACATGGCGCGACTGGAGGCCGGCAATATCGCGCTGCGACCGGAGTGGAGCACACTGGAAGAAGTGATCGGCGCCAGTCTTAACTCACTCAAAGAACGACTGCGTCAACACACGATTGTCACCGAGATTCCGGCTGACCTGGGCTTGGTGATGCTGGACCCGATCCTGATTGAACGGGTGTTTGCCAATCTGATCGAAAACGCCGTCAAGTACACGCCTGCCGGTTCGACTATCCGTATTCGGGCAAAACGCGGACCGGATGAAGTGGCGGTGCAAATTGCCGACAACGGCCCGGGTTTGCCGGCAGGTAGCGAACAGCGGGTGTTCGACAAATTCTATCGCGCCAATCCGGAGAGTGCCTCACCGGGTGTCGGCTTGGGGCTGGCCATTTGCCGCGCGATCATCGAGGCGCATCACGGCCGGATCTGGGCCGAGTCCGCTGTCGATGGTGGTGCCGCGTTTGTATTTGTGTTGCCGCAGACAGTGCCGGCGCCGGTGATAGAGCATGACGGAGCGTTGCTGTGACTGAGTTGTTGCCGCTGATTGTGCTCATCGAGGACGAATTGCCGATACGGCGCTTTTTACGCGCCTCACTGACACCCGCGCACTACCGGATGGAAGAAGCCGGCACCGGTGTTGACGGGCTCAAGACTATCGCGCGGGAAAAGCCGGAAATCGTGATACTGGACCTCGGCTTGCCCGATATCGATGGCGTCCAACTCATACGCCAGCTGCGCGAATGGTCGGATGTACCGATCATCATCCTGTCAGCGCGCGATCAGGAAGTCGACAAAGTGGCGGCGCTGGATGCTGGCGCTGATGATTACCTGGTCAAGCCGTTCAGCGTTCCGGAATTGGAAGCGCGCCTGCGGGTCGCGATTCGCCATCGCAGTCGAATACCGGGCGCGCCGCAGCAGAGTACCTTCAAAATGGGTGACATCAGTGTGGATCTGGCGGCACGCACGGTAAGCCGCGGCAGTGAACCGGTTCATCTGACCAAAATTGAATTCAAGTTGCTGACGCAGCTCATCAAACACAGCGGCATGGTGGTGACCCATCGCCACTTGCTGAAGGAAGTGTGGGGACCGAGTCACATCGAAGACAGTCACTATTTGCGGATTTACATGGGCCAGCTGCGGCACAAGCTGGAACAGGACCCGGCCCAGCCGCGTTACCTGCGCACGGAACTGGGCGTTGGCTATCGGCTGGTAGCTGACGCTTAACGGCGCATTGCAGCAACCATGTTGGCCACTGTCGCAATCTGGTTGCCGTTCCGGGTGTCGTAATCGGCGTCGGTGTAACCCCACCAATCCCAGCACGCTTTCGGGTTAAGCGGCAGCATGGAGGCGGTTGTCTGCGGATACAGAATCACCAGCTGATTGGCCTCCGCCCAAGCGTTATAGCCCGCTTCGCGAACAAAGCGTTCGCCAATGGTTTCGGCATTTTGTTGGCAGCCATGAAAGGCGATGTGCAGGCGGCAACGCTCGCCTTTTGCACAGCCCGCTGGTACATAAAGGTAGCCTTTTTCGGCCAGACTCAAATCACCATCCGGTGCGTAACTCGCCTGATCGAACACCAGTACGCCACCAGCGTATTCTGCACGGGGTGGGTTCAGCGGGCCGAGCAGAAACTGCAGCATCGCGCCAGCCGCATCATAATTGCAGGCGTTCAGGAACGGGCTTGTGGCTGTGTCACAGGCAGCGCCGGTTCGCAAGGTCGGGAACCCGTGAGCTGCGGCCACATCAGTGACGTAGCGCAGATTGCTGGTCGGAACAATGCCCCGATAAAACGCCAACGCGGCATCGGTTACTTCGCGTGCCACGGTCTTGTCAACGCTGCCATGAAACAACCAGATTTTTGCAGTAGCCCAATTGGCAACAGCGGCGAGTTGCCCGGCCGTGCTGCGCGCTTTTGCCTGACGGAGCAACGCGTCGACGATCAGACTGTCATCCACTTTGCCAACGCAGCGCGATAGCGCCTTGCCCAGATTGCCCTCGGCGCAGCCATAAGGCCCGCCCGCGATCAGGCCAACTCCGTTTACCTCATCGGCATGCGCCAAATGGTATTGACTGGCCATGTAGGCGCCAGACGAAATGCCCGACACGGTATAGCTGGGCTCCAAATTCAGCTTTGGCAAAGTCGCAGCCCCGCCGGTTGTCGATACGACAAGTCCGAGCAACGACAGCATCAGCACACGCATACGAGTTCTCCCCTGCTCTACCCTGACACCGGCCCAGCTATCACTGCACGCGGCAGCAAATCTTTTATGAAGACAGCCAATCTGATAGACGCAAAACGCAGCCCAATGAAAAAGGCCGCCGGAATCCCGGCGGCCAACCCTGCTTACCATCCCGCAACGCCATCGGGATGAACACACGCCCGGGGAAGACGGATTTTTAGAAGCTGTACTGTGCCGACAGTGTCCAAGTCTTGGGATCTCCATAGAAACCGGTGACGGTGTTGTCAAAGGTATTGCCGGGGAAGTTGTAGCCACCGGTACGATACGCTTCGTCGCCGAGATTGCGACCGTGCAGCGCGATCCGCCAGTTGCTCTCATCCAAATACAACACGGCAGACGCGTTGTACAGGGAATAAGCCTTTTGATCGACCGCGGTCGGCGTTTCAAATATGTAAGTGTCATCACGGTAGGCATAGTCAGCCGCCAGCAACAATTGGCCAAAGCTGAGGTCCATGTCATAGCTCAGGCCGACACTGTATTGCTGCTCCGGTGCATTGATGAACTGCGCGGTGTCGGCAATATCAGTCTCAACGCCACCCGGCGTGACCGCGGCAATGAATTTGTCGTACTGCGCGTCAAGGTAGCCATAGACAATGTTCAGGCTCAGTGCATCGGTCAGTTTGGCATTCATTTCCAATTCAAAACCGTCTGCGGTCGCATCAGCCGCGTTCAGTACCCGCTGGACCGGTGTGATACCAACCGTGGTGCCTACGGTGACTTGTTTGTCCTGATAGTCTTGGGTAAACAACGCGAAGTAGCCTGTCAGTCGATTGTCAAACCAGGATCCCTTCAGGCCCAGCTCAAGGGTGTCGACGGTCTCCGGGTCAAATGGCTTGCCAGCATCAGGGTCGACAAGGATATTGCCCCGCATGTTGAAGCCGCCACTCTTGAAGCCATGGCTGTACGAGGCATAGACCATCATGTCCGAGTTGATTTTGAAGTCAGCACCAATATGCGGGGAAAATTCATTGAAGGTTTCATCACCGCTGAAACCGCCATCGAACAACACCGTGCCGGAATCATCCAGGCCGAGGAATCGGCGCAGGCGAACGTCGGCATCTTTTTCATCCTTGTCACTACGGCCACCGAGCGTCAGTGACCAGCGGTCGGACAGCTTGTAGCTGCCCTGAGCATAGATGGATTGACTCTTGGTATTGACGCAGCCGGACGTTTCCTGACTGATGCCAGCATGTGCCAGCACATTCAGGAATGCGCCGCAGGCGTCACCGTCGAACAGATAGATGCCGGAGACAAAATCCAGCTTTTCACCAGCATGGGTCAGCTGGAACTCCTGAGACTTTTGCTCGTCTTCATAAACGGCCAACACATCGAAAGTCGGTCGATTCAGCTGATCAAAGTCGATATCACTGAGGGTGTCGCCTTTACGTTTTGCCGTGACTGATTTGAATTGCCAGTCATCGCTAATATCCCAGGTAATGGTCAGTGCCTGGCCGGAGGTGTTTACTTCCGTACGGTCCGGATCCAGATTCTGGCGCGAATCATAACGGTCATCCAGCGGCTGATAGACTGTTGGGTAACCTGCAGAGGAACCGCTGACGGTCAATCGCTGACCGCCTCGCGCATTCGAATCATCCTGAATATCATCAGCCACCAGTTTTACGCTGAGGTTTTCCGTTGGTTTCCAGGTCAGATTGATTCGACCGGCCGTGATGTCCTTGTCGGACATATCGTCACCCGCATAGGGCGAATCGCCGACCACTTCACCGAAACCATCGCGATTCAACTTGGCGCCGGATACACCAACATAGAACTTGTCATCGACGACCGGTGTCGAGAAACCAAATTTTACATCGCGCTGGTTATAGGCACCGACCGCCGCCTCGACATAACCGCGGGTATAATCCGGCAGCTCACGGGTAATGTACTTGATTGCGCCGCCAATGGTGTTTTTGCCGTACAGCGTGCCTTGCGGGCCGCGCAGCACTTCCACCCGCTGGATATCCAGCAAATCCAGAACACCGCCTTGCGGGCGCGCCATGTAAACGTCATCGATATACACGCCAACTCCCGGCTCATAACCCCAGAGCGGATCGTTTTGGCCCACGCCGCGCAGATAGGCGGTGATGGTGGAATTGGTCGCGCGGCTGGCATTGATGGTCAGGTTGGGAACGATGCGCTCGATATCGGCAATGGTTTGCGCGCCCATGTCGCCCAGCTTTTGCTCAGAAATTGCCGTCACCGCAACTGGCACGTCCTGAATGCGCTCGGCAACGCGACGCGCCGTGACTTCCAGCACTTCGGTGCTGTTGTCGCGTTTCTCGGCAGCGGCCGCATCAGCGTCATCATCGGCAAATGAAGGTGCCGCTGCCATGGTGGACAGGATGGCGAGAGTCAAAACTGACAGCCGATTCGGGTTCTGTTTTTGCTGCATGGCAACACTCCGTTTCTTTTTTCTTGATGCCCGGTTTAGGGAAGCGCGAGCGCTCAGTCTCTCAATGCAAGGTTCAGTCTGCGCGCAATATTGCGCTTGGCCGCCAGTTCTGTCTTTGCTGCTTTGGCGGATGGGGCAGACCTTACACGAGCCCAGCCAAGGCCTCATCTGTACGATGGTAGGATGGTGCCGGTACCAGCGCGCACGAATACTGCCGAACCAAAGCGGTTCATGGATAATTCGAAGATGAGTCTGGTCGGCGTATTGCTGGGGTTGGCCCTGTTGATCTGGTTGACGCTGCGCAACTGGAACCTGTTGCTGGCTGCGCCACTGTGCGCGTTGGTGGTCGCGCTGACAAGCAAGCTGGCATTGTTTCCGCAATGGGCCAGTGCCGGTGGCGCCAATTGGCTCGGCAGCTACATGGAAGGTTTCAGCGGCTTTGTCGCCAGCTGGTTTTTCATGTTTTTGCTCGGCGCACTGTTTGGCAAAATGATGGAGGATTCCGGCGCTGCCGACAGCGTTGCTGCTGCGCTGGTCAAACGCTTCGGCATGAAGCGCGCGGCGCTTGCCATCATCATTGCCTGCGCCGTACTCACCTATGGTGGTGTCAGTCTTTTCGTGGTCGCTTTCTCCGTGTATCCAATGGCACTGAGCCTGTTTCGCCAGGCTGATCTGCCGCGTCGGTTCATTCCTGCCACGCTCGGATTTGGTTCTGTCACGTTCACCATGACATCCGCCGGCTCGCCGGAAATTCAAAACTGGATCCCCATACCGTATCTGAACACCACGCCATATGCCGGCTGGCAAGTCAGCATTGTCGTTGCGCTGGCGATGGCCGGCTTTGGCTATTGGTGGTTGCAGCGCATGATTGCCGCTGATGTCGCCCGTGGCGAACGATTCATCAGCCGCGATGACGATCCCAAAGACAGCACGCTTGGCGAATTGCCGAAACCGATTTTTGGCGTGATTCCGCTGTTGATTGTGCTGGGCGTTGCGTTTGCGCTGCATGAAAGCCTGAAGCAATCGGCGCTCGTGCTCGCGCTGGGCGGCGGTTTGCTGGCAACGGCCGCACTGAACTGGAAATTTCTGCGCAAGCCCGGTCAAGCGTTGTCCGACGGTGCGATTGGCGCACTGATCGCCATTGCCAATACGGCGGCGGTGGTCGGGTTTGGCGCTGTCGCCAAATCCACCGATGGTTTTCAGGAAGCTGTCACGGCACTGACCTCACTGCCCGGCTCGCCCCTGATCAGCGCCGCCATTGCGGTGACGCTCATTGCCGGCTTGACCGGTTCGGCGTCCGGTGGTCAGGCGATTGCACTGCCGCTGTTGGCGCCGCATTACATGGCCAGTGGCGTTGATCCGGATGCCTTGCACCGGGTGGTGGCGCTGTCGTCCGGCGCGCTTGATTCGCTACCGCACAATGGCTACGTGGTCACAACAATTCGCGCCATCTGCAAGGAAACCCATGGCCGCGCCTACGGCCCGATGGCCGCGATGACGGTGGCCGTGCCGGCGACCGGAACAGCACTGGCGATCTTGCTGTTCATGCTTTAGCCTGCCGGCATGGTTGGCTCATCCATGCCGGTTGAGATGATTGGTCACGGTGTCATGGCGTTGCTGGCGCTCACCTGGGTGCTGGCGCTGTTCGCGGTTGCGCTGATCGGGGATCGGCTCGCCGCAGATATGCATGGCAAACAGCGCTGGTTACGCTGGCATCCGTGGGTGTACATGCTGGCGCTCGGCGTGTACTGCACAACCTGGACCTTTTTCGGGTCGGTCGGCCAGATGGCGTCGACTGGCTGGTGGTTTCCACCGACCTATCTTGGCGCCATTTTTCTGTTTGTGTTTGGCTGGCGGATATTGCACAAGCTGATCCGGCTTGCCAAAGAACAAAACCTATCCTCGCTCGCCGATTTGCTTGCCGCCCGTTATGGCCGCTCCCATGCGGTGGCCGCGCTGGTCACTGTGATCGCTTTAATCGGCATCATTCCCTACATCGCCCTGCAATTGAAAGCGGTGGCCTTCAGTTACGACTTGCTGACCCGAACCGGCGACGCCACGCAAATCAGTTGGTGGCAGGACACGGCGTTGTACGTCACGCTGGTGATGGCGCTGTTCACGATTTTCTTTGGCGCCCGTCATACCGCGTCCAGCGAGCAGCAACCGGGCCTGATGTTGGCCATCGCATTTGAATCCATTTTGAAACTGTTGGCGCTGGCCGCTGTTGGGGTACTGGCCTGGCAACATGCCGACATGCGCGACTGGTTTGTTCGCAGCGTGCCGGCGCGCGCCGACAACAGCATGCTCGCCTACACTGTGCAGGCGGTGCTCGGCGGTTTTGCCATGCTGTGTTTGCCGCGGCAGTTTCATGTCACGGTGGTTGAACACAGCACCTCGCGTGATTTGCCGGTGGCCCGGCGCTGGTATCCGCTGTATCTCATTCTGCTCGGAGTATTTCTGCTGCCGCTGACACTGGCTGGCGAAGCGATGCTGCGTGGCACGGTGGCGCCTGACACCTACGTGCTTAATTTGCCGATGGCCCTGAATCAATCAGGCTTGGCGGTGCTGGCCTTCATCGGTGGACTGGCGGCGGCAACGAGCATGGTCATCGTTGCCAGCGTGGCGCTCAGCACCATGGTGTCGCACACGGTGTTCGTGCCGCTGTTGCTGAAATGGTCTGGTCCGCGTGAGCCGTGGTCATTCAATCGTGCCTTGCTGTGGTTGCGTCGTGGCCTGATCGCATTGGTGCTGGCGCTAGCATTTGCCTATTACCGCTTGGTTGTCGCCCGGCAAGAATTGGCGGCAATTGGCCTGGTGTCATTTGTTGCCGTGGCGCAGTTCATGCCGGCCTTGATCGGTGCAATGTACTGGCGCACCGGCAATCGCCTCGGCGCCCTCGCCGGGCTCGCAACCGGCTGGTTGATTTGGTGGTGGACCTTGGTGGTGCCGGAACTGATTCAGGCCGGCTGGTTGCCGCAGCACTGGCTGAGCGAAGGTCCGGGCCAGTTCAGCGCGCTGCGTCCGACCGCCTTGCTCGGCGTCACGCAATGGGATGCGCTGACCCATGGCGCCATTTTCAGTTTGCTGGTCAACACGCTGCTCTATATCGGCGTGTCACTGGCCTCGCGTCAGGATGTGCTGGAACGCTTGCAGGCGAAACGTTTTGTCGAAGCCATTGCCCGCCATGAAGAATCCAGCGGCTGGCCGGAACTGACTCCCATCGCCGTCACCGATTTGGCGCGCGTGGTGGGTCGTTTCCTGGGTGAAGGCGCAGCACTTGCCCGTTTTCTGCAAGAGGCTGAAGCACGCCAGTTGCCGTCACTGGATATTCGCGCCGATCAGCGCTGGCTCAGCTTTGCCCAGCGCGAATTGACTGGCGTGATCGGAGCCTCCTCAGCGCGAGTCGTGCTAACTGCCGCACTGCGCGGCCGCGACATGCCGCTGGAAGATGTGGTGCAGTTGGTCGATGAAGCCTCGGCGGTGCTGCAGTTCAATCAGGGATTGTTGTCAGCCACGCTCGATACCTTGAATCAGGGCGTCATTGTGGTGGATCGGGATTTGCGCGTCGTCGCCTGGAATCCGCGCTACGTTGAGCTGTTTGCATTACCGGTAGATTTTCTCTATGTCGGTCGCTCGATTGCCGACGTGCTGAAACGTAATGCCGAACGCGAACAGCGTCAGGAAGGCATCGAACTGTTTGTCGAGCGCCGGCTGGCACACTTGCGCATGGGCCAGCCGCATCACACGGAACGTCAACTGCATGATGGCCGCGTGCTGGAAATTCATGGTCTGCCGATGCCGGGCGGTGGTTACGTCACCAGCTACAGCGACATCTCCGAGCACAAACGTACGGCGGCGGCCTTGCAGCAAAACAATGACCAGCTCGAACAGCGGGTGCAACAGCGCACCCGTGAGCTCGCCAGCACCAATGCGGAATTGGCTGTGGCCAAACAAAAAGCGGAGCAAGCCGATGCCGACAAGACCCGTTTTCTCGCTGCGGCCAGCCACGATCTGGTGCAACCGCTGAATGCCGCACAGTTGTTTGCCGGCGCGCTCGGCGAAAAGCTGACCAGCCCAGACGCCAAAGCCTTGCTGGAGCAATTGAATCAATCGCTGCACAGCACCGAAGAACTGCTGAAAACCTTGCTGGATCTGTCCAAGCTCGATGCCGGCGTGTTGCAGCCGCAGCGTGAAGCCGTGCCGTTGGCGCGTATTCTGAAACCGCTACGGGCAGAATTTGCCGCTACGGCGCAGCAGCAAGATCTGCTATTCAGTGTGCAGGAAACCGCAGTCTGGGTTGATACCGATCCGCGCATGCTGCGCCGGATTTTGCAGAACCTGATCAGCAACGCGCTGCGCTATACCGCTCGTGGCCGGGTTCATGTCGGCGTCCGTCGCGTTGCCAATACCATTCGTATTGAAGTGCATGACACCGGTATCGGCATTGCCGTAGAGCAACAGTCGCGCATTTTTGAAGAGTTTCGTCGGCTACAGGATCCGGCCATGACGGTGGCACCGGGACATGGTCTGGGCTTGGCCATTTCGCAGCGCCTCGCCCGCGCCCTGCATGCAACCATTGCCGTGCAGTCGCGGCCCGGTTTGGGCAGCTGCTTCAGCATCGCCATCGAACGAACAGCGCCGATGCAAACTCCGCTGGAACCTGCCCAACCGACGGTGGGTGCGTTGCCGTTTACCGGCCTGAGGGTGCTCTGCCTCGACAATGAGCCAGCCATGTTGAGTGGCCTCGCCAGCGTGCTCTCGAGTTGGGGCTGTCAGGTCAGCACTGCGCGTGATCGCAGCGAATTTCTGCAAGCCGCGCAACAGGCACCCGAGATCGTATTGGCGGATTATCAGTTGGATCAGGATGACAACGGTCTGGCAGTCTGGTCGCAACTGCCGGAGCCAAGACCGCCGCTCATCATCATCAGCGCTAATCGCGATGCCAGCATCCGCGATGCGGTGCAACGTGCAGGCGGCGATTATCTGGCCAAACCGGTCAAACCACTGGCATTGCGCGGTTTGTTGCAGCGCCTGCGTAACCGTTCTGAAGACGTGATTGCAGAGTCGACGGAAATTGATTGATGGTGCATCCGGTTGATTTTCTCAGACCGTGACATGCGCGCCGTGAACTGGCGCATCGCTAGCAAAGCGCAGGTGCATTCATTGTGCAAAAGCGGACAGGCGCACACCGCTCCCCTGCACGCATCAAGACTGCAACCGACCGCCCTGCTGCAGCGAGCGCAACAACACACCGGCCTGAGTGCGGTTGATCAACCCCAGTTTGCGCAGAATGGCCGAGACATGCTGCTTGATGGTGGTTTCCTGAATTTCCAGTTCGGCGGCGATTTGTTTGTTCAGCTTGCCGTCGGCCACCATGCAGAGCACGCGGTATTGCTGCGGCGACAGCGAGGCAATGCGTTCGGCGAGCTGCGCCTCCGCCGGATTGCCGGACAATTCTTTTGCCGATTGCGGTAGCCAAGTGTGGCCGTTGAGGGCGGTGCGGATGGCTTCGACAATCGACGGCAATGGTTCCGATTTCGGGATATAGGCGACCGCACCGAGGGCAATAGCCTGTCGCATCACCACGACATCTTCCTGCGCCGAGACTATCGCCACACCAACCGATGGATGCTGGTGCCGCAGCGCCATCAGCCCGGTAAAGCCCTCGCTGTCTGGCAAGCCCAAATCCAGCAGCACCAGATCAAAATCAGCACTGGCAAGCAGGGCCGATTTGGCTTTGCTCAAGGACTCGGCTTCTTCAATGCCGGCATCACTGGCCACCGCACTGAGCGCCTGCCGTAGTGCGGCCCGAAACAAGGGATGGTCATCTGCAATCAGAAAACGGTACGACATGAGTGAACAATTTCCGCTTCAGTAAAATTGCCGGCGTTCTGCTTTTTCGCGAGCGCAGCATGTTAAAAGATCGCAAACCCGCGCCAATCAAAATTTTCAACCACCATTACTTCGGAATATACAGCAGCCCATCCTGCCAGCGTATGGCCGCGTCGGTACCCGGCTCTTGTTGCCACATCGGCACATGCTGCAGTGACAAGGCTTCTGTTTCGCTGCTGCTGCCGGTACGCAAGCGAGTGTGAACCACCTGCGATGATGGCAGCGCGGCGCCGGTTTTCAGATGCGCCCACATGGCGTCCATGGCGCGCAAAAAATACAGGTGCAAAGGCACAAACATACGGTCGTAGCCGGGCAAGCCATTGAATGCATCAAAGTGATGGGCATGCGTCACCTCGATGTACCGCGCCGCCGTCGCGGCCGTTTGTTGCAGCAAACCGTAGTACGGTCGGCTGCTGTGCTGCACGGCGATCAAGGCATCATCGCGGCCGTGCACGATCAGCACCGGCCGCGTGCCGAGCTGTCCGGTGCCGGCCTGCTTGGCCAGACTTTCAGCCACGGTGGCATTGCTCTGGACGCTCTGGCGCAAACACCATTGCTGCGCTGGTGACAGACCACCGGCGCCGAGCCAATCCTGTGGTGGCAGGCCGCTGCCGTCGGTGAATTGCCGGGCCAAACCAACGGCATCAAGTGGTGCTTGCGGTGGCTGTACGCGAACCTCGCAGATAGCCGGCGTAGGTGAGCCAGCCGCAGCATTGACATAGGTCGCCAACAGACTCTGGTGCATCCCGAGTGACAGCGTGATTGGTGCCAGCGCAAACACCGAATCCGGCAAACCTAGCGCGCGAATCCGCGCGCTCGCCTCATGGGCCAGCGCGTTGTCGTCGACGCCAGTCAGCATGCCTTGTTCGCGCAGCCAGCGGCAATGCAGCTGCGCTTGTTGGGCCAGCGTCGGTGGCAGCGGCTGGGTTGAAATGGCGCACGGCAACAGCAAACCGACCTCCGGAAACTGAGTCAGTGCCGGCAACCCGACTTGCTGCGGTGCGCCCTCGCCCACTTGCACCGTTTGCAAGTGCGCCGGCGTGATGTTGGGCTCGCCGGCAACGACGGCATCAATGAACTGCTCGTCATCGGCTTCGGCGGCGCGCAGCACCGCGGCGCCGCCGTTGGAAATGCCGGCGGCAATGATCGTCAATGCCGGTTTGCGGTAGTGATGTCCGGCCGGGAGTTGTTCGTTCAGCGCCTGCATGGCCCAGCGTATTGCCGCCAAGGTCATCCGGCCCCAATCGGCTTCGGCATCGGCGCCATCGTGCAAATGCCGGAAGGCAACGCCATCGTGTTCCTGCCAACCGGTTTTTGCCTGCCACGCCGCCTGCGCCGGCGAAACCACGCGGCCGCGCGCATCCAGGCCCATGCTTGCGGTGGCCACACCTGCTGCCACGCCCTTGTCGTGCAACAGCAACGCACAACCATGCGGCAAGGCCCATTCGCCGACGATCGGCAAGGCGCCATAGGCGTTGCGCGAGCCACTGGCTGGTGCCACCACTAGACACGGCGCATTGCGATCAAAACCAGCAGGGATCTGCAAAACTGCGGTGAAGGTTTGCGCGCGCCACGGAATCTGCGCCAGCAACTCGGTACCGGCAATGCCGGACTGCAGCGCGGTGCCAAACAGGCGACCGAAACCGCCACCCGGGGTCCGATCAATCAAGCCGCGATAATGCATGTAGATGGCGCGACGCCGAATCGCTTCGGCATCGTCGATTGCCGCCTCCGGCGCGGTGGCCGATTGAATGCCGGCAAGGCCAAGACCTGCACTCAGCAGATCATTGCTGACGCCGTCATAGTGCGTAATGGACACGATGCGGACAGGGCTGACGGGCATCACGGGCTCCGGTGCGCGAGAAACACAGGCCGCCAGCAACAACGCCAGCGCGGCCGATACGCCTGAACGAAGCATAGAAGGCATTGCTGAGAATCCGTTAGGGTGATGCAGCATGGGATCGTCTTTTTTTTCCCGTACAGCGGGCATTGCTATTTGAACCGCGGGATGACGGCAACCGAGTGGCTACCGGATAGTACACATTTGCAGCGGCTGCAGCTCGCTGCGAGCACTAGCACTTTAGTGGGACGGACAAAGCGGCATCGATGCCGGTATCGTGACCGCATTCCTGGTGCACGACATGAGCATGGACATGGCCCTTCGCATTCTGATTACTGGCGCCGGCAGCGGCATTGGTGAGGGCATTGCCCGCCTGCTGGCCGCGACCGGTCATCTCATCATTGCCACGGATGTCAGTCTCGAGGCGGTTCAAGCACTCGCCAGCAGTCTGCCGGCCGGGCAAGTCAAACCGTATCGGCTCGATGTCACCCACGCGGACGATGTCGCCACGCTGCTGCAAGCCGAGCCCCATATCGATGTGCTGATCAACAACGCCGGCATCCAGCATGTCGCCCGGCTGGAAAGCTTTCCGATGGAGCGCTGGGCGCTGCTGATCGACATCATGCTGACCGGTGCCACCCGGATGACCCAGGCCGTGTTGCCCGGCATGCGCGAGCGCGGCTTTGGCCGCATCGTCAATATCGGTTCGATTCACTCGCTGGTGGCTTCGCCGTTCAAGTCGGCCTATGTTGCGGCCAAGCACGGCCTGCTCGGCTTCTCGAAAGTGGTGGCACTGGAGACCGCGGACACCGACATCACCATCAACACCGTCTGCTCGACGTATGTCAAAACCCCGCTGGTCGACAAGCAAATTGCCGCGACCGCGGCCGAGTACAACATGAGCGCCGAGCAAGTAGTCTCGGAGGTGATGTTGAAACCAATGCCCAAGGGCGTGTTCATCAGCCTGGAAGAGCTGGCTGGTATCTGCGAATTCCTGATCAGTCCCGTTGCCCGCAACATCACCGGTCAGACCATTACGGTCGATGGTGGCTGGACGGCCCGCTGAGCGGCCAAGCGGTTTCCCCGGTTTGGGTAAAGCGGGTTTGGGTAAAGCGGGTTTGGGTAAACCCGCTTCCGGTAAATCTGGCGCCGATAAACCCGGCTCCGGTAAACCCGAACTGCGGCGCCATGTACAGCCGCTTGTGCTGAATGCAACAAATTGTGTCCACCAACCCGCCACGCTATCCCCTCCGGTAAACTCCGGGCGCTTTTTTTCGGCCGTTCGGCCGGTTTTGCTTTGGGGACGTCTAAATCGTGAACAAGAAACTGATGACTGCAACGGTCGTGGCGCTGGCCGTCACGGCAGGTGTTGCAACGACCGGCACTTTCGCCAACGAAGGCATGTGGATGCCGCAGCAATTGCCGCAGATTGCCAATGATCTGAAAGCCACCGGTCTGGAACTGGATCCGGCCACGCTGACCCAGCTGACCGAATTCCCGATGGGCGCCATCATCAGCCTTGGTGGTTGCACCGCCTCATTCGTATCACCGCAGGGCTTGGTCGTTACCAATCACCACTGCGCCTACGGCAGCATCCAGTACAACTCGACCGCTGACAAAAACCTGATCAAAGACGGCTTCCTGGCCAAGACCATGTCCGATGAACTGAAAGCCGCGCCGGGCAGTCGCGTGTTCGTCACGGTCGATGTGCAAAATGTCAGCGACAAGATCATTGATGCCAATACCGCCAAACTGACCGGCAAGAAGCGCGTCGATGCCATGGAAGTCAATGAAAAAGCCATCGTTGCCGAATGCGAAAAGGACGTTGGCCATCGCTGCAACGTTTATAGCTATTACGGCGGCCTTGAATTCTATTTGATCAAGCAGATGGAAATTCTGGATGTCCGTCTGGTGCACGCACCGGCGGAAGGTATTGGCAATTTCGGTGGCGAAACCGACAACTGGCAGTGGCCACGCCACACCGGCGATTACAGCTTTTATCGCGCCTATGTCGGCAAAGACGGCAAACCGGCCGGTTACAGCCCGGAAAACGTGCCCTACGTGCCAAAACATTACCTGCGTCTGGCCAAAGACAGCCTGAAAGAAGGTGATTTTGTCATGGTCACCGGTTATCCGGGTCGCACCAACCGGCATCGCCTGCCATCAGAAGTCGAATTCACCTTCGGCTGGTTCTATCCGGAATTTGTCAAAGCCTCCGGTGAGCAGCTCGACATCATTGCTCGCGAAACCAAGGACCGCAAAGAGGCCGAGATCAAGTACGCCTCGACCGCCAAGGGCATCCATAACTACTTCACCAACCGTCAGGGCATGCTGAACAGCTACAAGGGCAGCGATTTTCTGGCGCGGAAAAAGCAGGCCTTTGCCGAAATGAAGGCCTGGATCAACGCCGACAAGGCGCGAAAGAAACAATACGCCGCCGATGTCAGTAACGCGGAGAAGCTGATTGCCGAGCGCGATGCCATTACCCAGCGCGAATTTCTGATGAGCTACGCCGCTCCGCGTTTCCTCAGCACGGCACGCACGCTGTACAAAGTGGCAAACGAAAAAGCCAAACCGGATACCGAGCGCAAGTCCGGCTATCAGGAACGCGATTACGATCGCATCAAGCAGGCGCTGGACGCGATCGACAAGCGCTATGACGAGCAAGTCGACAAGGCGCTCGCGCTGCACTTCCTGAAGCGCTATCTGGCGCTGCCGGTCAAGGATCAGAACACCGTGTTCCTGTCGGCTCTGGGTCTGAAAGCCGGTCAGGATGAAGCCGCCATCAAGGCGCAACTCGAAGTGCTGTATGCCGGCAGCAAGCTTGGTGACAAGGCCGAACGTTTGGCCTGGTTTGATCGCGATGTCGCGACTTTCAATGCCAGTGATGATCGTTTCATCAAGGCCGCCGTGGCACTGTATGCCGACGACGAAGCGCGCGAAGCCCGTGACAAGGAGCTTGGTGGCAAAATTCAGCAAGCCTATGCCAATTACATGAAGGCGCTGATCGCGTTCAAGAACAGCAAAGGCGAAGCGGTTTACCCGGATGCCAACAGCACGCTGCGCGTGACCTATGGCAAGGTGGCCAGCCGTACCGCTGGCAATGCCGACGGTACCGCCTGGACCGCGTTCACCTCGCTGCGTGGCGTGCTCGCCAAAAACACCGGCGAAGGTGAGTTCGAAGCTCCGGCTGCGCAACTTGATGCCATCAAGAACAAGAAGTTCGACAAGTATTACGAGTCGAGTCTCGACTCGGTACCGGTCAACTTCCTGGCCACCTTGGACATTACCGGCGGCAATTCCGGTTCACCGGTGCTGAACAAACGCGCCGAGCTGGTGGGTCTGGCCTTCGACGGTACCCTCGACTCGGTGATCTCGGACTGGGATTTCAACACCGCCACCACGCGTACCATCGCGGTTGATCTGCGCTATATGCTGTGGAACATGAAGGTGGTCGACCATGCCGACAACCTGCTGAAGGAAATGGACGTGCAGTAAGCACGTATCAGCCAACCAACGGGGCCACTTGGCCCCGTTGGTTTTTCTGCACGATCAATGCGCTATGCTATGGCGCAAACTCCTCCCGCTCGCTCCGCCACCATGACAACACTCCGCTCCATCAAAATCTGGGATATCGGCATACGCCTGTTTCACTGGGCACTGGTGCTGTTGTTGCCGCTGCTGTGGCTGCTGGCCGAGCAGGATGAGGCCATCGAGGACTGGGCCAGCAGTCATGGCTGGTATCTGGATCCTGTGCTCTGGCATGCCCGACTCGGTTATACCGTGCTGGGTCTGCTGGTTTTTCGTTTGCTGTGGGGCTTCGTTGGCAGCGACACGGCCCGCTTCAGCCAGTTTCTGCGCCACCCGAAGCTGGCCATCGCCAGCTTGAAGGCGCTGCTGAAACCAGCATCAGCAGCGCAAGCCAATTCCGCAAACCCCACGGCAACTGTTGATTCGACAAAAACAGTTGAATCGACAAAAACAGCCGAACCCCCAATTAGCATTGGCCACAATCCGGCCGGCGGCTGGATGGTATTGCTGATGTTGCTGCTGCTGATTGTGCAGAGCGTAACCGGCCTGTTCAATTTTGATGATGTCGATTTCGAGGCGCCGCTTTATGCGCTGGTCAGCGACTCTGTCAGCGAATTCATGCATGAATGGCATGAGATCAACTTCAACATCCTGCTGGCGGCGGTGCTGGTGCACCTGAATGCCATTGCCTTCTACACCTGGGTCAAGCGCGAACCATTGGTGCCGGCAATGCTGCATGGCAATCGCATGCTGGCGGTTGCGACCGGGCCCCGGATCATTTCCGGTTGGCGCTTGTTGCTGTGCGCGCTGATAGGCGCCGCCAGCAGCTTCTTTTTCTGGCGCTAGATTTCGATTTTTCCGAGAGCGGTAATGGCCGACGTCAGTATCCGGCTTTGCCATAACCCGTAAGGTCAAATTTCCGTTTCCTCGTTTTTTCTGCAATGGAGTCACGCAATGTCCGGTTTTCGTCCGCTGTTGTTGTTGCTCGCTGCCGTCATGGCAACCTCCTGTAGCCAATCCCAACCCGAGCCAAAAGAAAGTGCGGCTGATGCCGCCATGCGTATCGCCCAGGAATATGTCGACGGCTATTACCATCAGTTTCCGGAAGAAGCGTATGAAATCGGTTACCCGGATACGCCAATGGACAAGCTGGGTGACCGCAGCGTCGCCGCGATCACTGCTTGGCAGGCAAGCGAAGATGGCTGGCTGAATGCGCTGAAGCAAATCGATGCGGCGCAGCTGGCTGGTACCCCGGCGGCAGTACCCTACAGCTTTACCCGTGACCGGCTGGAAGCGGCGGCAGCGCGGCGTGTGTGTCACACCGAACTCTGGAATGTCAGCCCGACCTATAACGGTTGGCAAAGCATGTTGGCCTCCACCTTTGCCCAGCAACCGGTCAGCAGCGACACCGAACGAGCCAACGCGCTGGCGCGTTTGCGCGCCGTTGCCGGTTATCTGGATACCGAAATCGCCAATTTGAAGCAGGGCATGAAATCGGCCTACCTCGCGCCTCGGGTCAACGTGGCAGCGGTGATCCGCCAAGTCGATGCCCTGCTCGCCAGCGCGCCCGAATCCTCACCGTTTTTTGATCCGGCAGCACGCGCCACCGATGAGGCGTTTACGCAGCAAGTGCGTACGGTGGTGGTTGATGTCATCAACCCGGCCATGGTTCGCTACCGTGATTTTCTCGCCAAGGAATACCAAGGTCGAGACGCCGTTGGCGTGACAGCCAATGCGGATGGCGCGGCCTGCTACGCCGCTTCGGTACGTTTTCACACCTCACTCGCAGTGGATGCGCAAACCATTCATGACACCGGTCTGCGCGAAATGGCGCGCATCGAAAACGCTATGGCAAAGATCGCCCACGACGATTTTCAAACCGACGACGTCAAAGCCTTGCTGGAGAAGTTCCGCTCCGATCCGCAATACGCCTTCAAATCGGAAGAAGACGTGCTGAGCTTTGCCCGAGCGGCCGTCAGTCGTGCGGAGGTGGCGGTGCACGACTGGTTCGGGTTTGTGCCAAAAGCTGAGGTTATCGTGAAACCGTTTCCGGCCTATCAGAAGGCATCAGGCGGCGGTTTCTATGCCTCTGGCTCGGTCGATGGCAGCCGGCCCGGTACCTATGAGCTGGGAACGTTCGAGGCCAACACGATCAGCAAGGTGGGTGCCGAATCGACAGCGTTCCACGAAACCTATCCGGGTCATCACCTGCAGATGGCCGTGGCGATTTTCGGCAAGGGCGTGCACCCGGTGCTGCGTTATCTCTACGTGTCTTCAATGGCCGAAGGCTGGGGGCTGTACAGCGAGCAGCTCGCCGATGAAATGAAACTGTATTCCACCCCGGCCGATCGCATGGGGATGCTGTCCAATCAAGCGCTTCGCGCCGCCCGCCTCGTTGTCGATTCGGGCATGCATGCGCTGGGTTGGAGTCGTGAACAGGCGATTGATTACATGCTTGCGCACACCGCAGAGCAGCGTGCCCAGGTCGAAAGCGAAGTGAACCGCTATCTGGCCGTGCCGGCGCAGGCCACCGCCTACATGATCGGCAGTCTGGAAATTCAGCGCTTGCGGCATGAGGCAGAACAAAAGCTGGGCGACAAGTTTGACATCAAAGGCTTTCACGATGTGATTCTGGGTGACGGCGCGGTAACGCTGCCGATGCTGCAAACGGCGGTCAATAGCTGGACCGTTGAGCGCGCCAAGAGTCAGTAATTGTTGCTATTTGACGCTAGTCGCATTTCACCACAAAAGACAAAACCACGTGTCAGGCCAGTGGCGCCTGACACGTGGTCGTGTATCTGATGATTAACCTGTACCTAAAAAAACTGCAGTCATTGCGATGACTACAAGCTAAAAAATATAGCGGATAGATAAGCTGACTTGATGATCATCCGGTTCGGTAGGGATATCTACCGTTGCCAGTGCCGGCCGTTTCGCACTTACGCGCAACCATTCAGCACCCAAACGCCAACGCTCGGCAAAATGCCACAACCACGCCAACGTTATTGCCCTGCCCTTCTCGTCATTGTTATCCAGGGCGGTCAGGTCATTGTCATCCACCTTGAAGTGCTCAATTCTCAAGCTGACCGACTGATTGTCAAAGCGACGATTGATCATGACGTATTGCGCAATGAATGCAATATCTACACTGGTTGGTGCTGCCCCCATGAACGATTCCCCCCGCAACCACTGCGCCAAGACCTCCCAATCGCTGGCGAAGGTCTGACGGATGGAAAGCAGATCAAATCGAGTATCCCAACTGTATTGACCATCCCTGAATGAAGTGGGATCGCCACGATTGTCATAATGCCAGAGTTGAATTTGACTGCTCCGTTCAAATTCAAATCGACCACCAACATACCAGCCCACTCTGTGGTCGATTTCTTCAAAGGGATTTACTTCCTGCGACTGCTTCGGAAACGGGCCTGCATCGGAGAAGGCGGGCAACAATGGCAGATCGATGGATTCATTCCAGCGGGAAATGCGGGAATGCAAACCAAACCCTCGCCAAGCCAGCAAAGACCCGGCGGGATCATTGCCCTGAAAGACCGCGGCCGTAAGACCTAGCCGCCAAGGCTTTTCTTCCACTTCGCCACGATAGTCCAATTGGTATTCCGCACCGAAGGTCCTGAGCTCTTCGCCAAACCAGCTGGTAATAGCGCTTGGCGTCAGGCCGTAGCGGTCCTGCCAGAAGCGTTCGGTGTTCTCCATCGTAAACGGCGCAAAGAACATCCCGGTGCGAAACTGCGAGCGCCAGGCATCATCGGGGATCGGTTGGTAGCCGACGAATGCTTCGATCAAACCGGGGTCGCCGTCTTCAAGATTGTCCGCCAGAGCGCTTACCTTGACGCGCCATTCATCAAGCCAGCTGTATTGCCATTGTCCGCCAGCGGTCAGTACTTCATTGCGACCGACATCGTTGGCTTCACCGAGTTTCAGCGCGTGCTTATCAAACCCCTGCTCTCGATAGCTTACGTCCTGAAAACGGCCGTCAGCGAGAAAGCCAAACTCGCTATTCGCTTGAGTTGATGGCGAAGTAAGCAGAATAGCAACAGGAACAGCAGCCAAAAGTGTGCGCATATCGATATCAATGGCGGTAGACGAGTCGAGCTAGACGCCAGCGCCGGCAGCTTGTTACAGCAACCAGAGAATAAACTTGCGTCCCGACCCGACCCGTCCCGACCCCAGATGCTAGCCCGCAGTCTGCTAGCGATTCAGTGGTGGTGACCAACGATACAGGCAGTACGTCAATGCACAAACGGCCGCCAAGCCCGGTACGCTGGCTTCCAATCCAACCGCCCCGCCTGATAGCCAGTCTGGGGCGCTGCTGATTGGTTGCAACCAACTGGGAGAATCCGACCCGGATACACCAAAGCCAAGCACCGGTCCTTGTACCCAGTTAGCCATCAGATGTATGCCAATCGGCATCGTCAATCGCCGGGTCTTGATGTATGCCAGGCCAAACAGCAGTGACGCCGTGAAAATATTCAGGCTGGCGAGCCACTTGCTCGTTCCTGTCATCGCCGGATTGTTCCAATGCGACAGCATAAAAAATGCGGCCATCAGCAATTGCGCTGGCCACACGCCGATGCCATCGATCAGCCGCTGGAACATGAAGCCGCGGTAAAGCACTTCTTCGGCGAACGCCACCGCCGCCATCAGCAACAAGCCCGGCAGCAAAGCAGAGACGCCATTTGGATTCAGTTGCCAGCGCAAATCCGTACCCAGCCAGAGCATCGCAGCCGGCAACAGCATCAGCACGGCACCGAGCAAACCGCCTATTGCCAATTCACGCCACCATGGCAAGGTTGGCGTCAGGCCGAGCTCCGCTACAGGTCGCTTGCGCAGCCATTGGCAGATCACCGCTGCCACCAGCAGGATGGCGCCGGTCAGGACGAAACGGCTGGTTTCATCCGGCTCAAGTTGGAACTCGTGCAAGGCAATCAAAATCGGAAATCCGATTGGCGCCATCACCAACCAGAAAATCAACAACCACCAGCCATTCCGAATGCGGCGATTGGCGTCAATAAAGGGATTCAACAGCGGGGTATCCTTGCGCTAAAAAATGAAACGGGTGAGATGAACACAATCATTACTTGGCGAGTTGATGATCAAACGAGATCACTCGCGCCAGCTTCCAGACCCCCTGCTCGTTTTTCCAGATGTGGGTAAATTGCGCCGTTTCTGTCAACCGGTCCGGTTGGCCCGGGGTCAGCGCATAAAAGCGGTGCGAGCCGGTTTCGACGGCGCCGTAATTGTTCAGGGGATAGACTTTCATGCTGCCCTGAATCAGTTCGCGCCGGGCGCGAAAGTCGGTACCGTCCTGAATGCGTTTGCACATACCGGCAATGGAATCGACAAATTGCTGCTTGGTATTGCCGGTCAGGCCCCACTTGTCGTGATAGAACTCAAAGTCGTCAGTCACCATTGCGCCGACGTTTTCGGCATTGCAATTGTCGAAAATCGACGTGAATAGCGCCGCATCACGTTCACCAATCTGGCGGGTCATTTCCGCTGACATTGCTGGTCCTGCCGTCAGATTTATCGCTGGATTGGCTGTTTTGTCATCGCCGGCGCTGATCGTTAACGAAAACGTAGCGATGGCGAGAATAGCGAAAACTCTCATCACGACTTACCTCAATTGCTGATTCGTCTTATGTGAAGGCATGCTTGTGCCAGATTCACTGAGCCGCATTTGCCTCAGCTTTATTGCACGCCACGATGGATTCTCCACCGCTGGCGCTGCTGACGTTGCCGCCATTGATCACATCCTTGCTAATTTTCGGTGTGCCAAAATACTGAATATCGCCACCATTGCGGATGCGGGTATCAAGTTGACTGCATGCAGCGAGCACAATGCGGCCGCCGTTATGCACCTCTGCCACGACCCGCTCAGCAATTGCATTGCCCGCATCAATCGTGCCGCCGTTATGCACTGTCAGACCGAGCGAGTTAGCCACAGGCAGGCCTGTGTCCAGCTCGATACGACCGCCATTGAGTAGATGCAGCTCATTCAGCTGTGGCAGGTAGACATCGATACCATCGTGGTGCAGCGAACCGCAGTTGCCGGGGCAATAGACCCGCAGCGTGTCACCGTCAACGTCCACCTTTATCCGCTGCCGCATCGAAACCTCGGCTTTGATACTGACTCGATACTCGCCACCAGCATGAATCTGGGTGTTGCCAGCGACCGAAATAGTCACTTTGGTAAAACCCGGCACCACGTCACCCTCAGCCGCCGACACCGGACCCATGGCAAGCATCAGGACAGCAATCAGTCCACGCCAAATTCGCTGTTTCAACATGTTGTTCTCCCTATGTCAGCCGAGGTCGCAATCACTTGCCGAGAAGCAGATTCAAGCGATTGCTATCACATAGAGCAGAGACTGTGCCAATCCAGGAGAAAGGCGCGTGGCAGGGCTGTCGAGGTCGAATGAAAATGGATAATCCCCACGGAAACAGAGATTTACGTCATACAAGTAGCGATGGCCGTCAGTGGTGGCGTCAATGGTTGGAATCAAGGCAACTTATGCAAGTTAGCCACAAGGTGGCGAATCAAACCACACCAGTTGTTCAAGCCTATCTACGACGGGCAGCACCAAAGCGCTGCAACTGCATTTCCTTCAACCGGCTGAGGGTGCGCCGGAACGGGAAAGACAGATAGCCTTCGGTGTACAGCACCTCCATTGGCACCGCGGCTTCGACATACAGTGGAATCTGGCGGTCGTAGCATTCATCAACCAGGGCAATGAAGCGGCGCACGCTGTCGTCATGAATGGAGAGTGCCGGCAACTGCCGATCGCCGGCGGCAACGCGCTCCGCCGCATCTTCGGTACCACGGGCGATCCTGCCGGGCCGCTGCTGTGCGCTCAGATTGGGTACATCACTGACGAAGATGGCAGCGAACTGATCGCAGAGCGTGATGAAATCCAGTGCCGCCAATGGCTGCTCACACAGATCATGGAATCGAAACCAGATGGCCTTCGCATTGCGACGAACAACCGGAATGGGCAAATGGCCGAGTTCGAACGCAGGCGGATGCGCGAGAACGAGGTCCGAATTCCGCTCATCTCTTTCACCCGGCAAGGCGACAGATTCCGCTGTTGCGAACGCCGCAAATGCCTCGGCCATTCCACTGCCCTCGCCGCTCAGCCAATACCGCTGCCGCATCAGTCCGGGATGCAGGCGGTGGTCCTGCTCACCATCGACACTGACAATCTGCATATGTCGCTCAATGGCGGCAATGGCCGGCAGCAAGCGTTCGCGGTTAAATCCTTCAGCATAGAGTTGCTGTGGCGCTTGATTCGAGGTGGCCACCACGACCAAGCCCTGGTCAAACAGCGCTTGCAACAAACCGCCAAGTATCATCGCATCGCCAATATCGCTGACAAACAGCTCGTCAAAACACAGCACCCGAGTCTCGGCCCGCAGTTCCCGCGCCAGCGCTTGCAACGGTGCCGCAGTGCCGCTCAGCGCAAATAATCGCTGATGCACCCAGCGCATGAAATGATGGAAATGTAGCCGTTTGACAGGTACCGATGAATGAGCAAGCAGGCAGCGGTAAAACTGATCCATCAGCCAGGTTTTGCCGCGCCCAACCGGCCCCCACAAATACACGCCCGAGACCGGCTGCGCACGGTCAGAACTGAGCAGCTGCTCATGGCACTGTTGCAGTTGTTGCACCGCGCGCCATTGCGCGCTGTCTGCGACAAAGCCATCAACGGCAAGCGCATGTTGGTAAGCCGTCAGTGGGGATGCGGTCGGCAGGGAGGTGGTCATGAAAGATTCATTGGTAGGGAGATGGTTGATCAGGGTCGAGGATAGATCGGCGTCACGGATAGATCGGCGCCATGGATAGTTCAGTGTTACCGATAGATTGGCGTCACCGGAAGCTCATCTTTACAAACATGGAACTATCAGACCGACAGGGCATCACCAGTCGGCGCAACCACTTTCAGACATTTCGGGTTTCAGCGGGAGCAGCACCATCAACACGATCAGCATCGACTGTTTCATTGTCGGAAAAACAGCCATCGGCCACCTTGGTCCCATCGACGATGACATAGCGATTGCCACCTTCATGTTTGGCACGGTACATGGCGGCATCCGCACAGGCAGCCAAGGACTTCTGATCGCCACCATTTTCGGGGTAGATGGCAACGCCAATGCTGCCGGAGATGGCCAGCTCATGGCCAAGAATGGAAAACGGCTTGGCCAGCGCGGAGCGGATTTTCTCGGCAACAATGGTGGCGGCCTCGGCAGAGCTGACGGTATGCAACAGCACCAGAAATTCATCACCTCCGATCCGGCCAACGGTATCGGAATCACGGACACTCTGCCGAATCCGGTCGGCGGCCTCCTTCAGCAGCAAATCACCAACAGCGTGACCGTAGGTGTCATTGATCGGCTTGAACTTGTCCAAATCCAGATACATCAATGCCAGATGCTCTTTGTAACGGGCATTCCGGGTAATAGCGACCTGCAGGCGATCATTGAACAGGGCGCGGTTTGGCAGGTCGGTCAACACGTCGTGTTGGGCCAGATGGCGAATGCGCTCGTCGGACTGCTTGCGCTCGATGGCGGTTGCCACCTGGGTCGAAACGAATTTCAGCAGGTCGCGATCTTTTTCACTGTAGCGAATGTTGCCGCCGTAGCTTTGCACGACCAGCACGCCAATGGTGCGCTTCTGCGAAATCAGCGGCACCCCCAGCCAATCCAGGAACGCCGAGCCGACCAGCACCGTTCCGGGGTCCAGAATATTTTTTGATTGGTCGCGGGTCAGCAATAGCGCCTCACCCGAACGGATAACCCGTGCCGACAGCGTACCCTCCCCCAACTTGCGAGGTCCCGGTGGAGCGTCATGCTCATCGACAAAATAGGGGAAACTGAGAATGTCATTTTCATGATCGTAGAGGGCAACAAACAGGTTCTTTGCTGGCAGCAGGCTGCCGACAATGCCATGTATTTTGGCGAACATGTCCTGCAAATTTTCAGACGCTTGCGCTGCCTCGGAGATGTCACGCAGGGCATTCTGTATATGCCGTTCGTGGTTGAGCTTTTCCTGAACCTGTTTGCGTTCGATGGCAACGGCGGTTTGGGTTGAAACAAACTGCAGCAATTGCTTGTCGCGCTCGGTATAGCGCACGTCACCGCTATAACTCTGCACCACCAGCACGCCAATGACCCGCCCTTGCAACAGCATCGGTACGCCCAACCAGTCGAGCGAATCCGAGCCAACAATGGATGATGAGACCTGATCGCCCGAGACATCGGTTTCCGGCGTCAGCAACAATGCCTGACGTGAGCGAATCACCCGTGCCGACAAAGTATGCTCATCCAGCTTTCGCGCCTCCGGCGGCGGGTCGAACTCGTCAATGAAATAGGGGAAGCTCATTTCTTCGGTTTGTTCGTTGTACAAGGCGACGAAGAAATTTTTGGCTGGTAACAGCTCGCCGATAACCTGATGAATACGTCGGAACAATTCGGCCAGGCTTTCTGCCGACTGCGATGCTTCGGAAATGGCGCGCAAGGACTCCTGCATCTTTTCCGCAAACTTCAGTTTGCTGATGTCGGTCAGGATACCAATGAAGCGCAGCGGTTTGCCGGCTGCATCGCGGCCAACCACCTGACCATGACAGAGGCACCATGTGTAGCTGCCATCCTGACAACGCATGCGCTGTTCGCTGTGGTAATCCGTCAGCGTGTTGTCCAGATGCGCCTGCCACTCCGCCAAGGCTCTGGCGCGATCGTCCGGATGCATGCGGTCATGCCAGTCACTCAAGCTGCTGCCAACCGCCGTATCCGAATAGCCAAGCAGTTGTTTCCAGCTGCGCGAATAGAGAACCTGCCCCGAACCGACATCCCAGTCGAGGACGCCTTCGCCGGCACTTTCCAGCGCCAGATTCCAACGCTCCTCATTCACCCGCAGGGCTTCGGTGTAATCGGCAGTTTGTTGCCGCAAACGAATGTTGTCGAGCTGATTGGTTTGCATCCGGCCGGTGCTGGCATAGGTGTAAATGAGATACAGCACACCCATCACGGGCAGCAGAATGGACACTTCCGGCTTGAGTGCCATCAGCACCATCACTGGCAGTATCGGCACGCAGGCGATCAGCAAGGCAGAGACCCGATCAACCGAATGACTGGCCGAGCCGGCCGAGCTGACACCGAGCAAGACCATGGTCAACCAGATCTGTTGACTGACATCGGCGATTGAAAACAGCCAGTAGCCGCCCGGCCCCCACCCCACAGCAGTCATCAGCACGCCGAGTCGATACCAGTTCAACCAATCGACTGTGCTGCGGACGCCGGGCGCCTGCGCCACGGCGCGTCGCCATGCCAACAGCAGACCAATGCGCAGAAAAATGACCAACAAAAATCCCGTTAACCACAGCAGCAGCCGGTCGTGCGGAAAACGCGGCCACTCCAGCGTGACCAACAACACCGCAATCAGCGCCGCCACCGCCAGTGTCGCGGGCAGCCCGAGATACAGAATGCGGATCTGTTCCTGCTTGATTGCTGCGTCAATCGGGTCGGTTTCGCGAGAAATAGCCATCACTGCGCGCTTTAATCGTTCCCATTACGATGGTGGAGCACCACTTGGGAACGATAGTAGCAGTAATTGGCCAGAATCGGCGCCGACCGCGGCTTGCTGCATCGCAAAAGCAGCCTGGCTCCGGACGGTCAGGCCTAACCCTGGGGCGATGCTGACGTGCGCTTCAGCACCCGCTGTCGACTGGCAAGCCTCATGCCCTCAATAGCGAAAGGTCGCACCCGCATAGACATAGCTGCCCGACGAATGCCCGGCGCGAGCGAGCACATCGCCAGCATCAAAATGTTCGTAGTTGAAGAACACCGTCCACCGAGGATCAACCGACCAGGTGCCGATAACCCGCAGCAACCCACCCAGCTCATGGCCGGGGACGTTCTGGCTGCCGGCATAGGCGCGCATGCCGCCCGCGTAAGCCGCATCATCCGTGTCGAGGCGACGGGCAAAACCATATTCGGCAGAAAGTGTCGTCGCGGCGGTTGGCGACACGGTTATCCCCGGCGCAACCATCAGCAAATTACTGAGACTGAGGAACTGACCTTCGCCAAGATAATTGGAGCTGGCGTAAAGCGGATTGAAGCCATTAAGCGTTCCCTCTGCATAAGTACCGCCACCGGAAGCAGCGTCGATATGTGCGGTCAGACGAGGCTTCCAGCCTTCGCTGGAAAGCACGACACTCTGCACTGTGAAAAGGCCCCAGGCATCAATGGCACGGCCCATGAAATCGCCGCTCTGGTGCGCGAGCGTCCAGTCGAATTTCAGCTCGCCCCGCTTGCCCCACAGGCGCGTACCAACGGTATTGCGCGTATCAAGACCAAGTTGACTACCGGAGCGAAAGTTTGGATTTTCACTATGAAACCAAAATGGATCCAGAAACATGTCCGCCGTTGCATCAGCCGACAGTATGAAACTGGCATTGAGACCCTGTAGCCGCTCCTCCGGGTTCCACGCTTCGTCAAAGCCCGCGCGTTGCAGCCGGGTTGCGCGCAGATCGAATGCGCCGAAACGGCGCCATTTATTGTGGGCGTAAAGGCGCACACCATTCCAGGTCCGATGAAGATTCGGGCCATCACTCAAACTGATCAACTGCCGTGGACCATCGGAGAACTCCTGGCGTCCAATGATTGCACCAAACAGATTTTCGCCAGCGTAATGCTTGGCATCGACAAACAATTGCTGCAATGAAGCGTCGTTCTGGAAGTTGGCGGTGGCCGTGTCACGACGACCATCAACCTGACCGCTCGCCAGTTCGCCGTATGCACGCAGACCGTCGTTGACGCGCAGCTCGGCACCCAGCACCGCACGCAGCAAACCTTGCTGGTAATCGTTGCCCTCACGAAGCTGACCGTTTTCGACCACATCGTAACGCCAGCGGGTTTCCGCGTTCAGTGTCAGTGATGCCTCATCACCAATCGGCATGCCCTTAAATAATGGCGCCGTTCCCGCTGCCCGCATACTGGTCCAGTCCTCCGCCCAGCGGCTGGCAAACAAACCGTTGCCGAGTTCTGGCCCCCACCCCGCCGCCGCAAGCGGATACGGTTCTGCCGGTGTTGGCCGCTCCACACCGGGTGCATTTGTACTTTCTTCTTTAGCTGCAGTTGACGTTGCCGCAACAAAACTGACACCAAGCAGCATTGCCATCACCGCTCGCTTTGCCTCGACGTGCATGAAATTCATGATTTCACCCGCTCAACGCTTGGCAGCGACAGCGCGTGCAGCACGCGCGTGACTTGCCACGGCAATGACCAGAGCAATCAGAATTATCACGGTCGCAACGATAAACGTCAGTCGCATACCGGCGGTCACAGCAGCGGGCGTCGCGGTCAGCAGATTGGACGCAGCCGCACCGAAAGCGAATACCGCGCCCATGACAGAAGCTCCCGTGACAAGACCCAGATTGCGCGACAGATTCAGCATGCCGGCGATCACCCCACGCTGATCGGGCGGACTTCCTGTCATCACGGCGGTGTTGTTGGCCGCCTGGAACACGGCGTAACCGGCAGTGAGCAGCATCAGCGGCGCGACATAAGCCGGAATACCGAAATGAGTCGACAGCAGTGGCAATAGCGCCGCACCGGTTGCCATGGCGATGAGCCCGCTCAGCGTCATGCGCTGGGCACCAAACCGATCAACGAGTCGGCCGGCCGGCACGCCAGTCAGCGCTGCGACCAATGGTCCCGATGACATCACCAGGCCAATCTCGGCCGCATCGAGCATCAGCGCACCGGACAGATAAAACGGCCCGACCACCAGCGTCGCCATGACCACGGTTGTCACCAACGTGCTCATCGCAAAACCGGCGCTCAGCAGGGGGCTGCGAAACATTCGCAGCGGGATCAGCGGTGACGCCGTCCGCTTCGCGGCAGCGATAAACAGCAGCGCAGCAAGCAGTGCCATCATGAGCAATAACAGGTTGAGCCAGCCGAAACCCGAGTGCGCTGCGTCGAATTGAACGGTCACCGCCAGCGCGTAAGTCACAAGTGTCAGCACCAGCAGCAGCGTGCCACGAATATCGAAGCGGCGTTGCGCCCACTTCAGATCCGCGCGCGCACGTGGCAGAAAACGATAACCCAGCAACAACGCCAGCAAACCAAGCGGCACGTTGATGAAAAACAGCGCGGACCAACCAAATCCCGAAATCAATACGCCACCCAATGTGGGGCCGAGTGCGGTGCCGATTGCCGACATGGTGCCGAGCAGACCCATCGCGCTACCGGTTTTTTCTTTTGGCACCATCTCGCCAACAAACGCCATGGTCAGCGCCATCATGATTGCCGCACCCAGCCCCTGCACGGCACGCGCTGCAAGCAGCCACCACAGCGTCGGCGCCGCACCACACAAGATTGACGCGACGGTGAAAATCGCGATGCCAATAAGCAACAGACGGCGTCGACCGATGAGGTCGCCAAGCCGCCCGACGCTGACGATGAGGCTGGTGATCGCCAGCAGATACGCGAGCACCACCCACTGCACTTCGGCAAAGCTGGCGTTGAAGACCTGCGCCAGCGTTGGCAAACCGACGTTGGCGATGCTGGTCCCCAGCGAAGACAGCAGCATGGCCAGCGCCAGGCTGGCCAGACCCCAGCGGAAGGAACTGCGCTGCCTCAACGTGCAAGCGCCAGAGGGGGTGGCGACAGGTGCGGAGGCTGCGGCGGTGGAAGCGGTATTGGTCATGGTTTTTGCCCTTCCGGATGTGATTGACCCGGGTCAGAAACGGGATAGCCAGATGGTATGGCCCGGCCTGAGATGGCGGAAGGCGCAGCAGTTGCAGCTTATTAGTGCATTAAACGCCATGTATTGGCCAAACCGTGCTAGGGTTCTGCCATGGAAACGCCCGATCTGAACCTGTTGCTGACGCTGGACGTGCTGCTGACCGAAGGCAGCGTCGCCCGCGCGGCAGAGCGGCTGCGGCTGAGTCCGTCGGCCATGAGCCGGGCGCTGGCGCGCCTGCGCGAGACCACCGGTGACCCGCTACTGGTCCGCGCCGGCCGCGGCCTGGTCCCCACCCCACGCGCCATCGAATTGCGCGAACGGGTCAGCCAACTCCGTCAGGAAGCCGAAGGCGTGCTGCGCCCGGTTGAGCACCTGCAGCTCAGCCAACTGAACCGAATTTTCACGCTGCGTACACGCGAAGGCTTCGCCGAAAATTTCGGCCCGGCATTGATTGCCAAAGTCGCCGAGCAGGCACCCGGCGTGCGACTCGCCTTTGTCCAGAAAACCAACAAGGACAGCACCGCCCTGCGCGACGGCAGCGTCGATCTGGAGACCGGCGTGATTGGCAATGAGATGGGCCCGGAAGTGCGGGCGCAAGCGCTGTTTCGTGATCGTTTTGTTGGCGTGGTGCGCGCAGGTCATGACTTGACTCAAGGCGAGATCAGCGTTGCCCGCTATTGCACCGGCAAACACGTCGGCATCTCGCGCCGCGGCTTTGATCACGGACTGGTTGATGACGCACTGAATCCGCTTGGAATGACCCGCGAGGTGGTGACGAGCGTTGACGCCTTTTCAACCGCGCTGGCGTTTGCCCGCGGCTCGGATTTGATCGCCACCGTGCCGGAAAAACACACAGGCAATCTGCGGACCGGCATGAACAGCTTTGCACTGCCGTTTGCCATGCCGGCGATCACGATCTCGCTGTTCTGGCATCCCCGGCTGGATGCTGATCCGGCGCATCGCTGGTTGCGCGGTTTGGTGCGGGAGATTTGCGCCGGCGATTTGCTTCAGACACCGGCGAACTCCTGAGCAAGCATTGAAAGCGCGTGCCTGTTTCGGTTCGACACCGCTACTGCGAATGCCTGTTCGCGCGCCAATCAGCTCTTATTCAGCCCAAAAATAAGTGCTTCATCGGTCCGACCGATAGTTAATCCTATCCAATCGACGCAATCACCCAATCACCCTAAGGACACTCTGATTTAGTCTCCGTTCGCCCTGAGCTTGTCGAAGGGTGAACAGAATTACGCTGAAATATCGGCTTTCTGTGGTTCGACAAGCTCACCACGAACGGTAGTTGACCACTAGATCAGAGCTTCCCTAATCACCCCAATCGATAAACCGCCATCAGATTAACTATGGCGACACCGCAAAACGCTCATGCGTGTGGGCCGTCACCTGCTCTCTGAGCCAACGTAACGCGACAGAGACATCTTGCTGTTTATGCCAGATCAAATTCACCTGAATCGGCGGTATCGCCAGCGGTAATGGCAAGACTTGCAGCGCATACTGCCGGGCGAAATGTTCGGCAAGGCGCCGTGGTACCGTGCCGAGTAAATCGGTCTGCGCAACAATGGTCGGAATGGCCAGATATTGCGGCACAAATAGCTGCACCTTGCGTTGCACCTTGGCCGACCCTAGCACTATCTCCAGCGGTGAACCGCGACCGGCGCGCGGTAACGCCGCCACATGATTGCAATCCTGATACTGCGCCAACGTCAGCCCCGCATTGGCAACGGGATGGTCGGCGCGCGCAATGACCGCCAACTGTTCTTCAAGCAAGGGTTGGTAGCGCAGCTCCTCATCATCAAAATGCAAATAATCGATGGCCAGATCCAGCTCGCCGGACTTCAGGCGCTTGGCCAGCGTTTCTGCCTCGTCAAATTGCACCGACAGCATCAACTGCGGCGCTTGTGCTCGCAAATGCATGAGCAGGCCGGGCAGAAAGATCGCTTGGGCGTAATCGTTCATCGACAGCCGGAAAAGCAGTTCCGCATTCAAGTCGATGTTTTGCTGTGGCCCCAAACCCAATCGCAGCAGTTGCAGCGCGTCGCGCACCGGCCCGTACAACGCATGCGCCTGAGGTGTTGGCACCATGCCACGGGCGGTGCGCTGGAACAGCGGCTCATCCAGCTGCTGGCGCAACCGGGCCAGAGCATTGCTGACGGTCGATTGGCTCAGATTCAGTCGAACGGCCGCTTGCGACAGGTTCTGCTCCTGCATCAGGGCATCGAAAACCAGCAGCAGATTCAGATCGAGTTGACGCAAATTCGTGATCATGAATAAAGCTCTTTCTTAATATCCATTATACAAATAATGACCGGCTGCCTATCTTCGGTCAACCGCCCGTCAGGGCAGCGCAAGGACGAAGAGCCAGCCGATGAAACACGACACCAGCCGCTTTCGTGGCCAATACCGCACCGCGATTCCGCCCCACTACAGTGCCTGGCTGCACGGTGGCTTCGTGTTGCTGTTCGGTGTGATCTGCATTGGGTTTCTGTGGAGCCGGGCCGAAAATGTCCGCGTCTGGGAATGGTTGGCGATCCCGCTTGGCCTGATTTTTCAGAACTGGGGCGAATACCAGGTCCACAAAAATCTGGGGCATCACAAGCGCCGGTTCAGCGCGCTGTTCTACAAGCGCCACACCGGCGATCACCACAGCTTCTTTGTGCAAGAGCAGATGCACTATGAGTACAGGCAAGACTGGCGGATCATTTTCTTTCCACCATGGTTGATCGTGGTGTTTGCGGTTGGCGTCTTTTGCGCCTGGTGGCTGCTGAGCACCATCAATAACAACGTCGCAGCCTTGTTCAGTGGCACCCTGCTGCTTGGCTATCTGGGTTATGAAATCATTCATGCCTGCGAACATTTACCCGCCCAGCACCCGCTGTCAAAACTGCCCTGGATACGGCAGATGCGCCGCCTGCATGCGCTGCATCACAACCGCGAGTTGATGCACAGTTGCAACTTCAACATCGTATTTCCACTCTGGGACTGGATCTATGGAACGCTGCACTGGTCAACCGAGACCCGACACGACGCGCGCGAGCAGGCAAACACCATGCAGCACCATATTGATATCCCGCGCTCACCTGAACAGGTATTGCGCTACGTTGGCACGCCCACACGCTGGCATGAATGGCACCCGTATAAGGTCACAGTGATTGGCCCTGCCGGATCGCTGCTGCCCGGTACGCATTTTGAGTACAGCAGCGAGCGCGCTGGCGATCTGAGCTGGGAAGTGGTGGATTATTTACCGGGCCAACTCTGGCAAGCGACGGCGCAGGGCAAACATGGCTTGGAATTACGGGTAACCTACAGCTGTGTCGGCACCGCGCGCGGCACCCGGTTTACCCGGAAGCTGGAGTATCGATTTGCTAGCGTGGTGGGACGCGTAGCGGATTGCTTGTTTGTCCGTAGACGGATTGAGCGGGATTCCGTTGCATTGCTAACGAAGCTTGGCAGCGTGGCGGAACAGATGATTCCGGTTTCGAATTAGTGTTTTCCCCTCCCCTGACAGGGGGAGGCTGGGTGGGGGCTTGCCGCTCCACAGGTTTGATAACTTTTATTGCAACGCCGCCGACTGGGTTGTCGAGTCTTGACAATATTCAGCACATTCGTACGAAGCCGCTACGCGGATTCGTACCTACAAGATCTACGCGTGACAAAGGTATCTATCGAGCTGGTGAGTCTATCTCTGCGTCTACTTCAGAAGCATGGTTCGCCGAGAGTAGAAGATCATAATCAGCATCGACCGGCAGTCCAGAATGTTGAAATTCGGCAGCATGCCAGTCTTCACACGACCCTTTATATGTTCTAACCGAACGTCTTCTATTTTTTTCAAATGAGATTACTGAAAAAATTCTAACTCCGCCTTTTTCATATACACCACAGTTATCTCCGGCGACCCGCCCAAGGTCCTCTAGCTGATAAATTTCCTTTCCTTTAACATCAAAAATAGCCGCATGCGACTCGCTGAACCCCTGCCCCATTCCTCCGCACACGCCAAGAACTGCATGCCTCGCGTCGAGTTTCGGATGAGGAATAAGAAAAAATCGCTCCAAACAATCCACTTTCCCTGAAGCTATTTCCAGATTCTTGCTATAGAGCTTTAGATAACCCTCCCTGAACCAGTACGGCTGACCACATCGAGCGAATCTTAGGGCGATCAACTGCTGGTTAGCTCGTCCTTCAGTTAATTTTCCAGATCGCATTTCCGCATGTGGTGAAAGAGGGTCTTCGGTATCGGCGCAGTCGTCATCACTTTTAGCATAATGCTTTTCACCAACGCTAATAAGCAATTCAGTGAGCCGCTCACTCTTTACTTCTAATGCAGGGTCAAACTTCGAATGGAATAGTTCTTCAAAATTCGCTATATAACTATCGACTTGCTCACCTTCAATGGAGAACTCATCTTCAGTTGATGGTCTTTCTGAATCAGAATCTCGTTCAATTTTTGAGCATGAAATTAGCGAAGTAAATATAAAAATGGAACCGGCTATAGGCCTCTTCAAAATCACGCTCCAAAAATAGCAACAGACAGCATTAGTTGAGAATTAATACCATTTAAGCTGATTGAATGAATAAAGCTTATACATTAACAATGTAATTAAATTCAGCCATTGAGTAATCGGCAGGTTGACCTTGCTACATGCAAGATCTCATGATCTCGATTGACGAAGAATAAATAAAAATGAATTGAAGCGCCAACAGGTAGCAACTGTTCTGAAAAGAAAAACCCCGGCTTTAGTCCGGGGTTTTTCTTTTCAGCGCGATACAACTCACCGCAACTGAGGCAAGATCATCAAAATCGGATTCAACACCGACGCGCCAAACACCCGGCTGCGTTCGCCACTCCAACCGACATCACCGTCCGGCAGGTTGGCGTTGTCCTTGAACGGCATTTCGATGGTGTAGGACAGGCATTTGAATTGTTGGCCGATCCAGGTGGTGGCGAGCGTCATGTTGGCCTGACCCGGAGCGTCTTTCTCGTAGCCGAACTTGTCCTGAAAGTCCGGGCTGACGGCGGCCCACGCTGCCTTGAAGGCGTCTTCCAGTTTTTTGTGGCGCTCGTCATAGGCCGGGATGCCTTCACAGCCGGCAACAAAGTTGTACGGCAAGCCTTCGTCACCGTGGGCATCGAGGAACAGATCGACGCCAGTTTCGAGCATCTTCTGCCGCACCAAGAACACTTCCGGGCTGCGTTCCATGGTTGGTGTTTGCCATTCACGGTTCAAGTTGGCGCCAACGGCATTGGTACGCAGGTTGCCCCGTGCGGAACCATCCGGGTTCATGTTTGGCACAATGTAAAACACGGCCTGATCGAGCAGCTGCCGGCTGACCGGCTCATCGAGGTTCAGCAGGCGCTCCAGAAACCCTTCGACGAACCATTCGGCCATGGTCTCGCCCGGGTGTTGACGTGCGGTCAGCCAGACTTTTTTCTTTTCCGCAAACGGGATATCGGATTCGGCGTTGGTGACTTCGAGCACGGTCATGTCGCGGCCGTCGATGGTCTGGCCGAGTTGAATCACGTCGACGTGTTCGTATTCGTTGGCAAAGCCAATCAAATCAAGATGGCGCTCCGAGGAATAGGGTTCGAAGTAAGCGAACCAGACGGTGTCGGCTTCCGGCAGAAAATGCACCACCATTTCTTTTTTGTCGTAATGGGTGGCAACGCGGAACCAGTCAACGCGGTTGTAGCTGGCGACCACGTTGTAATCATCCCAACCTTGCGGATAGGCAGAGGTGCTGGCGTTCAGAAACCGCATTTTGATCGCCTGACCTTTGCCACCGCTCAACTGAAAGTAAAACCACTGGGCAAATTCCGAGGCGTTGTCATGACGGATATTGAGTTGAATGTCTTTCGGATTGGCAAGGCTGACAACGTCAATGGCGCCGGCATCAAAAGCACAGTTGATGGACAGTTTGGTCACGGAATGCTCCACGTGGAGGGTGAACGGTCGGACCAGACGGCCCGGCGAAAGGCGCGCATTGTCGCATATTCGCGCGACCCGGTTGTATAGGTGCGGTCAGGTGAAAAATGGCGCATCGGACCAGTGGCGTGGCCAACAGCGGCGCTGACAGCGGTGCTTTTCCCCTCTCGCCCTTGACGGGAAAGAGCTGGAGAGAGGGTGAGCGTTGGGCGGTCCCTAAAGTCGGCAACTGCTCGGGCTGGGGGGCATGCTCCCCGCTTTCTCCCGTCAAGGGAGAGAGGCCAACAACCTTCCCTCGTATTGAAAACTCAGCGGCTCAACCCTCGATCGGGCTAAACCGCTGCACCTGCCGGCCGTCGACCTCGATCATTTCCTCAAACACCTTCTGGTAGCGAATCCATAAGCTGCCGTTGGGTGCGCGGTAAACCACCATCGGTTGCTTGTCGGCTTCGAAGCGGGCTTCGCAGATGAGTTCGTAAACCGGGCCTTTGTAATGGCGGTAACGGCGCGGCGGGTCAACCGCCAGCCCGGCGACAGTTGCAAGTAACTTGCTGGCGTCGGCAACGGACAGTGTGACGGTACCGCCCTCTTCGGCTTGGGCAACTGCGTGTTGGAGTCGGTCGATGGTGGTCATGGCTGGTCCGGTTTGCGTCTTTGGTGATGTAGTTCGGCGTAACGTAGGTCGGCACCTTAACGAGCGCCTCGCACTCATGCAAATGCCCAGGCTCAGACGGGCCGGCGATAACCTGCGCGCGGGACAGAGGTTGTATCTCTAAGCGCAAATTTGCCGGCCAGCCGGTGCTTACAATCCCACTCGCAATGACTGCAGCAGCGCTTTCGCAGGGCGAAGGCAAGCCAGTGGCCGGCTTGGCCATCGAACGGGAAATCTGTCATGAAACGACTCTATTTTCTGGTGCCGGATGTCGATACGGCGGCGCGCCTGGTCGATGAGCTGCGCGAAATCGGCACCAAGGACGCCGACATCGCCATGGTCGGCAAAGACCATCACGCCTTGGAAACGGCGCATCTGCATGAAGCGGGCACCTTCACCAACAGCGATTTTGGCCATGCCGTCGCCCGTGGCGTCGCATTGGGTGGCGGCACCGGTTTGCTGGCCGGCATCGCCGCTGTGACCTTTCCGCCGGCCGGCCTGGTGCTCGGTGGTGGTGCGATTCTCGGCATGGGCGCACTCGGTGCCGGTTTCGGTGCTTGGGCAAGCTCGCTCATTGGCATCTCGGTGCCAGAGCGCGGCGTCAAACGCTATGAAGAGGCCATAGACAACGGCAACCTGCTGATGCTGGTCGATGTCCCGCGCTGGCAAGCCGAGTCGGTATGCGCGGTTATCCGCAGCCATCATCCCGAGGTGGAAATCAGCGCCTACGACCGCAAGCTCAACACCACCGCAACGGTCGCTGCCCTGGCAATTGAAGATCACACCGACCTGCGCGACCACCGCGGCCCCCTGATGTTTCCGTGATCCCTTGATGTTTCCATGACCCCCGATGACGCTCCTCCCCGCCATGGGGAGGAGTTTTTCGATTTTGTTGCGGCGCCAGTAGTAGAATGCGCGCCCTCTCCCTATCCGCCCCGCTCAGGTCATCCCGCAATGCGCATTCTGCTCGCCCCGATGGAGGGCCTGCTCGATCACCTGCTGCGCGATGTCCTGACTCGCGTTGGCGGGGTTGATCTGTGCATTGCCGAATTTATCCGCGTCACCGACACCTTGCTGCCGCCGCGCAGCTTTTATCGCATTGTCCCGGAATTGCAAAACCACAGCCGCACCGTTGCCGACATTCCGGTGCGCCTGCAACTGCTCGGTTCCGATCCGGTTTGCATGGCTGAAAATGCCGCGCGCGCTGCCGAGCTCGGCGCCTGCGGAATTGATCTCAATTTTGGTTGCCCGGCGAAAACGGTGAACCGCCACCGCGGTGGCGCGGTGTTATTGAAAGAACCTGACACGCTGCTGGACATTGTTACCGCCGTGCGCGCGGCCGTGCCGGCGCAGATTCCGGTCACCGCCAAAATGCGCCTCGGTTACGACAGCAGCGAAAACGCGGTGATTTGTGCGCAGGCGCTCGCCGATGGTGGCGCCAGTGAACTGACTGTCCATGCCCGAACCAAAATGGACGGTTATCGGCCGCCGGCGTATTGGAACAAAATCTCGGAGATACGCACCGCGCTGACCATCCCGGTCATCGCCAATGGCGAAATCTGGACTGTGGAAGATTTTCACCGCGCCCGTGCCGAGTCCGGCTGCATCGATGTAATGCTCGGTCGCGGCATGGTTGCCAACCCGGCGCTGGCTTTGATGATCCGCGGCAGCGAACACGGCGTGGCTACCTGGCAATCGCTGCAGCCGCTGATTCACTATTTCTGGCAACAGCTCGCCATTCATATCGAACCGAAATACCACACCGGCCGTTTGAAACAATGGCTGAATTTTTTGCGTCGGATCTATCCGGAAGCCGAGGGTCTGTTCAACACCATTCGCACCAACAACGACTCAAAAGCCGTTGGCGAGATCTTGAAAGCGGAAAGTACGGCAGTAGCGTGAGTGCGGGTTTGCTAATAATCGTTTTGGTTGGCAGCGACGTGTATGGATAACGCGGGGCGGCAACTACCCCACCCTGACCCTCCCCTTCACAGGGGAGGGAACCGTTAGCTCCTCCCCCTGTGAAGGGGGAGGCTGGGAGGGGGTAATTGCCGCCCCGGTCCATCCGACAGTACCTGCACTTCCTTTTTTCCAGCAGAAATTTACGGCTTTACCATCTGTTCCGGTCGCATATGCTGATCAAACTGTGCTGCCGTCAGCAAGCCCAACTGAATGGCTGCCTCTTTCAAGGTAATGCCTTCGGCGTGCGCGGTCTTGGCAATGCGGGCAGCATTGTCGTAACCGACGATCGGATTCAATGCCGTTACCAGCATCAACGAATTGTTCAGATGCCGATTGATGGCCGCTCGATCGGGTTCGATGCCCATCGCGCAATGCTCGTTGAAGCTGTTCAGCGCATCCGCCAGCAACTGCGCTGATTCCAGAACGTTGTGCACAATCAGCGGTTTGAACACGTTCAATTCAAAGTGACCCTGACTGCCGGCAAAACCCACTGCGGCGTCGTTACCCATTACCTGCACCGCTACCATGGTCAGTGCCTCGGATTGGGTCGGGTTGACTTTGCCCGGCATGATCGAGCTGCCCGGCTCATTTTCCGGAATGTGGATTTCACCGATACCGCAACGCGGCCCGCTCGCGAGCAAACGAACATCATTGGCAATCTTGAATGCCGCTTGCGCCAGCAGTCGCAACGCACTGCTCGCCGCCACCATGGCTTCATGCCCCGCCAGCGCGGCAAATTTGTTTGGTGCGGTGACAAAAGGTTGTCCGGACAATGCGGCGATGTGCGCGGCAACCCGCTGCGCATATTCCGGATGGGTGTTGAGACCGGTGCCGACGGCACTGCCACCGAGAGCAAGCTCGTACAGCCCCGCCAAACTCTGCCGGACCTGCTGTTCGGCAAAACGCAGCTGGGCGACGTAGCCGGACAATTCCTGACCCAGTGTCAGCGGTGTTGCATCCATCAGATGGGTGCGGCCGATCTTGACCACATCGGCAAAGGCTTGGGATTTTTGCGCCAGCGTCGTGGCCAGCGCGTCAATCGCTGGTAACACGGCTTCGGTCAATGCCGACACCGCCGCCACATGCATGACGGTCGGAAAACTGTCATTGGAAGATTGCGACATGTTGACGTGATCATTCGGGTGAATCGGATTCTTGCTGCCGATCACGCCGCCACTCAAGGCAATCGCCCGATTGGCGATCACCTCGTTCGCATTCATGTTGCTTTGGGTACCGCTGCCGGTCTGCCAGACCACCAACGGAAAATGTTCATCAAGGGCGCCGCGAATGACCTCGTCGGCTGCGCGGACAATCCATTGGGTTTTGCCGGCATCGAGTTTGCCGAGATCCTGATTGGTCAGTGCCGCCGCTTTCTTGACAATGCCAAAGGCCTGAATTACCCGGCGGGGAAAGCGGTGGCCACCAATCCTGAAATTCTCCAACGAGCGCTGGGTTTGCGCGCCCCACAGTTTGTCGGCCGGCACCGCGATTTCGCCGTGACTGTCGGTTTCCATCCGCATGGTCGAGGTCATGGTCGTGCTCATCTCCTGCTCCTTATTGGTACTTGCTGCTCAAGGCGAGCATAGCGCAAGCCAAAAAGAAGGACCGTCACGCGGTCCTTTTCTGTATTGATTCACCATCAGCGCGGCGGCGAAAAAATTCAGCAAAGCGCAGCCAGCGTTTCCCGCGCACCCGGCACAACCGCCAGCAAAATCGCAAAGAAATGCAGCATGCTGCCGGCCAATACAAACAGATGCCAGATGGCGTGGTGATACGTCAACTTGCGCCAGACGTAAAACACCACGCCGCCGGTGTAAGCGATGCCGCCAGCCACCATCAGCCACAGTCCGAGCGACGAAATGCTCGCCATCAGTGGCTTGAACGCTGGCACAATGGACCAGCCCATCAGCAGATACACAATGACCGACGCTGTGCCGGATTTGCGCCCCAGCCATAGCCGACAAATGATGCCGATAACGGCAAGCGACCAGACAAAAGCAAACAGGCCCCAACCCCAGACACCTTGCAGCGTTACCAGACAGAACGGCGTATAGGTGCCGGCGATCAGAACGAAAATGAAAGAGTGATCGAGCGCGCGCAGCACCTCTTTGGCACGCGGCGAAGGAATGCTGTGATAAAGCGTCGATGCGGTGTAAAGCAGCACCAGCGAAGCACCAAACACGCTGACACCAATGACATGGCGAGCCTCGCCATAGGCACTGGCAAAGCCGGTCAGGATGGCAAGTGCGGCAATGGACAGCACAATGCCCAGACCGTGGGTGATCGCATTGGCGAGTTCCTCGGAGGAGGAATAACGCGCAACGGCTTCAGTCGTCATGTTGAAATCCTGAATGTCGGTAGTAAATCATGTGAGTGGTGCGGGTCCACTTGATACGCGGTCAATCAACACGCCGCCTACTCGTAACTGCCATCATCGCGGCGTTTCAATTCGATCACGCCCGTTGGCGCCTCAGCTGATGATGATGACGGGCCTGATGGTCCCGGTTGCCCCGGCTGTTTCACGGTCGGGCCCGGCCGACGGAAACCAAAAATTCGCATCAGAATGAACAGCAGCAGCAAGCCGCCGGTGACGGCAAGGGCAAAGACAAAACCCCACACCAGCAGGGCGATGCCGACAACAGCCAGCCCGATGTAGATCGCCAGCACCAGCAAACGGCTGGCCAGCAAACGCAGATTAGACAGCATGCAAGGGCGCGGCAGCGTCACCGCCGCCGCGTTCATGAAGGTAAAGCTTAGAGATGAGGTCCGACATCTGCATTTTCAATCCCTGCCCCGGCAAATTTTCCCGCTTCAGGCGTTCAGCACTTCAACGCCACGCATATACGGGCGCAGGATCTCAGGCACGCTGATGCTGCCATCGGCATTCTGATAGTTCTCCAGTACCGCAACCAGTGTGCGACCGACTGCCAGACCGGAGCCGTTCAGCGTGTGCACCAATTCGGGCTTGCCGGTTTCCGGATTGCGCCAGCGCGCCTGCATGCGACGGGCCTGGAAATCTTCAAAGTTGGAGCAGGACGAAATTTCCCGATACGTGTTCTGCGCCGGCAGCCAGACTTCCAAATCATAGGTTTTGGCCGAACCAAAACCGATATCGCCCGCGCACAGCGCCATCACCCGATACGGCAGACCAAGCAATTGCAAAATGCGTTCGGCGTTGCGGGTCAAGCCTTCCAGCGCTTCATACGAATCCTGCGGCCGGACAATCTGGACAATTTCGACCTTTTCAAATTGGTGCTGGCGAATCAGGCCACGGGTATCACGACCATACGAACCGGCTTCCGAACGGAAGCACGGTGTATGAGCGCAGAATTTCAACGGCAGTTGCTCGGCGGCGATGATCTCGTCGCGGACAAAATTGGTGACCGGCACTTCGGCCGTAGGAATCAAATAGAGCTGAACGTTGTCCTGGGTCGATCCGGATACCGCGAACAGGTCTTCCTTGAATTTCGGCAACTGGCCGGTACCGCGCAGTGAATCGGCATTGACCATGTACGGCACATACACTTCGGTATAGCCGTGTTCTTCGCTGTGAATGTCGAGCATGAACTGGATCAATGCCCGGTGCAGCCGGGCAATCTGGCCTTTCATGACAATAAACCGTGACGCCGTCAGCTTGGTTGCACAGGCGAAATCCAGACCGCCACCGATCTCGCCCAAGCTGACATGATCTTTCACCGGAAAATCAAAGCTGCGGACATCGCCCCAGCGGCGCACCTCGACGTTCTGTTCCGAATCACGGCCGTCCGGCACCGACTCGTGCAACAGATTCGGGATGCTGGCATGAAGGGCATCGATCTCGCCCTGCACTTTTTCCAGATCGGTTTTGGCCTGCTCCAGCTCATCTGCGTAACGGGCGACTTCGGCCATCAGCGGCGCCACATCTTCGCCTTTGGCTTTGGCCTGCCCGATGGCTTTCGAGCGCGTATTGCGCAAGTTCTGCAGTTCCTGGGTTTTGACCTGAACACTCTTGCGCTGCTCTTCCAGCGCCGTGATTTTGGCTACATCCAGAGCGTAACCGCGACGAGCCAGATTGGCGGCGGCTGTTTGCACGTCAGTGCGCAGGTATTTGGGATCGATCATCGCTTAAACCATTTGGGCAAGGCGCACCGTTGGCGCCGGTAACAAAAGCAAGCCGGCGCGCGGCGCGGCTTGCGAAAATTTTTGTGCAACTCTCACGCGGTCACGACCGGCAATATTTGCCACATCTCGAATAACGGAGCGGACCTTACGACAAAACGTCGCGAACCAGCCAAAAACCGAACGTCACCGCGAGCAGCGAACCGACGACATTGAGCCCGATGTTGACGGCAACCTTGCTCAGCGCTCCCGACTGCAGCAGTGTCAGCGTCTCTACCGAAAACGCCGAGAACGTGGTCAGCGCGCCCAGAAAACCCACCATCCAGAACAATCGGCCGGTTTCCGAGACCGCGCCGCGCATGACCCAGGCCAGCAAGGCTCCGGCTAAAAAACATCCCAGCAGATTGACCGCCAGGGTCGCCCATGGAAAGCGGTGGCCGATGTAATGCAGCGCCGTTACGTTGGCCAGATAGCGTAACAAAGCGCCCAGCACGGCACCAGCCGAAACGGCCAGCAAGGACAGCGGCGCAAAAGCGCTGGCCATCATGATTTGCCTCCTTTGCGGGCTTGCTCGTTCAATGCGCGCAACTTGAGCATTTTTTCCCGGATCTGGCCTTCGAGGCCACGTGAGGTCGGCTCATAGTAGAACTGCGGCCGCTTGCCCTCAGGGAAATAATTCTCGCCAGCGGCGAAGGCGCCCTCTTCGTCATGGGCATAACGGTATTGCTTGCCGTAGCCCAGCTCCTTCATCAGCTTGGTTGGCGCATTGCGCAGGTGTACCGGCACGTCCCGGCTGGTGTCATTGCTGACATCGTCACGGGCAGTGTTGTAGGCCATGTACACCGCATTGCTCTTGGCCGCACAGGCGAGATAAACAATGGCCTGGGCAACCGCCAGCTCGCCTTCCGGGCTACCGAGCCGCTCCTGTACATCCCAGGCATTGAGTGCCAATTGCAAGCCGCGGGGATCGGCATTGCCGATGTCTTCAACAGCCATCCGGACCACACGTCGGGCGATATACAGCGTGTCGCAGCCACCATCGAGCATGCGGCAATACCAGTACAGTGAGGCATCCGGATCGGAGCCGCGCACCGATTTGTGCAGCGCTGAGATCTGGTCATAAAACTGCTCGCCGCCTTTGTCAAAGCGGCGCAATTTGTTGCCAAGCAATTCGCGCAGCGTTTCTTCGCGGATGCTGCGCTTGCCATCGACCTCATCCGCCAAATCCACCAGCACGTCGAGCAGGTTCAGCAGTTTGCGGGCATCACCATCGGCCACCTCCACCAAACGCTCGCGGTAGACCTGCGGAAAATCGACTGCAATCTCGCCGAGGCCTCGCGCCTTGTCGGTCAGCGCGCGTTCCAGCACCTGCAGCAAATCTTCCGCCGTCAGTGATTTCAGGACATAGACTCGAGCCCGCGACAGCAGCGCCGAATTCAATTCAAAAGAAGGATTCTCGGTGGTGGCGCCAATAAAAATCAGCGTGCCGTTTTCGACATAGGGCAGAAAAGCGTCTTGCTGGCCCTTATTGAAGCGATGCACTTCATCGACGAACATCAGCGTGCGCCGGCCCATGGCCAGCCGCTGTTCGGCGCGGGCCACGGCTTCCCGAATGTCTTTGACGCCAGACAACACCGCCGAGAGATTTTCAAAATCGGCATTGGCCGTGGTGGCAATCATTTGCGCCAGAGTGGTTTTGCCGGTGCCGGGCGGACCCCAGAAAATCATCGAATGGACATGGCCTTGCTCCAACACCCGGCGCAGCGGTTTGCCTGGCCCCAGCAAGTGCGCTTGGCCGACATACTCGTCCAGGTTGCGTGGTCGCATGCGCGCGGCCAGCGGGGCGTGTTGCATGGGGTTCCCGTCGGTTTATTTCAGTGCTTTTTGTAGGAGCGACCTTGGTCACGATTTTTTGCGGTGAATCGCGACCAAGGTCGCTCCTACGGGATTACGGCTGCTTTTTCCGGTTGTCGATGACATCGACTTGCGCGCCGGGGACAAACTCAAAACTGCTGGCAGCCAGTGGCTGATTCAGTTTGATGCTGGAGAACACCACCAGCGTCTGGTTGCCGAGCGTATCGGCCAGTCGCAATTGGGTGAGCTGCTTGTTTTCAAAGACCAGCTGAATTTCTTCAAAATTGCCGCTGCTGTCTTTCGGCAACAGCTTGAACATGCCTACGCCGGTTTCTTCAATGACAAAGCTGTCGATCAATTGCTTGGGCGTGCTGGACAGCAGCAAAGCCGGCGTGGCGCCGAGGCCCTGCTCCAGGTCCTGCACCGTCGCACTTTCGATATCCGGTTCGTAGGCCCACATTTCCTTGCCGGTGCTGACCAGAATCTGCCGGAACGGAGTTTCAGTCTCCCAACGGAATTTGCCAGGACGCTGCAACTGGAATGTGCCGTGTGATTTCTCGCCCTTGGCATTGCGGCTGCCTTGCACGGTTTGCTCGTACTTGGCTGAGAAACTGTTCAGACTGCCGATCAGCATCGACAGCTTTTCGGTCGCGGTTTCTGCCAGCGCAATACTGGATCCGAACAAGGCCAAGGCGGCCAACGTGATGCGTTTCATTTCCTGCTCCAAACGAATAAGGTGCGCACGGCGCACCCTACAAAATTCACTGATTTCCCAGCGTTGTCTTTGCCCTAGACCGGTGGCGGCGCCAACACTTCGCGGTTGCCATTCGAGGCCATCGAACTGACCACACCAGCATTTTCCATGGCTTCAACCAGCCGCGCCGCCCGGTTATAACCAATCTTGAATTTGCGCTGCACCAGCGACACCGAGACCCGGCGCTGTTCAGTAATGAAACGAACGGCTTCGTCATAGAGCGCATCCGATTCACTGTCTTCACCACCGGCCCCGCTGTCGCCAACGCCATCGAGCCCGGTCAAGGACTCGCTGTCAGAGCCGCCCTTGGTGATGGTATCCAGATAATCCGGCGCACCACGACGGCGCCAATCCTGGACCACGCGATGCACTTCTTCATCGGCCACATAAGCACCATGAACACGGATCGGCACCGAAGTTCCCGGCGGCAGGTACAGCATGTCGCCCTGCCCCAGCAATTGCTCGGCGCCCTGCTGGTCGAGAATGGTCCGGGCATCGATACGCGATGACACCTGGAAAGCGATACGGGTCGGGATATTGGCCTTGATCAAACCGGTGATGACATCAACTGACGGACGCTGCGTTGCCAGGATCAAATGGATGCCGGCGGCTCGCGCTTTTTGCGCAATGCGGGCGATCAGTTCCTCCACCTTCTTGCCGACGATCATCATCATATCGGCGAGTTCGTCGATCACAACCACCACGGCCGGCAGATGCTCCAGCGCCGGTGCGGCCGCGTGCAGATTCAACTCCGGTTTCCAGAGTGGATCCAGAATCGGTTCGCCGGCCCTGTTGGCGTCCTCTACTTTGCGGTTGTAACCGGCCAGGTTACGCACGCCGAGCGCGGCCATCAATTTGTAACGGCGATCCATTTCAGCGACGCACCAGCGCAAGGCATTGGCGGCGTCTTTCATGTCGGTGACGACCGGGGTCAGCAAATGCGGGATGTCGGCGTATACCGACAGCTCCAGCATTTTCGGATCGATCATGATCATGCGCAGCTCATCCGGCCGGCTCTTGTAGAGCATGCTGAGCAGCATCGCGTTGAGGCCGACCGACTTGCCGGAACCGGTAGTACCGGCCACCAGCAGGTGCGGCATCTTGGCCAAATCGACCACCACCGGTTTGCCGGCGATGTCTTTGCCGAGCACCATCGATAGCGGCGATTTCGAATCATCGAACTCGCTGGAGGCAATGACCTCGCGCAGCCGAACTGTTTCACGCGATTCGTTCGGCACTTCCAAACCCACGGTGGATTTGCCCGGAATGACTTCAACCACCCGCACCGACACCACCGACATCGCCCGTGCCAAATCCTTTGCCAGATTGGTGACGCGGGAAACCTTGATCCCCGGCGCCAGATCCAGTTCGAACCGGGTGATCACCGGACCGGGGTGAACGGCCACGACTTGCGCATCGATACCGAAATCGCGCAGCTTGATCTCGACCAGACGCGACATCGCCTCCAGCGCGCTTTGCGAAACCTGACGTTTGCTGGCGGTAGGTTCCTCCAGCAAATTGACCGACGGCACGTCACCCGTTATTGGCTCTTCAAACAGCACTTGCTGCTTGGCTTTCTGCTGCTGTTTTTCCACCCGTGGCGCGACTTCCACTTTCGCCAGCGGCTGTTCAATCTTGACCGGTGCCCGCTCTTTCTGGCGCTCTTTGTCACGGCGCAGCGCTTCTTCGCGCACTTCGCGGGCGATTTGCGCGCCGCGCTGCTCTTCATAATTCAGATCAACAAAATCGGGGTCGGCCACTTTGCGTTCGGTCACCGGCAACGGTTGCCGGGAAGCACGGGCGCGTTGCCACAACACGGCAGTCAGGGTCAGGGTTTTCCGGCCAACGCTTTCCAGCAGAGCAAACCATGACAAGCCGGTGAACAAGGTCACGCCGATGACAAACAAGGTCAGCAGGACCAGCGTCGAGCCGGCGCCGCTGAGCGCATCGGCAAAGCCGCTGTCGACCGCGCGGCCGAGCACGCCACCGGAGAGATAACTCGGTTGATCACTCGGATCACTGAAATGGCGCGCCGACAAACCGGCCGCGCCAAGCAGCAGCAGGACAATGCCGCCGAGCTTGGTCCACCAGTAAGCTTTCGGCAGCGGTTCATCGCGATGCCGGAACGCCACCCAGCACGCAAAACCCATGGCAAACGGCAGCAGCCACGCCGGGTAACCGAGCAGGAACTGACTGACATCGGCAAACCAGGCACCGACCGGCCCCACCAGATTGTGGGTCTCGCCTTCGCTGCTGTAATAGCTCCAGGCGCCATCGTTACGGTTGTAGCTGAGTAGGGCCAGCAGCAACAGAACGGACACCAGCATCAGTGCGAGGATGGCGCCTTCACGCAGCCGGGCCTTGACCGCTGGCGGCAGACTTTTTGACGACAGGCCCCCGGACGTGGCAGCGCTGGCCGCGCTGTTGTCGCTGCTCTTCTTGACCTTTTTGGGTGTTGCCTGCGCCATAAGAAACTGTCTCAAGTGTTTGCGCTATTGTACTGATAGCAAATGAAAAATTCCCACCTAATTGCTCACTCTGCCAGACCTTGCAGCAGCGGATACTCAGTCCGCAACCGCCAGACTCATGGTCTCCTTGACCTCCTCCATCACCGCATAGCTGCGTGAGCCGGAAACCCCGGGCAGGGTCAGCAAGGTTTCGCCCAGCAATTGCCGGTAGGCCACCATGTCGGCAACCCGGGCCTTGATCAGGTAATCAAAGTCGCCTGAGACCAGATGGCATTCCATGACCTGTGGCAGCGCGACGACCGCGGTTTTGAAGGCATCGAACACGTCGGCCGAGGTCCGCACCAGCCGGATTTCGACAAAGACCAGCAAGCCCGCGGCCAGCTTGGCCGGATTCAGGTGGGCATGGTAACCGCTGATATAGCCCTCTTCCTCGAGCTTTTTTACCCGCTCAAGACAGGGCGTCGGCGACAGCCCGACCCGCTTGGCCAGCTCGACGTTGGCCAGCCGGCCATCGCGCTGAAGCTCACGCAGGATCTTGCGATCGATCCTATCTAATTGATAAATCTGGATTTTTCGTGCACGCACAGGATTTTATGCTGCCTTTTGACAATGACTTGGTGAAAACTCCGGCTTATGAGCAATATTAGGGAATAAATCTGCTGATTGCTAACTAAAATAGCGAAAAATTTTGTGCGCCGATTTCATGACAGTGAATTCGCCGCGCGCTGAATCTGGACGCTGCTTTCGGGTCTGCCGTTTTGCCCCGGCCGGTGTCACACCCCAAACCCGCCTTTTGCTTCGAGGAGAGAGTTCATGTTGATCGGTGTACCCAAGGAAATTAAGAACCACGAATACCGCGTCGGCATGGTCCCGGCCTCGGTCCGCGAGCTGGTCAGCCAAGGCCACAACGTCGTGGTTGAACACAATGCCGGTATCGGCATTGGCTTCACGGACGCCGATTACGAAGCCGCTGGCGCCAAAGTGCTGGCGACTGCCGACGAGGTGTTTGCCAAGGCCGAGATGATCGTCAAGGTCAAAGAGCCGCAAGCGGTTGAGCGCGCCCGTCTGCGTGAAGGCCAGATCCTGTTTACCTACCTGCATCTGGCGCCGGACCTGGAGCAAACCCAGGACCTGATCAAATCGAAAGCCACCTGCATCGCTTACGAAACTGTCACCTCCGCTACCGGCGGTCTGCCGCTGCTGGCGCCGATGTCGGAAGTTGCCGGTCGCATGTCGATTCAAGCCGGTGCCACCGCGCTGCAAAAAGCCAATGGCGGCCGCGGCATTCTGCTCGGCGGCGTTCCGGGCGTTGAGCACGGCAAGGTCGTGATCCTTGGCGGCGGTGTGGTCGGTGCGAACGCGGCGTTGATGGCCGTTGGTATCGGCGCGCAAGTCGTTGTGCTGGATCGCAACGTCGACGTGCTGCGTCGCCTCGTTGCCCAGTTCGGCACCCGCATCGAAACCGTGTTCTCGAGCGTTGATGCGGTCGAGCGTCATGTACTGGATGCGGATCTGGTGATCGGTGGCGTTTTGATCCCGGGCGCAGCAGCGCCGAAGCTGGTTACCGCGGCCATGGTCAAGCGCATGAAGCCGGGTTCGGCTGTCGTTGACGTTGCCATCGACCAAGGCGGCTGCTTCGAAACCGCGCACGCGACCACGCATGCTGACCCGACCTACATCGTTGATGACGTCGTTCACTACTGCGTCGCCAACATGCCGGGCGCCGTGCCGCGCACCTCGACCTTTGCACTGAACAACGCCACGTTGCCATTCATCATCGAGCTGGCCAACAAGGGCGCCAAGAAAGCACTGGCCGACAACGTTCACCTGCGCAACGGCCTGAACGTTCACGCTGGCAAGGTGACCTACAAGCCGGTCGCCGAAGGCTTCAAGATGGAATACGTGCCGGCGGAAAAAGCGCTCGGTCTGTAAGCCGTTTGCATCAAACAAAAAGCCCGGCGATTGCCGGGCTTTTTGTTGTCTTTTTTTCGTCGATGGATGGCGTAGCTGAGGGAGGACCTGCGGTTTGTTTGTCTGCAATTTGCGAATCGGCAGTTTGTGGATCGGCCATTGGCAGATTTTCAACGCGCACGTTTTGTTTTCGGCCGCGTCGACGACGCGCCAGCCTGCATCATCGCCTTGCGCTCCTCGGTGTAATGCCACCAGGGATGGGGCGGCGCCCCTTCCATGAACCGAACCGCCGACATGAAGGTATCCAGCACGCAAGGGTCATGGCGCACGCCGGTACGCCGGCACAGCTCGTCATACAGCGCCACCGGATTGCGACCGACCAGCTCGGCCGGTGTGCTGACACCGCACAGCCGCAAGTCCTCAGCCAGCGACGGACCGATATTGGGAATCTGTTCCAGCGCTATCGCCTCGGTACTGACTTTCACTTTCTTCATGCGCGGCTTCACCCGGTACGATTGGTCAAGGAATAGGCAATTCTAACGCCGGCCAGCCCGGCCATCATCACCCGCCTCTATGGCTGGCATTGATCCGGCCCGGCACGTCGGCGCTTGAATTCGCGTAGAATGCCGCCAACTTTCTGCAGTTGCTGAATCCCGGGATTCAGCCAAACCCGTCTCAAGGAAACACGATGAACCGCAAGCACAGCCGTCTGCTGATTCTGGGCTCCGGCCCGGCCGGTTACTCCGCCGCCGTCTACGCCGCGCGCGCCAACCTCAAGCCAGTCATCATCACCGGCATGCAGCAAGGCGGCCAGCTGATGACCACCACCGAAGTCGACAACTGGCCCGGTGACGCGCATGGTTTGCAAGGTCCGGATCTGATGCAGCGCATGCAAGCCCATGCCGAGCGCTTTGGCACCGAGATCGTGTTCGATCATATTCACACCGTCAAATTTGATGTGCGCCCGTTTGTGCTGATCGGTGACAGCGCCGAATACACCTGCGACGCCCTGATCATCGCCACCGGAGCTTCGGCGCAATACCTCGGCCTGCCGTCGGAAGAAGCATTCATGGGCAAAGGCGTGTCAGGCTGCGCCACCTGCGATGGTTTCTTCTACAAGAATCAGGTGGTCAGCGTGATTGGCGGTGGCAACACTGCTGTCGAAGAAGCGCTGTACCTGTCGAACATCGCCTCGCATGTGCACGTGATTCACCGCCGCGACAAGTTCAAGTCGGAAAAGATCCTGCAAGACCATATTTTCGAGAAGCAGAAAGCCGGCAAGATCACCATCCACTGGAACCACACTCTGGATGAAGTGCTCGGCGATCAAAGCGGCGTCACCGGTATTCGCATCAAGAGCACCACCGACGGCGCCACCAAGAATCTGGATCTGGCCGGATGCTTCATCGCTATCGGTCACAAACCGAACACCGACATCTTCGCCGGTCAGCTGGAAATGAAAGACGGTTACATCATCGTCAAGAGCGGTACTCAAGGCAACGCGACCGCCACCAGCGTGCCGGGCGTATTCGCCGCCGGCGATGTCGCCGACCATATTTACCGGCAGGCCATCACCTCGGCCGGTACCGGCTGTATGGCGGCGCTGGATGCCGAGAAATATCTGGATGCACTGGCAAAGTAAGAAAATAAAGGGCCCTCACCGGGCCCTTTATTTTCTCTGCAATGTTATGAATAGTGAGCTGAATCCGTTCAACCCTCTTTTTTTGCCAACGCCAGCGTCGTCATTCACAACGACAGGTCATTGCATTAGATGCGCATTACGGTTCTTAAATCAGATTCGCCGTTACCATCGCCGGAGCGCGCGCTGAAGGACCCCAACGGCCTGCTCGCCATCGGCGGCGATTTGTCGGTCGAGCGACTGACCGAAGCCTATCGCAATGGCATCTTCCCGTGGTTTTCCGAAGGCGATCCGATTCTGTGGTGGTCGCCGGATCCGCGCGCAGTGTTCAAACTTGCAACGCTGCAGCCGCCCGCCTCGCTGCGCAAATTTCTGCGCCGTGCAAATTGGCAGATCACGCTGGATACTGCCTTTGCCGAGGTGATCACTGCCTGCGCGACAGCCCCGCGGCCGGGTCAGGGCGGCACCTGGATCACGGATGACATGATCGCGGCTTATATCCAACTGCATCGCGCCGGTATCGCTCACAGTATCGAGGTCTGGGCCGGTGCGTCGGACAGCCGGGAATTGGTTGGCGGTTTGTACGGCATCGCGATGGGCCGGCTGTTTTTCGGTGAGTCGATGTTCAGTGGCCGCAGCAATGGCTCGAAAGTCGCGCTGTTCGCACTGGCCGCACACCTGAAAGCGCACGGCTACGTGCTGCTGGATTCGCAAGTGCCCAACGCCCATACCCGCTCACTTGGCGCGGACACCATGGCGCGATCGGAATTCTTGCGCCTGCTGCGCGACTACATCGATCAGCCGCCGAGTGGCGAGCCTTGGTTGGCGGGCCCGCTGGCGCTGTCGCTCGGTTAGCGCGCTGACTACACTGCGCACAGGCCCGAGAATCTGACCATGACCGCCCCTGCCAGCTTGCGCATACCGCTGTTCCTGACCCCGGAGCTGCCCTGCAACTACCTGCCGGACCGGCTGGCCCGGACGGCTTTCGTCGGCTCAGAAGTGCCCATGAGCGCCGAGCTTTATGCGGCACTGATGCGGCAAGGCTTTCGGCGCAGCGGCAGCCATGTCTACCGGCCGCATTGTGCCGGCTGTCAGGCCTGCATCCCGGTCCGGATCCCGGTCGCCGATTTCCGGCCCAGCCGCAGCCAGCGCCGCAATCTGGCCCAGAATGCCGATTTGGCGGTCGGCTGGGAGCGGCCGGCACTGGCCGAGGACCATTACCAGCTCTATGAACGCTACATCAGCCAGCGCCATGCCGACGGCGAGATGTATCCACCCAGCCGCGACCAGGCCGAGCAGTTTCTGCTGGCCGACTGGTCGGCAACCCGCTTGCTGACGCTGCGCCACGACCAGCAACTGCTGGCAGTGCTGGTTGCCGACGTCGCCGATGACGGGCTGTCGGCGGTCTATTCCTTCTTTGCCCCCGAGCAGACCCGGCGCGGGCTGGGGGTTCGGGCGGTGCTGGCGCTGATCGAAAGAGCCCGTTCAGCTGGCCTGCCCTATGTCTACCTTGGCTATTACATAGCCGATTGCCGCAAGATGAATTACAAAGCCGACTATCAGCCGCAACAGCATTTCCGCGATGGCGAGTGGCAAACGGTCCGGGATTGAATTGCTGGTTTTACAAGCAGACCGCTTTCGGGCATCATAGCGCCCCTCTGAAAGCTGCCCAGATAGAGCATGGCTCGCGAAGATTCCATAGAAATGCAGGGTGTGGTGCTGGAAACCCTGCCAAACACGATGTTCCGCGTGAAGCTGGAAAACGGTCACGTGATCACCGCCCATATCTCCGGCAAGATGCGCAAGAACTATATCCGCATTCTGACCGGCGACGACGTCACTGTTGAAATGACGCCGTATGACTTGACCAAAGGCCGGATCATTTTTCGCGCACGCTAAAATGACACCGCGCCTGGTAACGCAGGATTGCAGTAAAAAGGGGAAGCCTCGGCTTCCCCTTTTTCTTTCTGCGTTTTCCGCGGTTTTCTTTCTGCGTTTTCCCCGGCTAGGTTTTAGCGACCGCGTGCTGGCGTGGTTTCAGTGATCGCCTGAGGTCGGCTTGCTAGCGCAAGCTGGGCTCACCGCCGCTGGCAACCGCCTGCCCCATTTTGGCAAGAAAAAAGGGCGGGATTGCGGCCCGCCCATTCTTTCTATTGCACCAGCCTCAGGGCAACACTCAGGTCGCCTTGGCTTGCTCCAGTGCTGGCGCCGCCTTCTCGACGATGTCGAATGACAGCTTGTCATTCTCGATCATCACGTGCACTTCACCTCCGCGTGACAACTTGCCAAACAGCAACTCGTCCGCCAGCGGCTTGCGCAGCAAATCGCGAATGATGCGTGCCATCGGCCGGGCGCCCATGGTGCGGTCATAGCCTTTTTCGGCCAGCCAGGCGCGCGCCGCGGAATCCACTTCCAAACTGACGCCTTTGGCATCCAACTGCGCCTGCAGCTCAACGATGAACTTGTCGACCACCGACAGAATCACTTCCGGCGCTAGCGACTTGAACTGCACCACCGCATCCAGACGGTTACGGAATTCCGGACTGAACATCCGCTTGATGGCATCAAGACTGTCAACGCTGTGATCGTTCAGCGTGAAACCGATCGATGACTTGGCCATTTCTTCGGCGCCGGCATTGGTCGTCATGATGATGATCACATTGCGGAAGTCAGCCTTGCGGCCGTTGTTGTCGGTCAGCGTGCCGTGGTCCATCACCTGCAGCAGCAAGTTGAACACATCCGGATGCGCTTTCTCGATTTCGTCGAGCAGCAACACCGAGTGCGGATTCTTGCATACCGCTTCGGTCAGCAAGCCGCCCTGATCGTAACCGACATAGCCCGGAGGGGCGCCGATCAAACGGGAAACCGTATGCCGCTCCATGTATTCCGACATGTCAAACCGCAGCAGTTGCAAACCGAGAATGCGCGCCAACTGTTTGGTGACTTCGGTTTTGCCAACCCCGGTCGGACCGGCAAACAGGAATGAACCAACCGGTTTGTCTTCGGTGCCGAGACCCGAACGCGCCAACTTGATGGCATCGGCCAACTGCATGATGGCTTCGTCCTGACCGAACACCACGTTCTTCAGTGACTGACCCAGATTGCGCAAGGACTCGCGATCCGAGGTAGACACCGTCTTGGTCGGTACCCGGGCAATCTTGGACACGATGTCTTCGATCTCGTGCACGCCAATCACTTTCTTGCGCTTGGAAGGCGCCAGCAAACGTTGGCTCGCACCGGCCTCGTCAATGACGTCAATGGCTTTATCCGGCAATTGCCGATCATTGATGTATTTTGCCGACAGCTCTGCAGCTGCCTGCAATGCCGCTGGTGTATAGCGCACGCTGTGGTGCTTTTCGTAATGGGTTTTCAGGCCCTTGAGAATTTCAAAGGTTTCATCAATGGACGGTTCCAACACATCGATCTTCTGGAAGCGGCGTGCCAAGGCCCGATCTTTTTCAAAGATGCCACGGTATTCCTGGAACGTGGTCGAACCGATGCATTTGATCTCGCCCGACGCCAGCATTGGCTTGACCAGATTCGAGGCATCCATGACACCGCCGCTGGCAGCGCCGGCACCAATGATGGTGTGAATCTCGTCAATGAACAAAATGGCGTGCGGCTTTTCTTTCAGTTCTTTCAATACGGCTTTCAGACGCTTCTCGAAATCGCCGCGATACTTGGTGCCGGCCAGCAGTCCGCCCAGATCCAGCGAGAACACCACGCCGTCTTTCATCACGTCCGGTACTTCACCGTCGACAATGCGCCGGGCCAGACCTTCGGCAATGGCGGTTTTGCCGACCCCGGCTTCACCGACCAGCAATGGATTGTTCTTGCGGCGACGGCACAGCACCTGAATGGTGCGCTCCAGCTCGTGATGACGGCCGATCAGCGGATCGATCTTGCCTTGCTTGGCCAGCTCGTTGAGATTAGTGGCGAAGTTTTCCAGCGGCGTCCGACTGGCGTCGGTGCCACCTTCTTCCTCGGTATCGGCTTGCGGCTGCGGCGCGTCGCGCTCAGTGCCCGCCACTTTGGAAATGCCGTGCGAAATGTAATTGACCACATCCAGTCGCGACACCTGCTCTTGGTGCAGCAGATAAACCGCCTGTGATTCCTGCTCACTGAAAATCGCCACCAGTACATTGGCGCCGGTGACTTCTTTCTTGCCAGCCGATTGCACATGGAACACCGCACGCTGCAACACGCGCTGGAAACCCAGCGTGGGTTGGGTGTCACGACTCTCATCGTCATTGGGCAGTAGCGGGGTTGTCTCATCGACAAAATGCGCCAGCTCGCGGCGCAGCCGATCAACATTGGCACCACAGGCGCGCAACACGTTGACGGCGACCGCATTATCCAGCAGCGCCAGCAGCAAGTGCTCGACTGTCATGAACTCGTGGCGTTTTTCACGCGCCTGCTTGAACGCTTGATTAAGCGTCAACTCCAGATCTTTGCTCAGCATACGACCACCTCAGGCCTTATACGACAGACAACAGGCAAAAAGACCGAAAACAGCACATCATCCTTTTTAACATCCTGACTGCTTGCACGGCTCATCTGACGGATTACGGTTGGCTACGTTTCTCAACAAAATGACGCTCGGTTCAGCGCCGCTCAGGTTGCTTCGATCGTGCACTGCAAAGGATGCTGGTTCGCTTTCGCGTACTCCACCACTTGCATGGCCTTGGTCTCAGCTATCTCGAATCGGTACACGCCACAAATGCCACGGCCGTCAAAATGCACCTGCAACATCACTTTGACTGCCTGCTCCTGATTCATGGCAAAAAACTTGTTCAGTACCTCGACGACAAAGTCCATCGGGGTGAAATCATCATTCAGCATGACCACTTTGAACATGCGCGGCGGTTTGACCTGGGGCTCGGCCGGCGCAACCTCGACGGTATGCTGTTCAATTGGCAGCGGCGTCGTACTCATGGTGTAAGCGTAGTCCACTGTGGACACTTCGGAATTACCTCGTTTATTGGGAGCAATCTAACATATTCAAGCGCCATGCCTTGTATTCGCGCGTCTCGCACGGATTTGTTCAAAAAACGTGCCTGGATGTAGTGTTTTGTAATCCCTCTCTTGTCTTGACAAACAGTTGAACGCGTGTCCACTATTCGTCTGCCCTGCCCTGTTGTCCGGGACGGATGCCCCAGTATTTTCTGCGCGGGGGTCAAGCCGGGTTGCTGTCACATTTCCAGCACTCGATGACCGACGTTCAGGTGGGGAACTCGCTCGAGGAGCAGCCAGCATCTCCTGTTAGCTATGAGAAGGAAGTCAGGTATGGCTTATGGCACGGTGAAGTGGTTCAACAACGCAAAGGGCTACGGCTTCATTCGTCCGACCGAGGGCGGTGATGACGTGTTTGTGCACTACTCAACGATCGACATGGATGGCTACAAGAGTCTCAAGGCCGGCCAGGAAGTGTCTTTCGATGTCACGCAGGGCCCGAAAGGTCTGCACGCCACCAATATTGAACCGGGTAGCGGCAAGACCGACAAGAAAGAACTCTGAGTCTTTCTTGGTTTTTATTACAAGCACTGCACACAAATTTGAAAAAGGGCGCCAGCAGGCGCCCTTTTCTTTGCCACCGTTTTGCAATTACGCTTGAAAATCAGTGGCTCACATTCTGGTCTGGCCAGAACGGCCTGACAAGCCCCGGCGGCGCTCTGCCCTTGCTATGCTAGGCGGCAATAGCGACCGCAACGCCAACAACACCATCAGCACGGCCAGCGAACCCGGTAACCGGGACAAACGCCGCCCCGCTCACGACCACATCGGACACCCAGCCTTGAGTCAGCTCATTCTGTTCAACAAACCGTTTGGTGTGATCTGCCAGTTCAGCACCGACGGTTCCGGCAAGCCGACCCTGAAGGACTTTATCCCGGTTCCCGAGGTTTACCCGGCCGGCCGGCTGGACACCGACAGCGAAGGCCTGCTGCTGCTGACCGACGACGGCATCCTGCAAGCCCGGATCAGCTCGCCCAAATTCAAGCTGCCAAAGACCTACTGGGCCCAGGTTGAAGGCGAGCTGACCGATGAGGCGCTGGCCCGCCTGCGCGCCGGCATTACCCTCAATGACGGCCCCTGCCGGGCTGCCGCGGCCGAGCGACTGGCCGAACCCACGCTGTGGCCGCGTGACCCGCCGGTCCGCTTCCGCAAGCACATTCCCACCAGCTGGCTGAGCCTGACCATCACCGAAGGCCGCAATCGTCAGGTGCGACGGATGACTGCCGCGGTGGGTTTTCCGACCTTGCGGCTGGTGCGCGCCCGCATCGGAGACTGGCAGCTGGATGACTTGCAGCCGGGCCAGTGGCGAAAAATCGACGGGCCGATTCGCTGAGCCGAAACGCAGGCACTCAAGCCGGCGTCACTCCGGGTCGCAGCCGGCGATACGCCAGCGTCGACAAATCGGCGGTGTTACAGCCCGGCGTCACGGTGATCAGGATCTCGCTGGCAATCGACTCGAAATCGGCCCGGAAATGCACCGAGCTTTTCAGGATCAGCACCCGCTGCTGCGCCGGCTCGATACCGAGATGCCGCAGCATGGCCTGATCGGCGGCTTGCTGTTTGCGCGAGCTGACCAGCAGCTGCAGGCCCTGATACGACAAGCGCGCCATCAAACCGAGCGCCATGTGGCTGCCGCGATAAAACGGCCCGGTCGCGGCAAATTTGCCATCGCCCAGTGCTTCAACGCGCACGCGCGCCGTCAGTGGCGGCCCTGATCCCAGATTGTGTTTGGCACCGAGGCTCACCTCCAGCTCGGCGCCCACGCCGGCCGCATGCGCCTGCGCGGCGACCGCCGGATCATGAATCAACCCCATGCATGCAGAGCCGGCCTGTTGCCGCAGCCACTCATGCACCAGTTGCGTGCCATCACTGTCACCGCCGCCGCCAGGATTGTCCTGCGTTTCCGCGAGAATCATGAGCCCATTCTTGTGATGCTGCGCCGCTCGTTGCACCGCCGCCGGCAGCGACCATAACTCGCCACGAAACGCCGGTCGTGCCGCCAGCCAGAGATCTCGCAAACGATCCGCACCAGTTTCAGCCGCACGCGACTCACTCGCATACACCAATAGCGACGGTCCACAATCCGGCACATCGGCCAAAGGAAAACCGGGCGCACATTCGGCCGACCACACGTCACTCGACATGCGCAACAATTGCTGTTGCAACTCGCGCATCGGCGCAATCGATGTGCATTGCCAGGGCAATGACACCAGAAACGGCAATTGCCGCCAGGCACAAACGCAGCGCTCGCCGTTCAGCAAGCGCTGCAATATCTGGGCGGCACGAGCGCCCGTCTCGGCCATATCGACATGCGGATAACTGCGATACACCAGCATCACGCTGGCGTGCTCGACCATGGCCGCAGAAATGTTGGCGTGAAAATCCAGCGTCGCCACAATGGGAATATCGCCAACGACATGACGAATGCGCCGCAGCCACTCGCCCTCGCCATCTTCAACATGTTCAGCGACCATGGCGCCATGCAGATCCAGAAACAGCGCATCAAGCGGCAACGCCTGACTAAGCTCCGCCTCGGTCCACTGCCACAGCGTTTCGTAAGCTTCGCGCGTAACCAGACCGCTGGGGCCACAGGAAGCCCAGAGCAAGCCTTGCAACGAGTGTTGATTGGCCATGGCCGCGACAAAACCGGCGGTCGCCAGATTGATGCCGGCGGTTTCAGTCAGCACCGCTTGGCCGCGCAGCAATCCGGGCCAAGCATCGGCCTCGATAAAATCGGCTAGCGTTGCCCGGCTTTGGGCAAAGGTATTGGTTTCGTGCAGAAAACCGGCGACACCGATTCGGGCCACGCCCAGAGCACTCCGCCCGGCGCTTACAGCAAGCCGACCACGGCATGCCGACAGAGCTCGGCATACTGGGCGGCGGTGAACGGAATCGGATTGGTGCCAGCGGACGGATCGGCTACCGCCATTTTGCCGATGCGTTCCAGTTGTGCCTCATCAATTCCGAGCGCCGTCAGCGTGTGTGGAATACCAACCTCCTCGCGCAATTGCAGAATGAAATCGAGAAAGCTTGTGAACGACGGCGTTGGCAAATCGAGATAACGTGCGAGGGCGGTGATGCGCTCGGCAATCACGCTCTCATTGGCTTTCAACACATAAGGCATCAGCACCGCGTTCAACATGCCGTGATGCGCGTCATACACGGCACCGAGCGGATGCGCCAGCGCATGCATGGCGCCGAGGCCACGTTGAAATGCTGTTGCGCCCATGGTGGACGCCACCAGCATGTGCAGACGCGCCGGCAAATTGCCGCCTTCGCGCACGGCGATCGGCAACCATTGTTTGACCAGATGCATGCCTTCCACGGCAACACCCACCGCCATAGGATGAAAAAACGGCGAGCAATAGGCCTCCAGACTGTGTGACAACGCATCCATGCCCGTGGCAGCGGTTAGCTTGGCAGGCAATCCGGCGGTGACTTCCGGATCCAAAATCACCAGCGGCGGCATCACTTTCGGGTGAAAGATCAAACGTTTCAGTTGCGCCGCTTCATCGGTAATGACAGATACCCGGCCGACTTCCGAGCCGGTGCCCGCAGTAGTCGGCACCGCGATAACCGGCGCCATACCAGCGACATTGACTCGCGTCCAGTTGTCGCCGACATCTTCAAAATCCCACAGTGGCCGCTGCTGTCCGACCATCAACGCGATTGCTTTGCCGGCATCGAGCGCACTGCCACCACCGAAGGCGATCACACCGTCATGACGGCCCGCTTTGAAGGCGGCCACACCGTCTTCAACATTGCGCCCGGTCGGATTGCCTTTGATTTTGCTGAACAGCTCGGCGCGCAAGCCGGCGTCAACCAGCATTTGCCGGGCGTCACCGATCACTGGCAACGCCGCTAGACCAGGGTCCGTTACGATCAGCGGCGCTTTCATCGCCATCGCGTGGCAATGCTGCGGCAGTTCGCGCAAGCGACCGGTGCCGACCTTGACGGCGGTGGGATAATTCCAGCTGACCCAATCCGATTGACTCATAGCATCCTCACGCGTTATTCGGGCCTACCGTAAGCAGCCGCGTTCATTGCTGCGCAATCACCACCATGCCGGTGGCAATCACAGCGCAAACTTCAGATGGTAGGATTTTGGCCGGGTCAAAAACTCGTAACCAATCTGCGACAGGGTACCGCCACGGCCGCTGTGCTTGACGCCGGTCCAGGTCAAGGCCGGATCCAGATAGTCACAGCGATTCATGAAAACCGTTCCAGTTTCCAGCGCGTCGCCGAGCCGCCGTGCCAGCTCCAGATCCTTGGTGAATATTGACGCGGTCAGGCCATAGGCTGAGTCATTCATCAGGGCAAGGGCCTCCTGCTCATCGCGCACTTTCATGATGCCAACCACGGGGCCAAAGCATTCTTCTTTCATCAGCCCCATGCTGTGGTTGACGTCGGCAAACATTTGCGGCGCAACGTAGGCGGTACCGACTTTGGCTGCGGTAAAGCGTGATTCATCCAGCAAGGGTTTGCCGCCCTGCTTGCGGGTCTCGGCAATGACTCGCCGAATATCGTCAGCGGCTTTGCTTCGCACCACCGGCCCCAAGGTGGTTTCCAGCTGCAAGGGATCACCAAGCTGATATTGCGCTGTCAACGCCGCCGCGCGTTCGATAAACGCGTCATAGCGCGAAGCATGAACATAGATACGCTGTATGCCGCAGCAGGATTGCCCTGAATTAAACATGGCGCCATCAACCAGTGTATCGACCGCATGATCGAGCGCGGCATCGGCATGAACATAAGCCGGATCGCAGCCACCGAGCTCCAGACCGACACCGATGAATCGTCCGGCAGCCGCCTGCTCGACCGCCGCACCACCGGCAACCGATCCGGTGAACGCGACAAAGCCGATACGTGAATCGCGAATGATTTTCTGGGTGTCTTCGTGGGACAGATGCAAAAACTGAATCAGGCCAGCAGGAGCGCCAGCCGCTTCAAACGCTGCGACAATGCGTTCGGCACAGAGCGGCGTCTGCGCCGAGTGCTTGATCAGCACCGTGTTGCCGGACATGAATGCCGGCACGATGGCGTTGACGGCAGTCAGCAGCGGGTAATTCCACGGTGCAACTACCAACACGACGCCGACCGGTTCGCGCTTGATGTAGCGATCAAAACCCTCGATGGGTTCCGGTCGAACCGGCGCCAACGCCGACTCGGCAATCGCAATCATGTGCCGGGCGCGGATTTCGAAGCCATTGACCTCATTCGGCGTATAACGCAGGGGACGGCCAATCTGCAGGGTAATTTCACGGGCAATGTCGGCCTTGTTGGCGACAAAGGCATCGACCGCGCGCCGACACAGCGCTGCCCGCTCGGCAATGGAGGTCTGTCGCCATTGCTGCTGGGCACGCTTGGCCAGGCTCAAGGCGTCATCGATCTGCGCCGCTGTCGCCAGCGGCCTGCGAACGCAAATGCTGCCGTCGATGGGGCTAATGGTGAGTTGCTCAGTCATGGTCCTGTCCTGATCGGAATGGCTGCCATCTGTGTCTTCGCGCAGCGATGCAGTTGTGCTTCACCCATTTAAAACACTCAATACTTCAATGCAGCTCAGATAATCTCGAAATAGCGCGCCAGCTCCCAGTCGGTAATGTGGCGACGAAACTCGCGCTCCTCCCACTCCCGGGTCGCGGCAAAATGTTCGACAAAGGCATCACCGAAAGTTTGCCGGGCAGCAGCAGAAGCTTTCAGACGCTGCGCGGAATCCCACAGCGTGCGCGGCAATTGAAGCGCCTCTGGAAATTGCATGGCGTAAGCGTTGCCTCGAACAATCGGCTCCGGTTCCCAACCCTGTTCAATTCCGTGGAGTCCAGAGCCGAGCGCGGCCGCCAACGCGATATAGGGATTGGCGTCTGCCGATCCGATGCGCACTTCCAGCCGCTGCGATTTGTCCGAACCCGGAATGACCCGGAGCGCGGTCGTGCGATTTTCAATGCCCCAGGTCGCATCGGTCGGCGCCCAGAAGCCGGGAATCAAGCGCGAATAGCTGTTGACCGTTTGCGCGTACAACACCAGCCATTCCGGCAACAGGCGCTGCACGCCGGCGAGAAACTGGCGCGCCAGCAGACTTTGTTTGTGCTCGGCACCCGCGTCATAAAACGCCGACTTGCCGGTCTTCTTGTCAAGCAAACTGACGTGGATATGGCCGCTCTGACCGGGATATTGATTCGACCACTTGGCCATGAACGTCGCCATCAGGCCGTTGCGCTGGGCCAGCACTTTGCAAAAGGTCTTGAACAACGCCGCTTTGTCACCCATGCGTTCGGCAAGATCAACCTGCAATGCCGCTTCCAGCACGCCGGGACCGGTTTCGGTATGCAGGCCTTCAATCGGAATGTCCATCTGCTGAAAGACCGTCATCAGCTCGTGATAGAACTCAGCATTGACCGAACTGCGCATGACCGAATAGCCGAAGAAGCCCGGCGTCCATGGCTGCAGGTTGCGATAGCCCTTTTCGCGCACCGATTGCGGGGTTTCATCAAAAACAAAGAACTCATACTCCAATGCTGCCAGCGCATCGAAGCCCATGGCATCGGCTTTCTTCAGTACCCGCTGCAACTGTGCCCGCGGACAAATAGCTTCTCCCGCGCCGTCGAACTCGCAGAGGAAAAACAGCGTGTCCTCGAATGGCAGCTCGCGGCAGGTATGCGGCAGGATCCTGACCATCGCATCGGGATAGGCGGTATGCCAGCCAGTGAACTTGACGTTGTCGTAGAGTTGGTCGTTGCTGTCCCAGCCGAGCACGACATCGCAAAAACCGAAGCCGGAATCGAGCGCGGAAATGAACTTGTCCTTGATCAGGTATTTGCCACGCAGGATACCGTCGATATCAACGACACCTACCTTGACATGACTCAGACCGCGCTCTTCCACCAGCTTGATCGCGTCGGCTTTGGTTTTGACATCCTTTGCTTGCATGCGAGCTCCAGTGGCGGGGCAACCATTGCCCCGCCGGTCAGGCAAGAACCGTTTCAGTGAGCAACTTTTTCAATGAAACCCTGTTTCAGTGAAAACCCGTCTTATCAAACCACAGTCGTGATAAACTCCAATCGGCTCAATGCTGCTCGTAAGCGGCCTTGCCGCCGGACAGCGCAAATTTCTCTTCCGGCGACAGCACCAGCCGATGCCGGCCAAACAGCGCGAAATAACTGATCCCGAGTGCATACCAGATGGCGGCGCCATAGACCCCTTTCTGATAGACCGGGTCCAGCAACTGGAAGTACACAGTGACACCGGCAATGACAAACGTCAGAGCGGCACCAACAACGCCCAAAGGACTGCGATACGGCCGCTCGATGTGCGGGAACTTGCTGCGCAAACGAATGAACGAGGCAGACTGCATCATGTAGGAGAACATCGCGCCAAATACCGCCATGTTCAGCAAAGTGCCGCCAATGAATGCCCCACCCGCTTCCCCGGCAATCGACCATGTGATCATCAGGACGGTCAGACCCATGATGGCGCCGGTAATCAGCGCGACGTGCGGCGTTTTGCGACTGCCATGAGTCAGCGACAGAAACTCGGGCAGATAGCCGGCCCGTGACAGCGAATAAATCTGCCGGCCATAGGCAAAGATGATGGTGTGGAAACTGGCGATCAGTCCGATCACCGCAAACAGTGACAGCACCTTGGCAATCTCACTGCCATATATGGTCCGGAAGCCATCCAGCAACGGTTCACCGGAGGTCGACAAACCAAACGCACCCGGCGCCACGCTGGTATTCAGGAACAGGATCATGAAAGCGGAGAAAATCAGGGTGAAAATGCCGAGAATGAGTCCTTTCGGCATATCGCGTTTCGGGTCGATGCTTTCTTCTGCGGCCAATGGCAGCTGCTCAATGGCCAGGAACAACCACACAGCAAAAGGCAGACAGCCCAAGGCGCCGGCCAAACCAAATGGCAGCCAGTCACCACCACCGCCTTCCAGCAGTACGGCTTTGCCATCCGGACCAACGCCGATGTTCAGCGCTTGCTCGCTGAAATTTGCCACCGGCAGCGCACTGACCCAATACAGGGCCAGCACCGCCAGCGCCATCAACGTCACGACCAGCGAAACGCGGAACGAAAGCTCAACGGCAATCAAATTCAGGCCGACAAACACCACATAGCAACCGACCCACCAGACCGGCTGGAACGATGGCGCTGTTTCAAAAATGCTGCCGAGATAGGAACCGATGAAAAATACGATGACCGCCGGCGTCAGGACAAATTCGATATTTTCGGCCAGGCCAGTAATGAAGCCACCCCACGGCCCCATCGCGGTGCGGGCAAACGAATAGGCGCCACCGGTGTGCGGCAAGGCCGGCGACATTTCGGCAATGCTGAAACAAAGGCCGAGATACATGATGGTAATGAGCACCGTAGCGATCAACATGCCACCAAAACCGCCGGACGCGAAACCCAGATTCCAGCCGGAAAAATGGCCCGAGATCACCGCGCCCACTCCAAGCGCCCACAACGACCAGACACCGGCATAGCGGCGCAGACCGCGCTTTTCAAAATACGAGGAATCTTTTTTGCGGTAGCTGACGCTGCCGTGCTTTTGTTGATCAGATTGTTGCTGGTCTGCCATGACAGCCTCCGTACTGATACGGGATCAGACGGTGGCAAAGAACAACGTGCGCAGCCACGCATCGGATCGCTTTATCGTTATCGGTTCGTGCTTACAGCCATAAATAGGGGCTCAAGCTACGCCACAAACTGCGATCGCATCTGCGGGGAATGCTGACCTGTGACAAGTCACTCCCTGCGCCGCCGGTAGACTATGGAAACAGCCCCTCCAGACTGGCAAGCAGTATCTGAACGGCTAATCCTGAATATCAGTCTAGCTAATTGATCCGGCTTGGCCAGCACGAGGGCCATGGCGGTGGACATCATCCCCGGCGCAGGTTCGAACCCGCTCAACCGGGGCCCAGGCGCAGGCTCGGCAGCAGCCAGGGCATGTGTTCCTGCAAGGCCGGCAACATCCGCTGCCGCAACAAGGCCACGCTGTCTTCCGCCAGCTCTCGCGGCAAACTGCCGAGCTCATGCTGCCGCGCCGTCAGGGTCAACTCGCGGTAAAACTCGCCTTCGGGGATCGGAAAAAACTGCACGTCGTTACCGCCGAGACCACTTTGCAGCAGGCACAGCGGCGTCGTGATGGCAAAGCCGGCACCGGCCTTGACCAGGGAAAAAATGGCGTAGGAATTGTCGAGCTGCAAGCGCAGTGGCGGCCGGATATTCCAGCTCTGCAATTGCGCTTCGATACGCTGACCAATGACCGTGCCCTGACTGTAGCGAACAAAGTCGAGCGCGCCGGCCAATTGCTTCAGGCTATTCAGCGGACCATTGAATTGCCGCGGCAGGACCAGCACGAACGGTTCCCGCAACAGGCGCAGCTGATACCAATCGACGTGCGCGGCCGGGCTGTCATCCGACATGATGATGTCGGCTTCGCGATTGCGCAGCAACTCGGCATGACGATGCGATTGACCGGTAATCATGGACCAGTGCGCCGCGCGAAATTTGACGGCATTGATCAGATCGACACCGATACTGGTGGCGAGCGAATCGACCAATGCGATGCGAACCAATGCCAACGGCGTGGCTTGCGGCTGGCGAAATTCGCGGCTGACGGCCTGCGCCTGCGCCAACAGCAAGCTGGCGCGAGCATAAAACTCCCGACCCAACGGCGTCAGCACTGGCGGTCGCAATGACCGGTCCAGCAACTGCACTTTCAGCGATTGTTCCAGTGCGGCCAGCGTTTGTGACACCGACGACTGGGTGATGCCAAGTCGTTGCCCGGCCGCCGTCATGCCGCCGGTTTCGACAATCGCCGCAAAAACTTCCAATGCTTTCAGATCAAAGCCAAGACCGTTTTCCATACGCGCTTGTCCAGAGCCGGATGTTCGTCGCCGCTAATACGAGCGGTTACCGGATCATCGTACCTGAAAAAACTCAGCGCTTGGCAAGTCGAAGCTGCACCAGGGTTTCGTAGTGGCTGGTATGCGGGAACATATCGAAGAGCTGTACCCGCTGCAGTTGATAGTTCGGCAGCAGGGCCAGATCGCGTGCCAGTGATTCGGCATTGCAACTGGAATAAATTAGATGTTGCGGCGCCGTCGCCTGCAGCCAGCGGCAAATATCAGGGCCGATGCCGCGGCGCGGCGGATTGACCAGCACCAGATCCGGTGCGCTCGCTTCGCCGTCGACAAATCCTGCGGCATCGAGCGCGGCAAAACGGACCTGAGTCAGACCCATTTCCCGCGCCGAGCGCTCGGCACAGGCAATGGCCTCGGCTTCTCGCTCGATGCCGGTCAGGGCAATGTCCTTGTCGACACAATGCAGACCAAAACCGCCAACGCCACAGAACAGATCCCATACCGATTTCAGCGGCAACTCGCGGGCCCACTGCCGCACGCGCGCGTACAACTGGGCGGCCACCGCCGGATTGGTCTGGAAAAAACTCTTGGGCCGCAAGTACAGCGGCACATCATTGAGCTGATCGTACAATTCCTGTTGCTCGGTCAGCATGATCTCCTGATCGCCTTCCAGCACCGCCATGTGCAGCGGCTGCAGGTTGACCGACGCCACCTTGAGCTGCGGTAACTGCGCCCGCAAGACCGGTAAATGCTTGCGGATGATGTCGAGACAGGCACGTGAGCGCAGGACAAAGCGCAGCATGATGCCGCCATCGGCATGGCTGCGGTTGATCAGCAGATATTTCAGCTCACCGCGGCGCTCACTGATGCGGTAAGGCTCAAGATTCGCCAACCGGATGAAATCAATCAGCGCCGTGAATACCGGCCGCAACGGCTGCGGATAAAGCGGACAGGCTTGCAAATCCACCCCGCTACCCTGCTCGTCAATAATGCCAAGAACCGGATCGGCGGCGGTGCCGCTGATCACCATTTTGGCGCGGTTGCGAAACTGCGCCAGTGGACTGGCAACGGCAGGTAGCCAATCGGTTTGCTCGCCCACTTGCGACGCCAATAACTGGCGCAGCTCGGCGTCCTTGCGCTGCAATTGTTCTGGATAGGGTAATTCAAGCCAGCCACAGGAACGGCAGCGCGCGGATTGATAATCGGCACAGGCAATGGCGAGTGGCAGCGTCATTGCGCTGGCGGCTCTGCTTGCTGCCAGGCCGCAACCGATGCGTTATCGGCCGACGTCGGTTCCAGCCAGCGACTGCCGTCTGCGCGCTGCTCCTGCTTCCACAACACGGCGCGCGTCTTCAATTGATCAGCGAGATATGCGCAAGCGGTCAACGCTTCCCGGCGGTGGCTGCTGGCAACGCCGACATAGACAATTTGCTCGCCCGGCAACAACCGGCCAACGCGATGCACCAGCACAACGCCCAGCAAGGGCCAACGGGCGCTAGCCTCGTCTGCCAGCAGCTGCATGCTGTGCTCGGTCATGCCCGGATAATGCTGCAGGCACAGCGCCTGCACCTCATCATCGGTACGGACAAGACCGACAAAGGTCGCCACGGCGCCAACCGCGCCAGCTTGCTGATAAAGGGTTTTGGTCAGGGCGCCCGCATCAAAATCGGCGTCATGAACGGCTACGTGGACGGGACAGTGCTCGGCCATGTTCAGCCCCCCGTGACCGGCGGCAGAAAAGCGAGTTCATCATCGTCCGCAATCGGGCTGGAAATTTTGCCGAGCCGCTGATTGACCGCAATCATGAGGCCGCGCCGCAGATCCAGTTGCTTAGCCACATTGGAATGACTGACGTGCAATCCAGCCATCACATCGTGCACAGTTCGCCAGTCGGCCACCCAGTCGAGCTGCAACTCGGCAACACCGACCTGCTCAGCCAAACTGCCAAAAAAAAGCACCCGCAGCATTCATCCGTCCTCTTGCCAGGCTTCAGCACCGGATCTGATTGATCCGCGTGCTTGATTGCATGCTATGCCTTGTCACTTGCAACAAAATCGCCGGAACGGCCGCCGCGCTTCTCGACCACGCGAACACCATCAATGCGCATATGCTTGTCGATGGCTTTGCACATATCGTAAATGGTCAATGCGGCGACACTGGCCGCGGTCAAGGCTTCCATTTCAACGCCAGTGTTGGCACGAACATGGCAACTCGCGCGGATGACCACGCAATGGCGATCCGTATCCAGCTGAAATGACAAATCGACACCAGACAGCGGCAAGCTGTGACAGAGCGGAATCAGTTCGGCGCAGCGCTTGGCCGCCATCACTCCGGCCACATGTGCCGTGGTCAGGACATTGCCTTTCGGCAACTCGCCTGCCGCCAGTGCCGCCAGTGTTGCCGGCAGCATATGCACTTCGGCAACGGCAACCGCCAGCCGATCGGTTACCGGTTTATCGCCGACATCGACCATGCGGATACGGCCTTGCTCATCGAGATGACTAAATCCGCTCATATTGCACCTGACATGCGTTAGCGTGGTGAACTGCGACAATTGCCTAGTGTACGCCGGTCACCCTGTCGGCCCAATTGACCGGTGCCGTCAGACTCTGACAGGAAGCAACCAGTTGGGCATAACGACGCTCGATTTCATGCCGACGAAGTTTCAGGGTCGGCGTCATCAGACCATTGTCGGTCGTCCATTGTTCAAATACTACTATGATGCGCGCCAGCTGTTCATGACTATCGAGGCTGGCATTGATCTGCTGCAAGGCTTGCTGCAATCGTGCTTCGATTTGCGCTCTGGCTTCCTCCGCCACCTGCTGCAACACCGCCAGTGCTACCGGCTGGGCCATGTCTGCACCGAGCACGCACAGCTGCTCGACACCAGCCAGCAATTCCAGCCGGGCCTCAATGGGTGACGGCGCCACATATTTGCCTTTCGAGGTTTTGAAAATCTCTTTCTTGCGGCCGGTCAGTTTCAACAAACCATCGGCGCTCTGCTCGCCCAAATCGCCGGTGTGCAGCCAGCCGTCTTCGATGACCTGAGCGGTCAGTTCCGGCGCCTTGTAATAGCCGGTCATCAAACAGGGATTGCGCAACAGAATCTCACCGTCGTCGGCCAGTTTTATGTCGGCACTCGAATAGCATTCACCGACATGACCCTGCCGGCGCCGATCCGGATGCGAGCCATGCGAAAAGCCAAAGGTTTCCGTCATGCCGTAGCCTTCGCAGATGCGAATGCCCAACCGTTCATACCAACGCACCAAATCGGCTGATAAGGCCGCGGCGCCGCTGATGGCAATTCGGGTCCGGTGCAAACCCAGGCCGCGCCGGATCATCATCGCAAAAGCGCGACCGACCACCGGCAGCGACAGCAAGCGGTCAAAGGTACGGGCCGGAATTTTCGCCTCGATACCTTGCTGGAACTTGAGCCAGATACGCGGCACCGCCAGAAAAATGGTTGGCGAGGCGGCGCGCAGATCGCGCGGGAACGAGTCCAGCGATTCGGCAAAATGAATATGACTGCCGCTGTAGAGACCCACGCATTCAATGACCAGACGTTCCGCCACGTGCGCCAACGGCAGATAGGAGAACAACTGCTGCGGCGTGACGATATTGACCCATTCCAATAGGCTGACCGCGGCATGGCGCATGATGCCAAACGTGATCATCACGCCTTTGGCTTCGCCGGTTGTACCCGACGTGTAAACAATGGTGGCAAGCGTATCGGCGGTCGGCAATTCCGGATTCAGCAGCGGCAGTTCGCGCCGGACAATTTCATCCCATTCCAGCATGCCTTCGCGTGGCTGATGCATGGCAATCTGCTCCATGCCAGCCGGAATCGCATCGGCTTTTTCTGCATAGTCATACAGCTTGCCGACCAATACTGCGACCGCATCGCTGTGCTCCAGCACCTGCTGGATCGCCTCCTTGCCTGCCGTGGGATAGACCGGCACGCTGACATGGCCGGCCAACCAGATGGCGAGATCCGCAAGCAGCCAGTGCGCGCAATTCAGCGAATAGATGGCGATGTGGCTGCCACGTGGATACTTGCGCAGATAGGTAGCAACCCGCGCCACTTCGTGGTGCGCTTCGCGCCAGGTGATATTGCGCCGAATGCCCTGTTGCGGCTGGGTCAGAAACACCGCATCCGGCTCGGCGTAAACCTGTTGCAGAAAACGATCCAGCATCAAGGGGCGACTATTGTTCTGGTTTATGGCGTCGACCACGTATTGGCTCCAATGGCATCACAACAAATACAAGCAGCGGTTTTGGCTCGCTATCAAGACAGCAGCGCCAGCAAAATGGTGGCCGGGTCCGGCACTCGCTCGGCCCCCAAACGGTGGGTCTGCTCCCGACAGGAAAAACCGGTGGCGCAGACCAAGCCCTTGCCACGGGCCTGGCTCAATGAATCGGACCAGCTCTGTTCAAACAGCAAACGGGATTCCTGATCATGCTCCCGTTCGTGACCATAGCTTCCGGCCATGCCGCAGCAGCCGGTGTTGACCGGCCGCAGCTCGACGCCAAAGCGTTTGAATATCCGCTGCCACTGACCGGCGCTTTCGGCCAACTGGGTTTTCTCGGTGCAGTGAGAGAACAGATGCACAATCGGCTGACGTTTGACTGGCAGCGCATCATCAACCGAGGCCAGGTATTCCGCCAGCGTCTGCACCTTGGCGATGCCGCTGCAATCGACATGCATGGGATATTCCTGACGGAACAGCAAGGCCTGAGTCGACTCGACGCTGATCACCGGCAGCTTCAGCTCGGCCAGTTCGCGCATCTGCTTGACGGCGGCCTGCGCCCGCTGAATGAATTCCGGCAACCGGCCTTTGACATGCTCGGCTTTGCCGAGCGGCTGAAATGGCAGAATCACGACCCGCTTGCCGAGCCGCTCCAACAAACGCACGGCACTGGCGAGAGCATCGGTATCAAAGAAACTGGTAAACGCATCCTGCAGCAGTAGCACCGTGTGCGAACGCTGATCCGGCGACAGCCGCGACAATTCCTTGGCATTGAAACGGCGTGCTTTGCGCGCCCGCAGCAGATCGTAAACATTGCGACTGGCAAAACGCGGCAGCGCCTGCAGGCGCATCGTCCAGCGTGCCAGCAAGCGACTGAGCGGATTGAGCAGCAACACATTGCTGATGTGCGGGACAACACCGGCTATCGGTGCCCACGACTCCATGCTGGTCAGCAGGTAATCGCGCAGCGGCCGCGGATAGCGGCGATGGTAGTGATGCAGGAACAACGACTTCTGACTCGGCACATCAACCTTGATCGGGCACTGGCTGTTGCAAGCCTTGCAACCCAGGCAGCCCGACATGGCCTCATTGACCTGATGAGAAAAATCGTCAGCGGTTTTCAGCAAAGGCAGCCGCCGCCACTCGCGCTTGAGTTTTTCCGCTGCCGACAGTGAGACAGGCTGCAATTGCACGCCCGCATTGGATGCCTGCCGCAACCATTCCCGCATCAGGCCCGAACGACCTTTCGGCGAGTGCCGACGATCCCCCGTTGCCTTGTAGGACGGACACATGACGCTGTCCATCCGGTAATCAAAGCATTGGCCATTGCCGTTACAGTAGAGTGCGCCAGGTGCGTCGGTTTCAGCACTGACCGAAATTTGCCGATCCAGCTCACCACGGGTCTGCTTGAACGGTTCGTACAGCGTGTTCTCGTGCTTCAGCGGCGCGCAGATCTTGCCCGGATTGAACTGGTTGCGCGGATCAAATGCAGTTTTGACCTGCCGCATCCGCCGATAGATGTCCTCGCCATGAAACTCCGGACCATACCAGGAGCGAAAACCCTTGCCATGTTCCGACCACATGACGCCGCCGTACTTCTTGACCAGCGCATAGACCGCATCGGAAATTTTCCGGAACGTTGCTTCGTCATCTTCCGTGCGCAGATTCAGCGCCGGGCGAACATGCAGGCAACCGACATCGACATGACCAAACATGCCGTAACTCAGCCCGTGACCATCCAGCAGTTCGCGGAACTCGCGAATATACGCCGCCAGATTCTCCGGCGGCACTGCGGTGTCTTCGACGAATGGAATCGGACGACGCTTGCCCTTGGCGTTGCCAAGCAGCCCAACACCTTTTTTGCGCAAATCCCATAACGCGGCTTGCGCGGCTTTATCGGTGGTGAAATGAAAACTGATGACGCCGGGTGCGCTTGGCAGTTCGGCCTTCAGCTGCTCGGCGCGACTGGCAAATTCACTGGCGTTGTCGCCGACGAATTCGACCAGATTGATGGCATTTCCACTGAAGTCCTGATTATCGCCAAGATACGGTTTGACCTTGGGAAAGATGATGTCGTCTTTCGCCAGCGTCAGGATCTTGTCATCCACCGTTTCGATGGCCGAAGGCTGATGCTTGAGCAAATCCTGAGCGGCCGCCAGCGCAGCATCGAAAGATTTGTAGCGAATGGCAAACAGCGCTTTCTGGCTCGGCAGCGGCGTGATTTTCAGCTTGAGCTCGGTGACCAGAGCCAACGTACCTTCTGAGCCACAGAGCAGCGGATTGAGCGAGAAGCTGCCGGTTTTCTCATTGACGACATGCCAGAGGTTGTAAGCCGTGATGAAACGACCCAGCCGACTGGCGCCCGGATGCACCGGCGCGTGCCGGCAGGCTTCATCAACCAGCCGGTAAATTTCCCCTTCCCGACCCGGCTGGTGCTTTCTGGCAAAAAAATCGTTGGCTTCCAGTCGTGCGCTGTCGAGCACGTCGCCGTTGTTCAGCACCACACGCAGCGCCAAGACATGATCACCAGTGCGACCATACAGGCGCGAACCTTTGCCGCAGGCATCGGTATTGGCCATGCCGCCCAGCGTTGCGCGGTTTGACGGCGACAGCTCGGGCGCAAAGAAAAATCCCTGCGGATTCAGCAGATCTTGCAACTGATCCAGAATCACGCCGGGCTGGACCCGTACCCAGCCCTCGTTGACGTTCAGCTCCAGAATGCGATTCTGAAAGCGCGACACGTCGATCACGATGCCGGTGGTCAGCGACTGGCCATTGGTCCCGGTGCCGCCACCGCGCGGCGCAAACTGCACCGAATGAAATTCGGCCTTGTCCGCCAGCTGAAAAATCTTGCTGACATCGGCTTCATCGCGCGGAAACAAGACCGCCTGCGGCAGCAGCTGATAAACGCTGTTGTCGGTGGCGTGGACCAGACGGGTGGCATAGTCGGTGGCGATGATGCCAGCGAAGCCGCTGGCGTTCAGCGCCTCGACATAGGCCCGATAGACCGGCTCAAGAACCGGGTTCTCCTGCAAGACAGGGACAGCAACAGTCATGATGGCAACGAATGTTCCGGGTTAAGGTTTTTCTTCTTCCGTCGTTGTCTGCTCGTCAATTTGCTTGTCGAGATTCTCAGCGGCTTGCTGGGCTTGTTCGCCGACATCCTTGGCTTGATTGATTTCTTCTTTCAGATCCTGCGCGGCTGCGTGACCGAGTTCTTGTCCTGCCTGTTCGATCGCAGACGGCTCATGCTCTTCTTTCTTGCTGCAGGCGGCGAGTACCAGACTCAGCACGGCAACAGCAAGAATGGTTTTTCGATTGATCAGTAATGAATTCATGATTGTCTCCGTTCCCTTCTGTTCCGTACCTTTGACGACGCATCGGCTTGTCGCCATCGCCAAGCAGACTTGGTTTTACCACATCTGCCCGCGCAACGGTTCAGCCGTTGCGCGCCACGCGGGTAATCAACCCGGGTGGTCAACCGGTTTGGCGTACCGCATGGCACCGTAGCTGGCCAACATCACCAGCGCAATCGCGACAATCTGGTTCAGGCCCAGCGCTTCGCCCAGAATCAGCAAGCCCATCATCGCGGCAACCGCCGGCTCCAGGCTCATCAGAATGCCGAAGACACGGGTCGGCATCCGGCGCAGCGCTTCAATCTCCAGCGAATACGGTACGACCGACGACAGTAGCGCAACGGCAACGGCCGCCAGCAGCCACCAGCCGTTGCTGACGACTGGCGCTGCCGCAACTGCACCAAACGGCACCAGTACCAGCGCCGCGGCCGCCATGGCCAACGCCAGACCTTGCTGACCCGGCAAGGAGCTGCCGCTCATGCGCTGACCGAGCACAATATAGGCGCCCCAGCAAAAGCCCGCCGCCAGCGCCAAACCGATGCCGATGGGATCCAACGCGCCGGAAAATGGATTCAACAACGCGATACCGGCAGCGGCCAAAATGACCCAGATCACATCGAGCAAACGGTGACTTTGCCAGAGCGCGACCGACAAGGGGCCAATGAATTCTATCGTCACCGCCAGACCGAGTGGCAGACGCTCCAGCGACAAGTAATAGGTCGCGTTCATGCCGCCGAGCACGGTCGCGAACATCAGTGTGGTGCGCCAACCCGCCGCCGACATCTCACGCCAGCGCGGTCGCGCCCAGAGTAACAGCACCAGCGCCGCCAGAAACACCCGCAAGAAAACCGTGCCCAGCGGACCAAAATAGACAAAAAGATGCTTGGCGAAAGCGGCACCGGCCTGAACGCTGAAAATTGAAACCAGCACCAGAACTATGGGCGGTACCCGCTGCAGCAATTTCATGAAGTCTCCAAACTGACCATCAGTGCCCGTCTTTGCCAACAATGAAAAAGGCGGACCCGAAGTTCCGCCTTTCGCACATTTGCCCAACTACCGGATCGCACTGGCTTTCCGTATTTTACCGTGATGACCGCGCTGTATCAGCCAAACTGGCTCCCTGCATTTGCGGGGATGACAGCGCGGAACGCGGTCACTTCTTGCCGGCCAGGAACAGCCAGGTTTCGAGTACGGAATCCGGGTTCAGCGACACCGAATCAATGCCCTGCTCCATCAGCCACTGCGCCAAATCCGGGTGATCGGAAGGGCCCTGGCCGCAGATGCCGATGTATTTGTTGTTGCGCTTGCAGGCCGAGATGGCCATCGCCAACAACTTCTTGACCGCCGGATCCCGCTCATCGAACAGATGCGCAATGATGCCGGAATCGCGATCCAGACCCAGCGTCAACTGGGTCATGTCGTTGGAGCCGATCGAGAAGCCATCGAAATACTGCAGGAATTCGTCGGCCATCAGGGCGTTCGACGGCAATTCGCACATCATGATGACTTTCAGGCCGTTCTCGCCACGCTTCAGGCCATGTTCGGCCAGCAGATCGGTGACCTTCTTGGCCTCATCCAGCGTGCGGACAAACGGAATCATGACTTCAACGTTGGTCAGGCCCATCTCGTCACGGACTTTCTTGAACGCCTTGCATTCCAGCGCAAAGCATTCGCGGAAATCGGCCGAGATGTAACGCGAGGCGCCACGGAAACCGATCATCGGGTTTTCTTCGTGCGGCTCGTACAGCTTGCCGCCGATCAGGTTGGCGTATTCGTTCGATTTAAAATCCGACATCCGGACAATGACCCGCTCCGGATAGAACGCCGCCGCAATCGACGAAATGCCTTCGGCCAGTTTCTCGACGAAGAAATCGGTCGGCGACTTGTAGCCGGCGATACGGGCCGAGATGTTTTCCTTCAACGCGGCGTCATGCAGGCTGTCGAAATGGATCAGCGCCTTCGGGTGCACGCCGATCATCCGGTTGATGATGAATTCCAACCGGGCCAGACCGACACCGTGATGCGGCAGCCGCGAAAAACTGAACGCCTTGTCCGGATCGCCGACGTTCATCATGATCTTGAACTTCAGCTTCGGCATGTCGCTGACTTCGGCGCGATGAATGTCGAACTCGTGCAGACCTTGATAAACAAAACCGGTATCACCTTCGGCGCAGGACACGGTGACGTTGTCGCCTTCCTTGATATGGTCGGTGGCATCGCCACAGCCAACCACGGCCGGAATGCCGAGCTCACGGGCGATAATCGCCGCGTGGCAGGTACGGCCACCACGATTGGTGACAATCGCGGCGGCTTTCTTCATGACCGGTTCCCAATCCGGGTCCGTCATGTCAGTGACCAGCACATCGCCAACCTGAACGCGGGCAATTTGCGAAATATCGGTAATGACCCGGGCCGGGCCTTTGCCGATACGCTGACCAATGGCGCGACCTTCGGTGACGACGCGGCCTTTGCTCTTGAGCATGTAACGCTCGATGACGCGGCTGTCATCGCGCGACTTCACCGTTTCCGGGCGCGCCTGCACGATGTACAGGTTGCCATCGGAACCGTCTTTGGCCCATTCGATATCCATCGGCCGCTGATAATGCTTTTCAATGATCAGCGCTTGCCGGGCCAACTCTTCGACTTCGGCGTCGGTCAGCGAGAACGTACGCCGCTCGGCGTTCGAAACATCAACCAGCTTGACGGTTTTGCCGTGCTCGGTCTGGCCGGTGTACACCATCTTGATCGCTTTCGCGCCCAGATTGCGACGCAGCACGGCCGGCTTGTTCAATTTCAGCGTCGGCTTATGAACGTAAAATTCGTCCGGGTTGACCGCGCCCTGGACCACGGTTTCACCGAGGCCGTAAGACGAGGTGATGAACACCACATCATCAAAACCCGACTCGGTATCAAGCGTGAACATGACGCCCGAGGCACCGATATCCGAACGCGCCATGCGCTGAATACCGGCCGACAGGGCAACGCCAGCGTGCTCGTAGCCTTTGTGCACGCGATAAGCGATGGCGCGATCATTGAACAGCGAGGCGAACACTTCCTTGACCGCCAACATCACGTTGGCCATGCCACGCACGTTCAGGAAAGTTTCTTGCTGGCCGGCAAACGAGGCGTCTGGCATGTCTTCGGCGGTCGCCGAGGAGCGAACGGCAACGGCGAATTCGTCGTTGCTGTTGCCTTTCAATTTCAGGTAGGCCTGGGTGATGGCTTTTTCGAGTTCCGGCAGGAACGGCGTTTCAACCACCCAGCGGCGGATTTTTTTGCCGGTTTCCATCAACGCTTGCACGTTGTCGACATCCAGCGCTTTCAGTTCAGCCTGAATGCGGGCATTGAGACCCGACTGCTCCAGAAAATCGCGGAACGCTTGCGCGGTGGTGGCAAAGCCGCCCGGCACCCGGACACCGGCACCCGACAGGTGGCTGATCATCTCGCCGAGTGAGGCATTCTTGCCGCCGACCCGATCTACATCGTGCATTCCGAGGTGTTCATACCAAAGCACTTGCTCAGCCAATGCCGTCACTCCTGTCAGGTTGGCCCGCTGTTCATGAATTGCGCAGCCGGGTGGTACACTGCCGCGCCAAAAGGAAGAGCCGAGCGCGGTCAAAAAAGGGCCGCTATTGTAACGGAAGCGCCCGCAAAAGAGCCCCCCGCGATGAAACGTAGCGTATTTTTTATTTCCGATCGGACCGGTATCACGGCCGAGATGCTGGGTCAGGCCTTGCTGTCCCAGTTTGACGGGGTCGACTTCGCCGAGACTACCCTGCCGTTCATCGACAACGAGGCCACCGCCCGCGATGCGGTTGCCCGCATCAATGCCGCCGCCGACCATGACGGCGAGCCGCCGCTGATATTCGATACGATGGTACGGCCCGAACTGCGGGCGGTCATCCGCGAGAGCCGCGGCGTGGTGCTGGACCTGTTCCAGACCTTTGTCCCGAGCATCGAGCAGACCCTCGGCGTCAAATGCCAGTACCGGGTCGGCAAAGCCCACTCGGCAGAGAACGTCAGCCAGTACGAAACCCGCATCGAGGCGGTCAACTTTGCCCTCAGCAATGATGACGGCGCCGTCACCAAGTACTACGAGCAGGCCGATCTCATCCTGGTTGGCGTGTCCCGCTCCGGCAAAACCCCGACCTCGCTGTATCTGGCCATGCAATTCGGCATCCGGGCCGCCAACTACCCGATAACCGAGGAAGATCTGGACAACGAAGGCCTGCCGAAGCCGCTCAAGCCGCACCGGCACAAGCTGTTCGGGCTGACCATCAACCCGGAGCGGCTACAGCAAATCCGCACCGAGCGCCGGGCCAACAGCCGCTACGCCTCCATTGAGCAGTGCCGGCTGGAAGTCGCCGCCGTCGAGCGGCTGTACCAGCATCTGAATATTCCGTGGCTGGACACCACCAGCCGCTCGGTCGAGGAAATCGCCACCAAGATTCTGGCCGCGACCGGGCTGAAGCGGCACCAATACTGAGAGCCAGCATGGGACACATGGAAAAATTGCTTGGTCAGCTAGCCGTGTCCGCTGTCGCTGGTGTTGTGATGGCGACCTCTGGCGGCTGTGGTGTCTTGATGCTGCAAGGCTCCGATGCTGTCTGTGGTTTGGGATGGGTTTGGCTGTTCGCCATACCAACGGCAGTAATCTTTTCCATATTGCTCGGATTGCCGACACTGCTGCTGTTCAAGCGAGTCGGCTTTCAACGATGGTGGCACTACATGCTGGGAGGGGCGCTGATAGCAGCCCCATTCTGGTACTCGCTAGCCGGGCCATTTGATTCGGCTCGCTGGCACCATGCGAGCCTGTACGACTCCATAAACTATTTGGGTTCAGGCGCAATGGCCGGATTGGCACTTTGGTTGGCTGAATTCGAGTTTGCGAAACGGCAATCGGCGCGGCCGAAATAGAACATTTGGAACGATGAAAAAAGAAAAAGGCCGGGAAATCCCGGCCTTTTTCTTTACGGTGATCACTTGCGCGGCTTGCGCAACTCCTCGTCACTGGGCAGCGGTTGCCCGGTGTAGGAATGCAGAAAGGCCTCGCAGAGCAGTTCCGAGTTGGTCGCGTGGCGCAGGTTGTTGACCTGACGGCGGGTGCGCTCGTCGGTCAGCAACTTCAGCACATGCAGCGGAATCGAGACGGTGATCTTCTTGACCTTCTCTTTCTTCTTGCCGTGTTCAATGTACGGATCGATGAATTCTTCATCTTCAGGCTGTACAGACATCTTTCACTCCAGACGCCCTGAGTTTCGGCGGCAAAGGTACTCAGCCGGCCGGGTGGCTGTCAAACCTATCACCTTTCTTCATATGCGGGCTTTTCCGGACAAAAGGCTTGTATAGACATTTAGCCGTCTATATTATCGGCACGTCCAAACGTTTAGACGTCCAAACATGTCCGTCCACGCCCGCCAATTTGCCAACCCGCCCAGCCGAACCGTGCTGTCGCCCGAGGTCCGCCTCTGGCAAGACGCGGCCGGACTGACGCTGGAAAATGGCGAACGGCTGGCGCCGCTGGAACTGGCCTGGCGTAGCTGGGGTTCGTTGAACCGGGCCGGGACCAATGCCGTGCTGGTCATCCATGCCCTGTCTGGTGGTGCGGATCTGGAGCTGTGGTGGCCGGAGCTGCTCGGCACGGGCAAGCCACTGGACCCGGCCCGCGATTTCATTGTCTGCATCAATCTGCTCGGCTCCTGCTACGGCAGCAGCGGCCCGCTGAGCGCGCATCCCGATGACGGCCAGCCCTGGCAGGCCCGCTTCCCGCGCATCAGCATTCGCGATCAAGTTGCCGCTCAGAGCCGGCTCTTGCGCAGCCTCGGTGTGCAGCAACTGCGCGCCGTCATCGGCCCGTCGCTTGGCGGCATGATTGCGCAGGAGTTTGCCCTGCAGCATCCCGACTGGGTTCAGTCACTGGTGTTGATCGGCACCACGGCCGCGCATTCCGCCCAGGCCATTGCCGCCAGCGAATGCCAGCGCGCCGCCATCCGGCTCGATCCGGCGTTCAACGACGGCTTCTATCTGCCGGGCAGCGGTCCGGTGCGCGGTTTGGCACTGGCGCGCGAGCTGGCATTCCTGACCTATCGCTGCGACAGCGAATTGCGGGCGCGTTTTGGTCGCCACAGCGGCGAACACAAAAATTTTGCCGTGCTCGATTATCTCGATTATCAGGGCGACAAATTCGTACAGCGCTTTGACGCCAACAGTTACATCCGCTTGACCGAATGCATGAACAGTCACGACATCGGTCGCGACCGCGGTGGCGTTGCTGCCGCGCTGCAAACCCTTCATCAACCCACGCTGGTGATCAGCCTTGATACCGACCAACTCTATCCGGTGGCGGAACAGCGCGAGATCGCGCGCCACCTTCCGAATGCGCAGCACGTGATTATCGCGAGCCGGCACGGCCACGATGGTTTCCTGACCGAAACCGACGCCGTCGCCAATGCGCTCATACCCTTTCTTGCCGCCCAGCCCTTGCTCGCCGCGACACCGGTTAACGGTAACGCAGCGCTGCGCCTTGCTGCCGGCGACATGGACAACACCCGTCATTCGGAACTGCATTCATGACTACCCGTAATCAAACCACCATCGCTGTACTCAAATTCGGCGGCAGTGTGCTGACCGACGCCAATGCGCTGCGCCGCGTCGCCAGCCATCTGCATTTTCGCTTGCAACAACAGCCGGTCATCGCTGTGGTATCGGCGACCCGCGGCAGCACCGACACGCTGCTGACGCTGGGTTCGCTGGCGGCGGAACAAACCCAATCGGCCATTCTGGGTTTGCAGCAATTGATCCAGCGCCATCTGGATCTGGGCAAAGCGTTGTTGAACGACCGCGAGCAGTTGACGCTGACCGCTGGCTATCGTCAGTTGCAATTGCTCGGCGAAGAAAGCTTGCAGGTGCTGGTGCGCACGCCCGGTGAAAACCATGCCACCGCCGCGCTGGCCGGACTGGGCGAAAAACTGTCGGCGCAATTGCTGGCCGCGCTGCTGCGCAGCTCGGGCGTGGCAGCCGATTGGCTGGCATCGGAGCAATTGATCCGCACGGATGACAATGCGCTCAGCGGCACCGTCAATACCGAACAAACCCTGCGCGCATTTGCCAGCCTGCCACCGGCTTACTGGCAGCAAAGTCTGCGCGTTGTCACCGGCTTTTGCGGCGCCGACAGTCAGGGCCGCACTACCCTGCTCGGCCGCAATGCCTCGGATTACAGCGCGGCGCTGGTCACCGCCTATGCCGGCGATTCACTGGAGATCATTGGCGACACCGCCGGCATTCTGAGTGCCGACCCGGACTATGTCCCGAACGCCGATACGGTGCCGGTGCTGGCGCTCGAAGATGCCAGCTTGCTGGCGCAATGCGGCGCCGGCGTCTTGCATCCGCGTAGCCTGGCCCCCTTGCTGGAACGGCGCTTGCCACTGCAGTTGCGCCGACTGGATGCTGAGCCCAGCAACGCAGCAAGCGGCAGCGTGATCGGCACGACCATTGATCCCAATTACCGCGCTCGTGAGCAGGCGTTTGTCGCGTGCTGGCTGCCGCCGACGTCGGCCACGCTGAGCAAACAAACCCCGCTGCCGTTGGCGTTGAACCGCTGGCACAGCCAGACGCCTGATCTGGCGGTCGCTACCGTTTTTGTTGCCGACAAACAGACACCGGCGCAAGTGCTGGAGCAATTGCAGCAACGCGCCAGCCACGCCGGTGTGGTGCTGCATGCACATCGCTTGCTCGAACGCGAACGGGTGCTGGCGTTTACGCTGGCCATTGCCGATCTCGATGTCTTCGCCCGACTTGCCCATACCTGCCTGTATCCGGCCGACAACGACATTGCCGTTGCCATCATCGGCGCCAGCGGCCGCATTGGCCGGCAAACCCTGCAACTGTTGCGGCAGCAGCAGGCCACGCTGAAAAGCGATCTCGGATTGCGTCATCACGCTGGCCTGCGGGTCGTCGCCATCTGCAACTCCCGGCAAATCCATTGGTGCAGCCAACAGGAAAGCAGCGCCGATGCCAGCATCCACGCACTGGCAAGTGAACCGGATGTCACCGATCCGGCAACCCGCTTGGTGCAGGAGCTGCTGGCTCAGCAATTCTCCCGTTTGATCGTGGTGGACGCCTCGGCCAGCGCCCATGTCGCCGCACTCTACGAACCGCTGTTGCAAGCGGGTATTGCCGTGGTCACGCCGAACAAGATCGCCAACGCCGATCTGCAACAACGGTTCGCGCTGCTGCAAACGCTATCGCGACACAGCGCGGCGCCGTATTTGTACGAAACCACTGTTGCTGCGGCATTACCGGTACTGCGGCCGTTGCTGGATCTGCAGCGCGCCGGCGATAGGCCGGATCGCATCCAGGCGGTGTTGTCCGGCACGCTCGGTTATGTCCTGGATCAAGTTCAGCAAGATGTGCCGTTCGATCATGCCGTGAGCGAAGCGGTCCGGCTTGGTTATGCCGAGCCGAATCCGCTGCTGGATCTGGGTGGCGAAGATGTCGCCCGCAAACTGTTGATCCTGCTGCGTACCTGCGGCATTGCGCTTGAGCGCGACGCGATCGAATTACAAGCATTGGTGCCGGTTGACCAAGCGGCCAGTCAACCGTTGTCCGTGTTCAATGACTATTGGCAAAACCAGGTGACCGCTGCGCGCGCGGCGGGCAAGCGGTTGGCGTATGTCGCGGAATATGCCGATGGCAAAGCCCGGGTCGGACTGCGCCAGATTGATGCCGAGTCGCCGTTTCACCGTCTGCGCGGCACCGAGAATGCCGTTATCTATCACTCGCAGTTGTACCGCGACATTCCGCTGACGGTGTCCGGTCCCGGTGCTGGCGTTGCGGTCACCAGCGCCGGCGTGTTTGCCGACGTGCTGTCCGCCGCACAAGCGCTCGCCGCACGCGATACCCAAGCGCATTTGCACCGTGCTGCGGCGCTGGCGGCCGCCGCCTGAGCTAGAACCGCTACCCAAATTACGCTTACAGGAATTACAAAAATGAGCAAACGCTGTCGCCCCGCTACCCGCCTCGTCCGCGCCGGGATTGAAACCGACAAGAATCACAACGCAGTGATTCCGCCGATTTATCTTTCGACCAATTTCGCCTTCACCGAGTACGGCCAGAAACCGGCCTACGATTACACCCGCTCCGGCAACCCGACCCGCGATCTGTTGGGCGAAGCGCTGGCCGATCTGGAAGGCGGTGCTGGCGGCGTCATCACCGCCACCGGCATGGCGGCGATTACGCTGGTGTTGCAACTGCTGAAGCCGGACGATCTGGTGATTGCCCCGCACGATTGCTACGGTGGCAGCTACCGTCTGCTGTTCCGGTTGAAAGAGCGTGGTGTGGTCAACGCCGAGTTTCACAATCAGTATGACGATGGCATCTATCAACTGATTGCCGAACGCAAGCCGAAACTGCTGTGGATCGAAACGCCGAGCAATCCGTTGCTGCGCATTGCCGATATCCAGAAACTCGCCGACGCTGCACACGCGGTCGGCGCCTTGGTGGTGGTCGACAACACCTTCCTGTCGCCAGCACTGCAACAGCCGATTGCACTGGGTGCCGACATCGTCGTGCACTCGACCACCAAATACATCAACGGTCACAGTGATGTAGTCGGCGGCGCCGCCATTGCCAAAACCCGAGAGCTGCACGAAAAGCTGGTGTTCTGGGCCAACTGTCTGGGCCTGACCGCTTCGCCCTTCGACTCCTATCTGGCCTTGCGCGGATTGCGCACGCTGGAAGCGCGGCTGTCGGTGCATCTGGCCAACACCGAAGCCGTCATCGAAGTGCTGACCAATCACCGGGCCGTGAAGAAAGTGTATTACCCGGGGCTGCCGAACCATCCGGGCCATGACATCGCCAAACGTCAGCAAAGTGATTTCGGCGCCATGCTCAGCTTCGAATTGCATGGCGGCGAACATCAAGTCCGGACACTGCTCGATAACTTGCAACACTTCTCGCTGGCCGAATCACTGGGCGGCGTCGAAAGTCTGATTGCGCACCCTGCCAGCATGACCCATCTGGCCATGGACCCGGAAGCACGCCGACGCGCCGGCATCAGCGATACGCTATTGCGGGTGTCGGTCGGCATTGAAGACGCCGAAGATCTGTGCGGCGCACTGGAAGATGCGCTGGACGCCGTGCTGGAAACGCCGGCACTGGAAGTGGTGAACGGTTGATACAGGTATCCGGACAGGAAAAACATCGATGACGCAGTTCAACAATGTGACAGTCAACAAAGAAGCCAATGTCTATTTCGAAGGCAAATGCATCTCGCATACGCTGACGCTGGCCGACGGCAGCCGCAAATCGGTCGGCGTCATCTTGCCATCTTCCCTGACCTTCAATACCGGCGCACCGGAAGTGATGGAACTCTTGAAAGGCAGCTGCACGGTCAAACTGGCAGGTGAATCACAAGCCAAAACCTATGAAGGCGGCCAGTCGTTCACCGTACCCGGCAACAGCAGTTTTGAAATTGAAACGATTGAAACGCTGCACTACGTCTGCCACTTCGACTGATCAACGAATAGCGAACGTCAGCTCGATCATCCATTGATATTGGCTAAAGCCTGACGGTGACCGGCCTCCTGTCGCTATTTCACCGTAAAATGAATCGGCCCGATCAACCGTGACTTGCCATCGACAAAGCTGACTTCGGCCTGCAGCGCGTACTGACCACGCCGCATGGGCCAAAGATACGTTGCGACCTTCGTCTCCGCCAACAGCGCATCATTCAGTTTCCAGCGAATTTTTTTGGCGCCATTGACGCCGGCTAGTTCAAAATGAAAGCGCTCCAGATCATCAGGTATGCGCGGATCCATCGCCATATCCAGGTAGTCGGTCGGTTGCAAAAAATGCAATGCCGCTTCAGTTTTGTGCTGCAAGGGTGTCGCGGCGGATACTGGCTGTGTGCCGGCCACGAACCACTCATCACGATAAGTACAATTGCTGTCTGTCGATTTCGTCAAGCAAACCGGGGCTTTGATCAGTTTGGGGCTCAACCACAAAGGTTTTGAATCATGTTGCCGATTGAGCTCGGAAAAAATGGCGCGGGCCAAAAGCGCGGGGCCAATGGAACCCGTCACATCCAGCATCGGCCGCCGGTCGAGGTTGCCAAACCAAACCCCAACCGTATAGCGTGAATCAAACGCCAGCAACCACGCATCACGGTAGTCATTCGAAGTGCCAGTCTTGACCGCTGTCTGAACGGCAAAATTCAGAGAATTGCCGGTACCAAACTCAAGCTGCCTGGCATCATTGTCGGCCAGAATATTGGCAATCAGGCTACTGATTTCCGGTTCAAATACCGGTTGTTCGGGCGCCGACATGCCGAGATAAAACCGCAATGGTCGGTATACTCCGCGCTCCGCCATGGCGCTGTATGCTGCCACGAGCTGCAACAGGCTGACCTCGCCATTGCCGAGTGCAAGTCCATCACCATATACGGCTGCATCCAGAGCCAATGACGACATGCCAACGGCTCGCAAACGTTCCAAGACTTCGGCTGCCCCAACCGCCTGCAGGGCTTTGACGGCCGGCACGTTCAGCGAGTTGGCCAGCGCCTCCCGGACACTGATGTCACCGTAATGGATGCGACTGTAATTTCGGTATTGATGCAAACCGCGTCCGACCGCTTGCTGCAATGGCTCATCTTTGACCAAGGTTGCGGCCGTCCAGCCATGCTCCATGGCAGTGGCATAAATGAACGGTTTCAAAGTCGAACCCGGTTGCCGAGGAACCAATACGGCATCGTAAAACGCGCCAGGCGTCGTTGCCGACAAATTACCGCTGACAACCCAAGCCAGAATTTCACCCCGTTCATGATCAGCAACCAGCACGGCGCCATTGTGAACACGCAGCGTTTTCAAATCAGCCAGTCGGGCATCCAGCAGCGCCTGGATATTGGCTTGCAAGCTCGAATCCAGTGTGGTTTGAAGGACGCCCTTCGCATTAGGCAACTGTTGCCTAACATATTGCACAAAATGATGAGCCAACTGCGGCACTTTCGGCGCGAGAAGCTGGAGCGGCACATCCGCCTGATTTTGCCAAGCGGTCCGGTCAAGCATGTTGTTCACCAACATTCTCTTGGCCAATCGCTGTATTGCCGCTTCTGTTGTCTGATTGCTCTTTCTGAGATCCAGACTCGCTGGCGCCCGCACCAGCACCGCCAACGCCAGCATCTCCTTCAGGTTCAGTGTTGCCAAATCACGATCGAAATAGTACTCGGCAGCTTGTCTGACACCTCGGCGCTCATGCGCATAGGGAACCTGATTCAAATAGAACTCGAGAATGGAATGCTTGCTTTCTTGCCGCTCCAACGCTGTCGCTTCAAACCCTTCCAGCCAGCGTGACCACATCGTTCTCGGACGAGGGTGCAGAAGCCGTACCACCTGCTCGCTAATCGTGCTGGCGCCGCGCACTTTCCGACCGGCTGCAACGTTCTGCCATAGCGCGGCCGAGCGCGCCAACCAATCAACACCGGCATGAGTAAAGAACCGCTGGTCCTCGGCGACCAGAAACGCATTGGCCAGAATTGGCGGGATATCGTGCAGGCCCACTTGCTCCTGCACGTTCCAACCATCACCGGACGCTGCCAGCAAGCGTCGACCATTCCGGTCCAGCAGCGTTACTCCTTCGGTACGCTGCACTACCTGTTGAAGGCTGGGCAACGGCTGAGTTGCCTGCCACGTCAAAACAGTCAACAGCAGCAACGCGCTGACCAGCACGGCCAGCACGACTGCAACAGGACGTTGTCGGATGACCGCCATACACCGCCGCCACCACCGACTCGCGTCAATGCGCTGCATTGACCGCCTCATCACTTACGACATTCAGTTCTGCAGGCAGGGACTTGCCAAACACATCCGGGTCGTACATTTCCTCGACATGCGTGGGTGCAGCCCTGAATTCACCCTCGGCAATCGCTTGCGCGGTGTAAGAAAGGTGGTAGTTACCTGGCGGCAGGTAATCGGCATAAAACCGTGCAGAATCAAATCGCAGTTCCTTGTGATAGAAACTCCACAGTGATGCTGAATAATGCCGCCAATCACCATACTGGAACCACCACGAACCGGCAGCAGCCTTGAACTCTCCCTTGTCGGCATCCACTCCAGACGCCGTCGCCAAATCGCGGTTCACTGGCTCCAAACCGCCTGCAACCGGGTCATCAACCACAACAAAGTGGCGTGCGGTAGGTACCGACAAGTACAAGTCAACCCGGACCAGCTCACCCCGCGCAATCTGCATGGGCGACTGCAGCAGTTGCCAGCCGTTCTCGCGTTCAACACTGTACTCGCGACGAATATCCATACCGGCGTTGATTCGCTCGCTGCTCTCCACTGTCGGGGCATATTGCAAACGACTGCTGTAATAGACCCGGCCAGGTCCGCTCTTGTTCAGTACCAGCTCACGCCGCTGACCCACGTCATCCGCTTGCAACGGTCGACTATGACTAGTCATCGGATCGCGTAGCGCCGAGAAACGGTTGCTACCGATGACCTGATTGTCGACAGCTACCGTGATCTCCATGTCCGGTTTTACGGCTTCATATATCTGGCTGTACTGCCGCAAACTCTGCAAGCAAAAAACATTTTCCTGGGTATTTTCCCAATGGGTGCGGCTGCCACGCGCCTGGGTAATGGCGCGGACCATCTGGAACGGCATATTGCCTATCATTTTTGCCCACTGCTTCTGCTCGCCAAGTGCGGTGACGGCAGTCAATACCGCACAGTTGGAACGCAAGGGTGTTGCCAGAATTTGGGAGTAACTGTCATCCCAGCGTTCGTTGAACTGGAATTTGCCACCACTTTGACTGGCCTGTCCCAGGATCATCTGCAGCGACTCGGCAACCAGATCATCCGCGCCGACCACCTTGCTGGCGGCTTGCAGGTAATGCGCCTTACCGAACAGATCCATTTGTGGCAAGGCAGATCGATAGCGTCGCAAATCATCCAGCGTGATACCCCGTTGGTCAGCAAGCGCTGCCAGCGCCACGGCCCGCACGGATGAAGCCATGCCGGCACTGTAGAACGTCGGGAACAGATCCTGCCGCAGCAATTGCTTGAGGTAATCGTGCAGACGCGCCTCGACCCGTACCGGAACCTTGTGGCCTGCCGCGCGCAACCAATTGAAGCTGAGCGCCGTGTAGGCACTCAGATAAGGGCTGACATACTGATCCTGGGCAATCCAAAATACCATCCCGCCATTTGGCGCCTGAAATGAGGCCGCATCATCCAGCATGCGCTGCGGCAGGCCGGCAGCATCCGGCCACTGCAAATCTGCGGAGAAATAGTCACGCAAGCCGAGATACTGCGATGCCAGCAACGCCTTGCTGAGCCGTTGCTCCCAACACCAGTACGGATAATCGCGCACATAACGGATTGCCCCATCGACATTGCCCAACACCGATGGCGAAACCACCATACCGAGATTACCGGCGTCAGGGTAAATGCCGGTCGGGATCTGCACGGGCTCACGGATCAGGGCTTCATTGGTCGTGCCATAGTTTGCTGCGGTCAATAGCGATCGCCGCTTCTTGACTGGCACCACATGAACCAAGCCGTCCTGATCCTTGTTGTCACCTGCTTGAACGGTAAATCGAATTTCACCGTCACCGCTGCTCTTGACCGGTAGCCAGATTGGCAAGCGTTTGTAGGGATCGGCACTGATGGTCAGTGTCGTGCTGACAGGTTCCGCCATGGCACCTTGCGCTTTCACTACCACGCGCAGGTCCCGGCGAACGTCGCTACGGTTCATGACAGTAAAGCCGGCCCGAAATTGATCGCCCTCGGAGATCTGGTTTGGCATCACAGGCCGGAGTTCAGTCAGCTTGTTGACGCTGAAACTGTGGACACCCAGTCCCATCTCATCACTTGGCGTCACCGCCATCGCCAGAACCCGCCAACCGGTCAAATTGTCAGGCAAATCCAGTTCAAATGTCGCCTTGCCGCTGGCATCGACCGGCAAGGAAGGATTCCAGTAGCTGACATATTTGAATATCGTCCGCAGATCGAGACTGGCACCGCCATCGCCACCCGGACTCGCCCCTTTCTTTTCGAACTTCTGCCGGCCAACCAGCCGCATCAGCAGGTTGTAGTTTTGCAGATCGAGGCCTTCCAGCTGATAGAAGCCACGATAGGGATCAAACGTCTTGTCGCCACCCTGCAATAAATCGAACACCGACTCGTCAAGCACGGCCACAGCCAGTTCAACCTTTTCGGTGAGTTTGCCGTGACGCGGCGTCACCGCCACTGACACCTTTGCTTTCTCGCGCGGCTTGTATTCCTTCCTGTCCGTTGCAACAGCAACATGCACTTGTTTATATGGGTCAACAACATCGATTCGCTGATAAGCCATTTTGAATGACGGCTTACCGAGATCGACTTGACCATCCTCGAGCGGCTTGTCGACCCGTGGCGACATCACCATGATGGAGACGTAAACGCCAGGCACATCATCGGGCAGCAGCGGGATCTCAATCACCGGCATACTGTCTTCGAGCACCTGAACAAAGCTGCGCAGCACGCCGTAACGCTCAACCGTGATCAATGCGGTGGCACCCGGGAAAGGGTTCTTGACCAAAAAGCGGGCCTTCTGCCCAATCTCGTAACGCTCGGTCTGGGCGATTACCGGCAAGCTGTTGTTATTCGGCGTTTCCCACAGCACATAGCCACGGCCGGTCGCCCAGCTCTGCAACACGCTCTCATGCTGACGGCCTTTGCTGTCCTGCACCTGACCACGAATACGGTACTCACCCGGTTCATCCGGCGTGAATTCACAGACGCTGGCGGTCAACCCCGACATTCCCTGACACTGACTGACTTCACGCCAGTCACGCTGATACTGCGTCAGGTACGCATTGCCAGCGCCCTTGACCCGTGCCGCCGTTGTAAACAGATGCTCGATTTTTAGCGTTACCTTGCTACCCGCGACGGTTTTCGCCTCGTCATCGATCACCGCGTACTGCACCTTTGCTGGCTTACCGCTGGTGAAATACCAACCGTCCGCTTTCAAACCGACAAATCGGTCACGCGCAACAAAACGAGCCCCCGCTTGTTGTGCAACATATTTGCCGCGGTCATCACGGACTGCGCTTTCAACAGTCAAGCGGCCAACCAGAATATTGCTGTCCGGCAACACGATATGAGTATTGTGGTCACCTTGGGCATCCAGGGATTCCTGGACCTGTTGCAGATCCTGTTTGTCACGAACGCCGGTGTTCCAGTCAAACTCAAATCGCGACAAAGCCGGATCTTTCGGTGTCATGCTGCTGGGACGCAGACTGACCGAGACCCGAATCCCCGCCTCGCCATAGGGGCCGCCAGCATGCAGCCGAGCGTGGCTTGCGACACTGAGCTCGTCGCCAGGCCGATATTGTTCGGCGTTCAACTCTTGGCTGACACGAAAGGCCGCTGGGGTAAAATCGCTAACCAATACCCGCAGCGGACGCCATTGCTTGTCGGTATAACTGGCCTTGAGCCGAAATTCATACCAACCGACTGGCGCATTTCCGGGCACCGCGAACTCACCGTCGACCGCACCAAATTCATTCAACGTGATATCCGATTGTTTGAACAAGCTTTTGTTCATCGGATCGAAGACTTCTAACGTGTAGGTCGCCGCCGGTGCAGGAACAAACTGGCGATTATCGTGACCGCGGACGTAAATTTTGTACTGAACGGTATCGCCAACGCGGTATATGCCTTGTGCAGTCGCGCCCCAGGCGCGAATGTGATGATATTGTTTGCGCCGCTCGGGGCTGACGCCGCCGCCAAAATATTCACCATCGCCGTCTTCATCGGCGCCGTAACCATAGCTGCCACCACCGCCGGAATAAACGGAACCATCAACCACGTAATTCCAATCCAGCGGTAACAATGCCAGCGCTTGACCTTTGCGAACGCGGACCATTAATCGATCCGAGTTCTCATTCGGCCACATGTACTGCAGACGCGGATCCAGCGTCTCCGAACCTGGCAACAAGGCAACCCCATCGTGATTGGTGACCGCTTCAGCGAGCAATGCCGGTGCCGGTTCCAGACCTCGATAGCTACCAAGATGTACCTGGACCTTTGCATCCGGTACCGGCAAGCCGGTGGTCATATCCACGACCCACGCCAAACTGCTGAAATGGCCGAGCTTGACATGCACCTGCCATGGCGTGATCTGGCTGAAGAAATAGCGATCGTAGTCGCTAAACGTACTGGGCGTGGTATCAATGGAACCACTCATCACAGCACTGTCATGACCGTCCATCAATTGCCGAATGCCCAGTGGCATCGTGAAAGCGACGTCCTCGACATTTGGAACCGGAATGGATTTTCGTTCCCGAGTTTTGACCCCGTCAGCGGTCAGAATGCTGTAATCCAAATCCAGCGTCTTCAGATTTGTCACAACAATCGGCAGCTCGGTCTCCTGTTTCGACTCCAACACGGAATGGCGACGTTCGAAAACGACTCTTGGTTCCCGGTGATCAGTCTGAAAAACCATGCTGATACCCGACTCGATCGACCGGCCAAATTCATCCTTCAGTGTGTTGGGGGCATTGACCAAATCGTAGCGCTGATACGCCTTGAGGACTTCCGGGAACCACACTGTGTAAGTGCGGCCACGCTGATGTGGCGAACGCAGGCGAGAATAGCGGTTGGTGTCCTGCCACGGGTCATAATCAACACGGTTACCAGCCAGATCCGGTGTCAACTTGACTTGACCTTTGAAATCATCAATCGGTACCGGTGCTGAAAACTCAAGACCGACGCGGTGCAGTGGGTCACAGCGAAATTGACCGTCCAGATTTCGTGCCTGAGCAACGACAATGGTTCGCTCATCACGAACCTTGCTGTCTTCGCATTTGACACCCAGAAAGCGAAACTCGGGAAACGTATCGAATTGAATGACGACCCGATCCTCAACGCCACGCTCTGCACCAAGTGCAGACTGTAGGCCAGGCCGGACTTTCAGCGTAATGCTTCGATCAAGCCCGAGTGCCTTGCTTGGCGTAAGCAACCAGTTCCGGCGCGCTTCTTCACCATGCGTGACGCTGGGTTTGTCGTCACCTGCGCGTGCGCCCGGGTTCCGATTGATCAACACGACCGGTTCACCTGGCAACGGTAGCAAAACCGGATCCTCGCGCAGCTCCGGATCAGCTGCAAGCTCAAACGGCACATCGCCAGACAACACCATGCTGCTCTGGACCGACTGTTTGGTAACCGGCTGATTGAAGGACAGTCGGATCACCGGAACATCAGGGCCCAGCCAATTCTTAAATCCGGGATAGCTGATCGCTGGCCGTTCAGTGACAAAACTGTTCTGATACGGCATCGCCAAGGTTGCGCCTGATTCATCCTTTAGCCCAGGGGCCATTTCGATGGAATAGCGCGTCGCAGGTGTCAAGGCTGCCTGCTCATTCAGCAAACAGGCCAGTGAGTTGCGCGACAGCCAGCGCCATTGACAGGCAACTTCGGGACTAATTTTGACCGGAATTTCGGCCGCTTCGCGCTCCATGCGGCCAAGTGGTACCACGTCGCGATCAAATGTGAATACGATTTCGCGGACGGTTTTTACGTCTGCACCTGATGGCGTGAACCGGACGACGGTCAATGGCCCTTGCGGTGCCGGCATGGCCGAGTCTACGGCGGCCAGAACTGCGCCGTTGGCAAAAATCAGCAAACTGAAAGCGAGGGAGCGCAGCACAAAAAATCCTCCTTGATAAATCCGGTGGTAAGCTCAAGCATCTCCTGTTCCAGCGATGCCCGGCGCCAACAGCAATCTGAATAATGATGCGGGGGGCTAACGCGCGACTTTGCCCGTTTGTCGCCCGGACCACCAATGCTTGAGTACCGTCACTACTGCCGGGATGCCCGGTAGCAATACCAGCGCGATAACCACCAGCGAAAAGTGTTCCTTCACGACCGGAATATTGCCGAAAAAATAGCCGGCGCCAACGCATGCAGCGGTCCACAGCAACGAACCGAGCAAGCTGAAGCTGATGTATTTGACATAAGGCATCTCGCCCATACCAGCAACAAAAGGCGCGAAGGTACGCACGAACGGAACAAAGCGCGCGATGACGACGGTCGGGGCGCCGTATTTCGCGTAAAACGCGTGGGTTTTATCCAGATACTCTTTCCGGAAAATGCGGGACTGACTGTTGCTGAACAGTTTATGGCCGAAGAAACGGCCGATGAAATAATTGCTGTTGTCACCGCAAAATGCAGCCACGACCACCACGGCGGCCACCATCAGCGGATCAATGGCGCCGATGGCGCCCATCGCGCCGAGCGCAAACAGCAGTGAGTCCCCGGGCAAAAACGGCGTGACGACCAAGCCGGTTTCGGCGAAGACGATCAGAAACAGAATCGCGTAGATCCAGATGCCGTATTGAGCGGCCAGTTCGATCAGGTGAGCATCGATATGCAGGATGAAATCAAGTAACGGCACGGTACGGCCCTGTCCGGCGGGAAACGGCGGTCAGTTTACTGGACCGGTTTCGGGATGACCACTTTCGACCGCCAGCACCTTGGCGGATGGCGGTTTACCGGCCTGAGCTCACGGTGACCGGGTTTCAGCAACCTCGTGCTGCAAGCTTTCAGTCCAGTACAGACGGACGCCCGATTGGCTGGATGGCAGCTGCTGCGTCGCCATCATGGCATCGAGTACCCGTACACGCTCCCCCGCACTTTTCGCGCCGAGCAAGCGGTCCGTTGCCAGCGTTGACGGCAGTCTTTGCGGCCACCAGAGCACCAGCATCAACGCGGTACAGGCACCGGCCAGCAATGGTGCATAGGCTTTGACCCCAGCGCGGTTGAACTGCCGCAGCCACCGTTCAAGTACCGGGCGCTGCAACTCGTCACGGCGCGCGCGCAAGCGCGCCAAGCCACCTGCAGGCGGACTCAGTTCCGGCAGAAAATTCGGTTGACGATCAGTCATGGCCCGGCGCTCCCGTCACGAAGGAATAATCCATATCGGCCAGCGTTGTCCGTAATTTTTTCAATGCCAGATGCCGGCGCGAAGCCACTGTGCCGGCGGGAATTTCTAGCATCTGCGCGACGACCTCGTAGGGCAACTCGCTGAACTCTGTCAGCAACAAGACGCTGCGTAGTTTTTCCGAAAGTGCATCGATGGCATCGAGCAAGCGCTGATCTTGCTGACCATCTTGCAGTTGTTGCTCCGGTGACGGCGTTGCCGCCAGCAATTCCGGAATGCCATCGCGATGCACGTCATCCATTTGCAGACTGTCAATAGACAAGAACTGTCGCAGCGAACGCCAACGTCGGCGCTTGCGTGCCAGATTCAGCGTCGTCACCCAGAGATAGCGATCGGCCGTCTCTAAGGAAATCTGCGCACGCCGTTGCCACAGCTGCAGAAACGCTTCCTGCACCAGATCTTGGGCATCCAGTCGTTGCCAAATATAGCGATAAGCCGCGTTGTACAGAGGCTTTTCAAGCCGCTGATACAACGCTGCCCAGTCGACCTCGGTAAGGCCGATATCCGTGGTCATCTTGTCGGCAAATCAGAGCGTGGCGCGCACGATGTAATACAGCCGCTGTTCCGAAGGCACGCCTCGGTCGCCAACAAGCTGGTGATTCGAAGTCTGCCCCAGCACCAGCAACTCACCCGACTTCAATTCCGTTTCGGTACGCAGGCTTTCCGGACCGCGCATCTGGAATTTCAGTTCCGCCGAGATCAGTTTTTGCTCATTTGCACCACGACGGACACTGGGATTGACTTCAAAAATTCCGTTCGCGCTGGACACCGTGCTGCTCTGCCCGGTTCTGACATGCACTGTAATTTTTTCCAGCAGCTTGAACTGCTGATTACCTTGCACCTCGGTGATAGCGTCTAGTGCCGGAAGCACTTCCTGAAGCGCTGGTATCGATGAGTTATCCGTTTTGTCGGCATTTATCGCTGTAACAAACCAAGCCTCGAACTTCACCGACGGCGTGGCACCTGGCGAAAAGCCGGCGATATCGTTCAACAGGGACTCGACGCCCTTCTGCATGGAGTTTGGGGCAGTCACGATCAACTGGCCATTCGGCGCCAGACTGACCCGGCCGATGGCCTTGCCTTCTTCACCGGTCAGCATGGCGTTTTGCAAGGCACTACGGACTTCGTCGGCGTAATCAGCCGAGACCGCATAGGTGCGCATCACCAACGGGCCACCGTTGTTCTGTTGCCAAAGCGGTTGTATAACGACAATGTAGACAAAAGCGACGGCCAGCAGCCCGACTAGAAATGTGACGAACATGCTGGCAAAACGGTTGTTGCTCATGATGACTCCCTCAGCGCGAGTGGGCAGTGGCCGAGGTTCACTTGAACCCGGGCTTATCTGGACCGGCAATGCGGTCCCATGCCCTGCTTTACCCCTGAGGTGCAGTTTTCTTCACTGCGGCAGAAAATTAAAGCCCTGCTACCTTCGCCAGCGGCGCTCCCGGCGCCACCTGGCATTTCCCACGTTCCTGTGGGTCGGGCAATGGCGATTTCGGCTGTGGCAGCCGGTGGCCACCCAGCCCCAAGGCATGGCAAACCGCGTAAGTCAGCTCAGCCCGGTTCAGGGTGTAGAAGTGGAAATCCTGGATGCCTTCGCCAATAAGCAGCTTGACCTGTTCCAGCGCGACGCTGGCGCCGATCAGCTTGCGGGTATCCGGGTCATCGTCGAGGCCTTCGTAAAGCCGGGCCAGCCAACTCGGGATGCTGGTGCCGCAGCCGCCGGCAAAGCGCTCCAACTGGCGGAAGTTGGCCACCGGCAGAATGCCCGGGGTAATCGGAACGTTGATGCCGGCCGAATGGCAGCGGTCGCGGAAGCGCAAGAAAGCGCAGTTATCAAAGAAAAACTGGGTGATGATGTGGCTGGCGCCGGCATCGACTTTCGCTTTCAGGTTGTCCAAATCGGCACGGGCACTACGCGCCTCCGGATGCACTTCCGGATAAGCCGCGACACTGAGCTGTTCGACGCCGAGTTCGCGCAGATACTTGACCAAATCGACGGCGTAACGGAAATCGCCACCGGTGCTGGTGTGCCCGGCCGGCAAATCACCGCGCAGCGCGACAATGCGATTGACACCGAGCTGGCGGTAACGCGCGACAATTTCGGCAATCTCTTCCCGTTTGGTATCAATACAAGTCAGGTGCGGCACCGGCGTCAATTCGGTTTCGGTTTTCAGCCGTTCGATCACCGCATGGGTACGATCCCGGGTGGACGCATTGGCGCCATAGGTTACCGAGACAAACTTCGGTTTGAACCGCTGCAGCTTGAGCACCGACTGCCACAAGGTATCGGCCATTTCCGGCGTGTTCGGCGGAAAGAACTCGAACGACACCTGCAAGTGTTCTTCCACTTGCTCCCATTGGCGATTCAGGTTTTCCAACAGTCGGGCGGCGTGCAGGGCCATGGTGTTCTCTTCTGTATGTTTTTTATTCCCGCTGACACCGTTATAGCTGCTGTCTCGCGGGAGTGATGTCGAATGATTTACGCTGCAGCTGCCCGGCCATACTTGGCGCGCAGGTTCTTGGCTGCTTGCACCAGATTGGCCAAGGCCGCTTCAGTCTCCGGCCACTGCCGGGTTTTCAGGCCGCAATCCGGATTGATCCAGAGCCGTTCACGCGGAATGTACTGCGCCGCCTTTTCGATCAAGGCTTCGATTTGCGCCACGCCCGGCACAATCGGCGAATGAATGTCGTAGACGCCGGGGCCGATCTCATTGGGATAACTGAACTTCTCGAACGCCTCCAGCAGCTCCATGTTCGAACGCGAGGTTTCAATGGTGATGACGTCAGCGTCGAGCGCGGCAATGGAATCGATGATTTCGTTGAATTCGGAATAGCACATATGGGTGTGGATCTGGGTGCCATCGCTGACACCGGCCGTACACAACCGGAAGGCAGTCACTGCCCAGTCCAGATAGGCCGGCTGCTCGGCCTTTTTCAGTGGCAGACCTTCTCGTATCGCCGGCTCATCAATCTGGATGATCCGGGTACCGGCCTTTTCCAGATCCTGCACTTCGTCACGCAGCGCCAGCGCAATCTGCTCGGCCTGCTCTTTGCGCGACAGATCGTTGCGGGTGAATGACCAGCACAGAATCGTGATCGGGCCGGTCAACATGCCTTTCAAAGGTTTGTTCGTCAGTGATTGTGCATAGGTCGTCCAGCCAACGGTGATCGGCTTCGGCCGCGACACATCACCGTAAATAATTGGCGGCTTGACGCAGCGCGAACCATAGCTTTGCACCCAGCCATTCTCGGTAAAGGCAAAGCCTTCCAGCTGTTCGCCGAAGTACTCGACCATGTCGTTGCGCTCTGCCTCGCCATGCACCAGCACATCGATATCGAGCGCTTCCTGGCGTTTGACATGGTCGGCAATCTGGGCCTTGATACCGCTCACGTATTCCGGCTCGGTGATGGCGCCTTTCTTGAAGCCGGCACGCAAGCCGCGAATATCGGCGGTTTGCGGAAACGAGCCGATGGTGGTGGTCGGAAACAAAGGCAAATTCAAGGTGCCATGCTGTACCACTGCTCGTTTGGCATACGCCGACTTGCGCTGACTGTCGGCTTTGGTGATGGCAGACAACCGGGCTTTCACTGCCGGTTTGTGAATGCGGGTGGACGAGCGCCGGCTGGCTACGCTGCGATCACTGGCGGTCAATTCGGCATCGACCGCCAATACGCCTTCATTGAGTGCTTTCGACAGCACGGCAATTTCACGCGTTTTTTGTTTGGCGAACGCCAGCCAGCTGCGCAGTTCCGGATCCAACCGGGTTTCGGCATCCAGATCCACCGGCGTATGCAGCAGCGATGAACTGCTTGCCACCCACACGCGGCCATTGAATTTCTGCTGGGCTTTGGTCAGCGGCAGCAAGGCGGCGCGCAAATCGGTACGCCAGATATTGCGGCCATCGACCACACCAAGTGACAGCACCCGCTCTTTCGGCCACGCCTCGATGATGGCGTCGAGATCGGCAGCGCCGCGCACGGCATCAACATGCAGACCATCGACCGCGAGCTCTTTGATCAAGGCCAGATTGTCTTTGACACTGCCAAAATAGGTGGCGAGCAAGAGCTGCAGTTTATAGTCCTGCAGATTTTTGTAGGCGTAACGGAAAGCATCCTGCCAGGCTTGATCCAGATCCAGCACCAGAATCGGCTCATCCAGCTGCAGCCATTCCAGCTTCAGTGCTTCCAGTTGCTGAATCAGTTTTTGATATTGCAGCAACAGCTTTGGCAGAAGTTCCAGTTTGTTGCTGCCATCTCGCGCTTTGCCCAGATAGAGATAGCTCACCGGGCCCAGCAATACCGGCTTGACCTTGTGGCCGAGCGCCTGCGCTTCCTGAATTTGGCTTATCAGGCGTTCGCTGTTCAGCGTGAACGTTTGGCCCTTGCTGAACTCCGGCACGATGTAGTGGTAATTGCTGTCGAACCACTTGGTCATTTCGCAAGCCGGGGCGTCGGCACCAGTCGGCGCACGGCCGCGAGCGGCGCGGAAATACAAATCCAGATCGGTGGTGTCCTGGTGATCACCAACCCCGCTAACAAAGCGCTCCGGGATCACGCCAAACAAAAAGGAGGTATCGAGCACGTGGTCGTAATAAGAAAAGTCCCCGACCGGCAACAGTTGAACCCCAGCGTCCGCCTGCAGCTGCCAATGTGCGGCCCGTAGTGCACGAGCGCAGGCGTCCAGATCGACACGGCTGAGTTCACCGCGCCAGTACTTTTCAAGGGCGGTCTTAAGCTCGCGCTTAAGGCCGATACGAGGAAAACCGAGAGAATGAGCGACGGACATGATTCAGGCCCTTTTGGCTGTTTAGACGTCCAAAACTGCAATGAGCAGACTTTAGATGTTTAGCCGTCTATCCGTCAAGCCTTTAATCCATCCCTAGAGAAATAAGCTCGCCTTAGCTCACTCATGGCAGCACCGAGCCGAAGTCGTAACCGGCACGGCCGGCCGGAGCTGGCATATCGGTACCGAAACGCAGCAAAACCGCACCTATACTGAAGCTCGCACCCGCCGTTCCCGCACAGGCTTCGTTCAGGCTGCCCCCATGTCCCCTGTTTGCGCCCGCTCTTCCATCCAAGGCCAACGTCTGCCCCGGCTCGCGCTGATCCTGACTGCGCTGCTGGCGCCCGCTGCGAGTCGCGGTGAAACCCTACTGGTTGGAGAATTGCGCGCGCTGACCGGCCGCAGCGCCGGCAACCCTCTTGAGGGTGAGCTCGGCAAGAGCCCGGACGATGAGCAGCAACCGAGCGGGTTTCTTGGCCTGCAAGCGCGCTGGGATCTCGATGCGCTGACACAGTCCGGTCTGGATCTAAGTGCGTGGCAATTCAATCTCTCCGTACTCCGTTACCCGAGCAGCGAAAAGCCCGTGGCGTTGACCGAAGCCTTTCTTCGGTACCGGCCGATTCCCGACTCGGCTTGGCGCAATCAGTGGCGCGCCGGTTTGTTCTACGCGCCACTGTCACTGGAAAATTCGGAAGCGCTGTGGCAACCGCAAGGTTTCCTGAGCAGCAGCGCCATCAACACCTGGCTGGGCGAAGAAGTGCGCACGACAGGCATCGAATGGAACGGTGACTGGCTCGGCCAACGCAGCGGCAGCGATCACGACCTCGGCATCACGCTCGCGGTGTTTTGCTGTAACGATCCGGCCGGAGGTTTGCTGTCATGGCGCGGCTGGGCGCTGCACGATCGGCAATATGGTTGGGGCGAAGAAACCGAATTTGCGGCGCTGCCGGCTTTGACCGAAAACGGCTCGTTCCGCAGTCAGGAAGCATACGGCAGCCCTTTTACAGAAATTGATCAGCGTTACGGTTATTACGCCAGCTTGCATTGGCAACATCGTGGTGGCATCCGCATCGCGTTGAGCCATTACGACAATCGCGGCGATCCGCTGGCATTCGAAGAGGGTCAATGGGCGTGGTATACGGAGTTTGATCAACTCAGCCTGAAATGGCAGCCATCGACCGATTGGACCGTGTTGCTGCAGTGGCTGGATGGCCACACCGAATTTGGCCGGCATCGCAACCGGATGATCGACAACCGATTTGCCGCCGGCTTTGTTTCATTCGCCCGGCAATGGCACCAGCATCGTTTCAGCCTGCGCTACGATGATTTTTCCGTCACCGATGACGATGAAACACCCGACGACGACAACAATGAAGATGGCAGCGCCGGCACGCTGGCTTGGCAATGGCAGATTGATCCGAACTGTCTGCTGCTGACAGAAGCCATGACCATCCAGTCCAAGCGCCCTGCTCGCCACTATTTTGGCGACGCCGCAGAGCAAAGCGAACACAGCCTGCAAATCGCGATACGGTTCAGCTGGTAAGTGTGAGCCCTATCGCCGCAAGAACGTGGCGTTGTAGCGCTGAAATTGCGTCTTGATTTCAGGTTTGAACCAGCGGTCAGACCCGTTTCAGATTCGTGCAAAAATCCCGATGGCGTCAGCGCAGGTTTGGTCGCATCAGCGCTCGCGCAATCGCAGCAATGACAAGACAGCATCCGCAAACGCCTGCGGCGCTTCCTGCGGCAGGTTGTGTCCCACCGCCGGCAAAATGCGGTTTTCATAAAAGCCGGTAAAAAACGGCTGGTCAACGCTGGCCTCGACAGGTGCTGCGACGCCATCACCAGCGCCTTGCACAAGAATGGTCGGCACCGATATCAACGGCTGTTTGGCAAGCTGCCGCTCAAGCTCCGCGTAAGCCGCATCGCCGGGCACCAAACCAAAGCGATGCCGATAAGAATGAATCACCACCTCGACAAAATCCGGGTTATCAAATGCGGCCGCCGTTTGGGCAAAAGTCGGTTCATCAAAACGCCAGTCTGGTGACCACAACTGCCACAGCAGTCGACACAATTCCCGCCGATACGTTTCAAGACCGGCACGGCCGCGCTCAGTGTGAAAGTAATACTGATACCAGTAGCGGAATTCCTCTTCCGGCGGCAGCGGCTTGGCGGCGCCAGCAATATGCTGAATCGTGTAGCCATCCGACACCAGACCAATGACGCGCTCCGGCCACAGTGCCGCCGCAATGCAGGCCGCCCGGCCACCCCAGTCATAGCCGGCAACAATCGCGCGTGGAATGGCCAGCGCATTCATCAGCGCATGAAGATCCTGCGCCAGCGCTGCCTGTTGCCCAGAGCGCATGGTGTCATCCGACAGAAACCGGGTCGGACCATACCCGCGCAAATACGGCGTGATAACGCGGCAACCCTGCGCCAGCAAAATCGGCGTCACCGCCGCAAAAGCATGAATGTCATAGGGAAATCCATGCAGTAGCACAACCGGCACGCCATCGGTTGCACCGCTGTCAAGATAAGCAACGTCTAGCAGCCCGGCTTTCACCCGCTGCACGGAAACCGTTTTGGTCATGGCTATTCCCTTTCAGACTTTCGTCAATCCACTACGCCGAGTAGCAACAACCTTCGATTTGCAGTTGCCCTAATGGCTGGCACTGGTCGGTTACTGAAGAATCCGCTTCAGCTCTGCGGCCATTGCCTGTCCGAGCTTGGCATGAGCATCTTTGGAAAAATGGACACCGTCCGAACCGTCGGTTCGAATGATTTGGCCGGCATCAATGACCTCAATCTGCAGTTCTTTGCCGACGACTGCAAATGCAGCCGCCAGCTGCTGTGATTTCGTGATCGCTGCAGGACTGAAGCTATCGCTGAAAATGGAATGGCTGGTGTCAGCCAACGCTGGCGGCGCGACCACAACAAAGCGTTTTCGTAGCGGCGCCGCAGCGGGCTCGGTGCCTTTATCAATAATCTCAGCGATAAGACGCAGATCGGCCGCAATGGCATCAGGATTCCGCTGCAGCTCATCGAGCAAATCATTGGTTCCCAAGGCCACAATGACAACATTGACTGGGCCCGCCTCCGCCAATGCCAGCGCCAACCGTTTGCGGCCGTTTTCATCTTCACCGCTGAGCTGCCCGGCACCCTCCGGCAGATCGGCATTGAGCGTGCGCGCCACCACACCGTTTACCGTGACCGAATAGTCTGCGCCCAGACTGGCACTCATGACACCCGCCCAGCGCTCGCCATCACTGTAGCGCTTAAATGCACCGCCGCTGTAACCCGGTGTCCAGCCCCAGGTATTGGAATCGCCATACACCAGAACCCGAACTTGCGCCTGAGCCTCAATGAAGAAACTCAGCAACATCAAAACAACGAAGCAGCGGAGAAAACTGCGCATAGGATGGGCTTCCTTGGCAAAGGTGACTGGCAGTGACGGCGGGGATGGCGAAAATCGGCCAAAGTATACCCGAGCCTTTTGCGCAGCGAGGGCGTGCCACTGCCGAGGCAAACGCCATTAGGTAGCTGTTGCACATGATGTTTGGGGAGGGTTTCGTTAACCTCCCCATCATTATGCGAACTCGAACTCCCCCAACACTCTTCTGGCTTTTGGATAAGCGAGCCCGTCTGTCCGGAAAAATCGCTTACATAGAGGACAAGCTCCAAACATTCGCCGTACTGGCAGAAAAAGCGCAGCGTCTGAAGAAGGACCTGGAGGTGATCGACCACACCATCTCGCTCTACGAGATACCGGTCGACCCAACGATGGTGCAACCGATCAAACCAATTCTAAACTCACGCTTATTGGCGTGGGGCAGGATGACCCGAGCAATCTATATGTGTTTGGCATCCGACAAGGAAAAGGCTTTTAAAGTGCTCGAAATTGCCACTTTTGTTATACACAACGAAGGCGTTGAGTTTTCGGAAGTCGAATTCGTCGAATTTCGCAAGGCCATTCGCCACAGGTTGCGGAACCTTCTACGAGATGGGAAAGTAACGCGATTGAACGGTAGGGAGGGTCTTCGGGACCCCTATTGGCAGTTTAAGGCGCCCTGAAGTGAGCGATAGACCGAAACTAGTCCATGAGGAGCTCTTCTGGCAGTTTGTATCCTTGCCAATAGCCGCGCCACCACTTCGAATAGCCAACCTGTAGTGTTTGCTGAAGCAACTTGTTGAATCGTACACCAACGCTATGGCGACGATAATCCTCTCGCCACGCCATTTCATTTGCATAGAGCGCCAAGTATCGTTTGCGGATCTGGTGACCGACCCCGTACTCGTAGCGCCGAAGCCGAGAAAAATACGATTCCGCCTGGTTCTGATGGATACCATCCTCGGTTGCGTATTCCTTGGAATGCTCAACCGTGCGGTGTGTGTACAAGCCATCAAAGCGGAAATAGGCCGGGTTTTCATCCGAATGCACCGTGCTCCCAGGCGCTATATAGCGCTGGGCAAGTGCCATCGCATTCTTCTCATTCTCACTGAGGCCGACGGATACCCTGGTGCGTTGCGCTCCGTGACCGGGCTCCGGGTGAATCTCTCGCAGCACGAAGACGATTCTTCGGTTCTCCTTTTTTCTCTGATTCAACTTGCTCAAACCAACCCGTTTGCGGTGCTGTCCATTTTTCGGGTGGCGTTCGGATTCCATTGACATTTCAGGTAAGTCTGGCTGCGCATTTTTTCCTTTACGCCGCCTCCCCATAATATGAGCCTGAAGTTCCTCCGTAGACGGCTTTCTGTTGCGAACCCGCGGCCGCCTCGGTTTGCCGCCGAAATGGCCGCCATCGATGTGGATCTCACCACTCAAGGGCGAGGTGTCTCGGGAATGGTAAAGGGCTTCGCGCAGTTTATGGGCCAAAACCATTGCTGTTTTGTAAGCCACGCCCATCTGCGTGGCCAGTGCAACATGCGAGATTCCTTTCGCGGATGCGGCAAAGAGAAAATCCGCGCGAAGAATGTCTTTAAAGCTGAGTTTGCGATCGGCAAACACTGTGCCCGAGGTAACGCTGAACGTGCGTGTGCAATGCTTGCAACGCCATTGTTTGCGGGTACGAATGGCGTAATGGCGGTCAAAGACGCCGCATCCTGGGCACCCTTGTTGATCACGTCCACCCCAGCGGCTCTCGACGAACCGCCACCACGCATCGTCTTCGCTCATTTTGTCGATATCGCGAAGCGAAAAATCCCGTGCCTTGGCAGACAGCAGATAATGCTGTGCCATCCCGTTCCCGTATCTGTGCCACGGTTACGGCCTGCGTCACTATCAGCGGTGATGCAGACCATCCTGCCGGCGGAGGCCAGCGGCAGGGCGCACGGGAGCAGCATCCTGCCGTGAGGCCTGACGACATTGCTCAGGCCTTGACAAGTTGCTCGCTCACACGGAAACTACGGTCCGAAAGCTGCTTGGCTTTTCCGCAGTTCGCGCCCGACCTCTCGCCAAAGGGGCCGGGCGTTGTGCTTTCTGGCGCCCCAAAATCTCGCGGTCGCTAGCTGCTGTTCATGATTTCTCTCTCTTATTCGCTTACGAAATTTCTCTCAGTCACGCTTGGTCACACGGGTTTCATTCCGAACCTGGATCAACCAATTCACCAAATCGCGCACCCACGCATAGCGGCCTCGGCGATTCGGCAATGTGAACACGGGAATGGGTACCACGCCACGACAGATGGCTTGCCGGAACGCGGCCGGACTCGCGTAGCCCAAGTGTTTGCGTAAATCGTCGCCACTAATGAGCTCGCCATAGCGCCTCGCCAAGTCCCGCTTTAATACGTCGATGTCTTGTAGGGTATCGTCTGTCACGGACGTTTCTCCTTAATGCAGATATCGGGATAGTCGTACAGCTCCGAGATCTGATACAACCGGTAAAGAAATTCGGAATTTCTTTACCGCGAGGATGGGATGACCAAGAAGACCCGTGGACGACCAGTCCGGCTGCCTCTGGAAACGCTACGAGCAAAAATCTGGTATCGCGCGGTATCACTGGCCACCGGACTGGATGACCGGGGTTTGCAGGCAAGGTTTGATGGTGAGCAGATATACCGGCATGACTCCAAAACCGATTGGAGCCGCAAGTGGAAGAACTACAAGGAAGGGTTAAACAACCCGAGGCCCGAAAAAGTGCTTCGGGTCGAGGCAGAGGTACCAGGGACGGCGCAATGGCACGAGCATTTCTTGTGGCACGTCATTCGCACCAAGCCAAACAGCCAAGCGGAAATCAATGATCTGCTGTTGGCACAGCCACAGTTGCGGGATCTGCTGTTCGTGCCTTGCTCATTGAATGTGGGTAAATGGCAACGTGCAGATGTGACAAACGTGTTGATCCATCAGCTGGCGGCACTGGGTAATTTCGATGGCTTAGCCACACTATTGCTCTTCGTCTGGGAGTCCGAGCTGATTAGCTCCTTAGAGCTGCGTAGCATGGCGTTGCGTGGCTATCGTATGATACAGGAAGGCTTGCGTCAGCTTCCGATGCTACAGTCCGATTTGCCGGAGCTGCTGATGCTGATCGACTCAACGTTTCCGGATTGGGTACATCTCTCGCCGGATAAGGTGTTGCGAGTCGTGATTTTCTCACAGGGACTGCCTGCTGGGTACCCCGGGGTCAGTACCGAGGCCGACACAGATGGCTGAATTTATGCGAATGACTGTTACAGGACAAATTCGGCTTGACGCTTTTTCCCGATAGCGACACTAGCCCGAGTAAGTTGAGTCGTAGTCACCGAGGGTATCTGCCATGCCTAGTGATAAGTGCCAATCTTCAGATGACGACAGTCTTGGATTATGCCCATCGTCACTCTTGCTGGATGATGCCGATGTCTATGCTGTTTTGCAGCAAGAGGCAGCCTGTTTTATTGGCCAAGAGGGCTACCTCGCAGATTGCGAACGGTGGATGCTAGAGTTGAATGCTAATCAAGATGCCGCTTCATGGATCTCCAAACTCCCGGCGTTGAGAGCAGCGCTGCGAGTTCTCCGTGCAACGACTCGTTCTTTGGCAGAGTCGCGGGAGCGAGTTATCGCCGACTTGGTTGCCAATCCCGGACTGTTGCAGGGCGGTACCGCAAGACAACTCCTGCTCGGCGCAGAGCGCCGCTACCGTATTCTCTCCAACATTGAGCATTTGGACCGCGAAGGTGTTGCCATACGGATGGGGTTTTCTGCTTCACTAGCTGGCGAAGTGATTGCAGATCGGAGAGGAAAAAATGAACTGTTTGCCGTCAGCGTTGGCGAGACGGAAATGTTTCCCGGCTATCAGTTTGATCCAGTCACTGGCTCTATCCGTCCTGAAGTGAAGCAGATCATCGAATCATTCCCGAAAGGGGCAACGGGCTGGGCGATCTCATTCTGGTTCTATGCACCAAATGGTTATTTGAATGGTGCACGTCCTCACGAACTCCTGGTCGCCGACCCCAAAGCGGTGGTTAGGGCCGCACAAGTGGCTAATGAGTTACTGGATTATTGAGCCAGTGCCAGAACTGCTCGTCCTGTCCGATCACCTCGTTACGCGTTCCCAGTCTCGGGCGGCATTTTCACCGGTGCGCGCACGGTCAGATGTCTGGGCACAATAAACCGCCCGCTGAAGCGCGTAGCGCCGCGATATAGCTGTCCATGCAGTCGAGGAAACTCGATGGTTGGCGAGCGCAAATTGCAACGGCTTTGTCGGCCGCTGAATCGGCCTGCAGCTTGCTGCATAACGCAGCTACAGTGCCGCGCAGGGCAATTGTCTTCACTGCTTGTTCCAAACAAATGATGCGGCCCTGGCAGCTCGCAATAGCTGGATGGTAGGTATGCCGGGCCAGCGCCCGAATGGCGTTCTTGTCACCGGTGATCAGCGTGCTGTCAGGATCTGCAGCGAGATAGGCGAACAACACCTGTTCCCCGGCATCAATACCGGGATCATCGATTGCATTTAGCAAGTTCATAGTTTCGGTGACAGTGGCCGTTGACAGGATGAGCGGCTGCGTCTGCGCAACCAATTGCTGGACCCGCTGTACAGCCCCCGACGACCCGAGTAGACGCTCCGCGTGCAGAGCATCCGTCAAATGGAAGCGGTATTTCAGCGAGTCAAGGAGATAGATGTCGGCCCAGCCGACACGAAATGCGATAAGCAGCTCGGCCAACAGATCGTACCGAGCCAATTTGGTCGCCGCATCGTTATCCAGCAACAGCATCGCGCCTTAGTCCTTGGCGAAGGAGAACCCTTGCATCGTGAGCAGATAGTTCAACTCTTCCGGCGGCAGCAGCGCTTGCTGTATCGCTTCACGTTGAGTTGCTTCGAGCACCTCAAATGCGGTGGTTTTTCGCATGGGCAAGAAATCGACCGCCATATTGGCGCGTGCCCAATCCTTGCTGGTGTAGGCATACGACCAGAGCAGATGGCCGGCATCAACACCATGGTGTTTTTCCAGCTGCAGGGCCGTTAAAGCGAGTGCGCTCGCGGTGCCTGTGGCGGGCAATTGCGCAATCAGATCGGCAGCGGCACCACGAAGCAGCTCAAAGGCATACGCATCGGCAGCGATTTCGTCTTTATCGTTCTCGCCGTCGCGCAAGGAGGCTTCAATTTGGTCCATGCGCTCATCCAGTAGCAGCTGATCATCGGCGACATGGCCGAGCTGCAGATGACCAAGCTCATGCGCGAGCACAAACAGTTGCTTGGAGGGGTTGGCGTCCTGATAACCAAGCACAATCACGGGGCGTTGCTGGACCCGTAAGGCGACCCCCGCCATTCGGCGGCGATTGGCGGGTAAATTTTTGAGGAACAACACCGGCACGCCGCTTTGCCAGCAATAGGAAATGAGCCCAACAAAATCCAGCGCTGGCCGCTTGGAGCAAGCCAGCGCCGCATTGCGTAAGGCAATGGCGTCGGAGGGCAACGGCCGATAACGAGGCGCAGCGGTAACGGCAATTCGCGCGATGGCTAACGCCAGCTGACTGGCCACATGCAGATCGTGCTCACCGGTCGTGCTGCGCTTCTTGAATCGCATCGGTTGCCCGGGCGGGGACAGGGTGACCCGGCCGTCGGTGCCGATTTGCAGTTCGGCGGCGGTGCGACGACGCAAAATGACGGCCAGCTCCAGCAAGCCGCTCGTCGTCTTCAGCAGGCTGTCATCCCACCAGTCGGGAAGCAGGCGCTCAACGAAGCTGCGTGGAAACCCTTGCTTTTGCAGCTGCTGATAAAGCTGCGTCGGCGTCAGGGGCGGAACGGTGGTGGCTGTCATGGGGCCGCTCCGGCTCGGTGTCTGGGATTGGGGCGGGATTGTGGCAGCGCGGCGTTGCTGGCCGCAATCAGCAAGCGGGCCAGCGAGCGCGCGTGTTGCTCGCTGCCATCCCAGACTTGTTCGAGTGCATGCATCAAAGTGGCGTTATTGGCGGCGGTAAGCTTATCCATTGCTGGGTCTATTTTCGCATAAATGCATAAAGCGAGCAGCGTCTTGCCGACCCGCTTGGGCTGACCGCGCAGACAGCGATGCACATTGGACTGCGTTAACGCTGTTTCCCTGGCAATACGCAAGGTATTGAGCGGCCCTTTGGCGGCTAGAGCTTGCCGTATTTCCGCCACCAGGACGGCCGCTGGTCGGTATGCGCTCATAAACTACCTTTCGCATAATTGCATAACGTCTATAGTAGGAGTAACCTGCTTTCAAGTAAAGTGCCGGCCCGTTCAACGAGGGGAAACGCGATATGCGAGAGCATGCCATCCGCACGGCCTTGTGCCAGCAGCTGCAAAGCAGCGTGCGCCCCTCACCGGTGGTGCTGGAAGAGCTGCGACTAGGCCGCGGAGTGGTTCGAGCCGATGTGGTGGCTGTCTACGGTCACCTGGATTGCTACGAGATCAAAAGCTCACGCGACACGCTTCAGCGCCTGGTCAAGCAAGGCTGGCAGTACGGACGCGTCTTTGACCACGTCACCTTGGTGACGGCCGTTCGGCATCTGGACGCAGCGCTGGACCTGATCCCGGACTGGTGGGGCGTGATGATCGTGGATGAAACCCATGAGCGTCTTACCTGGCAGCGCTCCCCACATGCCAATCCGGGCTTTTCGCCGCTGGCCTTGGCCCAACTGCTCGAGCGCGAGGAGATTCAGCCCAACTTGCTGGCGTTGGAAGAGACACGCGCCACCCGTCTGCCGCTGTACCGCCTGCACGAACTGTTGGCAGAAAAATTGATGGTGGCGGATCTCAAAGAGCTGGTGCGCCGCTGCTTGCTGAACCGGACGCCGGTAAGAGCTGATCCACTACCTGCGTAAGGTGGTGATTCATCCCTTCGGCAATATGCTGCGTTTTGTTGCCGCAGCCCAATTTGAATTTTCCGCTCGTATTGTCCGCTCGTTGCTCGATTCGGTCATCGCCCCAACTAAAGGCAGCGCAACGGAAATCGCTTTCCAGCGTCAGCAGCTGTGCCAACTCATTGCCAGCCGTACCGCCATCGGAATCACTGCGGTAGACGATCCAGTGCTTCGCTGCGGCGTAGCGATAATTGATTTTGCCGCGCCGTATCGCATCGTCTTCATCCCATTTCGGCGACACGATACCGTAGTCACCATAGTACACGTTCGTGAGACCCCGTTTTTGAATGAGGGTTTGCCATAGCTGCCAGTCCGTTCGCACCACTTCATTGCGACCGACGCGCATTTGCCGGGAGTCGATGGGATAGGCGCCGGACAGCAGATACACCTGTTGCCACCCCTGTTGCTGCAGACGCTGAAGCGCAGCAACGAGTGCATTTTGTTCGGCATCCGTCAGCTGCGGTGTCTCACACATATCCACGACCAGTGTCATGGCCGCCGGGATGCGATTTAATCCTGCGCAGGCGGAAAAAGCCGCCTCTTCTTGCTGGCTGGTCAACATCGCTTTGATACGCAACCGGACTGCCATTGGTCCTTGGTGCGCTCGCAGCAAAGCCAGCAAAGGGGCTGGCAAATGCTTGATGCGCTCCGGATTGACTACCGGACCCAGCAACGCAGCGTGAGGCCCAAGGTTCTGCATAACATGCAGCAAGGCTGCCTCACGGACTTCTGATAACTCACCTTCGACTGTGGCGCAATCGAACAACGCCGGCTGCTTCCAATACCGCTCCCACTCCGCTATGAAATTCGGCACACGTTCCGACTTGCGCAGCTCCAGCAAAGGCAAGAGATTGGCTTTGACCGAAACCGCCAAATTGAGCAGCGTATCTTTCTCCGCTTTCATCCATTTCAAGGTTGGTAGGTAAACATGAGAGGCCATCTGTGATTCCTTTTGATATTAAGCAATCCCTTGAACAACATGTTGCCGCGTGTACTTACTTGGTTTCATTGCGTTCACGTTGACGAAGTCGTTTCACATACGACTCGTCAATCATGTCATCAGGTTCCAGATCTAATGCGCAGTTTACTAGCGAAGCCAACGATCTGTCTGTGAGCCTGAAGTCTTTTGGGAGTCGTCCGAAGTTGGCTTATCTGTTCTCTTCTATGGATGCGAACAAGGCCTTGAGGAAATCGGCTAGGGACGGTCGCGCCGCATGGGTGGCGGCTGCCGTCAACGGATCCGTGGCTGCAACATCCCCTTGTTCGGCGTTTGTCGCCAGCTCATTCAGGAACTCACTCAGCGTGGGCCAGTACTTAGGGTCAAAACGGCCAATCAGGGTATCTAGGTGCTCTTTGAGGTAGATGTCAAATAGCTGGTTGCGGCGGGATGCAGCTTTGATCACATCGCCAACATGGAAGTGTGTTTCGCTCCAGAAACCTGACGTATTGTTTAGCACTGACCGCTGTTCCAGCAGGGCTGCCAGATCGGCCGCTTTCTTCGCGATCTGCTCGTTGATTTTCACGAGCTCGTCACGCGCAGCACGTGACATGTTTGCCGCCGCAGGATTCCAAAATGCAGTGGCGCTCAATATTAGCTTGAGAAAGTCCTGGAGTGCATTGGGATGTCTATGGAGCTTGTTGTACAACTCATCGTAGGCATCTTTTAGTTCAAGCCCGCGGGCTAGCAGTCGGTCTGCGACGACATTCTCACTAACAAGAATCCTTTGCTCAATGTTGTGGCGTTTCCCTTTGACAAGGAAGTCTTCACAGATCGCCTGGGGATCCGCTACCTGAGATGAGTTCATGGTCAGCCCTTGAGAATGATGGTGCCTAACAGCGTAAGTAATAGAAGAAGGGTTGTCGGTATCCGAGCAACTGCCTCCGGCCAAGCTCTTAGGTACCTCTGCGATACCAGCTTGATTCGGTGCCGGTAGTAGATGCCAACCGCGATTCTCTGACTACCGTTGTTGCGAATCGTCGAGCTCACTTGTTACATGGGCAGCACAAATAGCCAGAGGCTAGTCACAGGCTGAACTTACCGCCAACGATTTGTAGGTTCCAACCGTTCGGTCGCCGTTGGACCGCCTTGCCGTCAAAGGTGGCTAAGTATTGCAAAAAATACCCTATCCATTTGATAGTAATCGAGAAAATTGGTTTTTTTGTAGGCCCGGGCCAAATTGCCAGCGTGACCGGCGAGCGATGACGATCGAAACCGGATACCAGTGACAGGGCGACCGGAGATAGCTGCAATCAAATGCTGACTGCGCTGCGGGGTGGTTAGCTAGCCAACCGTGGCCGAACAGCCAATCATGCGTACAGCGGCCGGAAGAACCTTATGTAAGACTTTGGCGTCGCAGCCAAACAACTCGTCTTTTGATTTTGCAAATTAGGGCATTGAGCGAGCTAAAACTGGACGTGATGAGCATGCGAGAGTCAGAAAACGGAAGGACACCGAGACACCTGCCGGCGGGGATTTGGGTATTGGGCTTCGTCAGCATGCTGATGGATATCTCCTCAGAGATGATTCACAGTTTGCTGCCGCTGTTTCTGGTCGGCACACTCGGCGCGAGTGCTCTCACGATCGGTCTTATTGAAGGGCTGGCGGAATCCACCGCACTGATCGTCAAAGTGTTTTCTGGCGCCTTGAGTGATTACCTGGGCCGGCGCAAAGGGCTAGCCCTGTTCGGATATGCCTTGGCGGCCATCACCAAACCGCTGTTTGCTTTGGCCACGGTGCCAGGCCTGGTGTTGACTGCCCGGTTGCTGGACAGGGTCGGTAAAGGTATTCGCGGCGCCCCACGAGACGCATTGGTCGCGGATATTGCACCCACCCATATGCGTGGTGCGGCGTTTGGTCTGCGGCAGTCACTGGATACGGTCGGTGCCTTTGTTGGCCCGCTGCTCGCCGTCGCCCTGATGCTGCTATGGGCCAACGACTTCCGCAAAGTCTTCTGGGTCGCAGTGATCCCGGCCATGCTCGCCGTGGCGCTGCTCGGGTTCGGCGTACGCGAACCCGCGCGTCATCAGGAAGGCAAACGCAGCAACCCGATCCGACGAGAAAACCTGCAACGGCTTGACCATCGCTATTGGTGGGTGGTCGGTATTGGCGCGCTCTTCACCTTGGCCCGCTTCAGTGAGGCTTTTTTGGTTTTGCGCGCCCAGCAAAGCGGTATGGCCACTGCACTGGTACCGCTGGTCATGGTCGCCATGAATGTGGTCTACGCCGCGTCGAGCTATCCGTTTGGAAAGCTGTCCGATCGCGTGAGTCATGGCACCTTGCTGGCGTGGGGGTTAGTCGTCCTGATCGCCTCCGATTTGGTGCTCGCTACGAGCGTGCATTGCGGCACCGTATTGCTCGGCGTCGCGCTGTGGGGCGCTCACATGGGTATCACGCAAGGTTTGCTGGCGACCATAATTGCGGATACCGCACCCGCGGATCTGCGCGGCACGGCCTTTGGCTGTTTCAATCTGGTCAGCGGCATCGCCATGCTCATTGCCAGTGTCCTGGCCGGACTGCTATGGGATCACGTGGGAGCTGCCTTTACGTTCTATGCGGGAGCTTTGTTAAGCGCCGTGACATTGGTTGCGCTGGGTCGAATCCCATTCAATGGTCGCCATATCGACTAGCTCAACAACGTCTATCCATGTTCGACAGCCAGCTGGCGTTGCTTGACCGTTAAATAACCGACGAGCGCCACGATCACGAGGAGAAAGACGGCGCTGGTGTAAATGGTGCCAAACCCTAAGCCACCATTGCTTCGGGGTTGTGATAGAAAATCACCAATGGAGGCGCCGAGTGGTCTCGTCAGAATGTAAGCGAGCCAAAACGTCAGCACCGAATTGATCTTGAAGACGAAGTGCGCAATGACGGTGACCGCGATAAGCCCGGCAAATATCAGTCCGGCCACGCCATAGCCCAACCGCCAGCTTTCCGAGGCCAAATCACCGGCAGCGGTACCGAGGGCAAACGTCAACAGAATCGCCAACCAATAGAAGCTCTCTCGCTTGGTGGTGAAGATGGTTTGAATCGACAGCGTGCGTTGACTGACATACCACGTGGCGAAAGTCGCGATCAGGGCAAGACTGAAGACGACGGTGGTGACCTCCAGCCGGACCGCAAAATTGTCGGTGAGATTGTCGGTAATGAGAGTGCCAACGATACTGACCATGACCACCGCCAGCCAGTAGAGCCACGGAATGTATTGCTTGACCAGAATTTGCGACAGGACGACGACAGCAAGCAGTGCGCTCATCAAGTAAGAGGTGTTTTCTAGCCCGAACCGCAGGTTGAAAATCAGAAAGTCGGCGCCCGTTTCGCCGACGGTTGTGGCCATGATTTTGATGATCCAGAAGTAAATCGTGACTTCCGGCACCTTATTCAGCAGTTCGCGCGGCGTGATTGCCGGGTTTATTGTGGCTGACACGTCATTTCTCCTATTTGTTCTTGCAAGCAATGATTCATTGAGTGCGGTAGCGAACGGGCGGCGCCGCACGCAGACCTCTCGTTCTCGTTCAGTAGTTGCCCGCATGGGCATCCGCCCGCGGAATAGCAAAGTCGTAAGCGGGCTCGCCACTCAGGGGATGCAGGCCCAAGTGAATGCCGCTCGCAGAGACGTCGACCTTCAGGTAGCCATGAGCGGCATTGAAGTAGCGCAGCGACGTGTCGGCGCCCGTTTTCGGATACAGCCCGGCGCCACCGCCACCGCTGATCGCAAAGACGGGCTCATTGGGTGCTGCGATTAGCTGCAGGTTGTGGTCGTGACCCGAGAGGTAGAGTTGGACTTTCGCCGCAATCAAGTCCGGCAGAAGTGCTTTACGTAGCTCCGTATCATCGCGATAACGGCCGAATGTCCGTATCGGGTGATGTGCTACCACGATCCGCCACAGCGGCTCGGACGGCGTCGCCGAGAACGCTTGCTTGATCAGCGCTCGAGCCGCGGCAAAGTCGTTGGCAGTGTCATTGGTATCGATGAAGGCAATTCGGACTAAAGGTCGACCGGCAGCTTGGCCGAAATCACGAATGTATTGTCGTGCCGGTAGCCGAAAACGATTGCTACCTTGTCCCTGCTGGCTGTAATCCAACTGCGCTTGCACATTGCCCAGATAATCGTGATTGCCCAGCACCGAGTAAAACGGCAACGTCCACAAGGCGACTGCCGAATACACCGACTCAAATTTCCAGCGCCATTGCCAATCGGTAACGGATGTCACACCGTGCCCGTAGAAGTTGTCGCCGAGTAGCAAACAAAATCGGACGTTAGGGTCGGCTTCGGCGGCATCCGCCATGGCGGCGGCGACGCGACGCTGCGGCAGCTGCCCACTCCCTTGGTCGCCGATAGCCAGAAAACTAATGCGCTCGGGCTGCTCAAAATCATTGGATAGTTTGCCCGGTGGAGTTTGCCCTAAATAGACAAACGCACCAACGAGCAGCAGAAAAAAAGCCAGCAAAGCTATCGCGAGCCGGCGCGCGATAAGCAGTGTTGAAGCACGCATGGTTAGAGGTTCTCTTTCACTTGCACCAGCCAGTGCCGGCGACCCACATCAGAGGGCGCGCCAATCGACACGGCCACATCCAGAAACAAAACCGAGTTGCGGCCGCTCCGGTGCGAGTGGGCAACAGACGCAAGCCAAAGCCCATGCATCCGTTGGGGAAACCTGCTAACCCGGTTACGCAGCCAATCATTCGCTGCGTCAAAAGTGATAGCTCCACTGCAGCACCAAGCCGTGTTCATCTGGCCTCACCAGCACGCTGTTGTGACCGTCGTCACCGAGCCACAGCTGACTGGCCCAGCGGGCAAAAAAATTGCCCAATGCAGCGCCGGCCAGCACGTCGCTGGGGTAATGCACGCCGGCTTCGACACGGGCCCAGCTGACGGCCGTAGCGGAGCCATACAACAGCGTATCGGCCAGCCAGTGCTGTCGGTCGAGCCAACCGCAGTGGCGCAGGGTGGCGCTGATCAGGCTGGCGGACGCGAACGCCGAGCTTGCATGCCCGGAGGGAAAGGCGTTATGGCTACCGTGATCCGGGCGTTCCCGATTGGTCGTTAATTTCAGCAGACTTGACGCTGCACCCGAACCAAGCAAGCCGAATGCGGTGGCCGCCGCCTGATGTGAACCGGCATCGTCGGTTTCATCGGTCAACGCGCAACCGGCGGCACTGGCAATGGCCAGTGCTATCAGTCCGTCTTGCGTGCGATTGCTATAGCGCTTGGCGGACTCTTTGCTGCCAAACAGCGGCGTGTCCGTGCTGGCCTTGGTCGACATGTCGTTGTCATAGGGCAGCACTACAACGGCCGCGAGCAATGGCGCCCAAACGGCGGGATCGTTGGCACTGTGCCAGGCCGTTTCTTGCCAACGGGCAGCATCGGGCAATGTGGTACAGCCGGTTAGCAACATGGTGATCAGCAGCAGCGCGCGGTAATGCGCGCCAACTCGACTGAATGAACCTCGGGGCAATGCCGAGTTGGTCATGAGATCCTCACGCAGTGATGGGTCGTGTCATAGCTGCGTCAGCAGATCGCGCTGCCCGTCGGTGCTGACGGCAGGCACTCCGGCGACTCAGCGGCCACGCCATCAAACCAGCCACGCTCAAAAGCTCTCTTTGACTTGCACCAGCCATTGCCAGCGACCGACATCCGATGGCGCACCCAACGGCACCGCAACATCCAGATGCAGGACCGAGTTGCGGCCGCTGCGATGTGCTCCGGTGCGCGTGGGTGACAGGCGCAAGCCAAAGCCAATGTCCTGCAACCACTCGTTGGGTTGATCTGACAATCCGGTCGCACGGCCAACGTCATAGAACACGGCGGCACCGACATCAGCGAGGCTGAGCCACTCTTCCTTCAGATAAAATCGCTCTTCCAGAGTCAACAGCGCGCGCTGATCACCTGCTTGATAATTGCGGGGATAACCCCGTAGACCATTGTCTCCGCCGAGATACAGCAAGCGATCGACAGGCAAGTTCCAGCCTTGACTCAGCTGCAGACCGGCATAGAACTGGTGCGTGCTGAAATCGCCGTGATGGTATTGCGCCAGCAGATCGGCGACCGAGTTTTGCAAACCGCTGTCCTGGTACTGGCCATCGAAGCCAAATGAAAAACCGAAGATTTTGTCGTCAGAGAACAAGAGGTTTCGGCGAGCCGTGATTGACATCATGACTGCGGTGTCATTGAAGGCTGTCACCTGTGACAACGGTTCGGCAGTCAACGCGGAGGCCTTGGCATAGCCCAGGCGCACGTCCACGTCCCAGCCGGTATTTAGATCCTCAACGATGCCAATTTGGTTGACATTGCGTGCCGTGATGAACTGGTCGTCGATGTACTGATAGCCGACCCAGGGATACTGCAGTTCTCGGTTCAGCGGCAATGGCGGCAGCGCCACGGTGTCGGGTGAACGATCAAACGTGTGCTGCTCCGCATGCACCCCGACCCGCCAGCGTGACGTGGCACCGGCTACCAGTCCCTCAGACCAGCCATACGAGAGTTCATAGTTCTGCTCATGTTGTTGAAACTCTTGAATGACATCACCCGCCACATAGACGGAGTCAATCCGCGTTGAGTCGAACGCATGGGCGCCGGCCGACCATTCGGTATCCAGTGAGAAGAACGGCCGACCGAGATCGAACTGGTAGTACTGACCATCGCTGGTATCACCGTATTCGACGTCAAGAATGGCGCGCAGATCGGTGAAGTTGACGTCCTTGTAGGACAGCACATCACTGGATCGCTCCGGATCGTTTTCGTGCTGGAACGCGACCGACTTGCCAGTACCGAGAAAATTCTTGTCTTTGATGCCGAACCGCGTCGTGGTTTGCCCGCCCTTGTGGGCGTAGCCAAGCTCGGGCACCAAAGTCCACACTTCTCTGGCCTGCACCTGCAAGTCCACCTTCTCGGCGCAGTCGCCGACTGGAACGATGCGGGGATTGCGCAGATAGCCCCGCGTTCTCAGCACGCGCTCGGACTCCTCCAGCTTTTGCGCGGAGAACGGCTCGCCTTCCTGAAACAGCAAGTCCTCGCGGACCACATCCGGATCGGTATCGATGTGAATGGCGTTGATCCCGCGAAACAGCCAATTGTTTTCATCCGGATTGGCTTCGTCGAAAATCGGCGCCATGTTGATATCGACGTTACCCACCGGCAGGCCTTCGCTTTCCCAGCGTGCCGCTTGCTCCGGATCCGTTGCCGGGGCGACCACACAGCCATGTGCCAGAAGCACGTCTTCCGCAGCGACCGGCCTTGCTAGCGCTAGCAGCGAAAGCAGCAATGCGGCGGGCATGACACAAGCACCACCGCGATTGCGGTAGCACGACAGATTGAGGCAGGCCGTCATTGGCTGGTTGCCGCAAGCGTGGTGTGCACCTGCATTTGCCCCGGTGCGAGTGCTACCTGGGGCAACGGTCGCCAATGACCGAGACTGAACAGTTCATAGCCGGTCTGATACATCGCGATGGTGTCACGCAACAAGGTGTTGCCGTCGTTTAGCGGTAGCTGCGTCGTCTCTCCTTCGCGATTGAGCACCTGCCACAAATGGGCACTGCCTTTAATTCCGAGCACCACCATCATGCTGTCGCGCAGCAATGCCACATCGCGGTTGTGCGACAGCAAGGCATAGCGATTGGTATCGTCGATGCGCGCCAAATCCCGGCCAAAGAACGCGCTGTTATAATCCAGATTGAGCAGGCCCATGATCGTTGGCGCGATATCAATCTGGGCGCCGAGTCGGTCATCCTGTGCGGGCGCGATGTGTTTTGGCGCATAGAATGCAACCGGAATTTCGTAGGACGAAATCGGAATTTCCTGCTCACCATAAACGCGAGCACCGTGATCTCCCAGCATCACGAACAGCGTATTGTCGAACCACGCATGCTGCTGAGCGTCATGCAGGAATTTGCCGAGCGCAAAATCGGCATACTTGACAGCGTGACGCCGGCGTTGCAGCTTGGGGTCCTCAGCAATCCGACCTTCGGGATACAAATACGGTTTGTGGTTGGATACCGTTAGGATGGTGGTAAAGAACGGTTCCGATTGGGTGGCGAGCTGATCCAGCTCCTTGAGCGAGCGATTGAACAGATCCTCGTCGCAGACGCCCCAAATGGTCGTGAAGGAAACTTCGTCCGATTGGAAGTCAGTCTGATCAACTGCCGACTGAAATCCATTGCTCAGGGCAAAATGCGCCATATTGTCGAAATAGCCCATGCCGCCGTAAATGAAGCGGGTCTGATAGCCTTTCGCTTTCAGTAATGCCGGTAACGAGAAAACATTTTCGCCGCCCGGCCGTTTGACAATGGACTGTCCCGGAATTGGCACGAAGCTGGTTAGCGTGGCCTCCAACGCCCGCACTGTCCGATTGCCGCTGGCGTAGATATGGCTGTACAGCAGGCTTTGTTTGGCGACTTTGTCGAACTCCGGTGTGACGCCGGCGCCCTGCTCAGGGTGCAGCAAGCCGCTAAACTCCGAGCCAAAACTCTCTTCCAAAATGAGCACGACATTCAAGGGACGCGGCTGACCGTTGACGGTGATATGTCGGTCAACCGACATGCCGTTGTTCAGCCATTCGTCGTGTGGCAAGGCAATTTGGTTGCGCGTCCGTTCGAGCGCCTCTGCCTCGGACAAGTGCCGGTAATTGTCGCGGAAGTTCACTTCGTTACTGACGAACGAGTAGCCGAAACTGTAGTAGCCATTCAGGGCCAGCTCATTGGCGACCCTATTGGACGAGATCTGTGCGGTACTGATGTTGATGGAAAAGAACGCGGCGCCAGCCAGCATCAGATAGCAACCTAGCCAGATCGCGCGCTGCCGCGGCACCAAAGGGCTCCGCCAGGCCTGAAGCAGCGTCGGCCAGCTCACTCGATGCAGCAGGTAGGTCACCACAGTCGTCAGCAGCAGTGCCCAGCCAACGGGATAGCTATCCCATATGTTGACGAACACTTCATGGGGAAACAGCAGGTAATCGACGGCGACAAAATTGAAACGGGCATTGAATTCGTCGAAGAAGAAGAACTCAACCACCGTCAGATACAACACCACGAACAGAAACACAAAGTTGGCAAATTGGCGTAGACCCAGCCGCCAGCGTGCAGGCGCTGGCCGTGCTGGCAGCAGTAAGATCGACAAGGCGTAAGGCAGCACGACCAACAGCGCAACAGCGACATCAAAGCGAAGTCCGGTCAGCATGCTCTTGAAGAACTGAGTGATCGGCAGATTGAACTGGTCGAGGTGGGTAAAGAACAGCACCAGTCGGAGCGCCGTCGCAATGGCGATGAATGCCAGTACTCTGAACGCCACCCCTCGTAGTCGAACCGGAACCTGAAATTGCTGAATGCTGCTAACCACCTATCGCCACTCCCTCATCGTCCGGCTGCCCCACGGCAGCGCTGCTACGACCGGAATGATTGCCTGATTGGTCTGGGTGTTTTCTTAACAGGACTAAACTTCATCTGCCATTGCCATAACGCTCACATGCCGTTGACAGTTCATTGACATTTGGGCGACCCGCCGCGCCTATCCGGTTACGCACTGCGGTGTCGCCACGCTACTGACAGCAGTGCGAGCAGCGTGGCGTTACCCACCTTCCTGCAGCGAGGCATCGTTGAGTTTTACGGTGATTGTGCGCATGATGAATCGTTCCGAAGAGGTCATGTCCTGCCCGTGAAAGCACTCGTTATCGAAGACAATCGCGATCTGTCAGCCAACGTCGTTGAGTTCCTGTCAGCTCGCGGTCACCAAACGCAAACGGCTCCCGATGGCATCACGGGACTGCATTTGGCTGCATGTGAGGACTTCGATGTCATCGTGATGGATCTGGGTTTGCCGGGAATCGATGGCTTGACCCTCTGCGAACGGTTACGGCGCGAAGCGCGCAAGGACACGCCGGTGGTGATGCTGACTGCCAAAGACACCCTGGATGACAAGCTGCTGGGCTTTGGGGTCGGTGCTGATGACTACCTGACCAAGCCGTTCGCGCTGGCGGAATTGGAAGTGCGGATGCAGGCGTTGGTCCGACGGCGTCGTCACTCCGGCATCATCGACCCGGTCCTCAAGGTGGGCGATCTGGAATTCGACACCGAAACGCTACGGGCCAACCGGGCAGGTACGCCGATTGTCCTGACACCGGTTGGTCGGCGGTTGCTGGCCTTGCTCATGCGGGAGTCACCCCGTGTCGTCACGCGTGAGCGCTTGATTCAAGAGGTCTGGGGCGAGGCCCCGCCGGATGGTGACGTGTTGCGTGCCCATCTATATGCCCTGCGCCGCGCCGTTGATCACGATTTTCAGCCGGCACTGATCAAAACGCTGCACCGTGAAGGCTACCGGATAGCTGCCGATGATTAAGCTGCCGCTCTCCAGCTTCCGCCAACGCGCTACGCTGGCTTTCGCAGTTTTTGCGTTCGCCGTACTGCTGGTCGTCGTTGCGATCGGTCAGGGTTTTAATGAACGGGTGGAAGAGTCCATCTGGAACACTATGTTGGAGATCGAACTGGAGCAGTTGGAGACACTGCGCCAACTCGGTCCGGATGCGACGCCAGGCAAGCGGGTGCGAACCTACGTGGCGCCTGCAGCCGGCGCGCCAACGATTCCGGTCCCGACTGAAATCTTGCGTCTGCGGCCGGGTTTTCATGATGATGTCACGCTGGATAATCGCCTGTGGGCTGTGCTGGTGCAGGATGACGCGCAAGGGCGGATCTACCTGGCGTTCGATATCACCCAACTCGAAGCGGATGAAAAGGCCTTTCAGTACTGGGGCATGATGGGCGTCGCGACGATGCTATTGCTGTTGACGGCATTGGCCTACTGGTTGGCCAGCCGATTGTCGACCCCCATTCTTGCCTTGGCGACGGAAGTGGCCGCTCGTGATCCCGACGAAACGGGCCCCATTATCGGGCATCAACGCGCGGACCTGGAAACGGCGCAGATCGCGGCCGCAATTGATGGTTATGTCGCCCGCATCAACGGCTTGTTGCATCGGGAAAAGGAGTTTCTTGCTGCCGTTGGCCACGAATTACGAACCCCCATTGCAGTTATCAGTGGCGCCAATGACGTGCTCAATAACCGCGAGGATATGCCGGATCACCTCAGACGTCCGCTTGATCGCATTGTGCGTGCCGCCAATGACGCCAATGCCACCTTGACCGTTCTGCTGTTTTTGGCCCGTGAAGACGAAAAAGAAAGCGCCGAGTACGAGAGTTGCCGCGTCGACAAATTGATCGAAAATCTGGTGAGCGATCATGAGCACCTGCTGAATGAGCATCAGCAAATCCGCATTGGTAGACTCGATGCGACCCAGGTGCACGGCCCTGCGCGCTTGGTGAGCATTGCGTTGGGCAACATTCTTCGGAACGCGATTCAACATGGCCAGTCGGGCCCCATCGATATCAGCTTGTGCCGCGGCATTTTCAGCGTCACCGATGTCGGTCCCGGCATGCCGGCTGCCACCCTCAACCAGCTGAGCGCACTGCCATCCCATCCGTGGAAGGCTACGGCCGGCTACGGTCTGTACATCATCCAGCGCATTGCAGCGCGGCTAGGTTGGCACCTTAGAGTTGATAGTGCCGTCGGGAAAGGCACAACGGTTTCGCTGATCTTGCGCGTAGACACGCCCTGATTTTGCATCACGGCAAGCGAGACACAGCCCGTTCAATCGAAGGGCACGGTGACCGTGATAAAAATCGGACTGCCCACATCTTTGTGTGCGGTAGGTTCCAGCAAATAGGTGTGCAGCAACGCGCCAATATCAAAACGCCAACCGGATGCTTGATGCTCAACGGAATAACTAAAGCCAAGGAAAGCATCGGGAATATGCTTGCCGTTGCCTGCCTGATCGGTGTCGCCGGCCAGATCGAAATCGGGCCCCGAAATACGTCCGACAAAACCTTTATGCGGTTGCGGCCAGACCAAAATGATGCGGCCACTGTGCAACCAGCCGTCAAGCACTTCCCTGGGCTCCCAGTCGAATGACAGAAATGGCGCTACGACGTCGTATGTTGCGGCGTAATCCACATTTCCGCTGAAATTGGTTGGCAGGTCGACGGTCGTAAATGCCACCTCAAACGACCGAATCTTCATGCGCTCGAGTGTGACGCCGACTTGACCATGGAAGTAGGAATACAATCGCTTGCTGTACGCAACGGACACCCCGTAGTGTGCTCCGTCACCGGACACATCGGTGATATCCACCATGAACCGTTCGGGGAACGGTCCCGACTCGACATAGTAGGGATCCAGCTCACCGCGCACCGTGTTGCCGCTGAAATTGTATTGGTCATAGAAGCCGCTGAATAACAGGGCCGTATCGTCAGACAGCGGCTGAAAGCGCTGAATCGCCAGCATCGGCACAGAGTTCGCCAAGGTATCGGCTTGCAGATGGGCATAGCCTAGTTGCAGGCGAGTTTCTGGGGCTTGTCCAAGGAATGGTCGCTGCGGCAGTGCAAGGTAACGCGTATCCATCGGCACCTCTAATAGGTGCTCGGCCACAAAATCGATGGTTTCGGCCGCCTCTGCATTGCCCCCCAACGTACCTGCCAGCACCAATGCGCAGACCGCGTGTGTCGCAGCGCCGTGCTGGTCGACCAGTTTCCGCACTGCATTGCTTTTGTCGCACCGCATTGGCATACCCCGGCACCACGAGTGAACGCAACTCAAATCAACATAAGAGCATTGGCCTTAAGTGAGTCTTACCGAGACTAATCATATTAGCAAAGGCTGTGCTAGGGGCACTGGTCCGCTTCGGCTCGTACGCAGGTCAGCCAATTTCGTCTGCAAACGCCGATATATCTAATTCCGATGAGGCGTACAAATGCGGTGGAAAAAGAAAACCCCATGCAAAGGCATGGGGTTTTGGTTTGTGCATCAGCTACCTAATGGCGGAGGCAAAGGAAAAGGCGCATAAAATGCGCCTTTTCTTCAATAACCGATTTAACTACGGCTTTGCCCGCTTCGGCTTCGCTTTGCCGGCACTGTTGTGGGCGATGGCTGCACGGATGAGCGCCTTGAACGCCGTCTTGTTTATTGCTTCGCCTTCGCGGAGATCAATCGCGCGACGGGTATTGCCATCAAGGCTGGAATTGAACAGCTTGGCTGGGTCCGGCAACGACGCGCCTTTGGCAAAGGTCAGCTTCACGGTCGCTTTATAAGACTCGCCGGTGCAGATAATGCCGTCATGCGACCACACCGGAGTGCCCATCCACTTCCACTCCTCCACGACATCCGGATCAGCGTCCTTGATGAGCTCGCGGATATGGCGCAAGGTTTCACCGCGCCAATCAGCTAGTTCGCCGATGCGCTGATCGATCAGCTCAGACGCTGACAGAGCTTCGGCTGCAACTGCATTTTTCATATTCGACTCCCAAGACTGTCTTTGTAGGAGCGGGCTTGCCCGCGATCTTGTAAATCGCGGGCAAGCCCGCTCCTACTGCAATCACAAATACACACGCCACTATCCCGGCACTTACCGGTTCTGGATCAGCTTCCAGCCATTGCCGGATGGATCACGAAAACTGGCATCGACCGAACCATAGCGCGCCACCGGTTCCTGGCTGAATTCGACGCCACGGGCACGCATCTGCTCCCAGGCGGCGCGACAATCATCGACAACCAGCACCAGCGGCGGCATCGCGCCTTTGGCCACCATTTCACGCAGCGTCTGCGCGGTTGCGGCATCAACCAACGGCGCCTGCGGCGTAAACAAACCAAGCTGAAACGACGGCTGCTCCGGGTGTTGCACCGTCAGCCAACGGTAATCGCCATTGCGTACATCGGTGTGGATGCGAAACCCGAGCTTGTCGACATAGAACTGCACAGCCTCATCCTGATCACGCACATACAAGCCGACCACCCCAACTCCTTGACTCATGGCTCCTCCTCTGTGTGTTTGGCCTCGTCGCTGGCGATCCTAGAGTCGGTCTGCTGGCGCCGCTTCTCCGAAACTGCGATCGTGAGATCCGGCCGATGCGCCGCATTGAGAAAACAGGCCGGCACCCGGTCGAGTGCATGCGAGGCGGCCTGCTCGCGCTTGCGCAGCTCACCCGGGCTCTCGCCGGTGATGTCGCGAAACACCCGCCCGAACGTGCCCATGCTGCTCCAGCCAGTCTGAAAAACAATGTCGGTAATCGGCAAGTCGGTGTCGCGCAGCAGCGTTTTGGCGCGTTCGATCCGTCGGGTCAGCAGATAGCGATGCGGCGGCAGCCCGAATGCCTGCTTGAAAGACCGGGCGAAATGCGCCGCCGAAACATGGCTGACACGCGCCAAACGCTGCACCGGCCACTCTTCATGCGAGGCGGCGTCCATGCAATCTTTGGCGCGCAACAAGCGGCGCAGCAATTCAGGGTCCTGACTCACGATGGCTCTTTTGATTCAGGCCGCGCCAGCACTATTGGATCAGGTTGAAATGGCCTGGCCATTCTGCTGGCGCCTGCCGGTCTGGTTTCGCGCAGAGTTTCAAGCAAAGGCTCATGGATTGGTCCATCGATTTTGCACCGAATACCCGCGCTGAAGCCAGCTTGCGTTTTGATACGCCGCGCAAGCGTCCGTTAATCAACCGGGCTCGGCGGGACCTTCAGCGTGGTCGCGACCGGTCGAATGGTGATGGTCATGCTTTCTTGGTAACTGCCGCGATCACTGCCGATCGGAACCTCGCGTGACAACGAGCTCTTCAAGGTCCAGTTGTCCGTGCTGCCGGTAATGGTCGCATCCCTGGTGGCCAGCGCACTGCCACCAATTTGTGGTGCCGTGGTGAGCTCGGTCGCCGCAACCGTCAGGTCGTACAGTTTGGCTTGGAAATTATTGCCGGGTCGTGGGCCCAGCGGCGTCCGCGCCTGCAACTGGATTTCGCTGATGAATGTACTCGTGTCATGATCAAACTTCACCGGCGTGGTCCAGATAAACACTTCATCGCCATCCCGGCTGTCCGGCATCTTGGGCAGGGTGCTGCTGACATTGCCGTCAAGCGTGGCTTTCATCAACACCTGAGCGAACAGTTCGACGCCGATAATGCTCTCCGGCGAAATCTTCTCGATGTGAAAATCATCCCAGCTTTTGAGCGTCCCGCGCAGCGATGCACTGCCGGAGTCGTTGCGATTGGCGATTCTGTCACTGCTCTGGAAACTCGCATTCAGCACCAGGCTACCAGAGTTTTTGAACGACAGCGGAATCTCATCCGGTACGTTATACGTTGGGTACTTTTCGCCTTTGTCAGGGTCCATGCGCCACATCATTTGATCAACGGCACCATTCATATTGAAGGTGAACTGGGACTTCTCCGAGTAGTTCGGTTCCTGCCGGGCAAAGTTGTAGGTTCGCGAATAGGTGAAATCGGCATGCACCTGCACCCATCTGTCTGCAGCGCCGGCAGCGGTCGCCACCGCCGAACCCATGATCAAACCGACGAACGACATGATGAGGCGCGAGCGCTGCGAAATCCGCTTGACTGCTGTAGGCGACTTCGACGGCAGGTGAAAGCAGGCGGACTGATAAATCGATGGGGAAACAAAAACTGGCATGAGACAACATCCTTGTTGGTAGATAACGGGTGGTGAACTGGCAGAAACCACTGAGCACCGATCAAAACTGGCTGCCGATCCTGGCAAGGAATGATGATAGGCGAAAGCCCCGGGCAAGAAAATTGCGGGAGTGTGAACGCCTGCACCTAATCGAAATATTCCAGTGACCAGCTGAGCACGCTAGGGAGAATACGGAACAAGGGATCGTTCAGCGCCAGTTCATCTTGATAATAGGTAGCGGTGGCACCGCCCCTCAGAGGGCCGCTACCCGTTCGGGTCCTTGCGCCGAGCGTAACCTCTCAATCGCTCAGGCCTGTAGATTGAGCTGCAACCCCCAACAATCACGGTGCGGGACCGAAAGGGATTGTTGGGCCTCCTGCCTCAGCGCAACCTACTTCAATACGAGTGTTGAATGATCAAACCGCCGCAGCTATCCGCCGTCTGGTAACAAGCAGCAAGACCGCGAACGTCGCTTCCAGCCCGCCACCAATAAATGCCGTCAGCGCAGGCGGCATATGCAAAGCAGCGCAAAGATAGCCGGCAACAATCAACGCGCCACCGCAAAACCAGTAAAGTCGGAGGCCAAAGAGCGTATGAAAAATCAGAAAGCGACTGCCGATGGTGAGCATCATCGCAGGAAAGAACCAAGCGACATTTGCTCGCGACAAGCCATAGGCCAGCACACAGCAGACGATCAACCAAATGGTGCTTGCGAATGCCAGAACGTTGAGCGGATTGCCTTGGCTTGCTTTTGCCGTTTGGCCGATCAGCTTCAATACAATCGTGGTAACGGGGTGTATCAAGCCACCACCGATCAGCAAGGTCCAGATCCCCTGCTCCGCGCCGATGCGCAAAAAAGCCATGGCAGCGGAGATCCAGACGGTGGCAGAGACCAGCATCCCCGGCGCACCATCCAGAAAGGCGGTGCGCATATCATTTTGCAAATCATCCAAAGTTTTCATTATTTTTTCCTTTCAACGAAAACGGCCGACGTGGGGCGGGTCATGCTATACAGAATGTACGAATGCCGCGAGCGGCTGTGCACGTCCTTTGCTCGCAGGATGCGCAGCAGCGGCAGACCCGCCATTTTACATTTCCCGTTCCAGCAAACGGTGCGTCAAGACGCACCCTACGAAAATCCTATCTCGCGTTACACAGAGCGCTCGGCCAAAGACGCCAGCAGCGCCTGAATCTTTGGCTCCGGCTTCCAGTAGCCCGGCCCTTTCATCACTTTGCCGCGCTCGTCGTAAATGGGTTTGCCATCAGCACCGAGTTTGGAGAAGTTGGATTGCATGATAATGGCCAGCACCTCATCCAGCGGCAAACCGAACTTGGCCATCTCGGACGCACAATACACCTGCACGTCACCGAGCAGATCCGCGAGCATGGTCAGCACTTCCAGTTCCGGCTTGCCGTCCTGCTGTGCCTCGATGATCTCGTCAATCTCGTGCACTTCTTCCATCAGGATGTCTTTGAACGCCTTCAGGCGATCGACCAGCGGCACACCGATCTCGGTGGTTGGTGTTTTGTTGACCGGCAGCTTGTAGATGCCATTGAACGTTGCTATGTCGTCGGCGAAAGTGCTCATTCTTGACCTCGTTGTGTTCGCTTTATGTTCATCGGCCTGACGGCGGGCCCGTTGGCGATTGGCAGCGGAGTCTGCAGCGTCGCTGCCGTCTGCGCAATCCGCGCGTGCACTACTTGCGAGTGACAAACCCGCGCAACGCGCAGCAAATCTCCATAGCCCAGCGCATCCGCAACAGTCAGTTTGCCCGGTGCGGCCACGCGACCGACCAGCCAGAAGAGCGGGCTGGCTATTTGGCCAACAAAAGCACCTGACGACCAAGCGGATATCGTGCAACGAGGGTCAGCTGTCTGGTCGTTTACTGGTCGCCAGTACCAGAAGCGGCAATACGAGGGCCTTGCATATCGATTATCGATGTGTATTATATCGCAATACGATATTTGCAGGAGCCGGTCTGATGAATCCCCCAAGCAATGCCCTCGCACTCTCCCGTCTGGCGATCCGCGGCCTCATTGGCCTCAACGCCCTGTATGCCGCTGCCATCGGCCTCTTGCTGGTTGCCACCCTGGCCTATCCGAAATTCCTGTTCGATGCCCTGATCGGCTTGGATGGCGGTGAGCACTGGCAGGTTCGGGCCACCTTGCGTGGTGTTGTCGTGCTCGGCTTGGCTGGCGCCTATGCCATTCACCGCGTGCTGCGTGAGCTGCAGGCCATAGTCGAAACGGTTCGCAGTGGCGACCCCTTCATTGTCGGCAATGCGCAACGCCTGCAGCGAATCGCGTGGTGGGTGTTGGCGGGCGAAGGCTTGCGTGTCGGTGTCGCCGGTCTGGTCTGGAGCGCCGCCCAGTTTGTGCCATCCATCAATAACATCGACGTCGGGTTTTCATTCGCGCCATGGCTCGCCGTGCTGCTGCTGTTTGTGCTCGCCCGAGTGTTTGATCACGGTGCCCATCTGCGCGCCGACCTTGATGGCACGGTCTGAATCATGGCCATCATCGTTCGCCTCGACGACAAATTGTACGAACGGCGCATGACGCTCACCGAGCTGTCAGAACGCGTCGGCATCACGATGGCCAATCTGTCGATTCTCAAGACCGGCAAAGCCAAAGCCATCCGATTTTCCACCCTGGAAGCAATCTGCGCTGCGCTCGAATGCCAGCCCGGCGACATTCTGGTGTTTCTGCAAGGCACGCCGCAGGATGATCACGCTAGCGAGGCTGACGCGGGCGAACCCGCAGATTAAGTCCCGCACCCGTCATACCGCAGGACGCCGGCCAACACCCTGTTCCAATTTGCTTTACCACCAATCGGACGAAAGAAATGAATGATGTCTCGCTGCTGCGCCTCTACGTGCTGCGCGCACTGTACCTGCTCATCACAGTCGGGCTCGCCACTGTGGTGTGGCCTGATATTTTCCACCACGCGCAGCCCTGGAATTATTCCAGCAGTGTCATCGTCTGCATGCTGGTGGCATTTTCGCTGCTGTCCGCGCTCGGCATTCGTTATCCGCTGCAGATGCTGCCCGTGCTGATGTGGGAGTTGCTCTGGAAGACGCTTTGGCTCGTTCTGGTTCCGCTACCGCAATGGTGGGCAGGCACACTCGACGAGGCTACCGCAGCCAGAGTGTTTGAGATTGCAATGGTCGTTCTGGTGTACCTCGCCATACCGTGGCGCTATGTCTACGCGCACTACCTCAAAGCGCCCGGAAGCCGGTGGAAATAACGACGGCAAATGCCGTCCTACAAAAGACCGCAATACGAGGCGGCAGCGAAACAAAGTGGCCACAAACAAGTGCGACGCGCGCGCTGCAGACTAGAGCAGGAGTGACATAGCAATGACACGAAACACCATCGAAGCCTCGCCGCAACGCTATGCCCGCCTGTGTGGTGCGATATATCTGGCGATCATCTTGCTGGGCGGTTTTTCAGAAGGGTTCATAACCAACAAACTGATTGTGCCGGGGGATGCCGCCACGTCGGCTCAGAACATCATGGCATCACCGGAGCTGTGGACCATCGGCGCAGCCGCCAACTTGCTCGTCGTCATACTGGCCATTCCCCAGTTGTGGCTTGAGTATCTCTTGCTCCGGCCGGTCAACAAGAGCTTGGTGTTGCTTTCTGTACTATTCGGTTTGATATCGCTTGCGGTTGAGGCCATCAGCAAGCTATTCCTCCTGCTCGTCATGCCCACACTCACGAGCGCCAGCTACCAAACGGCATTCGAACCCGCGCAGCTACAGGTTCTGGCGAATCTTGCGTTCCGGTCCCACAACGTCGCCTTCAATATCGCATTGATATTTTTTGCCTTCGCCTGCCTACTCAACGGCTACCTGATCTATCGATCAGGCTATTTACCAAAGCTGATAGGTGCGTTACTGCAACTGGCAGGCCTGAGCTATCTCATTGCCTGTCTTTCGGAGTTCTTTTTCCCTACGCTAGCAAATCATATTTCGCCCGCCATCTTTGTTCCGATTTTGATAGGCGAAGCGTCCCTTTGCCTGTGGCTTTTGGTGAAGGGTGTGAACGTCGAAAAATGGCGAGTTCACGTCGGTACGATTAGCGCAGCGTAATCGTAAGCAAGCGCTGTGTTTTCTTTGCGGCGCACGCAAGCAGCTTGCTC